>CAYJPX010000001.1:0-49955 GCA_964372195.1 uncultured Phycisphaeraceae bacterium
GTACTGGGGAGGTGGGTCTTGAGTCTTGAGTCCCGAGTCCTGAGGCAAGGCAGCACGCCCCGGCCCCGCGTGCCTTGATTTGAGCTTTGAGCCTTTCGCTTTGAGCTTTGCCCCCAGACCCACCCTGTGCCACGGGCGGCTTGCCCGCCCGTGCGGAGTGGGCGGTGGGTCAGCACTGGCGGGCGAGCCGCCAGTGGCACAGCCGGAGATCGCCAGTGCCACCTGCCAGGGGAGACAGTTCACCACGGACGCACAGGGAGCACAGAGGGGGCCGCTCCGTGTTTCCTGCTAGTCATCAGATCATAGTTGGGCACGAAGTGCGAATCAGAAGCAAGGCCCGCCTGCCTCGAGCTTCCTAGAAGGAAGTCATAAAGTGATTGTTGATATCCTGTCGATACCAAGATATCATTCGTAGTCTTGGCCGAGCCCCGCGACCCTGCCAGAATGGCAGGCCGCGATCGGGTTGGCAGTCCCGACCGGCCCTGAGACCCCATAAGCCAATGCTGTCGTGGCACGCCTCTCGCACCGCCCCCGCGAGCGGTGTCCTCGTGGGCGTCGCACACGGATGGCGATGCCTGCCGGGCGCGGTGCCGGCACATCTAGCACAAGGATACGCGCTATGGGATTCGAGATCGATTTTCTGAATGTGGGCGACGGGGAGCGGAGCGGCGACGCCATCTGCCTCCGGTTCGGCAATCTCTTCGGAGGCCGCAACGAGCAGTTCGTCATGGTGATCGACGGGGGTACGCGTGACTCCGGCGAGTGTCTCGTCGGCCACATCGGCAAGTTCTACGGCACCGACCATGTGGACCTAGTCGTGTCGACCCATCCCGACAACGACCATGTGTCGGGTCTCCGGCCCGTTCTAGAAGACATGAGCGTCGGCCGACTCTGGATGCACCGACCCTGGCTCCACTCTGCGGACTACAAGGCGCTGTTCAAGAGTCGGACCATCACCTCGTTGGGCCTTGCGCGATCCATTCGGGCGTCCCTGGACACGGCAGTTGAGCTTGAGGAACTCGCGCTGCAGCGTGGCATCACGATCGACGAGCCGTTTTCGGATATACCTCTGCCGTTCGGTGAACTGGGCATCACCGTGCTCGGACCCTCGATCGGTTACTACGCGGAGCTCCTTCCCCAATTTCGGGAGACCCCCGAGGCAGCGTCCGCGTCCTACGAACAGCCGGGCCTTCTGCGCCGGGCGGGTACCGCAGTACTCGAGATGGCGGCCAAGGTGGCGGAGGGATGGGGCATCGAGACGCTCACAGACCCCGATGAGGACGCCACGAGCGCCGAGAACAACAGTAGCGTGATCCTCACGGTCGAGCGAGAGGGTCGGCGGATGCTGTTCACTGGAGATGCGGGCGTGCCCGCCCTCGACCGAGCCGTCACCACGGCGGAGGCCCGTGGCATCGACCTGCCAGCGAGCGTGTTCGTCCAGGTTCCCCACCACGGGAGCCGCCGGAATGTCGGCCCTTCAGTTTTGGACAGAATGCTCGGCCCCAAGGGGCAGGACGCCAACAAGTATGCGTTTGTTTCCTGCGCCGAGAGGGCAGAGAAGCACCCCGCGAAGAGGGTCTGCAACGCTTACCAAAGGCGGGGGGCGAAGGAGCGCGTCCACGCAACCAACGGAATGGGCAAGTGGCATCACGACGACGCGCCCGGTCGGGGCTGGCCCGCGTCGAACCCGCTTCCCTTCTACGACGAGGTCGAGGAGTAGTGGTGATCGGGCTCGACTCGTACTCCATCCCTGCCCGCCTCACCCCGGCCCTGCTGGTCGCCCTGCCCGCCGGGCTGGCTGTCGGCGTGGTGTTTCCGCAGGACCTTCTCCAGTGGGCCATCGGGGGCGGTATCACTGTCACCGGCGTGCTCTTCTTGGTAATGGCGGAGCGGGCTCGCCGAATGGGGCGTGCAGTTCAGGACCGGTTGTACGATGAACTTGGCGCCAAGCCCACAACCATCCTCCTTCGACACCGAAACAGCGTCATCGAGCCGCCCACCAAGCGGCGGTACCACCGTTGCCTTGCGGAGATCGTGCCCGACTGCCTGATGCCGACCCCGGAGCAGGAGGAAGCGGATCCAGCAGCGGCCGACGAGCAGTACGAGTCGTGCACGAAGTTCCTGCTTGAGGCGACTCGCGACCGGAAACAGCACCGTCTCGTGTTCCGCGAACTCGTGAGCTATGGGTTCGTACGAAACCTCCGAGGTATGCGACCGGCGGCCGTCGGCTCCGCGGTGATTGGGCTAGCGGTGAGCGGAACGCGCGCGTTGTGGTACGCGCCGGAATCGATAGACAACGCTGCTGCGGTGGTTGCGGTGCTGTCGGCGTTCCTGCTAGTGATGTGGTGGCTGCGCCTTACGGACGGGTGGGTAAGGGAGGCCGCATTCGACTACGCTAGGGCGTTACTGGCCTCGTGCGAGCGCCTACGACCGGGACGGGTCCGCGAGTAGGTGCGGCGGGTGGCCTTGCCGGACGGCTGGCCCTAGCGTGGCATGCTCGCCGCTCGGGGCGAACATGGTGGGGGCCGCGGTCGTCCGGCAAGCTCATGTCCTCGCCCAGCCGAGGGCATGCCACACCCCCCCTTGCCTTGCCTCCGTGCTCTCCGTGTGCTCCGTGGTGAAGCTGCCTTTCTTCGAGCCCTTCGCGAGCTTCGCGTTCAGAGAATCTGGCGCATCGGGTGGCTGGGCGTTGGACCCTCGCTGGCGCATCGGGCTCTGTTTTGCCTCTGCATTCTGTGCGTCTGCTCCGCGGCCTCTGCGTTCCGCCTTCAACCACCCGAGCTTGCGCTCGGGGCTCGTAGAGGCAGGCTCACGCGGTTGTCTCGTGCCGGAGCTGCCCGCACGCCGCCGCGATGTCCCGGCCGCGGCTGGCGCGGATGTGGGTGTTCACGCCCCGGGCCCGCAGGATGTGCTGGAACTCGAGGACATCCTCCTGGCGCGGCCTCTTGAACGGCAGCGGCTCGACCTCGTTGTAGCGGATGAGGTTGATGTTGGCCCGCAGGCTCTTGGCGATGCCGGCGAGCTGGGCGGCGTGCTCGGGGCGGTCGTTGACGCCGCCGAGGAGGATGTACTCCAGCGTGATCTCCCGCCCGGCCTTCTGGAACCAGCCCTGGCAGGCGGCGAGCAGCTCGCGGATGGTCGAGTACTGGGCCCAGGGGATCAGCTCGCGGCGGAGCTCGTCGTTGGGGGCGTGGAGGCTGAGGGCGAGGGTGACCGGCAGCTCGAGCTGCTCGGTGAGCTTCTCGATCGCGCGGGGCAGGCCGACGGTCGAGATGGTGATCTTGCGGGCGGAGATGCCCGCGCCCCACGGGGCGGCGAAGGTCCGCACGGCGTGGAGGACATTGGTGAGGTTGGCGAGGGGCTCGCCCATGCCCATGAAGACGATGTTGGTAATGGAAGCGACGGAGGGACGAAGCGACGAAGCGACAGAGGGGTTGTCGGATGCCTGCCGCCCCGAGCCCCCTTCGTCGCTTCGTCGCTCCGTGGCTTCGTCGCTCTGCTCTCTCAGCACCTGGTTCAACCTCCACACCTGCTCGACGATCCGCCCGGCGGTGAGGTTGCCGTCGAGCCCGCCGAGGCCGGAGGCGCAGAAGCGGCAGCCGACCGGGCAGCCGACCTGGCTGGAGATGCAGGCGGTGCGGCGGGTCTTGGGGGTGGCAGGGCTCCCAGTGGCACGGCTCTCCGAGCCGTGGGACTCCGCCGGGATCATCACGCACTCGGTCTGGCGGTCGGGGTGGCCGGGGAGTCCTGAGTCCTGAGTCCTGAGTCCTGAGGGGTGGAGGGGGAGCGAGTGGGAGCCGGGCGCGGAGGGGACTCCGGGCGTTTGACCCTCGCTTGCGCTTCGGGCTCTGTTCCCTTCGTCGCTTCGTCGCTCCGTCGCTCCGTCGCTCCACTCGATGAGCAGCTTCTGGGTGCCGTCGGTGGCGATCTGGTGGCGGAGGGTCTCGCCGGTGAGGAAGGACATCTCGGCGGCGAGCAGTTCCCGCTCCTGCTTGCCGAGGTTGGTCATTGCGGCCGGGTCGATCACGCCCTTGCGGTAGACCCAGTCGAGGACCTGCTCGGCCCGGAAGACCGGCAGCCCCCGGTCGGCGCACCAGGCGCGGAGGGTGTCTGGCGTGTGGTGGAAGATGTGGTTGGTGGGGTTGAGCACGGGGGAGGGTATGTCGGTATCCCGTGCCTCGACGCCTGACCTGAGGCTTGGCGAAGGTCAGGGCCCCGCACGCGCACTCCATTCCCAACCCTGATGTTCGCAGAGCCTCACATCAGGCGTCCCACCCCTTGACGAGGAACTTCCCGTCCCGATGGAAGACCGCCCCGTCGGCCTCGATCGTGCCGCCGGGGAGGTCTCGGGCGGGGTTGGGCCGGAGGTCGCAGACCATGTCCCAGTGCAGGCCCGACTCGTTGCTGCTCCCGCTCTCTGGATAGCCGGCCCCGCAGGCGGCGTGGAAGGTGCCGCCGATTTTCTCGTCGAAGAGGGTGTTTCGGCTGAACTCGGTGATGCCGTAGTTGGTGCCGATGGCGATCTCGCCGAGGTTCCTTGCCCCTTCGTCCTGATCGAGCATCTCGTGGAGGAAGGCCTCGTTCTTCTTGGCGGCAGCGTCGACGACGCGGCCGTGCTTAAAGGCCAGGCGCACCCCCTCGACCTCGCGCCCGTTGTAGACCGCGGGGAAGGTGTAGTTGACATGGCCCTCGACGCCCTGGGGGCCGGTGAAGACCTCGCCATCGGGGAAGTTCTCGTGGCCCGAGCAGTTGATCCACCTCGCCCTCGACGGGTCGACATTGACGCGGAGGTCGGTGCCGTCGTGGCCGTCGGTCGGGGGGGCGCGGAAGCGCAGCTCGGTCTTGGTTTGGAGGAACTCGCGGACGCGCTCCTGCCGGTCGTGGACCTTCTGCCACTCGGCGGCGGGGTCGGGCAGGTGGAGCAGCCCGGCCTCGAAGACGAACCGCTCGTACTGGCGCAGGCTCATCTCGGCGTCCTGGGCGGAGGCCTCGGTGGGGTACTGGGTGCCGACCCACCGCAAGTCGCCCGCGCCCTGCCTCTCGAGGAACCGCTTCATGAACGGCTTGCGGGCCTGCTGCATCGCGGCGAGCTTCTTGGGGCTGATCCTGGTTGTCGAGCGGGTGTTGCGATCCGCCCAGAAGCGGATGGTCGCGTCCATGGTCTCGACGGTGTGGGCGGCCAGCGGCGAGACATAGGCGACCTGTTCGAGGCCGCCGCACTCGAGCAAGTCGTCGATCAGTTCCTCTGAAGTCGGCTGCCAGACGGGGTGCGCCCCGGCGGCGAGGACCCGGCGGTAGGTGGCGCGGATGGCGGGCATGGCGGCCGGGTCGCCGGTGATGACCACGAGGTCGCCCTTCTTCACCCGGGTCGAGTAGGTCACGAGGACATCGGCGAGTCGGTCGAGCATGGAGGTGGGGGGCGGCATGGCGGGGGTCTCCGGCGTGTTCGGCGGGTCGGGAGGGCAAGCCTAGGGGATCGGAGTGGGGGTGGGGCGGGGGTGGGGCGGGGCCGCTACAGTGGGCCCAGCCGCGCCGGGTCGGTGCGGGGAGAACCACCGGAGTCAGCCATGCGACGCACCACGCAACTTGTCATCGCCGCCGGGGTCGCCGGGGCGGTTTTCGCGACGGTCTTCGGACAGTTCCTCGGCACGCCGGCGGCGGCGTCGAACGGGTGGACGATCGGCGAGGCACGGACGGGGACGGTCGATGTCCTCGCCCTGCTGGAGCGGATGCTGGACATGGAGCCCTACGCGAGCGCGCGAGAGGCGAAGATGCAGGCGCTCAACGCCGAGATCGAGGCGATCGACGCCCAGCGTCTGGCGATCACACAGCAGGTTGACCCGAACAACACAGACCCGGCCGCGCAGCAGGCGCTGTACGAGCAGTACCAGAGTCTGACCCAGCAGATCAATGCCCGCAGCCAGCAGGCCGGGCAGGAGTTGGACACGCTCAGCGCCGAGCAGCTCGCCGCCGCCTACACCCGCATCCATACCGCGGTGCAGGCGGTCGCGGAGGCGCAGGGGATCGACCGGGTGTTCTCGAGCCGGATGCAGGCCGACGACCTCGACGCATCGAATACGAATGTGATCGTGCAGGAGGTCCTGTTGCGGCCGCTGCTGCGGGATGCGACCGGGACCGACCTGACCGACCTGGTGCGCGTCGAGCTCGGGATCCCCGAGATCGTGCCCGAGGCCGAGGGGCCGGAGGTCCCGCCCGCCGAGCAGCCGGGCGAGGATCCCGCGGGCCAACCGGCGGGCCAGCCCGCGGGCGCCGGCGGGGGGTGAGGTCGGGCACAAGCCTGGGCGGTAATCAGTCGGGCTCGTCGCCGGCCAGGGGGATCTCGTCGAGTTCGACCTCGGGCCGCCTGGATCGGCGGAGGAAGGTCGTATCGCCGCCCTCCTGGTGACGCCCGCACTCCGGGCAGGGTGCTCCCGCCGGGAGGCCGGTGAGGTCGTAGCCGCAGCCGGCGCAGGGGTCGAGCGCCCGCTCCCCCCGGGCGGCGCCGAGTTCGGCCAGGATCGACCCCTCGGCCGCCTGCCCGGCGAAGGTGCGTCGGGCGCGGCGTTCGAGGACGCGCTGGTCGCGTTCGGTCGCGGCCTTGGCGTTGACGACCGCCCAGTTGGCCATGTGCGCGAGCTGGAAGAGCGCCACCACCAGCAGGCACAGGCCTAGCTCGTAGCCGAAGAGGGTCAAGAGCGCGATCAGGGTGAGGGGAGGCGTGACGACCGAGGTGGGGAAGGCCAGCGCGAACCACGCGCACGCTGAGAACACCGCGCCGCCGATCCCCACCAGCAATGCCGACGACCGCAGCATGCCCGCAAGCGTCGACGCCTGGGCCCAGTCGGCCAGGTGCGCCAGCCAGAGGCAAAGCGGGGCAAAGCCGACCATGCCGACAAGCTGCGCCAGGCGTGCCGCCACCCTGAACCAGTCGGCGGCGGGGCTCGAGGCGGCCTCGGCGGCGAGCATCGCGATGAAGCAGGCGCCCTGGAGCGGCCAGGCCCACTGCGTCAGCCTCGCCGCGGCTCGCAGGCGCGGCATCTCCCGCTGCGGGCTGGTCCGGCTGCCCGGGATGGGCGGCCGGGGGCCGGTCACGAGGTAGACCGCCGTCGCCCACCCCACCCCGGCGAGCGCCATGAGCACCGGGAGGACCTCGGGGCGGATGAAATGCCCCACCCCCTGGAGCAGCCCGTTGACGATGCCCAGCACAGAGAGTGCGGTGATCGACCAGCGGAGCCGGCGGAGGTATGGCGCCGGGGCGTCGGTCAGGTTGTCGCGGGCGCTCGGCTGGTCGGCCACGCGGGCGGGACGGCCGCACTCCGGGCACCGGCTGCCGCGGGGCAGGCCGGTGAGCGGGTAGTGGCAGTTTGCGCAGAGCGTGCCCGGGGCGATGGGGCGGTTGCGGTCGGCGGGCCGAATCGTGCGAGGGTCGACGGGGGACATCGGGGGAATGTACCCGCCGGGGGCACGCGCTGTTGCAGCGGGACCGGCTCAGAGGCCCTCGGCGAGCGCGATCCGCCAGGTGGTGAGGGTCAAGAGGTTCGCGATCGCGGCCGCCCAGGCAGGCAACGCCATCGGGAGGACGATCGCGGCCGGGACCAGCGGTCTGGACCACAGCAGCACAGAGAGCCAGACGATGAACGAGAGCCCGAGGCCGACCGCCCAGAGCGGAGCAAGGAGGCGAGCGAGCCGGAGTTGCCGGACCAGCCGGGGGTGGGGGAGATGGCGTGCGAGGTCGCCCAGGTACGCCGTCGTGGTGTGGACCGAGTAGCCGAACGCTGCCGCTTGGACGAGCCCCGCTGTGAGGATGATGGTCCAGTGGGAGTCGGCGGTGGCGCCGAAGGCGGAGCGTGTTCGGATGACGCCCGCCGTCGGCCCCGGGACCACCCAGAGCACGAGGGCGGCGGCCACTGCACTGAGCCCGAAAGCGGCCGCGAGTAAGAAAGCGCCGCGACGCACCGCTCGAGCCGATTCGGCGAAGGGCTGCCCGGGGGCCGAGCCGGGCGGGAACCGGGCGATGGTCCACGCGCCGATGATCCAGCCGGGCAGCGAGAGGTACACCACCAAGGGCAGGCAGAGCCCGATCGCCTGGACGGCGGCCGCGGACTCAAGCCATCCGGTGCCCGCCTTGAGTGAGCTGCAGCCTCCCGGCCCGAGCATGGCCGCCAGGCTGCGGGTGAGCGAGGTCTCGATCGGGAGCCCGCACTCGGGGCAGTTGCCGGTGCGCGGCAGGCCGAGCAGGGAGTAGTCGCACCCCACGCAGGGGAGTCGATGGACGATGGTGTCGGGGCCCTGGGACGCCGGATCGGTCACGCGGGCAGTCTATTGGGAGCGAGGGCTCACGGCCCGACGAACGAGTCCTGGCGATCGGCCGGGGCCTCTGTGCCCTGGAGCGGCTTGAGCCCCTGCCTCCGGGCGGCGATGTCGATCAGGACCTCGAGGGGCTTGGGCAGCCAGATGTTGTCGCCGCTGGGCAGGACGGGCGTCTCGAGCCAGCGTGCGGAGCCGTCGGCAAAGAGGCCGTGCTGCCCGCGGGCGCGGTGGTTGGGGCTGGACTCGACGGGGTAGATAGTCTGGCCCCGGACGGCGCGGAGGATGACCGGGGAGCGGTCGGCCACGATGACGAGCTGGCTCGGCGAGCCCCAGAGCTCGCGTTCGGGGTGGGCCATCACGCGGTAGCTGTAGCTGAGCTCGTCGAGGCTCGCCCAATCGCGGGCGTCGGGCGACCGCGGGGCGGTGATGGCCATGGGGTTGCCCGGGCACGCGAGCTCGGCCAGCCCGAGGTAATGCTCGCGGGCGAGCGTGTAGAGGTTTGCCGAGTTGGAGTGGCCGGGGTCGCGGCCGACATTCCACCAGGTGCCGCCCCCGAAGCCGGCGGTGGCCATCGGCAGGGTGTCGTCGTGCTCGCCGGTGTAGGCGCCCATGGCGTGGGCGACCCCCCGCATGTTCGACTCGCAGAGCGTGCGGCGGGCGCTATCGCGGACGGTCGAGAGCACCGGCCAGAGGACCGACGCGGCGATGAGCATCACCGCGGCGACCGAGAGCAGGTCGGCCCAGCGGTTGCGCCCCGAGGCGGTGACGAACCTGTAGGTGTCGTCGGCCGAGCCGCTCGATTGCTCGATACCCGCCATCGTGCGCGCGATTAGGTCGGTCCGCTCGAAGTCGGAGGAGATCGGCCCGCCCGACCGTGCGAGAGCGGCGAGGGCCTCGTGGGCGTTGGCACGCGGACGGAGGGACGCCGCCACGCGGTCGGCATCGAAGCCCGCTAGCACCCAGGCGTCCAGAGCCTCGGCGTCGGCGGCGGAGAGTTCGACCGGTTCGTCGCGCAGGGCACGGTTGGCGTGCAGCGCACGGAGGATCTGGGCGACCCGGGCATCACGACCGCCGGCGGTGCCCGCGCCGAGCAGCCCGAGCAGGCCGGCGACCCGCCCGACGCGATCGCGGAGGCGTGGCTCGGTCCGGGCGATGTCGAACCCCGCCTCGACGAGGGCGTCGAGTGCCTCGGCATCGGCCGCCGAGAGCGTCGGCAGCGGCCCGCCGGCCGGGCCATCGGTCGGGGATGTCGGGGCTGTGTCGTGCTCGTCGCTCATGGGCTACCTCGACTGCGAATCGTCAGAGCCTGCGGAGAGTTCCTTCCAGCGTTTGGCGAAGCTCGCCACGGCGGCGTGGAGCCTCGACTTGACCGTGCCCAGGGGGATGCCCAGCTCCTCGGCGACCTGCGCGTAGGTCAGACGCTGGAAGTAGGCCAGGAGCAGGATCTCCCGGAGCGGGTCCGAGAGCGTGTCCAGAGCCTTCTGGACCATCTGGTCCTGCTCGGCGTCGAGCATCTGCGCGTCGGGTGGCGGGATGTCGACCTCCAGCAGGTCGATGAAGCTCCCCCCATCGCTTCCCAAGCCCCCGCCCGCCGACCCGATCGGCGCCGAGAGTTCGAGGGTTTGTCTTCGACCCTTCTTACGCAGCAGGTCCCGGGCCTTGTTCGCCGCGATCGTGAATAACCACGGGCGGAATCTGCGCCCGGTGTCGAACGAACCCAGGGACAGGTGGACCTGGAGGAAGGCTTCCTGGAAGGCATCCTCGGCGATCTGGCGGTCGCCGCCCAGGCGGGTGAGGAACCGGAGCAGGTCGTCGTGGTAGCGTTCGACGAGGACGCGGAAGGCGTCCGGATCGCCCTTGCGGTGCGCGTCGGCCAGTTTTTCGTCGCTTCTTGGGTCCACGGCGGGGTCCACTCTCGGCTGGCCTCGGGGCCTGCGGCCCCCGGAAATCCCCTCTTGAACGCCGCCGGACTGGTGGGCGTTCGGATGACCGGCGGTTAGACCGCCCGGCCGATCCGGCTGGTTGGTGACACCTCTGTTTTCGGACCAGGGTGCGGTCGGCCCGAAACAGCAGGGGCCGGGGCATGCTGGGAAGGGCGGTGCGTGGCGGTGGTGGAGGCGATCGACCCCATGGGCCGGTAAGGTATCAGGGAGCACGAATCCCTGCGCAATGCCCCTGAAGGGGCAATCCGGGCGCGGGTCGGGCGTTGAACCGGTCAGAAGGGATCGATGTGGGCGGCAGCACACCTGGGCCAACTGAGGGGTCGTTCGACCTGGTTGGGCTTGTCAGGGCCGCCCGAGACGGCGACGAGCGGGCTTGGAGTTCGCTGGTCGGTGAGTACGGCCCCCGGGTCTTTGCGTTGGCGCGGAGTCGGCTCCGGGACCCGGACCTGGCTGAGGAAGTGATGCAATCGGTGTTCGCGACGATCGCCATCAAGCTGCGGGACGGTGC
This sequence comes from uncultured Phycisphaeraceae bacterium, assembly GCA_964372195.1. Classification (GTDB taxonomy): domain Bacteria; phylum Planctomycetota; class Phycisphaerae; order Phycisphaerales; family UBA1924; genus PNC22. The sequence continues at coordinate 10,762 of CAYJPX010000001.1, forward strand.
TTACGACGAGCACGGCAAGTTCGAGCCGTGGCTCTTCCGGATCGCCATGAACCGTGTCCGCGATGCGGTGCGGAAGGCCAAGCGGCAGCGGTCTGAGGAGCGGCTGCACCTCGCCGCGAGCCACGCGGCCGAGTTGGTCCCCGCCGAGCCGGTGGCGCCCGAGACGCTGGCGGGGTTGCGTGAGGCGCTCGTCGGGCTCTCCAGGGCCGACCAGGAGATCGTCGAGCTGCGGTACCACGCGGGGCTGAGCTTCCGGCAGATCGCCGAGCTCTTGGGCGAACCGATCGGGACGCTGCTCGCGCGGCACCACCGGGCGCTACGCAAGCTGCGGGCGAGGCTGGAGGGCGAGGGCGTCGGGCTGGGGCTCGGCGTCGACATACCCGGGGCGGCAGGGGAAGCGGGTTGACCATGCACGACGAAACACCACAGGACATCCGCGAGCTGGCTTCGCAACTCGAAGCCATCGGGGAACACGAACGCCGGGCGGCGGGGGATGCCTGCGTGCGCGTGACCATGCGCACCACCCACCTGCTGACCGCCCCCCGGGCGGGCGGGCAGGCATCCGACGCCGGCGGGCGGTGGCAGCGGCTGTGGCTCTGGCTGGCGGCCCCGGCGGTCGCCGCCGCGGCGGTGCTGCTCGCGCTGCAGGTCGTGGCGCCCCACGGGCCGACGCCAGCGGACGGTGGCGGCGTCGAGGTGCTCGCGGCCGGTATCGCCGGCGACATCGACGCCTGGATGGAACTCGACTCGATGTGGCGGGACGACTCGTTTGAAACCAACCTCGCGGCGATCTCCATCGATGCCGCGGGGATCAACACCCAGCCCGACAGCCTCGATTCGCTGCCGGTGCTCGAGAGCGGCCTCTAGCTCGCGGGGAGCGACCCATGCAGTCGGACAAACCACGGATCCAGCGGTGGACAGCTCTCGGGCGCGTCGCGGCGGTCGTGCTGATCGTGAGCGGCGGAACGGCGTTGGCCCAGCTCGAGCGGCGGCCGGACCAGGCGCCCGGCGATCGGCCTCCCGATCAACAGGCCCAGCCCGAAGGCGAGAGGCCCGATGGGCTGCAACTCAGCCCCGAGCGGTTCAGGGCCAGGCTGGCGTCGCTGCTCGAGCAGCTTGATGCGAGTGCCGTGAGGCTGCGCGGCGCCATCGAGACATTGGATGGCGGGGGCTCGGTCGAGGATGTGATTGAGCAGCTCGGCGGGCCGGTCCGCGTGCGGCGGCTGGCCGAGATGTGGGGGCAGTGGGGCGGGCCGGGCGAGCGGTCGATGCCTGATCGCCCCGGCGCTGGACCCGGAGTTGGTCCCGGCGCTGGCCAAGGGGCCGAGGGTGGGTGGCAGGGAGAAGCGGGGCGCGGGCCGTGGGAGGCGCGGGAGGCGGGGGTCGAGGAGATCATGACCTTCCTGCGCGAGCACGCGCCCGAGATCGCCGAGCGGCTGCGGCAACTCCGGGAGGAGGAGCAGGCCGGTGGGGAGGATCCGCGCCGGGCCGAGGGGTTCATCCTGCGGTTCTCGTCGCGAGTCTCGGAGATCCTGGCGGCCCGCGAGCACGACCCCGAGCTGGCCGAGCTGCTCACGCGGGATTTCCGGCTGGGGATGCGGCTCCTGGAGGCGGGAAGCCGGTACGCCCGCGCGCTGGGCGCGGGAGAAGCCGAGCAAGCCGAGCAGGCCAAGGCCGAGTTGCGAGAACTCGCCGCGGCCCAGGTCGACCTCAAGCTCGAACGCCGTGAACACGAGATCGCAATGCTCGCCAAGCGGCTGGAGGAATTGCAGGGCGAGGTCGAGGATCAGCGAACGAACCGGGAGCAGTTGATTGATGAGTTGGTCGAGCAGGCGGGGCGCGGACGGTTCCGCGGGGGGCCGGGCGGTGATCGTCGCGGGCCGCCCGAGGGGGCGGGCCGGCGGGACCGGCGGGGCCAGCCGGGGGGCTGAGCGAAAGCCGGCCTCTACGAGCCCCGCGAGCGCCAGTTCGGGGTCGCGATCGCATGATTGGCGTCGGGCAGAGACACCGTGCTTGTGCACGGGGCTCGTAAAGGCACCCGGAACGCTCGAGGGGCTTACGAGACCGTCGAGCCCGGGGCGATGTCGCTCATGGGGGTCATGACGACGACGCGGCGGGGGCCATCGGCGTCCTTGGGCGCATCGCTGGCGGCGAGCAGCATGCCGCGGGATTCCTCGCCGCGGATCTTGCGGGGGGCGAGGTTGGCGACGATGACGATCGACTTGCCGACGAGGTCGTCGGGGTTGTAGAACTCGCGGATGCCGGCGCAGATCTGGCGTGGCGTGCCGCTGCCGTCGTCGAGCTGGAGCTTGATGAGGCGGTCGGCGTTGGGGTGGGGCTCGGCCCGGACGATCTTGGCGATGCGGAGGTCGACGCGGGCGAAGTCCTCGAACGAGATCTCCGGCTTGCCGGTGGCTTCGGGCTGGGTCTCGGGCTTGGCTTCGGTTGCGGGCTGGGGTGCTTGCTCGGTCATCGCCTACTCCTCGGGCTGGCCCCCGGGGTCGGAGGGGGTCGGTTGGTCGTCGAGTGTAGGGGCGGGACCCGCCGTGGTATCGGGCGAGTCGACCCAACCCCGACGCCAGTAGGGTTTCTCGGGATCGACGCCCATCACGGTGGCGAGTTCCTCGGCGGCGGGCTCGCGGAGCGGAGCGGCGTAGTCGATTGCCATCTGGGCGCCCCACGAGCGGGAGATGCCGTGGAGCAGGCGTGACTCGAACCGCAGGTGCGAGACGAGTTGCTCCTGGCTGAGTGCCGGGCCCGGGTTGCCCCGGCAGGTGTAGCACTCGCGGTAGCTCGGCGGGTCGGTGTTGGGCCGGAAGACGACGCGTTCATTGCCGCACTCGCGGCAGGGCCACTCGGTGGACCACTGGTCGACCTGCCAGAGCGCCCCGCTCCCGGCCGAGAAACCGAGGAGGCGGCCGTAGCGGAGGATGAGCTCACGCACGCCGGGCTTCTGGACGAGGTCCCTGGCCTGGATGCCGTGGCCGGCGCGGGCCTCGCCGACGGCCTCGGCGGTGTTGATCGCGGTGTCGGTGACCGCGGCGGCGCCGGTCGGTCCGCGCCACGCAGGCGCGGCGTAGCGGGGGTCGAGACGGCTGGCCAGTGCCCGCAGCCACCGCTCGTCGGACTCGAGCCGGGCGATGGCGGCCAGGGCCAGGCAACTGCTCGGGGCGATCCAGGTCGGTGTGCCGTCGGCGCGGTCGAGCTCGTAGGCCAGGCCGAAGAGCTGCGAGGCGATCTCCTCCTCGGCCTTGGACTGCATCTCGACGGCGACCTCCTCGCCGAGGAGGAAGTAGGCCGCGGGGTCGTCGGGCTCGAGCGATTCGAGCCGATCGGCAAGCCAGGCCGGGAGCGTGCCGTCCTCGGGCTGGGCGTCCGCGTGGGTGCACCACAGCGCAACGAGGACGGCGATGCCCGTGGGCAGTCGGTGTCTCAGCCCCATGGCGACTCCTGTCCCAGGCGGATGGCCCACAAGGTCACGAACGCCCGCTCGACGATGACAATCTGCTCGACGATGTCACCGGCGTGGCTGCGATCGGTCCGGACCTGCGTGAGGAGGGCCTGGACCGCGACGGTCTGGTCGAGCCGTTCGGAGGCGACCGCGATCGTCATGAGCTCGAACGCGGTGATCTGCTCGGCGGCGAAGGTCTGCACCGGTCCCTCGGCCAGGCCCAACCGGGACGCGTGGCGGGCGAGCACGGCCTCGACCTCGAGCGCCCCGCCACCCATGCCGCCCTGCCGGGCCAGACGCTCCCACTGGAGTCGGAGGAGCGCGGCGGCCTGATCGGGCGGGAGGCTGGGAGGCGTTCCGCCGCTGCTGCCGGTGGGGCCGGCCATCGCGCGGGCGAGGTACGACTCGCCCAGCACCGTCGCGAGCGCATCGATCACGCCCTGGTCGCCCTCGGCCGCGAGTTGTTCCAGCGCCGTCTGCACCAACACCCGCCGGGTCCGGAGTTGCCACTCCGGGCTGTCGATCGAGAGAGTCCCCGAGGCTGTGAGCGCCGCGACCAGCTCGGCGTTCTGGGCTGTGCGGGGCATCCGCGGGGCGATCTCCAGCATCGCCAGGGTGAGCACCGCCGAGGGCTGCTGGCCGAGCAGGGCGGTGCGGGCGGCGGCGCGGGCCTGCGCCGGGCTGCCGCGCACCGCCTCGGTGACCAACACCTCGGCGTCGGTGGGATGGGTGATCCGGAGCTTGGCGGCGTCGTTGAGCAGCTTGAGCCGCTCGGAGAGATCGCGCTGCGCCGAGAGATACGAGAGCGCCCACCGGCTCATGCCCGGCTCGGTGCTGAGGAGGTCGGGGCGTTGGCGCTGGCTCCAGGCGGCGAGTTCGGACTCGATCGGGCGGTCGAACTCGTCGATCACGACGCCCGCGTCGTCGAGCAGCCCCGCGTGGCGGAGCCGGGCCGCCTCGCTGATGCGGGAGAGCATCGCGGCGGTCGCCAGGCGTTCGATCATCGTGGCGTCGTCCTGGCCCGCGCTCTCGGCCTCGCGGGCCGCGGCCAGCCAGTCGGCGGCGAGGTCGTCGAGCGTCGGGCCCTCGGTGTCGATCGCCCAGACCTCGGCGTAGCGTTCGCGTAGCAGGTCGCGTGAGTCGGTATTGGCACGCACCGGGAGGGCCATCGTCACATCCACGCCCGGGGCCCTTGATCGACGGGCCAGCGCGGTCGTGATGGCGTGCAGGTCGGCGTCGGAGGCGCGGGCATCGGCGAACATGCGGATAAGCCAGGGCCGCGCGGGGGCCTGCTCGCCCCACTCGCACGCTAGCGTGAGCGACTCGATCGCCCGGCGGACCGGCTCGCTCTCGGTCGGTTCGGCGGGGGTGGTGACCACCCACTCGAGCGCGGCGAGCACCGTCGTTTGCGCAACGCCCTCGCCGAAGCCGGCGGCGTCGATCCAACGCTCCCACGGGTCGTCGTTGGGGTCGGGCGGGTCGGCGTCGGCGACCATCGCGGGGAGCAGGCCCCACAGCGCCGCGTGGACACCCTGCTCGAACCCGCCGCTGACGGCGAGCGCCGAGCCGACCAGGGGGCGGAGGCGGTCCTCGATCTCACGGGAGGCGACCGCGCCGATGTCTCGCTCGTGGGCGAGGCGGGCGAGGATGCCCACCGACCAGGCCGTCGGCCAGATTTTGTCGGGGGCGATCGCCGCTCCGGGGTGGGCGAGTGGTTCGCCGCCGCGGGCGATGGCGTCCACGACCGGCCCGGTGAGCTCGGGGCGTTGCGCAGCGCGATAGACAAACTCCACGACATCGTGCTGGGCGGCGCGTTGCTGGGCGAGGGTGAGGTTGCACCACTGCGCCCCGACGCCGGCGAAGGCGCCGTCGAAAGACCGGACCGCCTCGGCCGGGTCGATGTCCAGGCCGTCGACCGCCGTGTCGAGCGCGGCGAGTGCATCGCTGAGCCGGTCGAAGGTGGGGGTCACCGGCTCGGCGGGCTTGGGGTCTCCGGGGGCGGTTGACCGCTCGCCCTGCCACGGGAAGAGTTCCTCACCGCCCGCCATGGGGAGGTCACCGGGCCGGACAGGCGTGCGGGCGGTGGCCTGGTCTTCGGCGGCGGTGTCGGCCGCGGGTGTGTTGCTGGTGAGGGCGACAAGGACGAGCGCGATCGCGACGACAAGGGTGAGCCCCGTGGCGACCGCCCCGATCACAATCGCCAGCGGACGGCCATCGGGTTCGTCCGGGGCCTCGGGGACCGCGAGCGACGACGGCTCGCCGAACAGGGCGCTCCGCGGAGGGCCCGGACGCTTGCGGACTGCGGCGGCGGCGGCGCCCCCCCGTCTCGCGGCGAGGTGGCTGAGCACACCGGCGACATCGCCGGGCTTGGCGCCGCGGGCCATGGCGAGCATCGTGAGCCGGCGCAGCGAGCGACGGTTCCACCCGCCGTAGCGGGCGAGGGTGATCACCGCGTCCTGCTCCAGCCGGAGGAGCGTGTGCTGGTGCGAGCGCTTGCCTCGGGGCGCCCGGGCGACGGTGTCGGGCGTGCGTTGTCTTGCGGCGCGGTCGAGCAATTGGGCTGCCGCGGCGTGGAGGGCGAGGCGGACCTCGTCGGCCTCGGGCGTGCGGGCCTGGGGGTGCGAGTCGATGCGAGTCAGACGCCCTTCGAGGGCGGTGATGATCTCGTCGTCGGTGCGGTCGCCCTCGCGCACGCCGAGCAGCGCGTGCAGGCCCCCGGCGGCCGCCCCCGGGCCGAGGAACTGCTCGACGATGCTGTGCTGGCCGGCCGCCCCGGCACGGGGGCTCACGGGTCGCCCCCTGGGTCTTGGTCGTCATCGGGTGGGCCTGGCGTCGGGCCGGGGCTCGGGTCGAGCGCGGGGATGACCCCGGCGAGTTGGCGATCGAGATCTCGGAGGGCCTGGCCCCAGGGCTCGGGGCCGAGGTCGGGGTAGAGCACGCGGTGCTGGTCGAGCACCGCCCGGGCTCGGCGGGGGTCGACCTTGGCGAGCACGCGGATCGACTCGACCCGGGCCTCGAACCAACCGTCGGAGCCGGCCTGGAGCCCGGCCATGAGGGTGTTCCAGGAAGTCAGCGCGGTGTCGAGGTCGCCGTCGGCCTCGGCGGCGACCGCGAGGCGGCGGAGCGAGGCCGCCGTCTGCTTGCCCAGGGCGATGAGCTGGCGGTCCATGCCGATCGCGACCTCGCGCATCCCGGGGTCGTCATCGGTCTTCCACACCACCGTCGCGGCCTCGGCGATGGTGTTCACCACGCCGATCAGGACCGGGTCGTTCTTGTGGCTTGCCAGCGGCTCGAACTGCTCGAGCACCCGAGTGCCGTGGCCGACCACGCGGAGCGCCAGGTCGGAGTCGCCCGAGCGGTTCTGCCAGCGGTCGACCGCGTGCTGGTAGAGCAGGCGGTCGCCCGACCGGGCGTAGACCCCCCCGGCCCTGTGCAGCTCGGCGGTGGCGAGTGTGACGGCGTTGTCATCGCTGCGGGCCAGCGCGATCTGCAGCCTGCGGTAGGCGAGCTCGCCGGCGACCTCGTCCAGGTCGAGCCCGCCCAGATTCGCGACATCGTCGAGCAGGTTGAGCAGCCGCTCGGCGCGGGGCAGGTCGGGCACGGTGATCGAGAGCGCCGCGTCGAGGGCCTGGCGGACCCGGAGCACGACGAAGCCGGAGGCCTCCTCGGCCGCTTCGGGCGGGCCGGTGCGGACGATGGCGACATCGATCTGGATGAGCTCCTCGGCGATCTCCATGAACCGGGAAGCGGCGTAGTCACGCTCCGGGCCGCGCGACCCGCGGTACCGGCGGTACATCAGGCGTGAGGCGTGCCGCCGGGCGGCGGCGTAGAGCGGCGAATCCGCGGGCACATCGAGCAATACGCCGATCGCCTGGGCGTCGGTGAGGAGCCCCTCGTCGATCCGGCGGAGGAGCAGCCGCGCGGCGCGGTCGGTCGCGGGGAACGCCTGCAGGTAGACCGTCGCCAGGCGGTCCCGTTGCTCGACGACCGACTTGAACCCACGCTCGAAAGCCCGGTCGAGCGAGACGATCGCGTACCACAGCGACTCCTCCCGCAGCTGGGCGTCGGTGGCCCGCTCGAAGACGCTCTCGAAGACCGAGGCGGCCTGTACCAGCTCGCCGGCGTAGTAGAGCGAGAGGCCCTGCATCATCCTGGCCTGGGAGAACTCGGCCGGGAACCCGCCGGCGTCCGAAGCCGCCTGCGCGATGTCGAGCGCGCGCACCGCATCCATGTAGCGGTTCGTGACGGCGGCCTCGTCGGTCGGGTCGTCGGCACTGGCGCCCGAGGCGGCGGCGGCGGCCTCGTGAGCCTCGCGAGCTCGTTCGTAGGCCCGCAGGGCCCGCACATAGAGCACCACGAACCCGCTGTCCCCCATCGGGGTGGTGCCGAACCGTTCGACCAGGTCGAGCACATGCCCGATCTCGCCCTGGGTGACCAGATCGCCCAGGGCGACCTGCGCGATCGCTTCGAGCAGTCGGTCGCGCTCCTCGCGGGCCTGCGAGCGGCTGCCCTCCTCGAGCGATTCGAGCGTCACGATCGCCAGCAGCCGGGCCTCGGCGACAGGGAGCGGCGTGGGCTTGGCCGGGTCGGCGGTCAGGCGCCGGCGGTCGATGAGGCGCTGCAGGTCGCTCCAGCGCTTGGCGCGGCCGAGGATCTCGATCCGGCGACCCCAGAGCTCGTCGCGGACCGCGGGCGGCGTCTCCCCGGCCGCGTCGATCGTGTCCAGCCACTGGATCGCCTCGGCGTCCTTGCCCGAGATCGAGTCGCACAGCCCGACCGCCATCGCGGCGCGGGCGACATGCTCGTAGCGGAGCAGCGACGCGGGCACGCCGCCGACCTCGGGCTCGCGGTTGCCGGGGGCGTTGAGGAGCCACCCGAACGACCGCCGCGCGGCCTCCGCCTTGCGGGGGTCGTTGGCGACGAGGGCCTGGTAGTACTGCGCCCACCCGGCGTAGTAGTTGGCGAGCGAGCGGAGGCGTCGGGCGTCGGCGAGCTGGTCGCGCAGCACGCCGGCCTCGCCCTGGCTGGCGCGGGTCTCCATCCGCTCGAGCGCCTCGACGCGCCCATCCACGCGCCGGCCGATGTCGATGAACGAGGGCTCGACGGTGCGGAGCGTCTGCATGGCCTCGTTGAGTTCGTCGACCTCGGCGAGGCGCAGGGCGTGGCGTGCCGCCACTTCCTCGGCCAGCAGGAACGACGCCTTGAAGAGCGTCAGACGCAGCTCGAACGCGTCGCTGTCGGGCACCAGGTCGAGCAACTGGCGGGCCTGGGACTCGATCTCCCGCTGGCGGGCGGCGTCGTTGGCCTCGGAGAGCTGGGCGGCGTAGTGCTTGCCCAACCGCTCGGCGACCTCGCCCCGCTCGCTCGGCGTGCTATCGCGGAGCTGGTCGAGCAGGTAGGTCGAGAGCAGGTCGTCCAGGTGGTGGTCCCGGAGGTAGAGCTCGACCGGGTCGGTCGGGGCCAGCGGGCTCTCGTCGTCCTGCGCGCGGGCGTGGGGCATCCCCGGGGCGAGCAACGCCGCCAGGGTGAGCGCGATCAGCGCCGGTCGCTCAACTCGCCGGGACATAGCTCACCTTGGTAAACCCCACATCCTTGCAGGTCTGCAGCACGCCGGCGGCGGCCTCGACGGGGACATTGTTCGAGACCTTCACCACCACGCCGCTGTCCTTGGGCAGCTCGCGGAGCAGGCGTGCGAGCTCGACCCGGCTCGTGAGCTGGTGCGCGCCGAGGTGGTAGAACACCATGTCGCCGGTGCGCACGATCGAGACGATCTGCGGCTGGAAGTCGGCCGCGGCGCCCTGCTGCTCGCTCTGCGGCTTGAGGGTCGAGGCGAGGTCCGACTCGGGCGTCGACGCCGACACCGTGACCATAAAGAAGATCAGCAGGAGGAAGACGACATCGATCATCGGGGCCATCGGCAGGACGCCGAGTGCGGCGAGGTCGTGGTGGCGCCGGGAGATCTTCATCGGCCGCCCCCCGAGGGCACGCTGGTGCCGAGCTTCCACTGCCGGACACCGACCGAGGCGAGGCGCGTGGCGAGGATGTTGATGTGCGCCGCGGGCCCCTCGCGGTCGGCGCGGATGAGCAGGTCGACGACCTGGCCGCTCGCCTCGGCGTGCTGCTGCTCGAGGGCGACGACGCGGACGACATCCTCAAGCGTTCGGGACTGGCCCTCGAGCAGGTACATGCCGGCGGCGGTGACATCGATGATGATCGTGCCGGGCGTGACGGCCTGGGACTTGTCGCCGGCCTCTTCGGGCAGGTCGATGGGGGAGCGCATCACCTGCGAAAGCTGCGAGGTGAACAGGAAGAAGATGATCAGCTGCAGCACGACATCGATCATCGGCGTCATGTCGAAGCCCAGCGGGCGGCGGGTTGGCTGCGGGCGCAGGATCATCCGCCGCGGGCCCCCTGGGGCGTGGGCTGGGGGGCCGCCTTGCGGGCCGGGGCGGCGGGGGCCTGGGTGCCCGAGGGCGCGGAGCCCTGCTCGACATGGGCGGCGAGCTCCTCGATGAGGTCGCCGACCTCTCCGACGAGTGCATCCACGCGGTTGCGCAGGTAGGAGTAGACGGCGGTGCAGGGGATCGCGACGATCAGCCCGAGCACGGTGGTGATGAGCGCGACCGAGATGTTGCCCGCGAGCTGGTCGGGCTTGGCGACGCCCTCGCTCACGCTGAGCGTGTCGAACGCGCCGACCATGCCCACGACCGTGCCCAGCAGCCCGAGCATGGGCGCGACGCTGGCGATCAGGCCGATCGCGTCGGTCGAGCGGTGGAGCCGGGCGACCTCCTGCTGGCCTGACTCCTCCAGGGCGGTGCGGAGCTCGAGCAGCCCGAACGGAGACCGCGAGCATCGGAGCAGCGCCGCCCCGATCACGCGGGTGAGGAAGGACTCGTGCTCCGCGGCCGAGCAGTAGGCGATCGCCTGCTCGATGCTCCCGGCCCGCAGCATGCGGTCGAGCGCCGAGACATGTTCCTCGGGCGCCAGCCGGCTCCGCCGGAGCCGGACGAGCGCCGCGATGATGAACACCACCGCCGTGAACGACAGGCCGATGATGATGTAGCCGATCTGGCCGCCCTCGGCGATGTACTGGATCAGTGTCTTGTCGGGCGCCGCGGGGGCGTCGGCGCCCTGCATCGCGAGCACGCCGACGAGGGCTTGCAACGGTTCAACCATGCGGTTTCCTGCTTTCCACGCTGGCGACGCGCCGGGCCGCGTGCCCGGGCGCGTCTGCGGTCGATTGGTTCATTCGGGCCGAGGACGCCCCCTCCCACACCATGATCGGCTCCCACCCCGTTGCCGGGTGGCCGGGGAATCGATCGAGCAACTCTCGCCGTAGCAGCGAGGCGGCCCGGTCGTCGCCCATGCCCTTGAGCGCGACAACAGAATCGGCGAGTGCCAGGCCGGCCAGATAGGTGCTGTCGCGCTCGTGCATCACCCGCACGCCGAGCAGCTCGATCACCCCACGCTGCCGCTGCTCGGCGTCGCCTTCCAGGAGCAGCGACCGGCCCAGCGCCACCCGCAGCCAGGCGTCGAGCCACCCGGTCGGCTCCTTGCGCAGCCGGACCTCGACCGCCTTGCGGCCCGTGGTGCGCTCCTGCGGGCTCGGGCTCTGGGCCGCGACGATATCCCACACGAGGTGGACGCCGGGGTCGGGGCTGATCAGCCTGGGCATGGGCTCACGAATGCCGCACCGGGCCCGGGCGGCGTGGCGGTAGAGCTCGGCCAGGGCTTGCTCGCGCTCGCCGAAGTCGGCGCCGCCCAGCGGCGCATCGCCGAACACCCGCACCGCGGGCAGATCGAGCCAGATCGGGGGCAGGTCGGGCAGCAGGCCGGTTTCTGAATCCGCACCGAGCGGGCCCGCCCCCGCGTCCGAGCCGCCAGCGAACCACTGGCGGCCGGGGTCGGCGCTCCGGGCGTGCATCCAGGAGAGCCACGCGGCGATGGCGAGCGTGTAGGCCCCGCGTTCGAGCCGGCACCGCAGCAGCCCGCCGGTGACGGCCGCCGCCGTGGGGCCGGTTCGGGTGCGGTAGGTGACAAACAGCCCCTCGAGCAGCGGCTCGGCCGCGGGGATGTCGCCCCGCTCCAGCCTGCCGAGGCCCCGCCAGGCCTTGTCACCGACATCGGCGAACGCCCTGGCCTCGTCGGCGTGGTCGCCCGTGACAAACCGCACCGCGTCCCAGCCGATGACCGTCTCCCCCGTCACCGGCGAGGCGATCACCACCCCCTCGATCGAGCAGGTGACGATCCTGCCCTCGGGCGGCTTCGCCCCCCCGCGCAGGATGACCTCGCTCTCCGGCTGGGCCCCCGCGCCGGCGGCGAGCAGGGCCAGAGCCAGGCAATGTCTCGCGGCTCGCCTGCTCATGGTCCCCCCATCGGCGCTGGGACAAAGGTGTAGGTGCCCCCGGACTGGGAGGCGATCCGACGCATCATCACCTCGGACTGCCGGCTCACGAACGCGATGCAGTGGATGGGCACCTTGTACTCGTCGTTGAGCATCGCGATCTCGGTGGCGACCTCCTCGTCAAACTCGCCGTCCGTCATGAAGTAGATCGCATCCGGAGGGGGGCGCACCGCGAAGGCCATGTGGAAGGCCGGCCCCGGGTAGGTGCCGCCCCCGGTCTGGATCTTCCCGACCCCACGCCGGGCGAAGCGTTTGCCCCGCTCGTCGGCATCGGTCCAGGCCTGGCGTCCGTCGAGCGGCGAGGGGCCGTCGCTGTAGGTGATAATGAGGAAGTCCGCCGCTTCGAGCAGTCCGTCGATGGACTTGACCAGCTCGCGTTGGAGGGCCTCGATCTTGCCGGCGTAGGACATCGAGCCGGAGATATCGACGATGTAGACGAACCGGGACCCGGTCGCCTCGACGCCGAAGAAGCTGGCGCTGCCCGAGCCCGACCCGCCCTCGCTCAGGCCGGTGGTCTCGCCGATGTCGCCCGCGCCGGTCCCGATCGCCGTCGGGGCGATCTCGGCGAGCGAGCCGGTGATCTCCTCCTCGCTGGGCATGTCGAGGCTCTCGATCTCGGGCATCGGCTCCTGGTCGAGCTCGGGCACGCTCGGCGAGTCGAAGGTCAGCGAGGACTCTTGCAGCTGCGCGAGTTCGGCCTCGGTCATGACGGCAAAGTCCACCACCCCGGGCAGCTGCGCGGGGCCGCTGCCCAGAGCGTGCCCCACCGACATGTGGGCGGCGATGAACCACCCGACCAGATGGACCAGCAGCGAGGCCGCCACCCCGATCACCGTCGCCCGCCGGACCCAGAGCATCAGCCGCTCGTCCAGGGGCAGGGGCGCGGCGACCGCCCCGACGGGGGTGTGTGGCCGGTGGGCGCGGGGCGGCCCGTCTCGTTGATTCCCGCTCGGGTCGTGCATCGGCGTACTCATCGGCGTGCGGGGGGCTCCGGCCCTCGGAGATTCCCGTGGGCTCGGCACGCCCGGCGGCCCTGCTCGGTCCCGGGCGCCAACCCTTGGTTCGGACCCTCGGCGCGGACCCGCCACACAATACCGCCCCGTCTGGGTGCGAGTTGCTTGACCCCCCGGGGTCGCGGGGTTTCAATCCGCAGAACCGCGGCCGCGGGGGTTCCCATTCTGGGGAGTGTCCGTGCCTGGGTCGTGTTCGGTTCCCTCCGCAGACGGGAGTTGCTCGTGCCCGATGAAGCTGGATCGTCCCCCGTCCGCCGTCGCATCCTGCTCAAGCTCAGCGGCGAGGCATTTGCCCGTCCGGGCTCGTTCGGGGTTGATCCGGACGAGCTGGCCCTCATCGCCGGCGAGGTCGCCGCGGCCGCCAAGCTGGGGGTGCAGCTCGCGGTGGTCGTGGGGGGCGGCAACATCATCCGCGGGGCCCAGCTGGCCGCCGAGGGGCACATCGAGCAGGCGACCGCCGACTACATGGGGATGCTCGGGACGGTCATCAACGCCCTGGCGCTCCGGGAGAAGCTCTTGACGCTGGGGGTGGATTCGCGGGTGCTCTCGGCGCTCGAGGTGCGTTCGGTCGCGGAGCCCTTCATCCGCGGGCGGGCGATCCGGCACCTGGAGAAGGGCCGGGTGGTCATCCTGGCCGCCGGGACCGGCAACCCGTTCTTCACCACCGACACCTGCGCGAGCCTGCGGGCCCGCGAGCTGGAGTGCGAGGTGCTGCTGAAGGCGACCAAGGTGGACGGCGTGTACGACAGCGACCCGGCGAACAACCCGCGTGCCAAACGCTATGATGCGCTGACCTTTGACGAGGCGATCGGCAAGCAGCTCGGGGTGATGGATCTGACCGCGATGGCGATGTGCCGCCAGCACAATATCCCGGTCATTGTGTTCGATTTCAAGACCGCTGGCAACATCCGTCGGGTGGTGGCGGGCGAGCGCGTGGGGACCTTGGTCCGACGCGGCGAGTAGGTCGGTGCCCGGCGAGAAGAGGAGCTTTCGACTATGTCAACCGATCCCGACACCATCCTGTTCGAGGCCGAGGACACCATGTCCAAGGTGGTCGAGTACCTGCAGAAAGAGCTCAAGGGCTTCCGCACCGGTCGGGCCAGCCCGTCGATCGTCGAGTATGTCAAGGTCGACTACTACGGCACGGCGACCGACCTCAAGGCGCTCGCCGCGATCAGCGTGCCCGAGCCGACGCAGCTGCTCATCAAGCCGTTCGACGCCGGCGCGACGCAGGAGATCAAGAAGGCGATCGAGGCGGCCGGCCTCGGGCTGGCGCCGATCGTCGAGGCCAAGCAGATCAGGCTCAACATCCCCGCCCTCACCCGCGAACGCCGCCAGCAACTGGCCGCCCAGGCCCGCAAGATCGGGGAGGAGCAGAAGATCGCCCTGCGCAATGTCCGCCGCGACGCCAACAAGCACGCCGACGCCCTGGCCGACCAGCACGGCACGCACTTCTCCGAGGACGAGATCAAGCAGCTCAAGAGCGAGATCCAAGACCTACTCAAGAAGTACGAAGCCAAGCTCGACGAGTCGGTCACCGCCAAGGCCAACGAGATCCTCGAGCTCTGAGCCTGGGCCTCCGGTCGCGGCTACCGGCTTTGCGAGAGCAACGCCGCCATGCACAGCCGGAAGAGCACCCTCGCCCCCACATTGGCGTCCCACTCGTCCCCTTCGGCGCCCGGCGTTACCTCGACCAGGTCGCACCCCACGATCCGCTTGCCCGACCTCGCCAGCATGTCGAGCAGCAGCGACGCCTCGCGGAACCCCAGCCCGCCGGGCACCGGCGTCCCCGTGTTGGGGCAGAGCGAGGGATCCAGGCCGTCGATGTCGAAGGTGACATACACCCGCTCGGGGAGCTGCGAGATGATCCTGGCGCAGGCGAGGCCGAACCCCTCGCCCCGCGCCCTGGCATCGAAGAGGTCATCGTCGTAGTGCGTGAACACCCGGTCGCCCAGCGAGGCCGCGTGGTCGACCTCGCCGCGGCTGAGATCGCGGATACCCACCTGCACAAGCCGCGACACCCCGGGGAGCTCCTCGAGCGCGTTGTACATCACCGATGCGTGCGAGTAGCGGAAGCCCTCGAACGCCCGGCGCAGGTCCATGTGCGCATCGATCTGGAGCACGCCGATCTCGGCGTGCGCCTCGGCGCACGCCCGGATCGCCCCCAGCGAGACCGCGTGCTCGCCGCCGAGCAGGCAGGGGAGCTTGCCCGCAGCGAGCACCGCCGCGGCGTGCTCGCGGACCAGCCCGTTCATCTCCGCCCCGATCGCGTCGATCCGCCCGACGGCCTGGGCATCACCCTCGCCAGCCCCGCCCCGTTCGATCATCGGCCTGGCCAGCTCCCGGGCCTCACGCCCCCACTCGAGGAACCGCTCGTCGGGCTCCTCCATGAAGATCCCGCGCTGCCAGGCCTCGCCGAACCGCCGGTCGAGCAGATCGACCTGGGCCGACGCGGCCCGCACCGCCTCCGGGCCGGCCTCGGTGCCCCCGCCGTAGGAGACCGTCGCCTCGAACGGCACGGGGATGACGACCACCGCCGCCTGCTCGCGTGTGAACGGCAGGCCGAAGATTCCGGAAGAAAGATCGGCCGCGGCGTTGGGGTCAAAGGGCGTGTTGGGGGGCGTGTTGGGGGGCGCGTCGGGGCGTGCGTCGGCCATGGTCGGGTTCCTTTCGCGGAGCGGGCCGCGAACGATAGCGAGAGCCGGGCCGCTATGCTCCCCCTGCCCGGCAACACCAGCGAGGACCGCGATGAGCCAGGACCCCCCACACGACCCGCCGACGGAACAGCCGGCCCCCTCACCGGCCGAGGACCCCAACGCCCCCATCCCGCTCGAACCGCGGGAAGACACCCCGCCCAGCAGGAAACCCCGTATCGACTCTCCCGGCCTGCTCGAGGATTTCGACGAGGACGCCGACTTTGACAGCGATCCGGAGCTCGAGCGGGTCGTCAAGGGCATCCCCGTAGGCGGGCCCTCGCAACGCCCGACAGCCAAAGTCGCCGCCGACGCGGCGCCCAAGGCCGACCCGATAAGCGCCGCAGAGAGCTGGCGACTGCCCGCCGCCCTCGGCGCGGTCATCACCCTCACCGCCGCCGTCTTCGCCGGGGTCTACGCCGACAACACCCTGTGGGCCCATGTGCTCATCACGATCTACTGGGCCGCGCTGCACACCGCGACCGGGGTGGGGGCGATCGTCGTGGCCGCCCTGCTGCTCGGCCGACCCGTCGGGCACTTCGAGGGCGCCGCGGCCAGGATGCTGCTCGTGGTGTCGATGTTCCTGGTGGTGTTCAGCCTCGAGATCCCGATCAGCACCACGCCGATCGAGGAAACGATCTTCGCCGCCGCGGCGTACTTCGGCGGGCTGATCGTTGCGTTCCGCCTGACGCCCAGGGACGCGGGCGTGGTGGCCGGGGCGCACTTCGGGCTGGCGCTGCTCATCGCCTTCGGGAGCATGCTCTCGGCGGCGATCTCGAGCGGGGCGGGGGCCGCGGCCGGGGCGGCGGGGTGACGACTCCCGAGACCCTGGTCTCGCGTGGCGTGTCGGCGTTCCGGGACCGGCTTGGTCGCGAGCCCGCCTGGGCCGCCGCGGCCCCCGGCCGGGTCAACCTCATCGGCGAGCACACCGACTACAACCAGGGCTTCGTGCTTCCCATGGCGATCGACCGGTGGTGCGTGTGCGTGGCCGCCCCGGCGGCGGGGGCTCGCTCGCGGCTGGTGGCCCATGATATCAACGAGTCGATCGAGGTCTCGCTCACCGACCTCTCCGCGCGCGGGGCCGCCGCGGCGGGTGAGCTGCCGGCTTGGGGCCGGTACCTCGCGGGCGCACTGGTCGAGCGCTGCCGCACGCTCGCGGCCGGCGCCGTCCCGGAGTTGGACCTGCTCGCCACCTCCACGGTCCCCGTGGGCGGCGGGCTGTCCAGTTCGGCGGCGATCGAGACCGCGGCTGCGGTGCTGATGGAGCAGGCCCTCGGCGTCGGGCCACCGCCCGAGCCCGCATCGCGAGACTTCCGCCTCGCCCGCGCCCTGGATTGCCAGCGGGCGGAGCACCGCTGGGCGGGCGTGCCGTGCGGCCTGATGGACCAGCTCGCCTCGTCCTTGGGCGAGCCCGGCCACGCCCTGCTCATCGACTGCCGCGACAACACGGTCACGCCCGTGCCCATGCCGCCCGAGGACCAGGGCGTCGTGCTGGTGGTCAACTCCGGCGTGCACCACGCCCTGGCCGCGGGCGAGTACGCCAAGCGACGCACGGCCTGCGAGGCGGCCGCCGGCGCGCTGGGCGTGGCCTCGCTCCGCGATCTTAACTCGCTCGACGCGGTCGCGTGGCCCCGGCTCGATGCCGAGCAGACCCGCTGCGTGCGCCATGTGGTGAGCGAGAACGCCCGGACCCTCGCCGCCGCCGCGGCCCTGCGGGCTGGCGACCTCTCCGCCCTCGGCCGCCTGATGATCGAAAGCCACGCCTCGCTCCGCGATGACTACCGCGTGTCGTGCGCCGAACTCGACGCGATCGTGGACCTCGCCGGCGCCACCCCCGGAGTCTTCGGCGCCCGCATGACCGGCGGCGGTTTCGGCGGGTGCGCGGTGGTGCTGGCTGGACCGGGCGCAGCCCAAGCGCTCGAGCGGGCACTCCCCCGGGAGGGCCTCGCGCGCACCGATAGCGCGTGGCGATGCGAACGGGTTGTCGCGGCCGGCGGGGCTCGCGCTACTCGTCCCGGCCGCCGCTGAGCTTCTTGAGCCACGGCGACGCGACCAGCACGAGCAGGCCGGCGGCGATCGAGGTCGCGACGAACAGGAAGAAGAAGTCCGCCTGCCCGCCGAAGCTCCACGGCAGCTGCAGCTTGCCGCTCTCGATGTTCTCGACCTGTCCGGCGAGCAGCCCCCCGCCCAGGTTGGCGATGAAGCTCGAGACGAACCAGATTCCCATCAGCAGGCTGATAAAGCGCACCGGGGCGACCTTGGTGACATACGAGAGCCCGGTCGGCGACAGACACAACTCGCCCACGGTGTGCCAGAAATAGGTCACCAGGATGATGAGCATCCCCGCCTGCACCTCGTTCCCACTCGCCATGCTCTGCGCCACGCCGCGGGCGGCGAGGAACATGAAGACATAACCCAAGCCCAGGAAGAGCAGGCCCAGGGCGATCTTGACCGGCTGCGAGGGGTTCTTGTGCCGGCGGCCGAGAGAACCCCAGAGCCAAGCGAACAGCGGGGCGCCGAGGATAATCAGAGCCGGGTTGACCGACTGGAACCAGGGCGTGGGCACCTCGAATCCGCCGAGCATGTCGATCGTCCGATCCACCTTGCGATCGGTGAAGAGGTTGATCGAGGAGCCGGCCTGCTCGAAGGCGATCCAGAAGAAGGCGTTAAAGAACATGAAGAGGAAGATGGACGCCACCGGCGCACGATCCTCTCGCTTGTTGATCGCCACGAACCAGACGCAGAAGGCCACGATCACGCCGAGCATGGCCGCGGGGATCAGCCACGCCATGGTCGGATTCTCGAACACCGTAACCACCGACGCCCACGCCGATCCGATCAGCCCGAGATGGAACGCCAGCGCGAAGCCCGCCGAGACGACGACCGCCGCGACGAGGAACATCGGCGCAGAGCCCCCCTTGCCGACGGGCGGCTCGCCGATGCCCTTGAGGTACATCGGTCGGCAGAGGGTGTAGAGGGCCAGCCCGGCGAGCATGCCCACGGCCGCGGCCCCGAAGCCCCAGTGCCAGCCGTACGCGTAAGCCAGCCACCCACAAACGAAGTTGCAAAGGAATGCGCCCAGGTTGATGCCCATGTAGAAGATGGTGAACGCCCCGTCCCGCCGCGGGTCGCCGTGCTCGTAGAGCTGGCCGACCATCACCGACACTGTGGGCTTGAAGTGCCCCGTCCCGATGACGATCAGCACGAGGCCGAAGATGAAGGTCGTCAGGCCCAGCTGGTTGTAGGCCAGGTCACCGAGGCCGGACACCGAGAGCATGATGTGCCCGGCCGCGATGATCAGCCCGCCGACGACCATCGAGCGATGCGTGCCGATGAGCTTGTCGGCGATCATGCCGCCCAGGATCGGGAGCAGGTACGCAAGCCCGGTGTACCAGCCGTACAGCGTCGCGGCGATGTCATCCTTCCAGTTGCGCCCGCTGTCGCCTCGGTTGGTGCTGATGATCACGGTCGGGGGCCTCTCGTCGGCCTTCATCTCGCTGTCGGGCTTCACATCGATCGACGCGATGCCCGGGTTGTTGTTGACCGTGAAGAAGGTACGCGAGTTCTTCTCGGGGCGGGAGACCTCGATATTGCACTTGATCGTCTCGGCGGTCGGATTGTGCAGCTCGAACCGCACCTCGGCGCTCTCGAACGAGTCTGCCTTGCCGGCCTGCCCTGAGACGACGATCGCCGGATCGCCCGACGCCTCGTCGACCACCCACGCCCCGTCCTCATCCGCGGCCACCGCCTCGTTGCGGGCCAGCCGACGGATGACCAGCGACGGCTCGCCGGTGACGCGGTCGAACCCCGGCCCGCCGGCCTCGAGCGGCGTGTCGACCGCGATGCGCAGGGTGCGGGCGTGCACCGCCGAGGGCTCGACACCGTTGCTCGAGCCATCGACCTGCTTGATCTCGGTGAAAGTCAACTCGTTCTCATACACCCCCGGCTTGAGCTGGTGCACCGCGATGACCGTGGTCAAATACAGCACCAGCAGCCCGCGCATGCCGTAGTAGCTGAACCGTTCCCACATCTCCACCAGGAAGAGCAAGAACAATCCGACCGGGTGGCCCAGGAACTGGTTGGACTGGACGAACGCCGTCGGGGACGAGGGGTCCGAGGAGGCGTTGGTGGCGGGATTCGGTGATTCCGTGGACATGGCGGTTCCTCAGGGTCACAGGGGCAGGGCAGAATACCGGATCCAACCTCGGCCCGCACGCCGACTCCTCCCCCGCATCAGGGATCGTCCGGCGCGGCAGGCTCGTCGGATTCCCCGGCCGGGTCCCCTTCCGGCCACCCCGCCCCCAGCCACCCCTCATACACCGCCCGCTGCTCCGCCGTCGGCTCGGCCACACGCTCCAGCGTCCACCTTGAGACCGGCACCGGGGCGGTCGCGACCTCGATCTCCCGGGGTTCACCCCGGCGCGTCAGGCTAAGCACGAGCTCCGTCCCCGGCTCGGTGGTCTCCAGCAGGCTGTCGAGCGAGCCCTCCAGCGCCTCACCGTCGACCGAGACCAGCTCGTCATCGACCTGCACACCCGCCTCGAACGCCGGGCCGTCGCTGCGGACGGTCCGGACCGAGCCGCCCCGGACCGAAAGGCCCAGGTACGAGCCCTCGGCGTCCTCGTCGGGCCGCAGCTGGATCCCCGCGGCGTCAAAGGCCCTCTCCAGATCCAGCGGCTCGGCGCCCGACACATACGCCGCGAAGAACTCCTCGAAGCTGCTGCCCGACAGCACGCGGAGCTTGGCGAGGAAGTGCTCGGTCGTGAACCCCCCGGCCTCGACCGGGTAGTCGTGGTACAGCCCGCGGAGCACATGGTCGAGCGACACCTCGTTCCCCGTACGCCGCCGGAGCTCCATGTCGAGCATCAGGCTCACCAGCGCCCCCTTCGTGTAGAACGACACCGTGGTGTTGATGTCGTTGGGCGTCGAGCGGTTGAACTTGATCCACGCGTCGTAGCTCGAGTCGGCCAGGCTCTGCACGCCGTAGCCGGGCCGGCGGCGTTCGCCCGAGATCGTCCGCGACATGGCGGCCAGGTACTCGTCAGGCTCGGTCAGCCCCGCCCGCACACGCGTCAGGTCGTCGTAGTAGCTCGTCGTCCCCTCCGAGACCCACAGCAGGTCGGTGTAGTTCTCGTGCTGGTAGTCGTACGGCGTCAGCCCCGCGGGCCGGAGCCGCTTGACATTCCAGGTGTGGAAGAACTCGTGCGCGACCAGCCCGAGGAACCCCGCGTACGCACTCTCCGAGGTGAACGACGCCGGGCCGGTGTGCATGATCGTCGAGTTGAGGTGCTCGGTCCCGCCGCCGATCCCCGGCTGGGCGTGGATGAGGAACACATACCGCTGGTAGGGCAGCGGGCGACCCGGCCCCTCGAAGATATCCCGCTGCGCGCGCACGATCGCGGCAAAGTCCGCCGCCAAACGCTCGGCGTCGGGCTCGACGGGACCCCAGATCACGATGTCGTGCGGCGTGCCGTCGACCGTGAAGCTGCTGAGGTGGTGCAGCCCGACCTCCAGCGGCGAATCGACCAGCACATCGTAATCGGGCGCGACCCACGCCCACCCCTGGCCCGGGTCGGCGGGCAGGCCCGTCGCGACCTGCCAGCCATCCGGGGCATCGACCCGCACCCGCAGGGGCTCGCCCCGCAGGTGGTCGGTGTAGAGGAACACCGACGAGCCGCTCAGGAAGGCGTGCGTGTCGTCGGCGTGGCGGGTGCGGTCGCCCAGCGAGTTGGCGTAGACCGAGTACTCGACGATCACCTCGCCCGGCCGCTCGGGCGTGACCCGCCAGGTGGACTTGTCGGTCTTACGGCTCGCAATCGCGCCGCCCTCGGCATCGCTCGCGGCGAACTCGACAACCGTGCCCGCGGGGTCGAGGATCAGGTATTTGCCCGGCCGCCAGGTCGGGAGCCGCAGGTCCAGCGCCCGACCGGTGGGGTTCGGCACGCGCATCGAGATGTCCACCATCTGCGACTTGGCGCGGTGCAGCGAGACGGTGTACTCGACCGCGGCCTCGCTCGCCCACGCGGTCGGGTCGTCACGGAGGAACGCCTGGGCGCCCGCGTTCCCGGCCCCGCCCAGGTTCGCGCACAGCACCGCCAGCCAGATCACGCTTCGTCGGGCACTTCTCACGGCGTCACTCTCCCGATGCGGTGTCGTTGATGACCACAAGGTCCGCTGCCTCCCGATACTCCCGGGCGTAGCGGGCAAAGGTCGGCTCGGCGACGGTAGCAAAGTACCGCCGGGCCTGCTCGACCCCCCAGCCCCGCTCCCCGGCGGCCTCGATCCGCTCCCAGCGGGCCCACCGCACCCCGGCCGGGGCATCGATATAGACCGCGATATCCACCGCCGGCCGCACCAGCCGGTGCAGGGCGAAGAGCCCCTCGCACGCCACGATCGGCCCGGGCTCGACCCGCACCGACCCCACCCGCCGGTGGGCCTGGAAACACCACGACGGCATGTCGATCGCCCGCCCCTCCCGCAGCAGGCCCAGGTGCTCGGCCAGCAGCGGCAGGTCGGCGTGGCGCGGCTCATCGCGCTCGTGCTCGGGCAGGGTGTGGTAGTCGGGCAGGTAGTGGTCGGTCGAGACCAGCACGCCGCCGAGCGAGCGGGCGAGGGTGCTCTTGCCCGAGCCGACCGGGCCGGTGATGCCGACGACCACGGGCCGCTCGCCGGCGCGGCCGTCACCGGCACGGCCGCGGGCTGCTCGGTCGATGCGAGCTCGCAGCTCCCCCGGCGCATCGGCCCAGGCGATCGGGTTGGATCCGTCAGACCGCACGGCGGAGGGTATGGACGCGGCCGCCCGCCCGTCGCGCCCGGCCGCCCGACCACCAGAGCCCGAAGCGCCAGCGTGGGTCCACCGCCCAGCCTCCCACCGCGCCAGATTTCTGGAACGCGAAGATCGCAAAGGCCTCGAAGAAAGCCACCAAGGCACTCTCACCGCAGAGGACGCAGAGTTTCGCAGAGTCAAGGCAGAGAAAGTGGTGTGGAAAGGCAGAGTAGCACCTGTGGCTTGGCTGGTGGCACTGGTGGACTCCGAGTGTGCCACTGGCGGCTTGCCCGCCAGTGCGGCCCCGTTTGCCCCATCGGCACGGGCGGACGAGCCGCCCGTGGCACAGGGTGGATCCGGGGGAAACGCTCAAAGCGAAAAGCACAGATCAAGGCACGCGGGGCGCGGCATCTTGCCTTGCCTCAAGACTCAAGACTCAAGACTCAGGACTCAAGACTCAGGACTCTGTGGTGAACTGCCTTTCCTCCGCGATCTCCGCGTCCTCCGCGGTGAAGGACGGCCGGCCCGCGCCGGCAGGGGCGTGGTACCATGCCGCTGCCGTGACGCGGCCAGGGAGCGTGCATGCATCACCCACAGGGGTTTATTGGGATCCTCGTGCTCCTCGGGCTGGCCTGGGTCATCTCCGAGGACCGGCGTCACTTCCCCGTGCGTCTGGTGGTGATGGGGGTGCTCGTCCAGTTCGTGGCCGGGTGGCTGCTGCTGCGGTTTGAGCCGGTGGTCTTCTGGTTCCGGGTGCTGGGGCACTGGGTCAACGCGGCCATCGCCTCGGCCGATGCCGGGTCGGCGTTCCTCTTCGGCGGCCTGGCCGACCCCGCGGGCCCGGCGGGGTTTGTGTTCGCCTTCCGCGTGCTCCCGATCATCGTCTTCTTCGCGTCGTTCATGGCGGTGCTCTACCACCTGGGCATCATGCAGCGGGTGGTCGCGGGGCTGGCGTGGCTGCTGCGGGCGACGCTCGGGGTGACGGGCACCGAGGCCCTGGCGATGGCGGCCAATGTCTTCGTCGGGCAGACCGAGGCCCCGCTGTGCGTGCGGCCGTTCATCCCCAGGATGACCCGCGCCCAGCTCGCCACGCTGATGGTGGGGGGGTTCGCGACCATCGCCGGGAGCGTGTTCGCGGCCTATGTCGCCATGCTCGGCGGGGATGACCCCGACTCGCCGGCCCGGCTCGAGTTCATCATGCACCTCATCACTGCCAGCGTGCTCTCGGCCCCGGCGGCGTTCGTCATGGCGCGGATCATCGTCCCCGAGCGCGGCACGCCGATCGACGAGGGGCTTCGCTCGGCGCCGGTCGAGCGCTCCACCCGCAACACCCTCGACGCCGCCGCGGCCGGCGCGACCGACGGGCTGCGGCTCGCCCTGAATGTCGCGGCGATGCTGGTGGCGTTTGTCGCGCTGCTGGCGCTGGTCAACGCGGTGCTCGGGGCGATCGGGCAGGTCGGGCTGCCGCGGCTGGCGCTCGACAAGCTCGAGGTCGATTCGCTGCGGCTGGAGGTGATCCTCGGCTGGCTGCTGGCGCCCGTCGCCTGGACCATGGGCGTGCCGTGGGAGGAGTGCTCGTTCTTCGGGGCGCTGCTCGGCGAGAAGCTGGTGGTGACCGAGTTCATCGCGTACGGCCACCTCGCGGCCGACCTCCGCCTCGATAGAGCGCACCAGTTGGACCCTTCCGCGCCGCTGCCGCAGCTTTCCCACCGCTCCGCCGCGATCGCCGCGTATGCGCTGTGCGGCTTCGCCAACTTCCCGTCGATCGCCATCCAGATCGGCGGGCTGACTGCGCTTGCGCCGACCCGGCGTTCCGAGTTCGCCTCGCTCGGGCTGCGGGCGATGTTCGGCGGCGCGTTCGCGAGCTGGATGACCGCGTGCATCGCGGGCATACTCTTGGCCTGATCCAAGTTCGCAGTGCGCACAAAGAGAGAATAACATGACCAAGTCCTCTTCCCGCCCGCTTGGCCCCAAGGCGCTGATCGGCATGATCCATGTCGGCGCGCTGCCCGGCGCGCCCGCCAGCCAGGACACCGTCCCCATGCTCGCGATGCGGGCCGTCAACGAGGCCAAGCTCCTCGCCGATTGCGGGTTCGACGGCCTGATCGTGGAGAACATGCACGACCGGCCTTATGTCCATGGCAGGCAGGGGCCGGAGGTCGTCGCGGCGATGACCCGCGTCGCGGTCGAGGTCGCCACCGCGATCGACCTGCCGCTGGGCATCCAGGTGCTCTCGGGCGGCGAGCACGAGGCGTTGGCGATCGCGCAGGCGGCCGAGGCGCAGTTCATCCGGTGTGAGAACTTTGTCTACGCGCATGTGGCCGACGAGGGGCTGCTCACCGAGGCGGTCGCAGGCCCGCTGCTGCGGTATCGCCGGGCGATCGGGGCGACCGAGATCGCCATCATGTGCGACATCAAGAAAAAGCACGCCTCGCACGCGATCACGGGCGACATCGGCATCGCGGACTGTGCGCACACCGCCGAGTTCTGCGGCGCCGACGGCGTGATCGTGACCGGGTCGTTCACCGGCAGCCCGACCGATCCGGCCGAGGTCGATCGTGTCCGGGCCGCGGTGAAGCTGCCGGTCTGGGTGGGCTCGGGCGTTGAGCCCGCACAGCTCGGGCGGCTCTTCGAGAGCGCCGACGCCCTGGTCGTCGGGTCGTGGATCAAGCACGACGGGCTCTGGTCGAGCGCCCCGGACGAGCGGCGTTGCCGGGAGCTGGTGGCCGAGGCCGGGCGGGTGCGGGGCTAGAGTTCCGCACGCCGACACCGGGCCCGCGCCGTGGGCGGGTGTCGGACCGCATCGCGGGCGTCGCGTTGCGTTGCACCCGACGCTCCGCGGGGCCTCGGCTTCGGCGTCCTGAGAGAGGGCACCACACGATGGGCGCGCGCGAGCTTGAGCTGCTTCGTCGCTGGACCGTCCGGGCCGACCCGGGCGATGAGGGCGTCGAGGGGCGCTGGTGGGAGTCGCCCCCGAAGGACTCCTGGGTGGGTTGCCGGGCCGATGAGCCCTGGCAGCTCGCCCTCGGGCACGACTTCCACGGCGTCGCGTGGTACCGCCGCCGCGCCCGGCTGCCGCGCAAGTGGCTGGGGGGCGGCCAGCGGGTCTGGCTGCGGTTCGGCGCGGTCGCCACCGATTGCCGGGTGTGGGTGAACGGCATAGAGGTCGGTCGCCACACCGGCGACGCCGTGGCGTTCGAGTTCGACATCACCGAGGCAATGGGCGAGGACGAGCACTGCGAGATCGTGTGCCGGGTCGATGAGATCAAGGGGTCGCCGCCAAAGGTGGTGGGGCAGGAGCCCTGGGTCGGGCACATCACCAAGGGGTTCCACGATGTGCTGAGCCTGCAGCACGGGGGCATCTGGGGCGGGGTGACCGCGCGGGCGACCGGGCCGATCGCCATCCGGCCGAACGGGCTGTCGGCCGACGCGGACCCCGCGACGGGGCGGGTGCGGGTGCGGATCGAGCTTGCACCGCACGACGCGGGCGGCGTGGCGGAGGTGATCCTGGTCGAGCCGGGCACCGGGAAGCAGCAGCACGCCCGGGCGGCGATCGCGCCGGGCGCGGGCAGGGCGGAGGTGGTGTTCGATTGCTCGGCGGTCCACCGCTGGTCGCCCGAACGCCCCACGCTGGGCGATATCCACGCGACCGTGCGCACCAAGGGCGTCCCCGCACGCGACGAGGCGACCGCCCGGTTCGCCTTCCGGCGGTTCGAGGTCGGCGGGCGCGACAGCCGCCGCATCCTGCTCAACGGCCGGCCCCTGCTCCTCCGCGGCATGCTCGACTGGGGCGTCGAGCACGAGCACATCGCCCCCGCGCCGACGCGCGAGGAACTCCGCGAGCGGTTCGCCGAGCTGCGGGCCCGGGGGTTCAACTGCATCTGCCTCTGCATGGTCTACCCGACGGAGGACTACTACGAGGTCGCCGACGAGACCGGCATGCTGCTCTGGCAGATCCACCCCGTGTGGAAGTCCTCGATGGCCCCCGAGCACATGACGGAGTATCGGAGGCTGTTCGACGAGTTCTTCCGGCGCGACCGGCGGCACCCGTCGGTGTTCCTGGTCAGCGCCACCTGCGAGCACGAGTGCTTCGATGCCGAGCTGGGCCGGTGGTGGTGGGGTCGCGGGCGGGAGGAACTGCCCAACAACCTGCTGCAGGTGCAGACCGGTTTCCTGCGGTGGAGCGACACCGAGCGGATGGACCTGTGGGACGAGCACACCTACGACAACACGGGGCGGTGGCTGTGCTATCTCGACGACCTGGAGTCGTTCTTCGCGGAGAATCCCGCGCGACCGTTCGTGATGGGCGAGACGATCATCGGGACGAGCTGGCCGGATACGCTGGGGCTCCTGGAGAAGCTCGGGGACGAGCGGCCCTGGTGGGCGCCCAAGGGCCTCGACGGGTTCGCCGCCTTCGAGCACGCGCTGGTCGAGCGCTTCGGCGGGAGCGCGCTCGACCGCCTGCGTGCGCACGCCGATGCGTTCAACCTCGGCCAGCGCAAGACCCAAGCCGAGGCCCTCCGCTCGCGTCCGCACAACGCCGGGTGGGTGATGAACCACCTCAGCGATGTGTTCAGCTGCCAGTGCGGGTTCCAGGACGACCTCGGCCGGTGGCGGTTCAGCCCCGAGCAGCTGCGACCCTTCTTGGCCGACCGAGTGCTGCTGCTCCGCACGCCGGAGGGCGCGGTGGGGCTCGCCGCCGATCAGCCGGTGCGGGCCGAGGTGGGCATCAGCAACTTCGGTGTGGGGGTGTTCGAGGGCCGCCTCCGCTTGCGGAGCTGGGTCGAGACCGACGCGGCCGAGATCGACCTGCCGACCGCCGAGGTGGCGCTCCGCGTTGAGGCGGGCGAGGTGGCCTTCGCGCCGGTCGAGCTCGAGCCCGCCGCTGGCACGCACCCGGTGATGATCCGCTGCCGCGCCGAGGCCGAGGGCATCGACGCGAACGAGTGGCGGCTGTGGGCGTTCCCCGGGCGCCACACCACGCCCGAGGGGGTCTTCCGAGACTCCGCATCGCCCTTCACCGACGCCGAGCGCGAGCCGGACTTCGAGGAGAAACGCTACAGCAGCGGGTGGGCGCTCGAGTGCGCGACCTGGAAGCCCAGCCTGCCCGACCTCTCCAGGCTCCTCCACAACACCGAGCCATGGCGCGATGACGAATCGGCGCCACGCGTCGATCGCCTCACCATCGTCACCACCCGACTCACCGAGCACATGCTCCTCCACCTCGAGCACGGCGGGCGGGTCGTCCTGCTCGCGTCCAAGGCCGCGGGGAGCCCGCCGACCAAGTGGGTCAACCTCTACGGCCAGGCGCCGCTGATCGTCGAACAGACCGAACACACACCCGACGCGATGCTGGCCCCCGGCGAGAGCGCGTGGGTGCTCGACACCCTGGGCCTCGACCTCAACCGCCGGGCCTGCCGGGCGGTGCCGACGCATGAGTTGGGGATCGATGGCGATGTCGAGCCGATCGTGCGGCTGGTCTTTACGCACGACAAGGGCAGGCCGGAGGCCTGGGACCAGGTGTTCACCACCCGTGTGGGCGCCGGGCTGCTGGCGGTGAGCACGCTCGACCACGAGAGCCCGGCGGGGCAGTACCTGCTCCACCGGCTGATCGAGCATGTGCACCGGGCCGAGGCGCCGTCGCTCGCGCGGGGTGCGCTTGACATCGAGGTCGTGCGCAACTGGAGCTGTCCCGCGTGAGGGGGTTGCTCCACGGACGCCGACCCTGAGTCCTCCAAGGGTCGGAGCCGGGCGGAGCGAGCGTGGCTGCCCGAGCACCCTCGCGCCGTGGTCACTTGCCCGAGCGATCGACCCGCGGCAGCCCCTTGGCGGCCCGGTCCCGATCGATGTGCGCATGGACCGCTCTGGCGACCCCATCTAGGGCGTCCTGGGCGGTGGGGCCATCGGGCGAGCGGAGGTAGACCTGCAGCATCCCCATGACCTCGTCCTCGAGCGTCCGTTGGTAGAGGCTGGTGGGGATGAAGCCGGGCGCCTTGCCGGTCTCGGGGCGCGGGTTCATGGCGTAGCGCAGCCACGCCGCCCGGTCCTGGTAGTTCTCGCGTGGCATGGGCGGGACCTCGTACCCGTCGCCCGACTCGCTCGGCACGCCGCGGGTGCTCTCGAAGCGCGGCGAGTTGACCACGCCGAGGTGCGCCGGCGGGGCGACGCGGAGCGTGTCCCAGTACCGGGCGGCCTGTTCCTCGCTGACGAGCCAGCGGATCATCCTCCAGCCTTCCTCGTGGTGGGCCGAGAACGCGCCGATCGCCCAGAGGCACGAGCCGGAGACGATCGCCTGCTCCCTGCCGTGCAGCGACGGGGCGACGCCGAAGTTGAGGTCGGGGGCGTTGCGCTCGAAGCTGGGGACATTCCACGAGCCGTCCATGTACAGGGCGGTCTGGCCGTTGCGGAAGCGGCTGTCGGGGCCGGTGCCCTGGGTGCGCCCGAAGTAGGGCTCCCAGGAGCGGTCCTCGTAGGCGAGGGCGCGGAGGAACTCGAGGGCTTCGACGCCGGCGGGGGAGTTGACCAGGGTGGTCAGCCCATCGTCGGTCCACTGCGTGCCGCCGGCCTGGGCGAGGAACTGCATGAAGGGCCACTGCCAGATGATGAAGTCAAAGCCGTAGACCTCGACCTTGCCTGCGGCGTCGCGCCTGGTGAGCTTCCGGGCGGCGTCGCGGAGCGTGGCCCAGTCCCAGGTCTCGTCGGGGTAGCCGACGGGGTCGTCGGTGTGGGCGGCGTCGTAGGCGTCGATGATGTCCTTGTTGTAGTAGAGGCCCCACTGGGCGCTGTCCTCGGGCAGGGCGTAGAGCTTGCCATCGACGCGGAGGGCGTCGAGGATGTGGGGCGGGAAGTTGGCCATCTCCTCGGCGGTTAGGCCGCCCGGCCCGTGGATGTAGCCGTCGAGCGGGGCGAGCATGCCGCGGGCGACCATGCTGTGGTAGTCGGTGACCATGACCCGCATGACCTCGGCGCCATCGCCGGCGGCGTGCCAGGCGTTGTACTTCATGTTGACATCGGGGTGGCGCTGGTAGTCGACGCGGACCTCGGGGTCGATCTGCTCGAAGCCCCGGGCGTACCCGTCCTTGAAGAGCCGGTCCTCGAAGGGCATCCCCCAGACGGTGAAGGTGATCTCCCGCGTGCCGGCGCCGGTGAAGACTCCGGAGCCCGGGCGGAGCACTGGCGGGAACACGGCGATGACCGTCCCCGCGACGAGCCCGAAGAGCACCACAAGGCTGGTCCGCATGGCCGCTACTCCTTGATGCCCGTGAGGGCCACGCCGCGCACGAAGGCACGCTGGCAGAAGAAGAATATGACGATCAGCGGCAGGATGAGGATCGTCGCGGCGGCCATCGTCTCGGGCCAGCTCTGGATGTACTGGCCCGACGCGAGGTCGGCCACCGCGAGCGGCAGGGTCTTCTCGCCGATCGAGTCGATAACGATCAGCGGCCAGAAAAAGTTGTTCCACGAGTTCATGAAGCTGAAGATCGCCAGGGCGGTGATGGCCGGCCACGCCATCGGGCGGACGATGGTCCAGAACAGGTTCCATTCGTCCATGCCGTCGATGCGCCCGGCCTCCAGCAGCGCGTCCGGGACCATCGAGATCGCCTGACGCATGTAGAAGACGCCGAAGCCGCTGGCCAGGAAGGGCACGATCAGGGCCTGCCAGTTGTCGATGAACCCGAGCCAACGGCTGATGAGGTAGGCGAAGATGAAGAAGCACTGCATGGGCAGCATCGTCGTGGCGAGGGTCATCCCGAAGAGGATCCGCTTGCCGGCGAAGCGCATCTTGGCGAAGGCGAACCCGGCGAGCGCGTTGTGGGCGACCGCGAGCATCGTCGTGACCACCGCGACGATGGTGGAGTTGGCGTAGTAGAGGTGCAGGTCTGCGGCCTCGACCGCCGCGGGGTAGTTGTGCCACTGCCAGACCGACGGCAACAGGCTGCCCAGCGACGGCGCCTGGGCGGCCTCCTGGTCGGTCTTGAGGCTCGTCAGCACCATCCAGAGGAAGGGCACGAACATGGTGGCGGCGGCGAGGTAGACCGCGAGGTGGACCGCGGCACGGACGGGCAGGCTGGGCCGGCGGAGATCGCTCATCGGGCCGCCCCCTTCGCGCCGCGGTCCGCGAAGAGACCGAGCTGGGCGGCGGTGGCCACGATCGTGAGCAGGAAGATCACCACGCCGATCGCCGAGGCGTAGCCGAATCGGCTGTACCCGAACTGGCGGAAGATGAAGAGGTTCAGCACATTGGTGCGGTCCGACTCGGAGATCGACCCGGCGGTCGCGCCGGTGACGACATACACCAGGTCGAAGACCATCAGGGCGCTGATCACGCCGGTGACCATGAGGAACGCCGTCATCGGCGCCGCCTGGGGCCAGGTGATGTGGCGGAGCACCCTCATCCGCGAAGCGCCGTCCACCTCGGCGGCCTCGTAGAGCGTCTCGTTGATCCCGGCGAGGGCCGCGAGGTAGAGCACGAGACAGAAGCCCACCTTCTGCCAGATCGAGATGACGATGATCCAGAAGAAGGGCCAGTAGCCGTCCTGGAGCCAGTTCGGTGGATTGTCGTAGCCGACGAGGCGCAGGGCGTAGTTGAGCAGCCCCGCCTGGTCGTCGAGCAGCCAGCGCCACACAAAGCCGATGGCGACGACCGAGATGATCGTCGGCATGAAGAACAGGGTGCGGACCAGCGCCTTGCCGCGGAACCACCGCGCGTGCACCGCGACCGCGAGGAGGAACGCCAGGAATACGGCCGGGGGCACGGAGACGATGCCGTAGACGATGGTGTTCCGCAGCGCCGGCCAGAACTTGGCGTCGTGGAGGAGGGCCTGGAAGTTCTTGAGCCCGACGAACGCCGGCTGCCCGTTGCCGTTCCACTCAAAGAGGCTGAGCCCCAGGCCGAGGACCGTGGGCACGAGTGTGAAGAGCAGCAGGATCCCGAGCGGGAACGCCAGGAAGAAATACGCGGATCGGGACTGCCTGCCGGTCATGGACCCGCAAGCCTACCGCGCCCGAGCCGGACGCACCGGGGCCTCCTACCTGGCGAATCGCTCCTCCACCGGGGGCAGGGGCGGCACGCCGTTTGGCTTGTCGAGGTAGTAGAACGCCGTCGACGCGATGTCGTCGGTCAGGGGCTGGAACTTCCCGTTCGGCCACCACCCCAGCGCCTGCACCGTCACCCGTAGGTCCTGCTCAAAGCGAATAGGGTCGGGGATGTGCCAGCGGTACAGGCCGTGGCTGGGGACGCGCGGCCCGGTGTGGGGCAGGCAGTCGTAGACGATCTGCGGGTAGCCCAGGTACGCGGTCGAGAAGGGCGTGGGCGTGAGGTCGCGCTCGTGGTCCATCACGAACCCCCACGCGCCGCCGAAGTAGTCCTCGGTGCCCGTGCCACAGATGGTCGGGGCGTCGTCGGCATCGCCATCAAGGAAGAACTTCACCTCGCCCTCGCCCCACCAGCCGTTGGAGAGCTGGTTCCAGACCAGGTAGGTGCCGGCGTAGTGCCCGCGCCCGTGCGCACGGTCGAGGATCACATGCTCGGGGTGCTCGCGGGTGGTCAGCGAGCGGGCCCAGGCCGCGTGGAGGTACCCAGCGTCCCCGGGCACCTCCTCCAGGCTGTAGGTGATCTGGTAGAAGAACTCGTTGATCGTCTTGGGCCCGTCGTTGCGGATGGTGAGCCTAAAGCGCTTGCGGAAGGGCATGGGCCAGTAGCTGTTCATCCCGCCTTTGGGGTTGACGGCGATGGGCTGGCTGTTGATCAGCCCCCGCCCGTCGATGCCGTTGGCGAAGAAGTCACCGACCGGCACCGCGATGCTGGGGGCCTCGGCATCGTCGTAGGTCACCTCCCAGGCAATCCAGCGGTGGACGCTGGCCAGGACCGTGCACCAGATATGCTGGACGACCCCCGGCCCCTCGATGTCGGCGAGGACGACCGTCTGGCCCGGTTCGAGGTTGCGCAGACAGGGCCTGACCTTCCAGCCCCTGCCGAGGTGCGACGCTGCGTCGGAGCACCAGGGGTCATCGCCAGGGGAAGCACCGGCTCCGAGACCCCGGCCCCCAGTGGGGTTCTCTGCGGATATGGACCTGGTCTGGGCCTGCTTGAGCCGGGCGATGTCAAAATGGGAAAGGTGTTCCATGGCGATCTCCGATGATTGGAGGACCATTATGGCAGAATTTGGGAATTCGGGTAGACTCGCTCATCAAGTATCGGTTAGCATGGCCCCACTCGGCGGGTAGTGCACCGGGGTTTTTGGAGCGTGGATTGGGTCCGATGAAGCCTCGACACCCTCGCGTCGCTCGTTTGGCCCGCGGCCCGGCGGGGCATCTGCGCGCGTTCACGCTGATCGAGCTGCTGGTGGTGATCGCGGTGATCGCGCTGCTGATCTCCATCCTGCTCCCGGCCTTGAGCATGAGCATGGGGGCGGCCCGGAAGTTCCGGTGCCAGGTCTCGCTCCGGAGCATCGGGTTTGACTTCAGCATCTTCGCCGACGAGACGCTGCACGGCGATCGCGGCGACGACGATCGAGATCTCGGCGGCAGGTTCACGCTCGAGACTTTCCAGGAGTCGCAGTACGGCGTGAGCGAGTTCTGGCGTTGGGGCGAGAGCAACTCGCACCAGTTGCCCGATGTCGCGAACAACGACCCGATGCGCTGCGCCTCCGTCGATGGCGACATCACGGTCCGCCGGGGCACCGCCTGCCGGAACGGGGCGATCAGCCCGCCCGAGAATGTCTCCTTCGGCTTCAATGGTCGGCTCGACCGGGCGCCGTACCGGGGCTCGACGCGCTGGTCCCAGGTCACCCTCACGGGCCAGATCGTCGAGCAGACCACGGTGCCGCTGGCGTGGGATGTCGACGGGGCCCTGGCCAAGCGCAACGGCGTCGAGCCGGTCTTTAGCGCCCCGGCGCTGGACGCGACCACCGGCCCGTTTGCGAGCGGGCGGTACTGGTTCCCCGCGACGCGGCACAACGGCGGGCTCAATGTGCTGTTCATGGACCAGCATGTCGAGGCCACCACACGCCCCCTCGAAGAGAGCTGGGACTGGTCGTACCTGCCGACCCGCTAACATGGGAGCGCGATGTCGCTCCGCGCACGATTCACGATGCTCTTGGCCTTGCTGGGCGTGGCGGTCGTTGCCAACCTGGCGGTCGCGGTCTGGTCGGTCGGCCTGCTCGACCGGGAGCAGCGCTGGGCAAATGAACAGATCGGACGCGTCCTCCAGCCGCTGCACGAGATCAACCGCACTGTTTGGGCCCAGGCCCAGGTGGTGGACGGCCCGGGTTTCGGCGTGTTTGCCGAGGTCGTGTCCGAGGGGGGGGACCCCGCGGGGGCCGATGGCGGACCGGATGATCGGGAGCGGATCGGGGACCTCTGGGGGCGTGCCGACGAGGCCGTCAACACGCTGGAGAAGTTCGACAGCTACGCGGTGAGCGCCGGGGTCAACACCACCCGCAATGTCCGCGAACGCCTGGTGGTGGCGCGTGATGCGTCTCTGGCCTGGATCGGCTCGGGCGAGCAGATCGACCAGCAGCGGGCGCTGCGCGAGCTCTACGAGCTGCACGAGCTGGTCGAACGCCTGGAGGCCCGGCTCGTGCAGGATGCGGAGTTTGCCGCCGACTACGGGGCGGAGGTCCGGCCCCGCCTCACGCTCACCGTGCTGACCTCGGTCGCCATGGTCGTGCTGCTCCTGATCGTGGCGGCCTCGATGTTCAGGCGCTGGGTGCTCGTCAAGGCCGAGCACCTCCGCGTCGCGGCCGAGCACCTGGGCCGGGGGGAGTTCGAGTATCGCATCGTGGTCGAGGGGGACGACGAGCTCGACCGCGTGGGACGGCAGGTCAACACGATGGCCGCGACGATCGAGGCGATGCAGACCGAGCGCATCGAGCGCGAGCGGCTGGCGGCGGTCGGAGAAATGGCCCGCCGGGTCGCCCACAACATCCGCAACCCGCTCGCGGGGATCCGATCGCTGGCCGAGCTCTCGGCGGTCGAGTCGCCGCCAGACTCGCCCGTGGCCGAGCACCAGCGGCGGATCCTCAACACCGTCGACCGGTTCGGACGCTGGCTCAACG
The DNA here is from genome assembly GCA_964372195.1 of uncultured Phycisphaeraceae bacterium. Classification (GTDB taxonomy): domain Bacteria; phylum Planctomycetota; class Phycisphaerae; order Phycisphaerales; family UBA1924; genus PNC22. The sequence goes on from CAYJPX010000001.1 coordinate 45,148, forward strand.
AGCTGCTCAGCGTCTCGACCCCGCTGGCGGTCACGCCTCAGGTCCAACCGATCCGGCCATGGCTGCTGGGCCTGGTCGATGCCCACCGCCCCATGGCCGAGGACCGGAAGGTGGACCTGGTGCTCGACGACGCGGCGGCCCCCGAGGAGGCCGCAATCGATCGCCGTCATGTCGAGCAGGCGGTCGCCGCGTTGATCTCCAACGCCATCGAGATCTCCCCCGCGGGCGGCCGAGTGGAGGTCCTGGTGGAAACTACCCCGCTTGACACCTGGGCCATCACCGTGACCGACCAGGGCCCGGGCATCGCCCCCGAAGCCATGGAGAAGCTCTTCCGTCCCTACTTCACCACCAAGCCCGGCGGGACTGGCATCGGTCTTGCAATCGCTCATCGTGTGGTGCGAGACCACGGCGGGCAGTTGACGGCCGAGAACCGTCCAGAACCGCCCGCAGGCGACGGTTTGGGCTCCGGGGCCGTATTTCGGATAGTACTTCCCCTGGCATCCGGTGAAAGAGTGGCCACAATTGGCCAGCAATGAGGCAACGATTGGCCACCATCCTGATCATCGAAGATGAAGCGACCCTGCGGTACACCTTCGGCCGGGCGCTCGAGCGCGCCGGGTTCGAGGTTGTGGGGGCATCCGGGGTCGCGGAAGCCCGTGCCGCCCGCGAGGGCCGCGAGTTCGACGCGGTGGTGACGGATGTGAACCTGCAGGGCTCCGACGATGGGATCGAGTATGCCCGCGAGCTGCGGGCGGAGGGGTTCGAGGGGCCTGTGGTGATCGTGACCGGCTACGGGTCGGTCGAGGGGGCGGTCGCGGCGATGAAGAGCGGGGCCGACGACTATCTGCAGAAGCCGGTCTCGCTGGAAGAGTTGGTCATGCTGGTGCAGCGGCTGCTCGAGACGCGGAAGCTGCGCTCGCGGGTGAAGCTCTACGAGCGGCTGGAGCGGGTGCGGGGCGGGGAGGCGGAGATCCTCGGCCACAGCCCGGCCTGGGAGAGCACGCTGGAGCTTGCACAGCGTCTGGCGGCGTTGCCCCTTTCGCGAGAGAAGAGCCCCGGCGCGGGGAACATGTTGCCGACGGTGCTGCTGCTGGGGGAGACCGGCACCGGGAAGGGGCTGCTGGCCAAGTACATCCATAAGTGCGCCGAGCAGGCGGGCGAGGCCCGCAAGGGCTCGCTGCCGTTCGTGCATGTCAACTGCACGGCGCTGCCGCCGAGCCTGGTGGAGTCGGAACTTTTCGGGCACGAGAAGGGGGCGTTCACGGACGCGAAGGGCGCCCGCGAGGGGCTCTTCGAGATGGCCGACGGCGGGACGATCTTCCTCGACGAGATCGGGGACATGCCGCTGGAGCTGCAGGCGAAGATCCTGACGGTGGTCGAGGAGGGCGTGTTCCGGCGTGTGGGTGGTTCGCGTGAGCGGCGGGTGAGTGCGCGGCTCATCGCGGCGACCAATGTCAGCCTCGACGAGCGCGTCGAGGCGGGGGCGTTCCGGCGGGACTTGTTCTATCGGCTCAACGCGTTCACGATCGAGATCCCTCCGCTGCGCGAGCGCGGCAACGACGCGGCGATCATGGCCGAAGAGATGCTGCGCCGGTTCGGGCGGGAGTTCGGGCGCGGCGAGCTGAGCCTGGGCGACTCGGCGGCGCGGGCGATCGCGGCGCACTCCTGGCCCGGCAATGTCCGCGAGCTGATCAATATCACCCAGCGGGCGGCGATGCTGGCGCGCGGCGAGCGGGTCGAGGCCTCGGACCTCGGGCTCGGGGCGCCGATCGCCACGCCGACGGGCGTGCGGGCGGCCCCCGCCGCCGAACCGGGCGAGCTGGTCTTCGACTTTGCCACCGGCGAGCACACCGCCGAGCAGGTCGAACGCCAGCTGATCGTCCAGGCGCTGCAGTTCACCGGCGGGAATGTCTCCAAGGCCGCACGCCTCATCCGCATGCAGCGGAGCAGCCTGCGGTACCGTATCGATCGGCTCGGCCTCGAGTCCTATGTGCAGGAGCTCGCCCGCCGATGAAGCGTCGAAGTGCGGCCATCCTTGCCGGCGTGCTCGCGGTGGCGGGCGTTTCAGGAACGGCGTTCGCGCAGCGGTCCTCGGACTGTGACTTGTGGTTCGATCCTGCCGACGACGCGATGATCCGTCGCACCGACCACGGCGCCGACGGGCCGCTCAACCCGCTGGGCGTGCCGCCCGAGCTGCTGCTGGCCAAGCTCTGCGGCTGGATGGCGTTCGACCCCGCCAACGACCCCTACACCGGGACAACGGTCGACAGCGAGGAGGCGCACCTGTTCCGGCTTGAGCTGACCTTCGCCGGGCTGGTCAACCCGCCCGGGCCGATCGGGCTGGGCGGCGAGCCGTTCAATCCGTTCCGCTTCGGCGACTCGCCGCTGGTCGGGTTTGTCGATTTCGATGTCGATGACGACCACAACACCGGCGGTGAGCTGGGCTCGGCCGCCGAGACGCGCTACCTGGCGAATGTCGGGCGGTTCGGGCGGCGGCCCTACGAGACGCTCGGCGAGCGGACCGCGGCCTCGCGGGCGGATATCGACGACGACTTCTACACCTCGCCGCAGTATGAGCGCAGCGGGGCGGATTTCGCCCTGGTGCTCTGCGGCTGTTTCACGCCCACCGCGGTCGAGGCGGTCGGGGACGCAGACGGGGTCTTCGAGGCCGACGAGACATGGTTCGTGCGCGGACGGTTCTTTGAGCGGGTGCAGGGCTACCGCGACGCGAGCGCGGCCTTCGGGGGCAGCGGGCCGGGGCTCTACGACCCCGAGGTGGAGCTGCGCTTCGAGCACGACGGGCTGACCGACGAGACGACCGTGACGCTCGTGTGGGCGCTCGACCAGCACGGGGCCGCCGAGCTGGCCGGCGAGATCGAGCAGCCGATCGACCTGGATGTCGCCAATCACACCAGCGTGGTCGAGGCGCTGCAGGACATCATCGATGGGGCCGATGCGGGGGGGATCTCCGGGCCCCCGTGGGAGTTGGTCCGTCGGTGGCAGGGCGAGGATCCATTCGACTCGCTCGATATCACCGAATGGGGGGTCACCGGGCTGTTCGGCATGCCCTACGCCATGCCCGAGGACACCAACTACGCCTGGACCGACACGCTCGGCGACGAACTCTACGCCGACATGAACGGCGACCTGCTCGCCACCCAGGTCGACGAGTCGCTCATCCGAGACTATGTCTACGACACCGACGGCAACTTGCCCGACGCCGACGCGGTGGTCAACGGGGTCGTGCGGATTGGCGACCCGGGCTGGGACTTCCGCATCTACGACACCAACGCCGACGACCTGGTCTCGCTCCAGGACTTCCTGCCCTACGGCCGGCTGGGCGACTTCAACAACGACGGCGTGGTCAACACGCAGGACTTCCTCGCCTTCCTCGGCGCCTGGGCAGCCGGGCAGACCGCGGGCGATTTCAACCTCGACCAGGTGATCAACACGCTGGACTTCATCGCGTTCCTGAATGCGTGGTCCCAGGGGTAGGGGAAGGAAGACACCGCACGCCACCGCCGAGCGCAGCGACGGCTCTCCTTCCCACTCCGCCCGCGGAGGGGGTGCCCAGCGGAGCGAGGCGGGGGAGGTGCGCTGCCCGGCAAACCGCCCGCGCCCCCGCACCACAAGGCATCACAGCAAAATATTCGGGAATTGAGCGGGTTCGGCCTTGACAAGCCGATTCCGTCCAGTACCCTAACAAAATGAAGAACTCCGGTTCACACAGCACGGTGGGGCGGGTCGATCTTGGGGGGCTGCGGTCGGCGATCGAGGAGGTGGAACTGCGATCGTCGCGGCTCTTTGCCCCCGCACCGGTGGCCCCGGTCGGGTGGGGGGCGGTTGACCGGGCGTTGGGGGGCGGGCTGGCGTGTGGGGCGGTGCACGAGTGGTTCGGGCTGATGGGCGGCGAACGGCGGGGCTGCCGGGTCTGGCTGCCGCCGATCGGGGTGCTCAGCCATCTGGCCTCCCGCAGCCTGACGGCGGGCGGCGGGGTGGCCGGTGAGGGGGGGCTGGTGTTGTGGATCGGCCGGCGGTGCTGGCCCTATCCCCGCTCGCTGCGGGGTCGGTGGGGGGCCAGGCTGCTGGCGAGGTCGATCTTTGTCGAGGCGGGGGACATCGACGAGCGGGTGTGGGCGATGGACCTGGCGCTGCGTTGCCGGGCCGTGGCGGCGGTGGTGGGGGATGGCAGCGGGCTGAACATGGCCGAGTCTCGTCGGCTGCAGCTTGCCGCGGGGGCGGGGGGCGTGCTGGGGTTGCTGGCGAGGCCCGTGTGCGAGTTGGGGGAGATCTCGGCGGCCCGGACGCGGTGGCGGGTGTCGCCGACCCCCTCGCCGGTGGCGTTGCCGCGGTGGTCGGTGGAACTGCTCCACAGCAAGGGGGCGATGCTGCCCCCGGAGGAGGCGCGATGCTGGGTCGTGCAACGCGATGATGCGACGGGCTCTCTCAATCTGGTTCCCGATGCTCTCGATCGATCTCTTGCGCCGGCGGGACGCCCGGCGGTCCACGAGCCCGGCAGACCCACAAGGGCGCCGACACGGCGCATCGCCTGATGCGCCGAGCAGGGCACCGAGCAGACAGGACGGGAGGCCGATCCTGCTCGTCGAACAGATCGGCCAGCAGCGGGTGGTCGTCGCCTGCTGCGAGCGGGCCCGGCGGGCGGGGGTGCGGGGGGGCACGCCCGCGGCGCAGGCCCGGGCCGCCTTCCCGGTCGGCGCGGTGCGCCTGGAGGAGGCCGCACCTGTCTCTTATACACATCTGCCGCTGCACCGGCTACAACCAATTGGTCGAGTCGATCAAGCTTGCCT
>CAYJPX010000001.1:49965-59638 GCA_964372195.1 uncultured Phycisphaeraceae bacterium
GCCTGGAGGAGGCCGCACCGCGCCGCGACCGGGCCGCCCTCGACGCCCTGGCGGTCTGGGCGCACCAGTTCTCGCCGGTCGTGGCGGTCGACCCGCCCGACGGGCTGCTGCTGGATGTGTCCGGGTGCGAGCGTGTCTTCGCCGGGGAGGACCGGCTGCTGGGGCTCGTGCAGGAGCGTTGCCGGGCCCGGGGCCTGCGCGCGCGGGGTGCGATCGCCCCGAGTTTCGGGTGCGCATGGGCCATGGCGAGGTTCGGGAAGGAGGCGTTGACCGTGGTCGCCGAGAACGAGGAGCAGCGGGCGATCAAGCCCCTCCCCGTGCGGGCGCTGCGGGTCGAGGAGGACGCGGTCGAGGCCCTCGCCGAGGTCGGCATCACCCGCGTCGGCGAGCTGCTCGACCTCCCCCGCGCGGTGCTGCCGTCGCGGTTCGGGGCCGACCTGCTCTTCCGGCTCGACCAGGCCCTCGGCCGGGCGATCGAGACGATCGAGCCGGTCCGCCCGGTCGCCCCGCCCGCGGCCGAGCGCGCGTTCGACGGCCCGACGACCAGCCTCGAGGCGATCGGTTGGTGTGTGCGCATGCTGCTCGATGAGCTGGGCGCCGAGCTCCTGCACCGCGAGAGCGGGGCCCGGCGGCTGGACCTCACGCTCGACCGCTCGGACATGGACCCGGCCCGCCTGATGGTCTCGATGAGCCGCCCCAACCGCGACGCCCGCCACCTCTGGTCGCTCATCGAACCGAGGCTGGCGCGCACGCACCTGGGCTTCGGCATCGACCGGGTGGCGATCGTCGCGTCGCGTCTCGGACGCCTGGCGCACACCCAGGCCACACACCTGCACGAGCACGAGGGGGTGAGCGAGGGCGAGGCCGGACGGCTCGGCGCCGAGCTGGCCGACACGATGGCCAACCGCTTCGGACCGGTGCGCGTGGTGCGGGCGGAGCTGGTGGCCTCGCATGTGCCCGAGCGGGCCGCGGCGTGGCGGGTGATGGGCGGCTCTTCGCCGGGCGCGCGCATGGAGGAGGACCATGCCACGCCCGGCGACCGCCCGCCGGTCCTGCTGGACCGCCCCGAACCGATCGAGGTCATCGCCGTCACTCCCGACGGCCCGGTGGTGCGGGTCCGCTGGCGGGGCGAGGAGCACACGGTCGCGGCGTGCCTCGGCCCCGAGCGCATCGCCGGCGAGTGGTGGCGCGACACCCAGCCCACGCGCGACTACTTCCGCGTCCAGGGCGAGGGCGGCCAGTGGCTGTGGGTATTCCGGGAGCTGGAGACGAGAAGGTGGTTTGTCCAGGGGGGCTGGTGACAGAGCCCAAAGCAACAGAGCCCGAAGCGCAAGCGAGGGTCCAACGAGCCGGACTTTGACGAGCAGGAGGCATCAAGGCATGCGGCATCGAGGCATCAGTACGAAGTGATAGTGGAGCGCCATGGGTGGGTACGCCGAGCTGGCGGTGACGAGCAACTTCACCTTTCTCACCGGGGCGAGCCACCCGGAGGAGTTCGTGCGCCGAGCGCACGAACTGGGCCATACGGCGGCCGCGATCGCGGACACCAACACGCTCGCGGGGATCGTGCGCGCGCACGGGGCGGCCAAGGAGGTGGGGGTGCCGTTGGCGGTGGGGTGTCGGGTGGTTGTGGGAAGGGACGGAGGCACGGAGGCACGAAGGCACGAAGGGGCAGAGCCCCATGCGCGAGCGAGGGCCGCGGGTCAGCGAGAGATGGAGAAGGGGGACAACAAGAGCCCCCTCCCCAACCCTCCCCCGCCGGGGACGGGGGAGGGGGCAAGGCACGAGGCGCAAAGCGCCCACCCTCCCTTCGTGCCTTCGTGCCTCCGTGCCTTCGTGCCTGCCCATCCCTCCGTGCCTGTCTCCCTCTCCATCCTGACTTTCCCCACCACCCGCCCCGCCTACGCCAACCTCTGCCGCCTGCTCACACGCGGCAAGCGCCGGGCGCCGAAGGGCGAGTGCTATCTCTCGCTCGACGACCTCTGCGAGTTCGGTGAGGGGCTGCTGGCGGTGGTCATGCCGCCGGGGGAGATTGGGAGTGGGTTCGTTGAGTCGCTCGCGAGGGTGCGGGCCGCGTTCGGCGACCGGGCATCGCTGGCGGCCTCTTGCTCGTACGGGCCGGACGATGCCCTGCGCCTGCGGGAGCTGGCCGATCTGGCGGCGGCGACGCGCGTCCCGCTGGTCGCCGTCAACGATGCCCGCTACCACATCCCCCAGCGCCGCCTCCTCCAGGATGTCGTCACCTGCATCCGGCACGGGTGCACGATCGAGGAGGCGGGCTTCCGGCTGGACGCCAACGCCGAACGCCACCTCAAGGCGCCCGACGAGATGGCCCGGCTGTTCGGCGCCTACCCCGGCGCGGTCGAGCAGAGCGTCGAGATCGCGGCCCGGGCCTCGGCGTTCAGCCTCGACGAGCTGAAGTACGAGTACCCCAGCGAGACCTGCCCGCCGGGGATGAGCCCGGGCGACTACCTCGCCGACCGGGTGTGGGCGGGGGCCAAGAAGCGCTACCCGCGGGGTCTGCCGCCGAAGGTGGTGATGCAGGTGAAGTACGAGCTGGCGCTGATCGGCGAGCTCCGCTACGAGGCATACTTCCTGACCTGCTACGACATCGTCGAGTTCGCGCGCGGGCGGGGCATCTTCTGCCAGGGGCGTGGCGGGGCGGCCAACTCGGCGGTGTGCTACTGCCTGGGCATCACCGAGGTGGACCCGGCGGTGTTCAGCCTGCTCTTCGAGCGGTTCGTCAGCCGCGAGCGAGGCGAGCCCCCGGACATCGACATCGACTTCGAGCACGAGCGCCGCGAGGAGGTGATCCAGTACCTGTACAGCAAGTACGGGCGTGACCGTGCGGCGCTGACCGCAGAGGTCATCAGCTACCGGGGGAGGAGCGCCGTGCGCGAGGTGGGCAAGGCGATGGGGCTGAGCCTGGACTGCGTGGACGCCCTCGCCAAGAACATCAGCGGGTGGGGGGAGGCGATGACCGACCAGCGGGTCCGCGAGATGGGGTTCGACCCGTCGGATCAGACCATCCGCAAGGTGCTCGACCTGACCAACGAGCTGCGGGGCTTTCCTCGCCACCTGTCCCAGCATGTGGGGGGGTTCGTCATCACGCAGCGCCCGCTCGACGAGCTGGTTCCGATCGAATATGCCGCGATGGAAGACAGGACGGTCATCGAGTGGGACAAGGACGACATTGATGCCATGGGAATGCTCAAGGTTGATTGTCTGGGGCTGGGGATGTTGACTTGTATTGGGAAGGCGATCCGCCTGGCGGCGGGTGAAGGCACGGAGGCACGGAGGCACGAAGGCACGGAGGGGGAAGACAGTCGGGCGGCGGAGGCTTCGGGCTCATTGCAGGCTGCGGATGAGACCTTGCAGGACTCGGTCGGTCTCGGCGAGCAGCGCGGCGCGGCGGGGGTTTGGCCGGAGCATGCCGAGGGACTCGGCGAGCTCCAGCTGCGTGTCGACCTCGGCGAGCGAAGCGCGGGCGGTGCGAAGGAAGCGGACATAGTCGGCCCGGCTGCCCCGACCGTACCCCTCGGCGATGTTGGACGGGACCGAGACGGCGGCGTCCCGCATCTGCCGGGTCAGCCCGAAACGCTCCTCCCGGGGCATGTCCGCGGTGTCGCGGTACACCGTGCGGGCGAGCTCCATCCCTCGCTGCCACGCGATGAGATCCCTGAATGTCCGGATGTCTCCCATGCCTTTCCCCTTCGTGCCTTCGTGCCTTCGTGCCTCCGTGCCTTATCACACGACGATATATATCACATATACACCATTCTTGCCCACGACCTCCGCGACCCCGCCGTCTACGACATGATCTGTCACGCGGACACGATCGGGGTCTTTCAGATTGAAAGCCGCGCCCAGATGTCAATGCTGCCGCGGCTGAAGCCAAGGCACTTCTACGATCTGGTCATCGAGGTGGCGATTGTCCGCCCCGGCCCCATCCAGGGCAACATGGTCCACCCCTACCTCCGCCGGCGCAACGGCGAGGACCCCGTCTCCTACCCCAACGCCGCGATCGAGGCCGTCCTCAGCCGCACCCTCGGCGTCCCGCTCTTCCAGGAGCAGGCCATGCAGCTCTCGATCGTCGCCGCCGGATTCACCCCCGACGAGGCCGACAAGCTCCGCCGCGCCATGGCCGCCTGGAAGCGCAAGGGCGACGCGATCTTCCGCTTCGGCGAGAAGCTCATCAACGGCATGCTCGCCAACGGCTACCCGCGTGAGTTCGCCGATCGCTGCTTCGAGCAGATCAAGGGCTTCAGCGAGTACGGCTTCCCCGAGAGCCACGCCGCGAGCTTCGCGATACTCGTGTATGTCTCCGCCTGGCTCAAGCGCCACAAGCCCGCGGCCTTCGCGGCGGCGCTCATCAACAGCCAGCCGATGGGGTTCTATCGACCGGCGCAGATCATCGGGGATGCGAGGGAGCATGGGGTGGAGGTGTTGCCGGTGGATGTGAACCGGAGTGGGTGGGACTGTTCGCTGGAGGCAAGCGACGAAGCGACGAAGCGACGGAGCGACGAAGGGACAGAGCCCGAAGCGCAAGCGAGGGTCCTGGAAGCGGCCAGAGACGAAGAGACGAAGAGACGAAGAGACGGAGTGGGGGAGGCGCGGGAGTCATGGGGTCGTCCCGGCCCCGCGATCCGCCTCGGTATGCGCCTTGTGAAGGGCCTCAGCCGGGACGATGCCGAACGGATCGCCGACGCGGTCGCCGATCGCGGCCCGTTCAGCACCATCGAGGCCCTCTGGCGGGCCAGCGGCGTCAGCGCCGCCTTCCTCAAGAAGCTCGCCCAGGCCGACGCCTTCGGCTCGATGGGCCTCGACCGCCAGGCCGCCCTCTGGCAGATCCGCCCCCTCCGCGACGACCGCCTGCCGCTGTTCGAGCAGACCGACGGGACCGACGAGACGGGGCTCGACCTGCTGCCCCGCATCAAGCCCGGGCGCCGTGTGCTGCAGGACTACGAGTCGACCGGGCTGTCGCTCAAAGCGCACCCGGTGTCGTTTGTCCGGCGTGGGCTGGCCGAGCTGGGGGCGATCACCGCGGCGGACCTGCGCAGCGAGGCCGCCTGCCCGACCGGGCGGCGGGTGCAGGTGGCGGGGCTGGTGCTGGTGCGGCAGCGGCCGGGGACGGCGTCGGGCGTGGTGTTCATCACCCTCGAGGACGAGACGGGCATCGCCAACCTGATCCTCTGGCCCAAGGTCTTCGAGCGGTTCCGGCGGGAGGCAAGGCTGAGCCGGGTGCTGCTGGCGAGTGGGAGGGTGGAGCGCCAGGGGGAGGTGGTGCATCTGCATGTCGAGCGGTTGGAGAGCCTGGATGGGGAGGTGCCGATGGGGGTGCGGGGGTCGCGAGATTTCCACTGACCGGGAGCACGCCGATCGCGGCGGCGGATGGGGTGAGGCCCTACCATTGCGCCGACGGGCCGGAAGCTGCCACGCCATGCACAAACAGGTCGAGGCCAAGTCTGCGAACGCTGCTCCGTCGGGCTTGGTCTCGGGGGCACGGCGTGCGCGCCTGAAGCCCTGGCAGCGCCGCGTGTTCCTGCTGGTGTTCTCGGCGTGCTTCACGCTCGCGGTGCTGGGGGCGATCGAGGGCGCGCTGCGGCTGGCGGGATACGGGGGATACCCGGCGACCTTTGACGCGGTGGGCACGCTGCCCGACGGGTCGACGGTGGTGATGACGAGCAACGCGGGCCCCGGGTCGTACTTCTTTGCGAATCGCTCGCGGGCGGGCGGGCTGGAACCGGACGCGTTCCTCAGCCCCAAGCCCGCGGGGACATTCCGGGTGTTCCTGGTGGGGGCATCGGCGGCCAAGGGCAGCCCGTACATGCCGCCGTTCACCTCGGCGTGCTTCCTGGAGGAGATGCTCGGCGATGTCTGGCCGGAGCGGGATGTGGAGGTGATCAACCTGGGGACCACCGCCGTCGCGTCGTACCCGGTGCTGGGGATGATGACCGAGTCGCTGGCGTACGAGCCGGATCTGGTGGTGGTGTACGCGGGGAACAACGAGTACTACGGGGCGTACGGCGTGTCCTCGCTGCACTCGGCGGGGCGGTCGCCGGGGATGATCCGGCTGATCCGGGCGACGCGGGGGATGGCGATCGCGCAGTTCATCGATGCGAGACTGCGGCGGGAGCCGACCGGAGAGAACAAGGCGCTGATGGAGGCGATGATCGGGCAGGCGGAGATAGGGGCCGACGACCCGGCGCGGGCGGCCGCGACGCGGAACCTTGGCGAGTTCGTGGGCGCGATGATCGATCGGTGCCGGGCGCGGGGCGTGCCCGTGGTGGTGTGTACGCCGCCGTGCAGCGAGCGGAACCTGGCGCCGTTGGGCGGGCCGGCGGTGGTGGGGGCTTCCGAGGAGGCCTTGACCGACCTCCGCCGGCGGACGGGGGAGATCTGGGAGCTGGTCGAGCGGGACCCGGCGGCGGGTGAGGCCGCGGCTCGGGCGCTCGTCGCCGAGCACCCGGACCTGGCGACGGCGCACTACCTGCTCGGTCTGGCGCTGTTTGCGAAAGCGCGGTTCGACGAGGCGGGGGCGGAGTTTCGCCTGGCGGTCGACCTGGACCCGATGCCCTGGCGACCGCCGAGCGCATCGGTGGCGGCGATCCGCGGGGCGGCCGAGTCGCGGGGCGCGGTGCTGTGCGACCTGCAACGGGCATTCCGCGAGGCGAGTCCGGGCGGGTCGGTCGGGTGGGAGCTGATGGACGACCATGTCCACCCATCGCTGCTCGGGCAGGAGTTGGTCGCGAGGTCGATCGTGCGCACGCTGTCGGGCGTGGAAGGCCCGGCGTCGGTCGCGCCCGAGCGGTTGGCGGCGTTGCCCGACGCCGAGTCGTATTTCGAGCGGCTGGGGTGGAATGTCCACGACGCGTTCGCGGCGGCGCACGCGATGCGGACGCTCGGTGAGATCGGGTTCTATGAGTCGAGCAACCCGCAGTTCTTCGAGCGGTTCGAGCGGGAGTGCCAGAGCCGGCTCGCCGCCGAGGCGCCGGAGGTTGTGCAGCAGATCACGGCGTGGCTCGACCCGGCGACGCACCAGGGCGGGCACCGGCCGATCGCGGGCATGGCGGGCCGGGCGATGTACTCGATGGAGGCATATCGCGAAGCGGACCGTTTGTTCGATGTGGCAAGGCGAGCGGTGACGCCCTACGGGTCGTGGGAGTTGCAGTACACCTACTCGATGCTCACGGCGCGGGCCGCGCATGCCGGCGGACTGAGCGAGGACGATCTGGCGCTCGCGCGGGAGGCGATCGCGCGCGGCGAGTTCCTGTGCTCGCTCGGGCCGACCGCGACGGGGGCGGGCGAGCGGTACATGGGCGAGCTGCACCAGATGTGCGGCGAGTTCGCCGAGTCGATCCCGTACCTCGGCAGGGCGAGGCTGCGGCTGGAGGGTGTGGATCGGTTGCTCGTCGACCGGGCGCTCGTGCGGGCGTACACAGAGACCGGGGCGCCCGAGCGGGCGCGGGCGATCGTGGAGGAGGGGCTGCAGGCGGGCGGGCCGATGGCCGAAAGCTACAGGCAGATGGGCCGCGACCTGGGCGGGTGAGTGGGAGCTGGACCGGCGTGACGGCGATCCTCGGCATCTCGGCGTACTACCACGACTCGGCGGCGGCGGTTGTCGTCGATGGCGAGATCGTGGCCGCCGCGCAGGAGGAGCGGTTCACGCGGATCAAGCACGACCACAGGTTCCCGACCAATGCCGTGGCGTACTGCCTGGGCGAGGCGGGGCTCGACCCCGGGCAGCTTGACTATGTGGGGTTCTACGACAAGCCGCTGCTCAAGTTCGAGCGGCTGCTCGAGACCTACCTGGCGTTCGCGCCGGCGGGGTACGCATCGTTCGCGGCGAGCATGCCGCAGTGGCTTCGGGAGAAGCTGCACCTGCCGCGGATCATCCGCAGGGAGCTGGGCGGGCGGTACAAGCGGGGGATCGTCTTCACCGAGCACCACGAGTCGCACGCGGCCAGCGCCTTCTTCCCCAGCCCCTTCGACGAGGCGGCGATCCTGACGCTCGACGGCGTGGGGGAGTGGACGACCACCAGCATCGGCGTTGGGCGGGGAAACACGATCGAGCTGCTCAAGGACCTGCGGTTCCCGCACTCGCTGGGCCTGCTCTACTCGGCCTTCACCTACTTCACGGGCTTCCGGGTCAACTCCGGCGAGTACAAGCTGATGGGCCTGGCGCCCTACGGCGAGCCGGTGTACTACGACCTGATCCTGCGCGAGCTGCTCGACCTCAAGGAGGACGGGTCGTTCCGTATGGACATGCGGTACTTCAACTACTGCCAGGGTCTGACCATGACCAACCGGCGATTCGATGCGCTGTTCGGCGGCCCGCCGCGTCGGGCCGAGGCGGAGCTGACCCAGCGGGAGATGGACATCGCCGCGTCGATCCAGAAGGTCACCGAGGAGATCATGCTGCGGTGCGCGAGGCACGCCCACGAGCTGACGGGCATGAAGAAGCTGTGCCTGGCGGGTGGCGTGGCGCTCAACTGCGTGGGCAACGGGCGGGTGCTGCGCGAGGGGCCATTCGAGGATGTGTGGATCCAGCCCGCGGCGGGGGACGCGGGGGGGGCGTTGGGCGTGGCGCAGTTCATCTGGCATCAGTTGCTGGGCAACCCGCGCCGGGCGCAGGAGCGCGACGGGCAGGCCGGGTCGCTGCTCGGGCCGGCGTTCGGCGGGGAGCATATCCGGGGCTTCCTCGACCGCAGGGGCGTGGTCTATCACGAGTACGCCGGCGACGACGACCTGACCGACGCGGTGGCGGGGCTGATGGACGCGGGCAAGGTGGTGGGGTGGTTCCAGGGGCGGATGGAGTTCGGGCCTCGGGCGCTGGGGAGCCGGAGCATCGTGGGCGATGCGCGGTCGACCGAGATGCAGACGCTGATGAATGTGAAGATCAAGTTCCGCGAGTCGTTCCGGCCGTTCGCGCCGAGCGTGCTCGAGGAGCGGGTGGACGAGTACTTCGAGATGCGGCCCCGGGAGCAGAGCCCGTACATGCTTCTGGTCGCCGGCGTGCAGCCGGGCAAGCGGGCGATCCAGAACGGCGAGGCGGCGGCGCTCGAGGGGCTCGACAAGCTGCACGCGGTGCGGTCGGAGGTGCCCGCGATCACGCATGTGGACTACTCGGCCCGCGTGCAGACCGTGGATGCGCACCGGCACGGGCGGTACTACAAGCTGCTCAAGGCGTTCGAGCGGCGGACGGGCTGCCCGGTGGTGATCAACACCAGCTTCAATGTTCGCGGCGAGCCGATCGTGTGCTCGCCCGAGCACGCGTACCGGTGCTTTATGGGGACGAACATGGATGTGCTGGTGCTCGAGCGGTTCGTGCTGCTCAAGGCCGAGCAGCCGGGGGGTGATGAGGTTCGCAACGAGGAGTACCTGGCCCAGTTCAAGCTGGACTGAGACCGAACGAGGAGCGGGCAAGCGTGGCGATGATCGAGATCAAGACCGAGCCGAGCGCGATGGAGCTGCGGGTGTTCGCGTTGCTGTGGGCGGTCTTCTGGCTCGTCCTCGGGAGGATTGCCGTGCCGGCGGGGGAAGGACTGGCGGTGGCGGCGGCGGTGACGGCCGGGTGCCTGGTGCTCTCGCTGCTCCTCAACCGCGAGGTCGCCGGTCGGGAGCGTGCCTGGGGGCTTGCGTTCCCCGTGGGCCTGGTGGCGTTCTGGATGGC
>CAYJPX010000001.1:59648-149715 GCA_964372195.1 uncultured Phycisphaeraceae bacterium
GGCGGTCGGGGCGGGTGCGGGCGAGGGGTCGCGGGCCCCGCTGGTGCTATGGGCGGCGGGCGGGCTGGTGGGGGTTGTCGGCGCAGGGGTGGTGCTCGGCTCGCGGCGGCGAGGCATCGCGTTCTACCGGGCGTGGATGCTGGCGGCGATGCCGATCGGGTGGGTGCTCTCGCACGCGTTGCTGGCGGCGGTGTTCTATGGTGTTGTGCTGCCGGTCGGGCTGGCGATGCGGCTGGCGGGGCGTGACCCGATGACCCGCCGGCTCGACCGGGCCGCGGCGAGCTACTGGGTCGGGCGCGAGCGGGTCGATGGGTCGGAGCGGTACTTCAAACAGTCGTGAGCGCCACAGGGCGAGGGATGGGCAAGGCCATGGGCGAGCAACCGAGCACCAAGTCCGAGGCGACCGACCAGCCCGCCGCGGGGAGCGAGTTTGCCCAGCGCGCGGCCGAGCAGAACTCGGGGCTGGTGCGGGAGCTGTTCGATCTGATCCGGTACAACAAGAAGTGGTGGCTGATCCCGGTGATCGTCGCTCTGCTGCTGATCGGCGTGATCGTGCTGCTGGGGACGACGGCGGCGGCGCCCTTCATCTACCCGCTCTTCTGAGCGAGGTATCATCACGCCGGCGGGCGCGGGGCCGAGGGCGGTGCGGCCCCCCCGGCAAGGAACCACAAGGCGTGCACGAGCGAGAGCCAAGAGGTCGGGAGGCGCCGGAGCGGGTGGCGCTCCTGGGCATCGTGGTGAACGCGGTGCTCGCGCTGATCAAGCTGGCCGCGGGGGTGCTCGGGCACTCGTTCGCGCTGGTGGCCGATGCGGTCGAGTCGCTGGTGGATATCGCCGGATCGACGGTGATCTGGGGGGCGTTGCGGTATGGCTCGAGGCCGCCGGACGACGACCACCCGTTCGGCCACGGCAAGGTCGAGGCGTTGGCGGGTCTGGCGGTGGCCTCGCTGGTGGTGGTGGCGGGCCTGGGGATCGCGGCCGAAGCGATCCGGCAGATCCTGACGCCGCACGCCTACCCGCGGGCGTTCACGCTGGCGGTGCTGGTCGTGGTGGTGGTGGTGAAGGAGGTGATGTACCGCAAGGCCCACCGCGCAGCCAGGGCAGCGCGGAGCAACGCGGGGCACGCCGACGCCTGGCACCATCGGTCGGACGCGATCACCTCGCTGTTCGCGTTCGTGGGGATCAGCGTGGCGCTGGCGGGCGGGCCAGATTGGGCGCCGGCCGACGACTGGGCGGCCCTGCTCGCGTCGTTTGTCATCATGTTCAACGGCGTGGTCCTCGCCCGAGGCCCGATCGGTGAACTGACCGATCGCCACGCCCCGGGGGTCGCCGAGGCCGCGTCGGCCGCGGCGCTGGCGGTCGAGGGCGTGCGGGCGATCGAGCGTTGCGAGGCGCGGCAGTCGGGGCGTGGTTATCGGGTGGTGATGCACGCGGAGGTCTCGCCGACGATGACCGTGGCCGACTCGCATCGGCTGACGGGGATCATCAAGCAGATGGTCCGCGAGCGTTCGCCGGAGATCGACTCGGTGCTGATCCACATCGAGCCGCACAGGGGTGAGGGCCGATAATCAGCCGCGTCGGCGGGGGGGAGGGCGGCGTGGGCGTGCGCGAACTCCGTCCCGCCCCCGGACAGGCTCTGGATACGCCGTCCAATCCCGATTCCTTGCCGCGAGGTCTCATACCGGACTGTGCATGAGCCGATGAGTGGGTCGGTCTCTGAACATGGAGGAACCGCTGTGAGTCCAGCCACAGAGCAGCAGCCACCCCACGCCCCCCCCTCGCCCGCGTCCCGGGGGCCGGGCGGGTCGTTCGGGTTGACGCTGGCCCCGCTGGGTGTTCTGGTGGCATCGCTCGCCGGGCTGGGGATGCTCGGCTATGCGCTCTGGACCGATGGATCGGGTCGATGGTTTGCGGCACGGGGTCTCGGGGTGCCGGATGCGATCGGGGCGTTGGGCGCGGCGGGCATCTGCCTGCTGGCGCTGGGCGCCGCGAGCCTGGCGGCGTTCGGTCGGCAGAGGACGCTGCTGCGGATCCGGGCGGCGTTGTCGGCGTTCGCCAAGGGCGAGCGTCAGAGCGGGGCGCTGGCCGTGCCCCACGACTCCGCGACCGCCGAGGCATGGAACAGGCTGGTGGCGTGGCAGGAGTCGGCGGCGGAGACCGCGGAGGCGGGGCTGCTGGTGCGCGCCGGGGCAGCGGGCGGGGGCGGGGCGGGGAGTCAGATCTCCAACCGGGCCGCGGACGCGATCTGGCACGGAGTCGTGATCATCGACGAGCACCAGATCATCCGCTACGCCAACGGCGCGGCGGCGGTTTTCCTGCGGCACCGGCGGGATGTGCTGCTGGGGGTAGACATCAAGCGGGCGATCACCGACACCGCGGTGCTCGAGGCGATCGGGATGGCGGCGACCACCGGGTCGCGGCAGAAGCGGTCGATGGATGTGGGCGACGCCAGCGTGCCCGACGCCAGCGTGCTGAGGTTCAGCGTGCGGGCGCTGGGGCAGGCCGACGACCGGTCCGTGCTGATTGTGATCGAGGATGTGACCCAGCAACGGATCAGCGACGCGGTGCAGCACGCATTCATCGCGCAGGCCGCCCACGAGCTTCGCACGCCGCTCACCAATATCAGCCTGTACACCGAGCAGCTGATGGAAGAGAGCCTCAGCGGGGAGGAGCGGTCGACGGCGCTCAATGTGATCAACCAGGAGATCGGGCGGCTCGACCATATCGTCGCGGACATGCTCTCGATCGCGGAGATCGAGGCGGGCCGGCTCTCCGCCCACCGGGGCGAGGTCCGCGTCGAGCCCATGTTCGAGCAGCTCCGCCACGACTACGCCGAGTCGGCGGCGAAGAAGGGCCTGACCCTGAGCTTCGAGCTGCCGCCCAAGTTCCCGCCGATCTGGGGCGATCGCGACAAGATCAGCATCGTGCTGCACAACCTGCTGGGCAACGCGATCAAGTACACCCCGTCGGGCGGGTCGGTGCGTGTGTCGGTCCGGGTGGAGGGCGACCGGTTCGTCACCGAGGTGAGCGACACGGGCATCGGGATCGGGGAGGAGGACAGCCAGCGTATCTTCGAGCGCTTCGCCCGGGGCAACGACCCGCGGGCGAGGGCGGAGGTCGGGTCGGGGCTGGGCCTCGCCCTGGCGAGGGATATCGCCCGGCTCCACGAGGGGGACATCTCGCTCCAGTCGGAACTCGATGTGGGCAGCACCTTCTCGTTCTGGCTGCCGATCGCCACCACCAGCAGCAGCGCCCAGGCGGCCTAGAGGGAGCGGGGCATGCAGATCGAGAGCGAGCGACAGGGAGCGGTGACGGTGCTCAAGCCGCGTGGGCCGCTGGTGGCCGAGGACGCCGACGCGCTGCGGCTCCGCGGCTCGGACACGATCGCCGCTTCGATGGGGCGGATGGTGATCGATGCCTCGGCGATCGTGTATGTGGACAGCCGGGGGATCGAATCGCTGCTCGAGCTCGCCGACGAGCTCGCCGACGCGGGCCGGGTGCTCAAGCTCTGCGGCGTCAACGAGACGGTGCGGGAGGTGCTGGAGCTGACCGAGACCGGCGGGGCCTTCGAGCACTACGAGGATGTGACCGCCGCGGTGAGGAGCTTCCTGTGAGCGTGCCCAGCCCATTCCGCAGGGTGCGCGTGGGAGAGGCGTTGCTCCGGGCGGGCGAGATCTCCGAGGAGCAGCTCGAGAAGGCGCTCGTCGACCAGCAGCAGTCGGGCCGGCGGCTCGGGGAGCTGCTGGTCGAGCAGGGCGTGATCAGCGGGATGTCGCTGGTGCGGGCGTTGTCGAGCTGCATGGGCATCCGGGGGTGCATCCTCCGGCACGGGCTGCTGGACCCGGCGGTGATGGGGATCCTCGGCGAGCAGGAGGCCGAGCGGCTGAGGGTCGCGCCGATGTTCCTGGTGCGCGGGGTGCTGACGGTGGCGATGGCCGAGCCGCAGTCGATGCCGACGCTCGACCGCATCCGGGCCTTGACCGGGCACGAGGTCCGCCCGGTGCTGGCCCTCGAGAGCAACATCCACGAGTTCATCCGCAAGTACGCCGGCGGGAACGACAATGTGCACGAGTTCCTGGCCAACCTCCAGCACTCGGAGGTGCAGGTCGTCGAGCGGGAGACGATCGACGAGGGCGAGGCGACCGACCTCGACAAGATGGTCGCGGGCAGCCCGATCATCAACCTGGTGAATGTCGCGTTGTCGACCGCGGTCCGGCACAAGGCGAGCGATATCCACATCGAGCCGGAGCGCAACGGGACGCGGATCCGCTACCGGGTGGATGGGATGCTGCGCGACCTGATGAAGCCGCCGATGGGGATGCACGCCGCGGTGGTGTCCCGCGTGAAGGTGATCGGGAAGATGGATATCGCCGAGAAGCGCCTGCCTCAGGAGGGTCGGGTGCGGATCGTCGCGGAGGGCCGGGACATCGACCTGCGCATCAGCAGCATGCCGACCCTGCTTGGGGAGAAGCTGGTGGTGCGGATCCTCGACAAGATGAACCTGCATGTGCGGCTCGAGGACCTGGGGTTCCGGGCCGAGGCGTTGGGGACCTTCCGGCGGGTGCTCAGGGAGGCCCACGGGCTGGTGCTGGTGACCGGGCCGACGGGGTCGGGCAAGACGACGACGCTCTACTCGGCGCTCGACCTCCTGCGGAGCCCGGAGCTGAACATCCTGACGGTGGAGGACCCGGTCGAGTACCAGCTCGACGGCGTGAACCAGATCGGGGTCAACGAGCAGATCGGCCTGTCGTTCTCGCGGGTGCTGCGCAGCGCGCTCCGGCAGGACCCGGATGTGATCATGATCGGCGAGATCCGGGACGACATCACGGCGCATGTCGCCGTGCAGGCGGCCCTCACCGGGCACAGCGTGCTGGCGACGCTGCACACCAACGACTCGCCCAGCGCCGTGGCCCGGCTGATCGACATGGGCGTCGAGCCCTACCTGCTGAGCAGCGCGCTCAACGGCGTGGTGGCCCAGCGGCTGGCGCGGACGATCTGCCCGAGCTGCCGGACCAAGTACTTCCCCAGCGAGCAGGTGCTCGCCGACGCGGGCATCCCGAGCATGAGCGGGCGGGTCTTCCAGAAGGGGACCGGCTGCCAGTCGTGCCACGACAGCGGGTTCCAGGGCCGGGCGGGCATCTACGAGGTGATGGAGGTCAACTCGGCGCTGCGGCGGATGGTCCACATCGGCGCGGCGAGCCACGATCTCAGGAACGAGCTGCGCAAGCACGGGTACAAGACGCTGCGGGAGGAGGGTGTGCTCCTGGCGCTCGACGGGCGGACCAGCCTGGAGGAGGCGCTGCGGGTGACCAAGCTGGAGGACGACCACGCCCAGCCCGAGGCGGCCACCAAGGAGCGTGCGGCATGAAGTACGCCTACACCGCCTTCGATGCCGGGGGGAAGCAGTACCAGGATGTCCTCGACGCGGCCAGCGAGCTCGCGGCGCGGGACAAGCTGAGCGAGCGGGGGCTGTTCGTCGTCGAGATCGGCGTCGGGAGCGGCACGGGACCGGACGCCCCGAGGCGGGGGGGACGACGCCGGTCCAAGTGGCGCTGCCTGGCGGAGTTTACCAGGCAGATGTCGATCCTCGTCTCGACGGGCACGCCGGTCGTCCAGGCGCTGGGGGCGGTGGAGCGGCAGGTCGCCGACCCGCGGTTCGCCGCGGTGGTGTTCGACATCCGCAACCGGGTCGAGGAGGGCGAGACGCTGGCCGAGGCGATCCGCCGCCACCCGAGGTACTTCGACGCTGTCGCGTGCAGCCTGGTGTCGGCGGGCGAGGCCAGCGGGGCGCTCGACAAGATGCTGTGCAGGCTCGCGGCGATCAACCGGCAGCAGGAGGTCATCCGCCGGTCCATCACCGCGGCGCTGATGTACCCCTCGATGCTGTTCTCGATCGCGGTCGTCGTGATGGTGGGCATGCTGATGTTCGTCGTGCCGCGGTTCGCGGTCCTGTTCGATTCCCTCGACACCGCCCTCCCGCCCTCGACGGCGGTGCTCATGGCGGTCAGCGACCACCTGCGGGCCTCGTGGTGGTGGGAGTTTCCGGCGATCGCGGTGGGCGTCGTCGGGCTGGCGGCGTGGCTCCTGTCTCCCCCGGGGAGGCGGGCGCTCGACGGGTGGTCGCTGCGCGCGCCCGGGGTGTCAAGGCTGTTTATCTCGCTGGCGACGGCGAGGATCGCCCGCCTGCTGGGCGTGCTGATCGAGAGCCGCGTCCCGCTGCTCGATGCGCTGAGCCTGACGCGGGAAGCGATGACGAGCCATCGGTTCCGGTCGCTGCTCGAGCAGATCTCGGAGACGGTGACGCGGGGCGGATCGATGAGCGCGGTGATCGCCGCGAGCCCGCTGGTCTCGCCGTCGTTCACCGAGGCGGTGCGGAGCGGGGAGGAGAGCGGGCAGGTGGGGCCCGTGCTGACGAGCCTGGCGGAGTACCTCGACGAGGACAACGCGGTGCTTGTGAAGTCCCTCACCCAGCTGCTCGAGCCGGTGGTGTTGGTCGTGCTGGGGGTGGTCGTGGGGACGGTGGCGATCAGCATGTTCCTGCCGCTGTTCGACGCGACGGCGGCGACGGGCGCGGGGGGTGGATCATGAGCGTGCTTGCCGGCCGCACCCCCGGGCCGATCGGGCTTGATATCGGCGCATCGCGGCTCAAGGTCGCGCAGGTGGCCCGGACCAGACGCGGCTGGCGGGTGGTGGCGTCGGGGTCCATGGTGCGGACCTGCCAGACGCCCGTGCCCGACGCGGCGGAGGTGGAGTCGCTCCTGTGCTTGCTCGATCGGGCGGGGTTCGTGGGGAGCAGCGTGGTGCTGGGCGCACCGCGTTCGATGCTGCAGACCGCGGTGCTCGACCTGCCGCCGCGCACAAGCGGGGCGCCGATCGAGCAGATCTGTGCCGCCGAGATGTCACGGATGTTCCGGCTCGCGCCCGGCTCCTACGAGGTGCACGCGTGGGAGATGCCCAGCGCCTCGGGGCGGGGGAAGACGACCCAGATGGCCGCCTCGGCGCTGCGCTGGGAGGCGGCCGAGGAGTTGATCGCCCCGTTCGAGGCCCTCGGCCTCGAGGTCGAGGCGGTCGACCTGGCGTGCGAGGCGACATGCCGGGCCTGCCGCTCGGTGTGCGTCGAGGGAGACGGGCTGACGGCCCTTCTCGACATCGGCTGGGCGGGGGTGGACATGGGCGTGTTCCGCGGCGGGGAGAAGGTCTACGAGCGGTGGCTGCCCGGCGTCGGGGTGGGCGGGCTCGCGGGGCTGGTCGGCCGCTCGCTGGGGTTCGACGAGCGGGCGTCGGGGATCCTCATCCGCCGCGTGGGGCTGGCGGGTGTCGAGGACGCCCAGGCCGACCCGGTGATCGTCGCGAGGCTGCTCTCGATGGTGCGTGAGTACGCGGAGAACTTGCTGCAGCATGTGCTGGCCTCGGTGTCGTATGTGCTGGACCGCTTCCCGGGCGAGAGCGTCGAGCGGGTGCGGCTGGTGGGCGGCGCGGCGGGCATCCCCCAGTTCCCGTCCTATCTCTCGGAGCTCTCCGGGCTGGACATCCGGGCGATCTCGTCGGTGGACGCGGGCTTCCTCAACGCCTCGGGCTGCACGGAGGGCTCCATGCTGACCGCCCTGGGGCATGCGATGTGGAGGGACGGGTGATGGCACGGTACCCCAATCTCCTGCCGACCTCGGTGCTGGAGCGCCGCTCGCGGCATTGGCGGCTGCGGCGTTGGACGGGCGTGCTCGTGCTCGAGGCGGTGCTCGGCGTGGCGGTCTGTATCGTGCTGCGCGTCGACAACGCCGATGCCGGCGCCGAGGCGAAGGCCACGATCGAGTCGACGGTGGGGCAGATCAATGTGGTGTCGACCGCGGTGGCCGCGTCGAAGTCCGAGCTTCAGTCCGTCGAGCAGAAGCTGGCGATCGCGACCGAGGTCGCCGGAAAGCCCGATTGGTCGATCGTGCTCTCGGCGTTGGCGTGGCGCGGGCAGGGCTTGGTGGTGCTGACCTCCACGCAACTGCTCGCTCCCACGATGCAGGCCGGCACGAACGCCGAGCAGTACCGGCTCTCGATCACGGGGACCAGCCCGACGCAGGAGAGGCTCACGGCGTTTGTCCAGTCGCTCGAAGAGACCGGGATCTTCAGCCGGGTCAAGATCGTCCAGACCCAGCGGCAGCCGCCCGCTGACGGCGCCCGGCAGGGCGGTGAGGAGGCGGACATCGTGGGGTTCAACATCGAGGCGTGGCTGACCGAGGAGGGTGGCCGGTGACACGACCGCAGACCAAGTTCCGTCACAACAAGCTCGACTCGCTCGCGTGCGTGATCGCCCTCGGCCTCGCCGGGGCCGTGTTCGGCGTGGGGGTCTGGCCGGCGCTCCATGCCGAGGAGCTGGCGCGCCACCTCGCCGAGCAGGCGCAGCTCTCCAACACGCAGCTCACGCAGGCCCAGGGCGAGTTCCGGCAGGTCCAGCAGCAGATCGCCAGGACCCGCGGGCGGCTCAAGGCCCTGGCGGTGGTGCTCGACGCGCCGGACCAGCTCGCGACCCGGCAGGCGTCGCTTGGCCGGCTGTTCGGCGAGGTCGGGGTCTCGGTCGGCCAGCTCTCGGTGGGCACGATCGAGCGGGGGGAGTTGGTGGATGTCATCCCCCTGCGTCTGAGCGGGACGGGCTCCTTCCCCGAGGTCGTGGCGAGCATGCACGCCGTGCGGAGTGAGTTCCCGGACATGGCGGTGACCACCTTCCAGATCAGTGGTGCGGGTGGTGCGGCGGGTATGGATGGTGACGCCGTGGGGTTTAGTTTCGGTCTTGCGTGGTATGTGGTTGGCGCGGGCGAGGGGTAGAGAAAGAACCGCCAACGGGCTGGCCGCGCCCGCCGCGGATAGGCCTGTTGGGGGCATGGAGTTCAACAAGCAGCAGAAGGTCGGGGTGGTGGTCGCGGCGGTCGCTCTCGGGGTGCTGGGGGTGGATCGATTCGTTCTCGGCGCCGGCGGCCCCGCGTCCGCCTCGGCGCAGGATGCCCTCCCGGGCATGCAGCCGGTGGCGCTCTCCTCGCCGGCGACGCCCGCCGGCGCGGACACCTCGCTGGCTCACCGCCTGGAGCAGTTTGCCCAGCGGGAGCAGATCAACCCCGCGCAGGGGATGCCGGACCTCTTTGGGGGGAGCGTCTGGGAGATCAAGTCGGTGTTCGGGGCCGGGACCCGCGGCGGGGTGCGGATCGGCGAGGATCTGATCCGGGTTGGGCAGGAGTTCCGGGGCGCGACCCTCGTCGGTGTCTCTCGCGACGAGGCGGTCTTCCGCAAGTCCGGCCGGGAGTTCCGGGTCCCGATCGATCGGCCCGAGCCGGGCCAGGACCGATAGCCCGCACGGGGCCGGGTTCGCGACGGTGGGAGGGCTCCAGGCGAGGTTTGTTTGCCCCGGCACTGAAGTCCCCCGGCGTGCTCGACGATCAACCCCTAGCCGGTGGATCGGCATGAGCTCCGCCACACAGCCCTGGAGGTATACAGACATGATCGCGTCCCTCGTTCAGCACCGTCGTTCCAGAGCGTTCAGTCTCATCGAGTTGGTCATTGTCATCGTGATCCTCGGTGTTATCGGCGCCATCGCCATCCCCCGCATGAGCCGCGGCGCCGCGGGCGCCGCCGAGTCCGGCGCGGTCTCGGACCTCTCGATCCTCCGCAGCGCGGTCGAGCTCTACGCCGCCGAGCACGACGGGGCCTTCCCGGCCCTGGCGACCTTCGCGAACCAGCTCACGCTGTACTCGGACGCCGCGGGGAACACCAACGCGACCAAGACCGCGGTCTTCATGTACGGCCCCTACCTGCGGGCGATCCCCGCGCAGAAGGCCGGGCCCCAGAAGGGCAACACCACCGCCACCGGCACCCAGGGCACCGCCGGCGCAGGCTGGTGGTACACCGAGACGACTGGCGATGTCCGGATCAACGCCGGCGCTACCGACAAGGACTCCAACGGCACGCCTTGGGTCAACTACTGATCCCGCGGGCCACGACGCATTCCGCAGGCGTTCGCCCAACGGCGAGCGTCTGTTTTCTTTCCGGGGCCGGAGGATCGGGCGTGGCGCGAGGATTCACACTCATCGAGCTGGTCGTCGTGGTCGTCATCATGGCGGTGGTCGCCGCCATCGCGATGCCGGCCCGGTCGGGCGCCTCGCGGGACTACCGGGTCGGGCTCCTCGAGGCGAGGGTCTCGACCGATCTGGTGGCGGCCCAGCGGGCCTCCTGGCACGGCTCGACGCAGACCAAGGTCACCTTCGTCGTCGCGAGCGACCAGTACCGCGTGCGGAACGGGTTCGCGGCGGAGGGTGACTCCCTCGTCCTGCTGGCCGACTCGCCGTACCGGGTCACACTCCAGACCGTGGACTTCGGCGATGGTGTCGACGGGGTGATTTTCCTCGATGGCGCCCCGAGTGTCGGGGCGATAGGCAAGATCGACTTCTCGGTCTCGGGACAGCCGTTCACGGCGTCGATTGACTCGGCCGCCGGGACCATGGTCTCGGCGCCCAGGTAAGGGGTGATTGCGAATGGCCGCTCGCCAACGCTTGCCGATCCAGCACCGCCGGGCGTTCACGCTCATGGAGCTCGTCGTCTCGCTGGCGATCTCCTCGGTGGTGCTGCTCGGCGTGGTGTCGCTGCTGAGCCTCTCGGCGCGGGCCGTCCCCCCGCCCGGCGGCGTGCAGGAGGTCTCGGTCGAGGCGGCCGATCTGCTGGCGAGGCTAGGGACCGACCTCTCGACCGCGACGCAGATCACCGAGGCGACCGCGACCGCCCTCACGCTGGTCGTGCCCGACCGCAACGCCGACATGACCGACGAGACTATCCGGTACTCCTGGTCCGGCGTGGCCTCCGAGCCGGTGCTCCGGACCATCAACGCCGGCACGCCCGCCGAGATGCTCTCGGACACGACGGGCTTCGCCCTGGCGTACGGCACCCAGCCCGCGAGCGCGTGGACGACGCAGACACGGGCGACCGGCGGCGTCGCCTCGATCCAGTCCACGCTCGGCGGTGCCAAGTTCACAAAGAAGCCGGGGAATGACTGGTTTGCTCAGGTGATCGATCCAACACTTCCCCCGAATGCCATAGCCTGGACGCTCGACGAGGTGGTGCTCTGCTTCGTGGCCGCCGGAGCCCAGACCACGGTGTTCACCTGTGAGATCAGGGGGTGCGACGCCTCCCTCAACCCGACCGCGGTGGTGTACGCCTCGTTCACAGTCGCCGAGTCGGACCTGGGCACGGCGCCCGCCGCATGGCGTCAGAGCCTGCCGGGCATCACGGTCCCGGCAGGGACGAGGCTGAGCATTGTCGTCCGCGCAACCGCCAGCGACGGGAGCTGCGACATGTGCCTCGCCAGTCCGGCGGTCTGGTCGGCGACCGCCCCACACTTGATCTCGAAGGACAGCGGTTTGACCTGGGCGCCGGGGAGCAAGCCCGCCCTCGAGCACGAGGCCTCGGGCCGGGTGATCACCAGCGATGGCGGGCCCGAGTCTCGCACGGCCTTGGGAGTCGTGACCGTGAACCTCGCGGCCGGCGAGCAGGCCTGGTCGACGAGCATCGCGCTCACGGGGCTGAACCCCACCGTCCGGGGGGGAGCGGTGGCGGCGCTGCCGGCGAAGGTGACGCCGGTCGTCAAGGTGCTGCCATGACCGGGCGGGGTCGCCGTCGCCCGGGCATGACACTCGTCGAGGTCGTCCTCGCGATGGCGGTGCTGGGCATCGCGCTGGGTTCGCTGACCGAAGCCATCTCACTCTCCGTGCGCACGCAGCGGTCGACCGCCGAGCGGGCCAGGGGCGCCATCCTCGCCGCGGAACTGCTCGACAGCATCGCGGTGCTGCCCTACCTCGACCCCGACGGCACGCGCACGATCGGCATCGACGCCGGCGAGACCGCGGCCGACCCCTCCACCTTCGACGATATCGACGACTTCCATACATGGACGGAGAGAGTCGCCATCGATGGCGAAAGGACCGCACTAACCACCGCTGCGGTGCGGGCCGACAAGAGCGGCTGGACTCGAACCGTCACCGTCGAGTGGGTCACCCTGGGCTCGCCCCTGGCGGCCGAGATTGCCGAGACCGGCGTCAAGAAGATCACCGTCCGGGTCGAGTACAACGGCCGTGCGGCCGCAACGCTCGATCGGCTCCGCAGCGAGGGGGCCGACGCGGCCCTGTTCGGATCATGAGCACGCGACCCCCAACCCGCCGCGGCAGCGTGTATGTCCTCGTCATCATCACCATGGCGGTGGTGGGGGCGGTGGTCCTGAGCAGCCTGCGGATCGCCCGCGGCCGCGACGACGACGGGCGCCTCGTGACCGACAGCTTCCAGGCCGCCCAGTACGCCCGCTCGGCTATCGAGGCCGGGCTCGACACGATCAACAGCGACCCGACCTGGCGGTGGACCAACGGCGACGGCGTCTGGCGGTCGGGCGTGGCGACCGACCGCGGCACGCTGAGCCTCTCTGTCACCGGCGGGGACGGCGCAGCCCTCGGCCCCGACGCCTGGCAGCCCGCCAAACTCACCGCCACCGGGCGCGTGGACCTCTCCCGGAGCATCCTCGAAGTCCAGGTGGGGCTCCAGGGCCAGGGGGTGCCGGACATCGGCGAGGTGGTCTTCGGCAACGGCGGCCTGGCGTACTGGGCGTTGGAGGGGGACGCGACCGAGGCGGCGGTCGAGCGTGCGCAGGGCAACGCGGCGACTCTTGTCGATGATGCCCAGCCTTTCCGCGCGGGGGCGGTGCCCGGGCTGGGCGCCGCGTCGGCGCCGTGGATCGCCGGCGGGGCGTATGCAAGGATCGACCTCGCCGCAGGCTACAGCGGCATCCGGACGATCAGTTTCTGGTTTTGGGCCGACGGCGTGACCGCGACGCAGGGGCTGGTCAACCGCGATGCGTTGGGGATCCTGGGCGGCTCCTGGTCGATCTTCCTGCAGGGTGGATCGCTCTGCGGGGAGGTCGAGGCGCTCGGCGGCTCGGCGACGGCGAGCACGCCGGTGACGCCCGGTGCATGGCACCATGCTGTGCTCACGCTCGAGGACACTCGGGGCGTGCTGTATGTGGACGGTCTGGCGGTCGATAGCACCGCCTCACGGGGCCTCAACTACTGGGATGCATCGCTCAACGCCCAGGAGATCTATGTCGGCGGCTCTCACTCCGCGCTGGCGATCGGATCCGGCGGGATAGACAATCCGTTCACCGGCTCGATCTGCCACCTCTCGCTTATGAGCCAGCCTCTGACCGCGTCGGAGGTCAAGCGGTTGCACGATGGCTACCCCCCGCCGGCCGGGTACAGGGTACTCGCCGACACCTGGAATCGTGCCACCAACTAGGGTGCATTCGGCGGAGCGAAGCAGCCTCGACGCCCGCACAAGAGGCCCTGGCGCAAGCCTGGGCTTCGCCCTGAGGACCGCACCCTGACCAAGCCCAGGCTTGCGCCAGGGCCTCTTGTCGAGAAGTCGACTCGGGCCCGGGATCACGCCGCGCGATGGTGCTTCTGGGGCAGGTGCTCGGCGACCAGGCGGTCGTACTCGGTGAAGTCCAGCCGCACGAACCGATCGGCGAGGCCGGGCTCGAACTGCGTGCCGGCGACGCGGACGATCTCGGCGAGCACCTGGTCTCGGGAGATCGCGGGGCGGTAGGAGCGGTTCGAGCTCATCGCGTCGAAGGTGTCGGCGATGGCCAGGATGCGGGCGATGGGCGGGATCGCCTCGCCGGCGATGCCGTCCGGGTAGCCGTTGCCCTCCCAACGCTCGTGGTGCCAGAGCACGCCAGGGAGGATGTCCGCGAGCTGGGGGATGCCCGCGAGGATGTCGTGGCCGATGCGGGGGTGCTTCTTGATCTCGTCGAACTCCTCTGGCGTGAGCCTGCCGGCCTTGCACAGCACCGCTTCCGGCACGCCGATCTTGCCGACATCGTGCATCAGGCCGGAGAGGTGGATCTTCTCGACCTCGTCGTCGGCCATGCCGATGGCGCGGGCCAGCGAGGCGGCGAGGAACGCCACGCGCTCGGAGTGCCCCCGGGTGTAGCTGTCCTTGGCGTCGAGCGCGGCGGTGATCGCCCGCAGCGAGCCGATGAACATCTCCTGCTGCTCGTGCAGCAGGCAGACGATCTCGTAGTAGCTCCGGACGAACGCGCCGACGGTATCGATCACGCGGGTGTCGAAGGTGCTGACCTGCGGGTCGTCGCCCTGCTTGTCGCCGGCGAGCACCGCGCCGAGCACCTCCGAACCGCGGTGGATCGGGAAGGTGATCAACTGGTCCGGCTCGCCGACGAGGTTCGTGGCCCGCTCGTCGCTGACGATCTCGGCCTGGTCGCTCTGACCGCCGCCCATCCTGCTGGCGCCGACAAACTCCCGAACGCCCGCCAGATCGGCGGGGAACGCCCCGGCGTGGAGCAGCAGCGGACGGTCGGTTGCTCCGGTCCACGGCTTGGACTGCAGGTACAACGCCACCCACCCGAAGTTCGTCGCGTTGATGATGCCGTCCACCGCGTCACGGAGGAACTGCTGCGGCCCGCCGACCTGACGCATCTGACCGGCCAGGCGGTGGGTCAGCTCGATGTGCTCGTAGGCCTCCGCCAGGGTCCTCGAGAAGCCCGTCAGGGCGATCCCGTCGCGGTCGAGGCGGCCGAGGTCGTCGGCCATGGCGGGGAGCAGCCTGACGAATCGGTCGATCTCGGCATCGCCGAACGCCGCGAGGCTGCGCAGCCCCTTCGTCGCGGCGACGGGGTCGATATGCACCCGGGCACACCCGGCGGTGAACTCCTCGGCCTCGAAGAGCTCGGGGGTCAGGAACATCGCCGCGGTCCACTCCGAGATACGCCGCCGCGCTCGCACCGGGAGCAGCATGAACTCACACCCGGGGAAGAGCGTCTGACGCGTCTTGCCCTCGCTGGTGAGCAGCCCCGCCACCGCCGCCTCGAAGCGCTCCACGAGGTGCCGGCTGCAGAGCCACGCGGACTGCACCCCGACGAGATCGGGCGACTGGATCACCCGGCCCTGGGTGTCGAGCCGCCAGGCGAGGATGCCCAGCTCGGCCATCCGGCGGCGGAGCTCGCGGTGGGTGTCGCTGCTGGGGGCTTCGAGGCGGTGCATCAGGCGGCCTCCGTGTCGCCGGCGTGGCCGAGGATCCGCTCGACGGTCTCCAGGATCTGGTGCACGCTGAAGGGCTTGGCCAGGAAGCACCTGATATTGGAGGCGTGCTGCTCCTCGGGGGGGAGCACATACCCCCGCGCGGTCAGCAGCACCACGGGGATGTCGCGCAGGGCGGGATCCGCCCGCAGTGCGGCGGCGAGCTCCGCACCGCTCATAAAGGGCATCTGGAGGTCGGTGATGATGAGTGCGGGGTGGGTCTCCCTGGCGGCCTCGAGGGCCTCCTCGCCGTCGGGCGCGGTCACGACCTCGTATCCCGCAGCCGTCAGTCGGCGTCCGACGACAAGAGGGATATGGGGTTCGTCATCGACGAGCAGTACGAGTCCACGGCTCATGGTTCGCTCCTGTGCGCGGGGCGGATGTCGCCCGGTGTTCTCATCGACGGGGTCTGGTGTTCGCTTGACGGTGGGTGCGGGAGCGTGCGGGACGGGGGCCGAACCGACCCGGACAATCGCCCTGGTCAACCGAGAACCCCGGGGTCGGGGGTGTGGTAGCATTCGGCATGACCCCAGCGACCGACGAAACCACCACCCACGCCCCGCCGGAGGCAGGTTCTCGGACCTTGAGCGGTCTTGCTGGACCTGTCGAGGCCGTCCTGCTCTGTGCCGACCGCCCGGTCTCGCCAGGCAAGTTGGCCGCGGCGATCGGCCTCGTGGGTCAGGACACCGACGAGAAGGCCCCGCCGCCCGAGGTCAAAGCCGATCTGGCGGCGGTGGTCGAACGGCTCAACGCGGACTACGCCTCCGGCGGTCGGGCCTTTCGGATCGAGTCGGTGGCGGGGGGGTACCGACTGATGACCCTGCCGCAGTACGCCCGCTGCGTTGCGTCTTTTCAGCAGCAGCGGGTGCAGAATCGGCTCTCCAAGCCCGCGGTCGAGACGCTGGCGATCATCGCCTACCGCCAGCCGGTCACGCGGGCCGAGATCGAGAGCATCCGGGGCGTCGCGTGCGGCGAGGTGCTCAAGACGCTCATGGACCACCGGCTGGTGACTATCCAGGGGCGGGCCGAGGAGTTGGGGCGCCCGATCCTCTACGGCACGACACGCCAGTTCCTCGATACCTTCGGCCTGGCGACACTCAAGGATCTTCCGCCCATGGGCGAGATGGGAGCACGCGCATGACCGTTTCGCGTCTGGGTTGGCGGTTCGGGTTCCTCGCGGCGGCGTTGGTGGTGGTAGGGGGGTGCGCGAGCGGGACGACCTCGGTCTCCGGTCGGGTACTCGCGGGCAGGGCGAGCGTGGTCACGGTCGTCAACGCCGACGATCCGAGGCTCGCCGAGCAGGGGGTGGCCGATGTGCGGGTCCGCATCACGCGTGGCGATGGGACTCTGAGCTCGCTGGCCGAGACGACCAGCCTGCCCGACGGGTCGTTCGTGCTGCGCGTGCCCGAGCGATCGATGTACGGGCGGCTCGAGGTGCAGGCCACCGGGCCGACGGTGTTGAGCTGCCGGGGCTCGCTGTACCTGCCGACCGATGATCGCCGGGTGCTGGTGATCGTCGAGCCCTCGAACTCGCACGCGGTGGGGGAGCAGCCCAGGTGAGACGCCGGGAGGATGTGCCCGTCCGTCGGACCTATCGCTTTCGGCTGACGGGGTTGGTGTATCTGACCGTCACGGCGTTCCTCGCCGTGGCGGCGATTTCGAGCCAGAACAACCTGCTTTTCTGGTGCTTGGGGCTTGCGGTCGCGGGTATCGGTGTCTCGGGGCTCGTCTCTGGGCTCGGGCTGGTGGGTGTGCGTGCCGAGCGCGAGGCGATCCCCGACGCCTCGGCGGGCGGGCCGATGGTGATCCGGTACCGGGTGTGGAACACCAACCGGTGGGCCCCGGCGTTCGGGCTGACGATCCACGAGCGTGAGCCGCCGCGGCGACGGCGTGCCGCGGTGCCCTGGCCGCGGTGTCTGACCAGGCCGGTGGCGTTCGTCGCGTGTGTCGGGCCCGGGCAGAGCGTGGTCGCCGAGGCCCGGCCTCTGGCGATCGCTCGCGGCGAGCCGGAGTTCACCGACTTTGTGATCAGCTCGACCTTCCCGTTCGGGCTCGCCAGCAAGTCGCTGCGTTTCGTGCAGCACCGCAGCTCACTGGTGTACCCGCAGGCCACGCCGGTCGGCGCCTTCGTGCTGGCGTCGCGGCGGGCGGGCGGCGAGCGCGACGGGGCGGCACGGGCCCGGGGCGGGAGTGTGGGTGATTTCTACGGCATCCGCGAGTATGTGCCGGGGGATCCGCTCCGCTCGATCGTCTGGCGTGCGACCGCCCGTGTCGGCGACCTGGTCGTCAAGCAGCACGCCCGACCAGCGCCCACGCGGCTGTGGGTCCGGCTCGAGCTGCCGAAATCGATCGGCGAGGCGCAGCGCGAGGGCACGATCAGCCTCGCCGCCGGCGTGCTGCAGATGGCCACCGATCGCGGGTATGCCGTCGGGCTGCTCTGCCCCGAGCTGGGCATCAACTCCCGGCCGACGCTGGGGCAGGTGGGCCTGCGCAACGCGCTGGGGCGGCTGGCGGCGATCGGGGGTGCGGACGACGAACTGCGCCTCGCCTCGCCGGACCTGACGCCGGGGCAGCGTGATGTGGTGATCGTGGTGAGCCCGAGTCTGTCGGGCGGGTCGGGCCGGGTGGGGCGGGTGCTTGCCCTCGAGAGCCCCGCGACCTGGAGCGACCGGGGCCGCGCCGCCGGGGCGTCAACGGGGGCCGGCGCGGGGGGAGGGCGAGTCGCATGAGGGCCGCCCCCGCACGAGCCCGAACCCTGCTGGCGGCGGCGCGCCGGGGGGCAAAAGCCCCACCCCCCGCCCCCCCCCCCCCCGGCGCCGGGGGGGGGGGGGGGGGCGGGGGGTATCCCCCCCGCCGCCGCCCCCCCCCCCCCCCCGGCCGGGCCGCTCCTGGCGCTCATGCTCTGCGGGGTTGGGGTCGCGGTGACCTCCCGGTGGGTCGGGCTCGCGGTGCCCCGGCTCGTGGTCGGTGTGGCGACGCTGGGGATCGTGCTCTCGACGGTGCAGCGGGCGGTCGACGACGGGCTGAGCGTGCACGACTTCTCGTACTTCGTCGTGTGGATGATCGTGATCAAGTCGTTCGATCGCCGGCAGCCGGGGGACGATGCGCAGATGCTGGCGTACTCGGTCTTCCTGGCGGTGGCGTCGATGCTCCTGAGCAACGGGCTGGTGGTGGCGATGCTGACGCTGGTGTACCTGCCCTTTGTGGCCCACGCGGCGATGCACCTGCAACTGCGGATGAGCCATGACAAGGCCCAGCGGTTCGCGCGGCGCAGGGTCGCGGATCCGGCGCGCGTGCCGTCGGTCCGATCGGCCGCGGGGGCCTCGGCGGGGCGGGCGCTCGGTCGGACGAGCGCGGTGGCGCTGTTGCTGGGCTTCGCCATCGCCGCGGTCGTGTTCATCGTGGTGCCCCGGGGGGCGGGGCTCCGGCAAATCGGGCAGTGGGGCAACCCCGGCGCCGGGCGGGTGGTGAGCTTTGCCGACCGGGTCAGGGTGGGGACGGGCGGCGCGATCTCGACAAACCGCACACCCGTCCTGCACATGCGGCTGAGCGACTCCGCCGGCAACGACCTGGGCGGGTTCGGATCTGTCCGATACCTGCGGGGGGCGGTGCTCGATACCTACGCCGACGCCACATGGACCGCATCGAAGCCCCCGTTCTTCGTGGGCGAGCCCAACCACGCGATCGCCGGCGAGACATTCTCCCTGGGCGGCGCGGGCGGCGAGTCGATGCTCTACCAGGACATCCTGCTGCTCAACACCCCGCGAGATTTCACCTACCTGTTCACCCTGTGGCGCCCGAGCAGCGTGCAACTCCAGGACCCGGCGGTCTACATGTACCACCGGCCGACGGGGACGGCGATGGTGACCACCAACGGCGGGAAGTTCCGCTACATCGCCCGCTCGTCGCCCTACGACCACTCCGTCGTCCGCAAGGATGTGCGAGAGCCGGCGAGCTGGCCCTCACCGATCGTCGGGCGGGTGGCGGCGGAGATCCTCGCCGGGTCCGGCGTGGAGCCGGACCCGGCGTTGCGGCCGATCGGCGACGACTCGCTGGCGATCAACGCGTTCCGCCAGTTCTTCTGGAATCGCTACACCTACAGCCTGGGCGAGCCCCCGCCGCCCCGGGGGGTCGAGCCGATCGAGTGGTTCCTCACCGAGGCGGACCGGGGGCACTGCGAGCACTACGCCTCGGCGTTGGCGGCGTTGTGCCGGAGCGTGGGCATCTCCGCGCGGGTGGTGACGGGGTACCTCGCGGCGGAGTACAACCGCGGCACCGGGGCGTACCTGGTCCGCGAGAGCAACGCGCACGCCTGGGTCGAGGCCCAGATCGAGCCGGGGGTCTGGCGGACCTATGACGCCACCCCGCCGTCGGACCTGCTCGCCCAGCACGGGCCGTCCAAGGGTGCGTTCGCCGGCCTGGGACGGGTGCTCGACACGCTGAACTACCGCTGGGTCAACTCGATTGTCTCGTTCGACAGCGGCGCGAGGTCGGACCTGCTCGGGTGGAGCCAGCCCGCGACCGGGGCGTTCTCGGAGAAGGCCGGGACGGTGCTCGCGCACCTGCGCGTCGCCCGGGCGGGCGAGATCGTGTCGCTGGCGGTGCGGCTGTTCCTGGTGATGGTGGCGGTGGTCGGGGTCGTGTGGGGGCTCGGGGTGCTCGTGCGGCGTTGTATCGCCGCGTGGGCTCGGCGGCCCCGGGCGATGCCGCGCCGGATCGCCGACCCGGAGATCCGAGGCCGCGTCCGCGCCACACCCATCTACCAGGAGATGCTCACCACCCTGGCGCGGGCCGGGTTCGCCAAGCCTGACTGGCAGCCGGTACGGGCCTGGGGGCAGTCACTCAACTCCCTCTCCGAACCGATGTCTTCGGCCGTGACCGAGCTGTCGGATCTGTTCTACATCGTGCGGTTCGGCGGGCGAGAGCTCACCCCCGCCGAGCGTGTCCGGGCCGAGGTGTTGCTCGCGGGCTTGGCCGGGCGATCCGAGGGATAGCCCGCCTGTTTCTCGGACTGGAAGCCCCCCGGCCAGCCCGCGCAGATCGACCGGCGCCCCGGTCGGGGGCCAAACTCGGATCGCGGCGTGGATTCCCGATCGGCACGGGCCGATTCACCCTTTGCAGCCATGCAGGAGGGAACCCCATGCCCGCAAACCGCTCTCGGACGGATCGTTGGCGCAACTGCCTGTGGCAGATCTACGAGCGCAGCGGAGCCATCGAGATCTCGCTGGCGAGGCCGGATGACCCTGAGGCCGTCGGCCGCGACCTGATCTGGCGGGTCAAGATCCTCCACCTCGACGACGACAAGATCGTGGTCAATCACCCGGCGGCGTTCGGGCGGAGCATGCCCATCGAGCCGGGCACCCGGCTGGTCGGGGCGATGAGCGTGGGGCAGAACCGCTGGATGTTCCAGACCCAGTCCATCGAAGCGGGGGACGCCAGGAGCCTGCACCTGGCGATGCCCGAGAAGGTCGAGCGGTGCCCGCGACGGAGCTACTACCGCGTGTCCACCGCCGCGGTGGAGCTGCCCGATGTCGCCTGCTGGCCGCTGCTTGATCCAAGCACGGTCGTGGCGGCCGAGGTCGCCAATGAGGCCTACGCCCGCGACATGCTGTGCCATCGGCGCGACCCATCGTTTCCCGAGCCCGGCCCCGAGCACCTGCTCCCCGAGGTCGGGCCAGGCTTTGGCGCCAAGCTGGTGAATATCTCGGGCGGCGGGCTGGGGTTGGTGGTCTCGCCGCAGGAGGCCTCGGGGCTCGATCGGGCGAGGTTCCTCTGGATGCGGGTGAATCTCGGCCCGGACATGCCCTCGCCGATCGCGCTGAGCGGGCGGATCGTCCACACGCACATGGATAGCGCCCAGAGCGTGCATGTCGGCCTGGCGTTCGAGTTCGGGTTCAACCCCGCGCACCGGGAGTTCGTGATCGCCCAGGTGTGCGGCATGGTATCGAGGCTGCTCGCGGAGCAGGGCTCCTCGCAAGCCGCATAAAGACCGAACACCCGCCATTTCCTGCACAGGAACCGAATACGGCGCGCCCCGGCGGCCTCAGATCCGGCTAAACTCATGAGCCGCCCGGATCGGCCGGGCGCATCGGTCAGACATCCTGCGTCGCCGCGGTTTGTGCGCGGGGGCATTGTTGTTGGACGCTGCTGTGTCGGTTCAGATTGCTCTCACCCCATTGCCTCGGAGCTGCGCATGGTGCAGCGGGTCGATGAGGGTTTGTTCAGGGTTCACCCGTCCCCCGTTGAGTATTGACCGAGAGGGGGAACGCTGCGGGCCGTATGCCGCGGCGGCCGAGACCTGTCCGGATGCACGAGGCATGCCGGTCCACCCCGGAACCAGATGAACTGATCCACAGCCCGAGACGCTCCCCGATCCGCCCGGCGCAGTGCACCGGCCGCGCGATGGCGTGCGCGGACGACGAGCGAAAGGACTGTGTCTATGAACCCGGCTCTCTGGAATCCGGCTGTACTGACGCTCGCGCTGGGCGCCGGCGCTTCGGTGGGGATCGCGTTGGGGGCGTTGGTGGTGGGGGTTGTCGCCGGGCTGGTGGTGGACCGCTGGCTCTCGGCCAAGTCGCTCCGGGCGGCGCAGGAGCAGGCCAAGGAACTCCTCGCCCGGGCCGAGGCCGACGCGAGGACCGCCGCGGAGAAGCTCCGTCTCGATGCCGAGAAGGAGGCTCTCCAACGCAAGAACAAGCTGGACGCCGAGATCGAGGCCTCGCGGGCCGAGCTTCGGGAGACCGAACGGCGGCTGGGCAAACGCGAGGATGTGCTGCAGGACAAGGAGGAATCGCTCAGCAAACGCGATGCCGCGCTGGGCAAGCGGGACGACAAGCTCCGTGAACGCGAGCGGGGCATCGAGACCCGCGAGCAGGAGGTCGAGGAGGTCATCCGCAAGCAGACCGCCAAGCTCCACGAGCTGGCCAAGCTCAGCGAGGAGCAGGCTCTGGAGTTGCTGCTCCAGCGGGTGGCCGAGGAGAACCGCCACGAGATCGCCAAGGTCGTTCGGCAGGTGGTCGAGGACGCCGAAGAGGAGGCCAAGGACAAGGCTACCGAGATCACGCTGATGGCCATCCAGCGGATCGCGACCGAGGTCACCAGCGAGAGCACCGTCCGCACGGTCACGATCCCCTCCGACGACATGAAGGGGCGGATCATCGGGCGCGAGGGGCGGAATATCCGGGCGATCGAGCGGGCGACGGGGGTCGACATCATCGTCGACGACACGCCCGGGGTGATCATCGTCAGCTGCTTTGACAAGGTCCGCCAGGCGATCGCGGTCGAGTCGCTCGAGAAGCTCATCGCCGATGGCCGGATGCACCCGACGCGGATCGAGGAGGTCGTCGAAAAGACCCGCGGCGAGATCGACGAGAAGATCACCAAGTTCGGCAAGGAGTCGGCCCTCGAGGTCAACATCCGCGGCATGCACCCCAAGATCGTCGACGCGATGGGGCGGCTGCACTACCGCACCAGCTACGGACAGAATGTCCTCCGCCACTCGGTCGAGGTCGCCTTCCTCAGCCAGCTCATCGCCGAGCAGCTCGGGCTCGACGGGCGGCTGGCGCGGCGGTGCGGGTTCCTCCACGATATCGGCAAGGCCATGGACCATGAGATGGAGGGCGGGCACCCCAAGATCGGGATGGAGTTCGCCCGCCAGCACGGCGAACGCGAGGAGGCGGTGCTCAACGCGATCGGCGGCCACCACGCCGACATCCCGTCGACGACTTTCTACACGCCGATCGTCATGGCCGCCGACGCGATCAGCAGCGCCCGGCCCGGGGCGCGGCGCGAGAGCATGGAGAAGTACATCCAGCGGCTCAACGAGCTGCAGGATATCGCCCTGTCGTTCAAGGGGGTCAACGAGGCGTACGCGATCCAGGCGGGGCGCGAGGTGCGGGTGATGATCGACGCCGAGCGCGTGAGCGACGACGAGGCGTTCCTGATCGCCCACGATATCGCCAAGCGCGTCGCCGACGAGATGACCTTCCCCGGCGAGATCAAGGTGACCGTCCTGCGCGAGACCCGGGCGATCGAGTACGCCCGCTGACGCCGGGGCAGTGCGGCAGACGCCCGAGTCCAGGCACGGGCGGCGGAGGGACGACGCGATGCTCCTGAGCCTGCTCACGGCACTCGCGGCGCTGCTCAGCCCGTTCCTCTGGCCCGGCGCGGTCGAGGCGGCCGCGTTCTACCACCCCAAGTCGCACCACGCCCAGACGCCGGCGGGGTACGAGGATGTCTCCTTCCCCACGACCGACGGCCTGACGCTGCACGGCTGGTTCATGCCCGCCAAT
Organism: uncultured Phycisphaeraceae bacterium; assembly: GCA_964372195.1. Lineage (GTDB taxonomy): Bacteria > Planctomycetota > Phycisphaerae > Phycisphaerales > UBA1924 > PNC22. The sequence goes on from CAYJPX010000001.1 coordinate 83,044, forward strand.
GGCCGTGAGCCGGGCGACGGGCCGGCGCCCACGGTGCTTCATGTCCACGGCAACACGGGCGATATTTCGGGCCACCGTTTCGCCTGCGGGTACCTGCCCGAGGCCGGGTTCAATGTGCTGCTCTTTGACTGCCGCGGCTTCGGCGAGTCCGATGAGCCCCGCGGCCTGCTCCGGCGGCGGTGGCTGGTCGAGGATACCACAGCGGCGATCGACTACCTGCTCACGCGCGAGGATGTTGACCGCGGGCGGCTCGCGGTGTTCGGCTACAGCCTCGGGGCGGTGCTCGGCTTGGCGGCGGCGGCCGAGCGAGACGAGGTGAGCGCGGTGGTCGGGTTCGCCGGCTTTGCCACATGGGAGGGTGTGGCCGCGGACAAGGCAGGGCTCCTCGGGCGGGCGCTGATCGCGCCGGGCTTTGACGCGGTCGACTCGGTGGGCGGGCTCGGCGCCCGGCCGCTGCTGCTGGTCCACGGCACGCGCGACGGGGTGGTGGGCTATCACCACGCCGAGCAGATCCGCCGCGCGGCCGAGGCCGCCGGAGCGGCGGTCGAGTTCATGCGGGTCGAGGGGGGGAACCACATCTCGCTGGGGAGCGATCCGGCGGTGCGGGCGGCGGTGGTGGCGTTCCTCCGCCGCGAGCTTGGCGACACGCCCGCGCCGACCGGCCCGTGAGCGGGGGCGCCCTACCGGGCGATCGTGATCGTGCCGGGGTCGACGATATCGACACGGTCGGTGGTGAGGTTCCAGATCATCGCCGAGGCCGACATCGGCGAGCCGGTCGCCCGATCGAGAATCCGCACGCCGTTGAAGCCGTCGCCGAGCGCCCGGGCGATGCCCGCGTCGGGGTCGTACTCGAGCAGGTCGGCGGTGAGTTCCCGGGCGTCGGTGCGGAGGTAGACACTGGTGTCGGCGATCGCCGAGCGCAGGCCGCCGAACAGGTCCTCGGTCTCCTCCGCGGCCGGCGCGAAGTTGATCCTCAGGCGGGCGCTCTCCAGCATCGACCTCATGCCGTCGGAGGTCCGGGAGTGGTTCATCTGGACGCCCTCGAGCATCTCGGCGGCGCCGAGGTTGCGGTCGGCGTGGAGCGAGCCCCGCCAGTCGAAGAGCGCTGCGCCGCGGTCGTCGGCCTGCGCGCTGCCATCGGGCGCGGGGCGGAGGTCGGCGACGAAGAGCCGCCCGCGCCCTGGGACATCGAGCGTTCCTGCTTGATTGTCGGAGAGGATCTCCACGCCGCTCAGCCGGAACGCCCGCTCGAGCGCCGGGTCGGCCTCGGACTTGGGGGCGTCGCCGGGGGCGGGCTCCTTGGCCTCGGGCAGGGGCGAGGCGTACCGGGCCGACTCGATGACGGCGAGTTCCTCGCCCACCCCGAAGTAGGCCCGGCCGGCGGCGTACACAGTGCGGATCGCGCGGTCCTCGCCGGCGAGGGCCTCGAGCGGCTGGTCGGGGTCGGCGGGCTCGTCTGTCTCGCCGCGCGGGTCCAGCTGCACGCGGACCAGCTCGGCGACGATGCGTTCGCGGGTGAAGGCATCCGGCTCGTGCACCGCCTCGACAGCGCCGAGGCACTCGAGCTTGCCGGACCCGTCGTCGAACGCCATGCCCTCGGCCCACTCGGCCCGCACATGCGCGGCCTGGTCGCCGTCGCCGGTGCGGTGGTCGAAATACCCGGCCCCCTGGACGAGCGCCGACCGCTCGACGCCGTTGAGCTGTACCAGCGTTCCGGCAATCTGCGTGGGGCCGCGCACGACGCGAGCCTGGCCGGTCTTGTCCTCGACTTCGAGGTACTGCGCATCGGTATCGGCGAAGAGCCGCTCGCCGGTGATATCGATCTGGTCGGCGTGGCGGGCGAGGACGACCGCGCCCTCGGCCCAGGCTTTGGTGACCTCGAGCCCGCCGCTCTCGGTCTCGCGGAGCAGGGCGTGGAGGTGCTCAGAGTCGATCTTGCCGGTCCGGTCGCGGAAGCGGACATTGCCGTCGGCGGTGAAGGACTCGGGGACGGGGTGGTCGGTGTCGGCCGCGAACCTGGTGTCGAGCTTGTCGCACTGCCCGCCCGCGCCCTGGCCATCGTCGAGCAGGACCTGCTGCTCGGCGAGCAGGCGATCGAGGCGGGACTCACCCGCCGCGTCGGGCTTGAAGTAGGCGTGCAGCGAGTCGGCCTTGAGCGAGGCGGCGGCATCGGCGGCGCGGGCGCTGCCGATGAACAGGGCCTCCAGCAGCTCGCCGGTCAGGCGACCCTCACGCACCGCGAAGGTCAGCTCGGCCCGCTGCCGGGAGTCGATCCGGCTCACCTGGTCGGCGCCGACGACGCTGAAGGGCCCGGGCACGATCGCCCTGCCCGTCGCCAGCGAGACCTCGATCCGCCCCATACTCGCGTGCCCCATCGATGGCGAGGTCACAAAGACGCTGCTCTCCTGCGAGGGCCCACTGAGGATCAGGTCTTGGGTCGTGAAGCCGTACTCGACCATAGCCGATTGGCCGCTCGCCCCCGAGATCGCGTCGCTGAACGAGACGATCCCGCTCTGCTCGGCGGTGAAGCGGGCGAGGAGGTGGTTGCTGGCGAGCTCCGGAGGCTCGGCCGAGAGCGGCCTGACCTCGAGCACGCCGGTCCAGGTGAGCGTGGTGTGCTCGGGCCCCGTGACGGCGGTGTCCGCCGGCAGGGTGGTGGTCTGGTCGGCGAGCACGGGTTGTTCGCCTTGATCCCCGGGCGCCGTGGGCGGGGCAGCGCCGGGCGGGGTGCCGGCCTGCTCGGACGCGGGTGGTACGGCGGGTGTGGAGGGCGCCGCGCCCGGCTCGGCCTCAAACCTGGCGATGGCGTTCGGCGGCAACTTGTTGTCGATCGTGCGGGCATAGATATCAAGCCCGTCGCTGTCGACCCGCTGGCCGTGGCGTTCCAGCACGATCCCGTCACGCATGGCGGCCTGATAGAAGGTCTCGATCGGGGCCCTCGGGGGGATGGCCGTGGCCTCGGCGGGCGGCGTGCCGGGCTGTGCGCCCCCGGGCGCCGCCTGGGGCTGGGTCGCCTCGCGCACGCTGGGGGCGGGCTCGGTGGGGTCGGTCGCCGGGGCGCCCTCGGGCTGGTCGAAGTAGACCAGCGTGCCGCCCTGGCGGACCGTGAAGCGTTCGAGGCGTTCGAGTGTCTGGTTGATCAGCACCTTCGCATCGTCGGCCTCGAACTCAAACCCGGCCGAGGTGAGGACGAACGGCTCGTTGGTGGACGCCTCGCCCAGCGTGGCGTCGAAGGTCAGCGAGGACCCCCGCCAGACGAGGCTCGGCTCGGTGTCCTCGGGGTTGAACTGCTGCCCATCGGCCGAGGCGTCAAACAGACGCACGACCACATTCCCCTTGAGCGTGCCGGTCTCCGGCGCCTTGGCGCGGTCGGGCATCACCAGATCACCAGTGTCGGAGACGATATAGACCACGCGCCCGTCCTCGAGGTACATCGTGGCGCGGGGCTTGGTGACCTTGTACCGCTGAGCCTGAAAGGGCTCGAGCGTCTCGGATCGCAGCTCGGCCGAGAGCCTCGTCCGGTCGTTCCGGTCCATGAGTTGGATGTGCAGCCCCTGGGCTCCATCCTGTCCGAGCGGGTCGGGATCGCTGCCGCCGAACGCCTCGCCGGTGCCGTCGGGGCCGGTGGTCGGCGGGGTGGTCACGGCACGGACAAGGATGAACCCCACCGCCACGACGCACACCACCGCGACACCCAGGGCCAGATAGAAGCTCAGCGGGCGGGGTTGACTGGGTGCTTTGCTCATTGGTCGAGATCGTACCGCGCCCGGGCTTGGTCGAGCAGGCCACGGGTGGCCAGGAGGCGGCGGACGGCCCCGCTGCGACCGGTGGGGGTGGCTCTGCGCTGCCGGAGGCCTATCCCAAACCCCTCGCGGACGCTAAGGGTTTGGAGCTCCCGGCCCGAGTCGTCATACGCGATCGAGCCGCGGGTCAGGACGGGGTCCGCATCCATGACCACCGGGCTGACCATCGAGGCGGGGCTGGTCACCGGTGGTCCTCGTCCTTGACCAGCCGCATGGCGATGAGATCCTGCACATCGAGGATGCCCACGGGCCTGCCCTCGGCATCGATGACCGGGATCTCGTCGAGCCGCTTCTCGCGGGTGAGGCGGACCGCGTCGCGGACCAGGGCGGTCTCGGGCAGCGTGGTGGGCGAGTGGGTCATGACGCTGGCGATGGGCTCTCGGATCCACTCGCCGAGGCCGCGCTCGGTGAGCTTCCGCCGGAGGTCGGCGTCGGTGAAGATGCCGCTGAGCCTGCCGCCCGCGTCGACCAGGAGCACCGCGCCCGCCCGCCGGCCCTGGGCCGCGTTGATCGCGTCGAGGATGGGCGTGGTGTCGGGCACCGCCGGGCAGGCGCCGTCGGTGCGTGAGCGGAGGACATCGGTCACCGGTCGCAGCAGCCCGCCGAGCGTGCCGCCGGGGTGGCGGTGGGCGAAGTCGGCATCGGTGAAGTCGCGTCTGCGAGCAGCGGCGAGGGCGAGGGCGTCCCCCAGCGCGAGCGTGGCGGTGGTCGAGGCGGTGGGGGCCTCGGGGCCTTCGCCCGCCTCGCCGAACTCGCCGAGGTGCAACGCGACCGTGGCGAGGCGCTCCAGGCTCGACGGCTTACGGCCCCCGCCGGGTACGCCGCAGGTGATGCTGATGATCGGCAGCCGGTCCTGGTGGAGGATGGCGGCGAGGTTGACCACCTCGTCGGTCTCGCCGGACCTGCTCAGGCAGATAACGGTGTCGGTGGGGCGGAAGCGTCCCAGGTCGCCGTGGGCGGCCTCGGCCGGGTGGACCGGGTGCGACGGGATGCCCAGGGAGGCGAGGGTGGCGGAGATCTTGGCCCCCACCAGGCCACTCTTGCCCAGGCCGGTGACGAGCACGGTCCCGCCGGCCTCGGCACAGCGGACGATCAGCGAGACCGCTCGGCAGAACTCCTCCCCGAGGAGCGCCCCGGTCGCCTCGATCGCCGCGACCTCGGCGTCGAGCACCCGGCGGACATAGGCCAACTCGTCGCGGACTGCGGGGGCGGTCTGGGGCTGGGAGGGCTGGGGGAATGCCATGAACACAAGGGTAGGGCGCGGGCGTCGAACGGGTGTCACCTATCCGGGGGCGGCGGGTCCCGGCGGCTGGGGCGCTGGGGGTATACTCGCCCAGACCCCCGGAGGACTCGATGGGCGCCACGGAGTACACAGTCAGGCTGGAGGCGTTCGAGGGGCCGATCGACCTGCTCTATTACCTCATCCGCCGGGCGGAGGTCGAGATCACCGATATCCCAGTCGCCGAGATCGCCGACCAGTACATGGGGTATCTGGAGGGGATCGAGCGGGTCGATATCGACAAGGCCGGGGAGTTCCTGCTCATGGCCGCCACGCTCACGGAGCTCAAGTCCCGGCTGGTGGGGGTGGCTTCGCTGGCCGGGCGTGAGGTGCAGGCCGGGGAATCGAACGAGGGCGACGAGCCCGACCCGCTCAAGGAGCTGGTCAGCCAGTTGCTCGAGTACAAGCGCTTCCGCGATGCGGCCGATGCGCTCGAGCACCGGTTCGACGACTGGAGCAAGCGGTACCCCGCCGGCCGCTCGGGCGTCGACGCCGCCGAGATGCGGGCGATCCTCGACGAGAGCCGCGAGCTTGACATCGAGGACCTGTCGGTGGTCGACCTGGTCGAGGCGTTCGGCCAGATCTGCGACACGATCAACTTCGATCGGCTCGGCGAGCACGAGGTGGTCAGCGACGACACGCCCATCGAGCTCTACGCCGAGGACATGGTCGATAGCCTGCGCCGCGAGGCCGCGGAGGGGCGGGAGAGCCTGACGCTCCGGCAGATCTTCCTCGGCCGGGCCCGGGGCGAGATGCTGGGTCTGTTTCTCGCGCTGCTGGAGCTGGTCCGCAACCGCCGCGTCCGCGTGCGGCAGGACGACCAGTGCGGGGAGATCGTGGTGGAGCTGCGAGAGGATGAGCGACCCGAGGCGGGCGTGTAAGCCGCCCGGCGACCGCTCATCCCCCCGAGACGCGGTCGACCTCTTCGAGGCTGGTCTGCCCCTCGGCGGCGAGCTTCCAGCCCGATTGGGTCAGGGTCGTGAAGAGCCCCTGCTCGATGACCTTGCGCATCGCCTGGATCGACTGGGTTGTCAGGATGACATCGCGGAGGTCGTCGTTGAACTCGAGCAGCTCGAAGAGCGCGTGGCGCCCGCGGAAGCCGGTCTTGAGGCAGGCCACGCAGCCGACGGGGGCGTAGACCTGGCTCTTCCCGCCCAGGAATCGGCCGATGCGGGTGGCCTGCCCGGGCGAGACCGGGACGGGGCGCTTGCAGTTCTCGCAGAGCAGCCGCACGAGCCGCTGGGCGAGGATCAGGTCGAGGGCGTTGGCGACGAGGTAGGGCTCGACCTTGAGATCGAGCAGCCGGAAAACCGCGGAGATGGTGTCCTTGGCGTGGATGGTGGTGAACACCAGGTGCCCGGTCATCGCGGCCTGCATGGCGGTGCGGGCGGTCTCGTCGTCGCGGACCTCGCCCAGGAGGATGATGTCGGGGTCCTGCCGCAGGCACGAGCGGAGCAGCGAGTGGAAGGTATTGCCGCGGCGCTCGTTGATGGGGATCTGCGTGCAGCCGTCGAGCTGGTACTCGACCGGGTCCTCGATGGTGATGACATTCTTCTTCTCGCGGTCGACGGTGCGGAGGCAGTTGTACAGGGTGGTGGTCTTGCCCGACCCCGTCGGGCCGCAGACCAGCAGCATGCCCTGGTTGAGCGTGCAGGTCCGGCGGACGCGGTCCTCCATGTAGGGCGCGAGGCCGAGCTCCCCGATCGAGTGCGGGATGCCCTGCTGATCGAGCACGCGCAGGACAAGCTTGGAGCCCTGCATCGTGGGGGTGAAGCTGGCGCGGTACTCGACCCGGCGGTCGGGGAAGCGGGCCGAGAAGTGGCCATCGAGCACCGCGTCCGACGCGGCGGCCTGCATCTGGCAGGTGGTGCGGACGAGCCCGCCGAGCAGCTCGCCGACCCGCTTGGGGGTGTCGGCGAGCCAGACCATCTGCCCATCGACCCGCATGCGAACCTGCACCACCTCGGCCTTGGGCTCGATGTGCAGGTCTGTTGCCCGGGCCTTGGCGGCGATCTGGAGCAGCATCCGCACCGCCCGGGGGCCTTCGCCCTGACCGATGAGAGCCTCCGAGGCATTGCCGTCGGCAGAGACCAGGGCAATCTCCGGGGGCTCGCTGTCGCGCGGCGGCAGGCCGCTGAGCACGCGGGCGAGGTCGCCGGCCCAGTCGGGCTCGGGGGCCGCGGCGTGGTGGTGGCCGGCCCGGGTCTCGTCGGAGGGGTCACCCTCGCCGGAATCAGACCCGATGGCCTCCTCGATCAGGAACTCGGTCTTGCCGATCTGGATGACATCGCCCGGGGCCAGGGGCGACTCCATGACACCGAACCCGTTGAGCCGGGTGCCGTTGCGGGAACCGAGGTCGCGGACCCGGAACGACCCCGAGGCGACCCTCTCGATCAGGCAGTGTTTCCGGGAGGCCTTCTCATCGTCGATGGGGATGGTGTTGGCGGGGTGCCGCCCGATGGAGATCGGGTCGGCGCCCAGGCGGATGGGCCTGTTGTCGGCGTCGATCTGTCGGAGTCGGAGTCTGGGCATGCGGTCTCCCCGGCCTGGCATGGTATCGCCGCCGGGGCGGGGGCGCGTAGACTGCTGTCCCATGATTGATCTCCGCGAACTCAGAGACAAACCGGACCGCTACCGCGAGGGTTGCAAGAAGAAGCGCATGGCGGTGGACATCGACCGCCTTCTGGCGCTGGACGCCCAGAAGCGGGAGCTGGCAGGCCGTGCCGAGGCCCTCCGAGCTGAGCAGAACAGGCTCGCCAAGGAGTCGGGCCCGCAGATCGGCAAGCTGAGCGGGCAGCTCAAGAAGGCCGAGGGCGCCGAGGGCGAGGCGCTCGAACGCCAGATCGTCGAGCTCAAGGCCAGGCCGGCCAGACTCAAGGGCGAGATCCAGGCCCTCGATGACCAGCTCGCGGCGATCGACCCGGAGTTGCAGGGGCTTTTGCTCCAGGTGCCGATGCCGCCGGATGATGATGTGCCGGTGGGGGCGGGCGCCGAGGACAATATCGAGATCAGCCGGTGGAGCCCGGCGTGGTTTGACCCGCGGAAGAGCTTCGAGGCTAACAAGGGCTTCGCGGCCAGGGGCCACCTCGACCTGATCGAGCGGCACGGCCTCGCCGACTTTGGGCGTGGGGTGAAGCTGGCGGGGTCGCGGAGCTACCTGCTGGTGGGCGATGGGGCGCGTTTGCACAACGCGATCCTGCGGTATGCCCAGGACTTCATCATCGCCCGCGGGTTCGTGCCGGTGACGGTGCCGGTGATCGTGCGCGAGGAGGCGATGGTGGGGACGGGGTTCTTCCCCGCGGGGCGCGAGCAGGCGTACCACATCAACGAAACGGCGCGGCAGTCGCCGGATGATCCTGAAGCCACCGATACCAGCCGCGACCTGTTCCTGACGGGCACCGGCGAGGTGTCGCTCATGGGCATGCGCATGGGGGAGATCCTCGACGAGGCCGAGCTGCCGCTGAAGCTCTGCACCGTGAGCACCTGCTTCCGCCGCGAGGCCGGGGCCGCGGGCAAGGACACCGCGGGGCTCTACCGCATCCACCAGTTCGACAAGGTCGAGCAGGTGGTGATCTGCCGTGCCAACGAGGCCGAGAGCCGGCGCTGGCACAAGGAGATGATCGGGATCGTGGAGGCGTTGCTCAAGAGCCTGGAGATCCCGTACCGGCTCCTGCAGTGCTGCACGGGCGACCTGGGCGTGAAGAACGCGGACATGGTGGATATTGAAAGCTGGATGCCCAGCCGCGCGGCCTACGGCGAGACGCACTCGGCGAGCCGGCTCTACGACTTCCAGTGCCGTCGGCTGAACATGCGGTACCGCGCCGGCGGCGAGGCGGGCAAGGGGCAGACGGTGTTCTGCCACTCGCTCAATAACACGGTGGCGGCGAGCCCGCGGATCCTGATCCCGATCCTGGAGCTGTACCAGAACGCGGATGGGTCGGTGACGGTGCCGGAGGCGCTCCGGCCCTACATGGGCGGGAGCGAGCGGATCGGGTAAAGACATTCACCACAGAGGACACAGAGTTACACAGAGGAAGACAATCAGGATGGAATGCCACACCCGGCTATTCTGCCTTCTTCTCTGTGTTCCTCTGTGTCCTCTGTGGTGAGAAAGGATTGGTCATGCAGTACACCCACCTCGGCCGCACAGGCCTTCGCGTCAGCCCGCTCTGCCTGGGCACCATGAACTTCGGCTGGAAGACTGCGGAGCCCGAGAGCCACGCCATCATGGACAGGGCCCTCGACCTGGGGATCAACTTCTTTGATACGGCGGACATGTACGGCTGGGGCGGGGAGCGCGGGGACACCGAGCGCATCCTCGGCCGCTGGTGGGCCGGAGACGCCGCCAAGCGTGACCGCGTCGTCATCGCCACCAAGGTCTACCACGCGATGCCGGACAACCACCCCGAGCCCAACCGCGGGACGATGGGCCTCAGCGCCCGCAAGATCATCCGCCACTGCGAGGACTCGCTCACCCGCCTCCAGACCGACTTCATCGACCTCTTCCAGATGCACCACATCGACCGCACCTGCCCGTGGGACGAGATCTGGGAGGCCATGGAGACCCTGATCCGCCAGGGCAAGGTCGTGTATGTCGGCTCGTCGAACCACGCGGCGTGGGATATCGCCACCGCCAACCAGGTCGCGTCGCGCCGCCACCTGGTCGGGCTGGTCAGCGAGCAGTCGCTCTACAACCTCAAGGACCGAATGGTCGAGCTTGAGGTCGTCCCCTGCTGCCGTCACTACGGCGTGGGAATCATCCCCTGGAGCCCGCTCGCCGGCGGTCTGCTCGGCGGCGTGCTGGGCAAGATCGACGGCGCCCGGCGCATCGACGACAAGATGCGCGAACGCGTCGAGACGATGCGCCCCCAGCTCGAAGCCTGGGAGGGCTTCTGCAAGGAACTCGGCGAGCAGCCCGCGGATGTGGCGCTCGCGTGGCTGCTGCACAACCCGGTCGTGACCGCCCCGATCATCGGCCCCCGGACGATGGGCCAGCTCGCGGGAGCGCTCCGCGCCACCGAGATCACGCTCGACGCGGGAGCCTTGGCGAGGCTCGATGGGATCTGGCCCGGCCCCGGCGGCGAGGCGCCCGTCGCCTACGCTTGGTGACCATGCGGCAGATTACCCTCATCACCACCGGCGGCACAATCGAGAAAACCTACGACGAACGCACCGGCGAGTTGCAGAACCGCAGGTCGATCGTGCGGCGCATGCTCCGCAGGCTCCGCCTCGAGGACACCGCCATCAACATCGTCGAACTCATGAGCAAGGACAGCCAGCTCATGGACGACAACGACCGGCAGCGCATCGTCGAGACCGTCCGGGCGATGGGCGGCTCGCCGGCGATCGCCACGCCCACGACCGGCATCGTGATCCTCCACGGCACCGACACCCTCGAGACCACGGGCGAGACCTTGCTCAGGGCGATCCCCCAGCCGCGGGTGCCGATCATCCTGACCGGCGCAATGCGCCCCTACGAGATGACCCACACCGACGCCCTCCAGAACCTCACCGAGTCGGTCTTTGCCGCGGGCATACTGCCTCCGGGCATCTATTGCGTGACCCACGGGCGGGCGCTGCGGTTCCCCGGCGTGACGAAGAACCGAGATAGGGCGACCTTTGTGGGTGGGGGGAGAGACGAAGAGGCATAGAGACGGAGAGACGGAGAGACGAAGAGACATAGTGGGGGAGTGCGCACAGCCGCGACGACGCGGGCTCGGACCCACTTCGTCTCTCCGTCTCTTCGTCTCTTTTCTCTTCGCCCCGCCTCAGCCCGAGATGCCGGTGATCTTGACCATCGTGTAGCGCTGCCGGTGGCCGGTCTTGCGGCGGTAGCCGGTCTTGGCCCGGAACTTGTGGATATAGATCTTCTCGCCCTTGACCATGGGCTCGACGACCTCGGCCGAGACGGTCGCGCCGCCGACATAGGGCCGGCCGATCTTCGCCTCGCCGCCCTCGGGGCCGACGATCAGGACCTTGTCAAAGGTGATCGTCTCGCCGGCGGCCGCTTCGCCGCCCTTGTAGAGGTCGATGAGGATCTCCTCGCCTTCGGTGACCTTGCGCTGGCCGCCGGACTCTTCGATGATCGCGTACATGGGACTGGTCCTTTCGTCTACACCTGCTCGGGGCGGGTATGTCCCCGCTTGGGGCCCGGCGGGCGATAGGGCGGGAAGTCTAGGCGGGTCGATCCGGGGATTCGCTGTCGTCGCCGTCCGCGCGAGGCGCCCTGGGAGAGCGTCTGGGCACCCCCAACGGGGCTCGCTTGGGCTCCCCGTCACGGCGGGGAAATGTTCGGGGGGTGAGCATGGACTTTTCGAGCACGACCACCCGCCCGGTGGGGGTCTCGACCGTGCCCGCGTGGACGGCCCCGAGTTGGCGCAGGGCTTCGCCCGCTTCGGCGAGTTCCTCCTCGGCCTGCCGGCCCTTGACCAGCAGGATGAGGCCGCCGCGACGGGCGAAGGGGATGGTCAGCTCGGCGACGACCGCGAGCCGGCCTACGGCCCGGGCGGTGACGGCGTCGAAGGCCTCGCGGATGGCCCCGGAGCGTGAGCCGTCGGGCAGGCGGGCGCCTCGGTCCTGCCCGGCCGATTCGGCGCGGGCCTGGAGAACCTCGGCGTTGGGGAGGGCGAGGGCAGCGATCGTCTCGCGGAGGAACGCGGCCTTCTTCCCGGTGGCTTCGAGCAGGGTGAAGCACAGGTGCGGGCAGACGATCGCGAGCGGCAGGGCGGGAACCCCGCCGCCCGAGCCGATGTCGATGACCCGGGCGCCGTCCCCGAGTTCGGCGAGCATGGGCAGGAGGGTGAGGGCATCGAGGATGTGGCGTAGCCAGGCCTCGGGGGGGTCGGTGATGGCGGTGAGGTTCGTGCGGGTGTTGGCGTCGAGCAGCAGGCCGAGGAACCGGGCGAGCCGATCGAGGTCGCCGGGCTCGAACTCGATCCCCAGCGCGGCGGCGGCCTCGAGGAACTCGGGTGTGGGGAGCGGGCTGGAAAGCCCGCCCCCCTGTTCAGCTGGCTTGGGAGGCGGGCCGGACGCCCCGCCCGCCGGCTCGGTGATGGGCTTACTTCTTTCGGTCATAGGGCTCCTGGCCCAGAGGGTAGCGCGGCGCGGGGTTGTACGGCGTCAGCTCGCGACGCATCGCGATGTTGAACAGCAGGCCGGTCATCACCCAGCAGGTCAGCATGCTCGACCCGCCGTAGCTGACGAACGGCAGCGTGACCCCGATGATCGGGAGCAGCCCGATGTTCATCCCGATGTTGACCACCACCTGGGCCGCGATGAACCCGGACACCCCGACCGCGACGATCCGCCCGAACCTGTCTTTGCACATCGCCGCGATCATGAGCGCCCCGGCGAACCACCCCATGAACAGCACCGTGACCGCGACCGAGCCCACGACGCCGAACCGCGTCGCGATCACCGAGAACACCATGTCGTTGTGCGGCTCGGGCAGGCGGTTGAAGTAGACCAGCGCCCGGGCCCGCTCGTCGGACTGGCCCGTCAGCCCGCCCGCACCGATCAGCCGCTGGGCGACGAACGACTGGAAGTTGATGTCGTGCTCGCGCGAGCGGTCGCCCTGGATCTGCTGGACCAACGCCTCGAAGCGGGACTTCTGGTGGGGCAGGAGGAACGGCCACGCCGTCGGCGCCACGGCCCCGGCGACCACCACCGCCAACGCCAGGTGCCGCAGCCGCGCCCCGGCGGTCACCAGCATCCCAAACAGCGACGGCACAAACAGGCTCGCGGTGCCCAGGTCCGGCTGCAGCGTGATGAGCCCGACGGGGATCAGCATCAGGAACCCGGGCGGGAAGAGCGACACGAACCGCTCAGGCGGGTCGCGACGGCGCAGGTAGAGCGCCATGAACAGCACGAACGCGATCTTCGCCGGCTCGCTCGGCTGCAGGTTGAAGAGCGGGAGGTTGATCCACGCCCGGGCCCCGTTGATCGGCGTCACCAGCCAGGACGGGACGCCGGGGACCAGCAGGAACGCCAGCAGCCCAAGCGCCACGAACGCCAAAGGCCAAGCGATGAACGCGAACAGCTTGTAGTGCGGCAGCGCCATCACCACCGCCGCCAGCAGGCCCAGGACCAGGAACACCACCTGCTTCCACGCCTGGGCCGACAGATCGAGCAACCCCGACGACGAGGGGCTGGTCGCCAGATCGACCGCGTAGATCCCGATCAGGCTCAGCGCGAGGGCCGCGGCCAGCACGATCCACCCCGCGTGCGCGAGCCGAATCGTCGAGCGCACGCTCCGCACCGGCGACGACGAGCCCTTGATGAGGTCGAGCACGCCCACAGCTACAGGTACCCCTCGTCGACCAGCGCCCGGATGATCTGGTTGACGATCGTGCCCGACGCCCGACCGCCGGAGCCGGCGTGCTCCATGATGACGCTGATCGCGTAGCGCGGGCGGTCGCCCTCGCGCCCGACCAGCGCGGTGAACCACGCGTGCTCGCCCCAGCGGATCGGGATCTCCTGACCGTTCTCGTCGAGGGGGGCGCCCTTGAGCGTCAGCGGCTCGGCCTGGGCCGTGCCCGACTTGCCCCAGACATGAACGCCCGGCGTGTTGAAGAGCGGCTCGCGCCCGGTCTCCAGGGTCAGGTGCTCGGCCGTGCCGTGGGCCCGGTCGTTCACCACGCCGTCGATCCCCGCGAGCGCCAGCTGGATGCCGCGACGGTCGAAGCTGGTCTCGTGCACCTGCGGCCCCAGGCCGTCGTTGATCACGCGGGGCTCGATCACGACGCCCATCCGGGCCAGCGTCGCGTACGCGGCGGCCGCGTGGAGCGGGGTCCAGGCGATCGGCCCCTGGCCCATGCCCATCAGCGTCGTGTCAAACTCCGTCAGGTCCGCGCCGTTGTTGAGGTAGACATACTCGGTCTTCATGACCGGCTGGCCGTCCTTGATGATCGGCTGGCCGTCCCCGTCGAGCTCGGGAACCTCCACCGCGGTCCGCCCGCCCATCTGGCCGGGGAACTCCATGCCGACGCCGAGGTTCCAAGGCGTGCCGACGCCGAACTCGCGGAACACCCCTGTGATCGTCGTCGGCCCCATCCGCCGGCCCAGGGTGTAGAAGAAGATGTTGCAGGAAACGGTGATCGCTTCAACACTGTTGAGGTCGTGCCCGAGCTGGGCCGAGTGTGTCGTCATCAAGAATTGCGGGCGGTAGATCCAGCAGCGGAGCAGGTCCGGCCGGTTGGGCAGCAGGTGGCCGGTGCAGGCGATCCGCTCGCCCTCACGGTAGTTGCCGTGCGTGACCGCGCCGGTGAGCGTGACGGGCTTCATGATGGACCCCGGCGGGTAGGGCTTGGCGATGGCCCGGTTGACCCATGCCGTGTTCAGCTCGTCATCGAAGATGGACATGGGGTCGTCGCGCATCGTCTGGCGCGAGAACGACGGGCTGGTCACCAGCGCCAGCACCTCACCGGAGTCCACATCCAGCACCACCGCCGCGCCCGCCAGCGGCGTGCCCACCGGCATCTCGGCCTCGGGCTGGTGATAGGGCTGGATCTGCGCGAGCCCCAGGCGCGGGTCGAGCAGCCCCTGCACCCGGGCCTGGAGGTTGATGTCGATCGTGAGGTGGACATCCCCGCCGAGTTCCGGCTCGATGGAGGTCCGCGTGCCGGTGTCGAGCCGCTCGGTGCGCAGGCCGCGGAGCCCGCGCAGGGTTGCCTCCTGCGACCACTCCACGCCCGCGCGGGCGACGGGGTCGCCCGGCAGGTACCGGCCGCGGTCCACGAGACTCTGCCGGTCGGTGTGCGCCCGGGTGTCGACCTCGGCCCGGGCCCGCAGGTCGGGATCGCGATCGAGCTGCTCGGCCCGCCGGGCGATGTCGGTGTCGAGCGGCCGATCGCCCATCCAGCCCAGCACATGGGCCGCGACGCCCTCGAGTTCGAGCGTCATCGGCTCGTCGTCACGGATCGTCGTGGGGAACGAGTCGCGCGGCAGGGTGACCTGCATCTGGTCGTAGGGGTACTGCCGCTCCTCGCTGCGTCGCACGACGACACCGGGCAACAACAGGGCCGTCTCCCCGCCAGTCCGCGCCGGCTCGCCAGGCAGGGCCTCGGACTCCCCTTCGGCCCGGATCTCCACGAGGGTGTCGAGCATCCGGATGAGGGCGAAGGCGGTCTCGTCGCTCGCATCGCCGATGACATGCGGCTCGCGCTGGGCGGCGATGGGTTGCTCGGCCCGCTCCTGCAGGATCGCCTCGACCTCGGGCGTGATCGGCTTGCCCCGCGCTGCCTGCTCGGCGAGGTACTTCTTGAGACGCTCGGTGCTGACGGTCTTGGCGGTGTCCTCGACCCGGCCGACGATCCGTGCTTTGCGTTCGGCGTAGGTCGCCGCGTCGATCCCCAGGGCCTGGGAGAGGCGTTGGTCCATCGCGGCGATGTGCTCTTCATAGAGCGGCAGGAAGCGGGCGACGACCGTCTCCCGCTGCTCGGCGGTCAGCAGCGGCCAGGCACGGGCATGGACCCTGCGGGCGTGCTTCCTCGCCCGCTCGGCGGCCCACGCACCATTGAGCACCTCGAAGTCGATCGCGACCTCGTAGCTGGGCCGATTCTGCGCCAGGACCCGCCCGTTGCGGTCGAGGATCCGCCCGCGGACGGTCGGGATCCACCGCTGACGGTACAGCCGTTCCTCGGCCTGGGCGAGGCTCTCCCCGGCGTGCACGACCCCGAGGCGGGCCATCTGGACCGCCATCCCGGCCCCGGCGAGCGCAAAGGCCGCCATGAGCAGCATGAGCCGCCTGCGGAACGCCGCCCGTGGTGTCAGATGCCTGGGCATGCCTGCGTCGAGCCCTCCGTGGCCGGACCGGGACGATGGGGGTCGCCCCGTGCGGGGCATGGTATGGATCGGCCCGGCGGGGGCGAGAGGATGACAAGCCCGGACGGTCGGGCAGGGAAGGAGGAGCCCCGTCCACCCCACCAGACTGTCGGCCCGGGGGCCGCTACGCCCGGGCCTTGTCCCGTGTCAGCTGCGCGTACGCGTTGTGGCTGTGGATCGACTCGTAGTTCTCCGAGTTGATCGAATACCACACCACCCGCGCGTCCTCATCGAGCCGCCCGGCCAGGTCGCGGACGATGTCCTCGACGAACTTGGGGTTCTCGAAGGCCTTCTCGGTCACCCACTTCTCGTCGGGCCGTTTGAGCACCGCGAAGACCGGCACCGACGCGGACGCCTCGAGGTGCTCGACCAGGTCCTCGATCCACATCATGCCGGTGGTCCGCACCGCCGCCTCGATGCGGCAGCGCTGGTTGTGGGCGCCGTACTCGCTGATCTCTTTCGAGCAGGGGCACAGGCTGGCGGCGGGGGCCGCCACGGTCATCACAAAGTCGGTCGCGCCATTCGCGGTGCAGGCGAACTTCACCTCGTAGTTCATCAGGCCCTGCTGCCCGGTGACGGGGGCGGGCTTGTTGATGAAGTAGGTGAACTCGGCCTCGAAGTGGGCCTCCTCGGCCTCGAGGCGTTCGCAGATCGCGCGGGTGATCTCGGGGATCCGCTCCGGGCAGACCGGCTCGCCCGCGTGCTCGTTGAGTACCTCGAGGAACCGGCTCATGTGCGTGCCCTTCTGGTAGTGGGGGAGGGCGACAAACATGTTGATCGTGGCGACGGTGTGCTGCTCGCCCCCGGCGCGGGTGTGCAGCCGCATCGGGTAGGTGACATCCTTGACCCCGACCCGGTCGATCGGCACCTGCCGCGCATCGGCGCGAGCCTGGACATCGGGCATGGGGTCGGCGGCGGTGGTGGGGGTCGTGGGGGTCGGGGTCGGCGTGGTCAAGGGACTCCCTTCGGCAAGGGACATGGGCGTCGGCTCGGCCTCCGGACCGCTGCGCGGTGGATCGTCGGGCCAAGCCGGGCTCGGCCCCAATCCTCCGACAGATGCAGCCCCGGATGGACAAACAAGCCTAGCGCGAGGCCCCCGCCTTGGCCGCCTGGGTCTGGAACATCGCGTGGAACCACGCCTCGCCGATCGGCAGGCCGATGCACGCCCCCGCGAGCCAGTCCAGCGTCACCGGGACGGCCACCCCGAGCAGTTTCCCGCCGTAGACATCTGGAATCAGCGAAGCGCCCTGGAAGAACTTGGCGGCCAGCGGCCCGGCGAGGGCCAGCACCGCGTAGCCCACGACGAATGCCGCCAGCGGTGGCTGCTCGTCGAGCGACTCACCGGCGAGCCTCCCCAGCGGGACCGCGACGATCCCCGTCAGGGCCGCGCCGAAGATCGCCTGCCCCTTGAGCGCGTCCTGGCAGACCAGGTAGGTGACCACCGCCCCGGCCGCAACGGTCGCCGCGATCGCGCCGACGGAGCTGGTCCGCAGCAGAGACCGCAGCAGCGTCGCCGAGAGCGATTGGTGCGCCGGGCGGAGCCCGCCGCGCTGCCGGGCGCCGCCGGTCAGGAACTTCGCGAGCGTGGGGGAGCCATCGGGGAGCGGGTGAAAGGCCCCGTGGAGCCCCCGGCCAAGCCCGGCCTGCCAGATGACCGCGGCGATCGGCGCCAGCAGCAGGCAGAAGATCGCCCCCTCGATCCCGAGCATGGTCAGCGGCTGCCCGGACCCCGCGTGGCGCAGCAGGCTGTCCATCGTGGCGGTCTGGCTGGCCGCCCAGGCGATGACGATCCCCGCGTTGTTGAGCCCCGAGCGCGACCCGTTGACCCGCGAGGCGAACACCCCCACGAGGCCGGCCAGGGCCAGCGTCACCACCCCCGCGATGATCCCCCCCGCCGGCGCCACGCCGACGAGCACCGTCGCATCTCCCGAGCCGTCTGCTGCGCGGAGCGAGCCGGTCAGATGGCCCGCGATCGGGCCGAGCACAAACAGGGCGAGCATCCACGGCAGTTGTTTGAGGGAGGCGGTCAGCATGTGGCTCCATCATTGCACGCCCGGAGCGGCCATGCAAACAGCCCCCTCACCGAGTGAGGGCCAGAATCCGGGCGATCCGCTTCTCCATCGGCGGATGGCTCGAGAATGCTGAATTGATGTTCTGCCTGGCCTCCCGGGCCTTCTTGAGCGGGTTGGCGATGAACATGTGGGCGGTGCCGCGGTTGGCGACCTCGACCAGCGGCTCATCGTCGCCGGCGATACGGCCGAGGGCGCGGGCGAGGGCCTCGGGGTTCCGCGTCAGTTCCACCGCCCCGGCGTCGGCGAGATACTCCCGCTCGCGGCTGTAGGCCATCTGGATGAACCTCGCCACGAGCGGCGCCAGGATCGCGAGCAGCACCGCCAGCACGATGAAGATGACCACCGCGGCGCCCCCGCCGCCGTCGCGGCCGCCGCTCGACCGCCGCCCGCCCCCGTGGCGGGAGTAGAACGCGATCCTCCAGAACGCATCGCACGCGAAGACGATCAGGCCGACCATCGTCGCCATGAGCATGGCGAAGCGGATGTCGAGGTGGCGGATGTGCGACATCTCGTGGGCGATGACCGCCTGCAGCTCGTCGCGGGTGAGTTTCTGGCGCAGCCCGACGGTGACCGCGACCACGCCGTGCTCGGGGTCACGGCCCGTGGCGAAGGCGTTGAGGGCGGTGTCGTTGATCAGGAAGACCCGCGGCATTGGTAGCCCCGCGGCGATCCGCATCTCGTCGACGACATTGAAGAGCTCGGGGTCGGCGGCCTTCTCGATCTCGATCGCGCCCATCATGCGAAGGACCGCGTTCGACCCGCTGAACCAGCTCCACATCGCGCCGAGCCCGCCCACCAGGAAGGCCGCGATCGCGCCCAGTATCACCGAGGGCAGCAGGCTCGGCAGCTCGCCACCGCCCGCGTACGCCGCCGCCGCAGCGCCCAACGCCGCGCCGACCACCACGATCAGGCACAGCATGCCGATGATGAGCAGCACGCTCTGCCGCTTGTTCTTGCGGATCAGGTCCTTGAAGGTGATCGTGCCGGGGTAGGCGCTGACCTCCCGGGCGATCTTCGCCGTGCGGGTATCCTCGGGCGGTCGTTCGCTGGAATCTCGGCCGGGCATTCGGGGCGAGTCCTCCGTCGTGTGGTGTCACTGGTTCTAGGCCCCGGGGCGGGTGAGGCCCCCGGGGCGGGCAGAGTCCGCGGCGCCCCCAGTCTCAGGAGAACGACACCATCGGCGCCTCCCGCTGCGCGGCATCAACGAGCTCGAAGTAATCCCGCCTGTCGAAGTTGAACAGCCCCGCGACCAGATTGGTGGGGAAGGTCTGGCGTCGCTCTTCGTAGCGGCCGACCGTGTCGTTG
The DNA here is from genome assembly GCA_964372195.1 of uncultured Phycisphaeraceae bacterium. Classification (GTDB taxonomy): domain Bacteria; phylum Planctomycetota; class Phycisphaerae; order Phycisphaerales; family UBA1924; genus PNC22. The sequence continues at coordinate 102,324 of CAYJPX010000001.1, forward strand.
AAGTGCTGGCGCGAGAAGCCGATCTTGTTCTCGGTGCTGGTCAGCTCCTCCTGCATCTGCCGGAAGTTGGCGTCGGCCTTGAGCTGCGGGTACGCCTCGCTGAGCGCGAAGAGCCGGCCGAGCGCCTGGCTGATCATGTTCTCGGCGTCTGCCTTCGCCGCGGCGTGGGCCGAGTCGGAGGTGATCGCCACCGCCTGCTGGCGTGCCTGGATAACCGCCTCGAGCGTCCCCTTCTCGTGCGCGGCGTACCCCTTGACCGTCTCGATCAGGTTGGGGATCAGGTCGTACCGACGCTTGAGCTGCACATCGATCTGCGCCCACCCGTTGTCGCAGTCGACCCGGGCCCGGACCAGCCCGTTGTACATGCCCATGATGATCACCACCAGGACGACCAGCACCCCCAGCGCGCCAAGGCCCACAATCATCGGAACCATGCGAAACCCTCCCATCGGTTGAGTCTGGACGACCCAGCGTACCACCCCGCCACCAGGCGTGACGGCTGTCCCCCGGTGCGCCCGGGTCCCGAACTCACCCTCCCCGCCCCTTTCCGCGCCGAACCCTGCCGCGGGAGAACCCTCTATGATGGGTCCTTCGGCAAGCACCGGGTCCGATTTCACGCCGCGGGGTACCCCAGGATGCACGCACAAGACAAGCCAAGCCACACCCGTGCCCCCGGCCTCAACTGGGTCCACGACGCGGGGGAGGCCCTGCTCTGGCCCAGGCTGCTCCGCGTGCCGGCCATGGCGGCCCGGCCCCAGCGGGTCGTGCTCTCGCTGTTCCTGCTGGTCGTGGTCGGGGCGATCGGCAACCTGCGTTTCCCGTGGCGTGGCGAGACGCCCGCCTTCCTCGACACGCTCCTCGGCGCCAAGTTCGAGGCCCTGGGCCAGCTCGCCCGGGGTGTGCGGGACGCCGATGCCGCGCTCATCAGCGACGGGTTCGCCCAGTTGCTCGCCCGCGTCCCCGTGCTCGTCATCAGCGAGTACCCGTTAGAGGCCATCCTCCTGGGCATCCCGGTGCTCGTGGCTTTCGCGGTCTTCGCCGGGGCCGTGTGCCGGTCGGTCGCGTGCGAGTTCTCGCAGGAGCTCACCCTCCCCTGGGCACAGCAACTGGGCTTCGCGGTCCGGCGTTGGCGCACCCTGGCGGGTGTGCTGGTGCTCCCCGCCGGCGTCATCGGCGTGATCGGCCTCCTGCTCGCGGTGGCCGGGTTCGTGTTCTTCAACATCGTCCCGGGGCTTGAGGTGGTGGGGGGATTGCTGTACGCCCTCGCCCTGCTCCTGGGCCTGGCGGCGGTCGCGGTGCTGGTCCTCACCACCATCGCCTGGCCCATCCTGATCCCCGCGGCGGTGTGCGAAGGCACCGACGCGATCGACGCCGTCGGCCGAGCGCTCGCCTACGCGGTCGCCCGCCCGCTGCGGCTGGTGGTCTACCTCCTGCTCGCGGCCCTGGTCTGCGCGGTCGCCTCGGCGATCGCCCTCGCGTTTGCGGAGGGTGCGGTCAGCTTCGCCCACGCGGCGACCAGCGCCTGGACCTCGGACCGGGGCTTCGCGGAGATCCAGGGCAGGTTCCCCGCGCCGGTCCTGGACAGCGAGGGGAACCCGGAAGCCCTGGGCCTGTTGGCCTCCACCTCGTCGTGGATCGTGGACTTCTGGAGCGGCTGCCTCCGCCTCGTCGCCGCCGCCTACGCGCTCAGCACGGCCCTCACGGCCAGCACCCTCACCTACCTCTTCATGCGGCAGCTCTGCGACGGGCAGCACTACGCCGAGCTGTGGACGCCCGGGCGGATCGAGCGGGCGTTCGAGGCGGCAATGGCGTCGCCCGGTGTGGCAATCCCTGGCGCAGACGACGAGGACGACGAGTAGTTGATCGAGGGGCGTGCGGGGTCAGGCCACCTCGACCCCGGTGCTCGCGGTGAGTTCCCGGTAGAACCCGCTGAGCCTCCGGGTCATGGGCCCGACCTGGCCATCGCCGATTGTCCGCCCGTCGACCTTGGTCACGCCCGCAAGTTCGCCCATGGTCCCCGTGCAGAACATCTCGTCGGCCCGGTAGACCTCGGTGAGCGAGATATCTCGCTCGGCGCGGGGGATGCTGTTGTTCGCACAGAGCTGGAGCACGGTCTCGCGGGTGATTCCCTCGGGGCAGGCGACCAGACGGCTGGTCTCGACCACGCCGCCGGTCACGAGGAACACATGCGTCGCGTTGGTCTCGGCGACGAAGCCCTGCTTATCGAGCATGAGCGCATCGTCGGCACCCGCGGTGTTGGCCTCGATCTTCGCCAGGATCGACTGGATCAGGTTGCAGTGGTGGATCTTCGGATCGAGGCAATCCGGCGGGAACCGCCGCACGCTGGAGGTGATGAGGCTCAGCCCGCCGGTGTCGTAGACCGGGGCCTTGTGCTCGGCGAGGACGATGAGCGTGGGCCCGGCCTGGTTGAGCCTGGGGTCCATGCCGCTGGTGATCTTCACCCCCCGCGTCAGCGTGAGGCGGATGTGTACCCCATCGGTCATGGCGTTGGCGGCGAGGGTCTTCCGGATCTCCCCGATCATGCGCTCATTGGTGGGTATCTCGGTAAACGCGAGGGCCTTGGCGCTCGACCGCAGGCGTTCGAGGTGCTCGGTCAGCTTGAACACCCGCCCGGCGTAGACCCGCAGCCCCTCCCACACCGCGTCCCCGCCCTGCACCGCCGAGTCGAAGGGGCTGATGCCGGCCTTGTCGCGGTGGATCAGCTCGCCGTTGATGTTGACCAGGAGGTCGCGGTTCTTCTCGTTGAAGGTCTGGAGCATGGCGGAAGCGTACCCGCTCCGTGCCGCGGGGCGCGTCAGCCCGCGGCACGGCTCGCCCGGAGCACCTCGCCGACGCCCTCGACGGTCAGGGCAGCGGCGGCGTCGCCCTCCATGCCGAACCGGACGACCGCGTGGCGGGCGCCCGCGGGTGAGAAGGCGTGATCCGCCACGGGCATCAGGCTCCGGGCGGAGTATCCGGCCCGGGCGATGTCGAGCGTGCCGCGCCGGTCGTTCCAGGAGACTGTGAAGTGCCGGTCGCCGTCGCCCCAGGCGTAGTTGCCGAAGTAGGGGGTGACGCGCTCGCGCTCGACGGCGAAGGGGTTGGCGTCGGCGATCCCGACGCTCTCGAAGTACTCGAGCACCCGCGCGGCCTCGCCGGACCGGGCGTGGGCGTAGAGCGAGATGCTGTGCGGGCCTTCGAGGGCGCGGGCGCCGGGCAGGGACTCGACCACCGCGCGGACGGCGTCGACCTGGTCGAGCGTCGTGAGGGTGAAGAGGTCGGGGCGGGCGCCGTGGGCGAGCAGCACCTCGATGATGTCCTTGCGTCCGGTGTGCGAGGCGGCGCCGAGGGCCGTTTCCCAGTCGCCGAATCCCCAATCCCACGCGGCCTTGGCCAGGCCGGCGTCTTCGGCCAGGAGCTCGCTGACCCGCTCGAGCTTTGCGTGCGAGGCCCCGACGATCTCCCTGGCGCGCTCGGGGTCGGTTGTGGGGTAGGCGTCGCCGGGCGGCCTGCGCGAGGGACGGGCGCCGGCCGGGCCTGCCAGGATCGCGGTGGCGCCGGCGCTTGCAAGAAGGAAGCTTCGGCGGGTGGCAGCGGTGGTCATAGGGAATCTCCTCGGTGTGCACCCCTGCCCCAGGATCTACCCGCGAGCGGGCTGGATGTTCCCGTCGGAACCGAAAGTGCGTTCGGGAGACGCGGTGTCTAGCGCAGGCGATGCTGGTGCAGCCGGGCGTAGAGGGGGAGGCACTCGGCGTAGACGGGCATGAGTTCGTCCGGAATCGGGTCGTCTTTGGGGCGGTAGGGCCCGAAGCCGGTGGAGCTTTCGACGGCGCCGTACCAGTAGGGGGCCCAGACGCCGTCGGTCGGGCGCGGGCCGGGGGGCCAGGCGAGCATGGAGTCGAGGAAGGGGATGCCGACTGCATCGCAGAGGGCGGTGAGGGTGGCGCGGGGGCTTTCGAGAACATCGCGGGCGTCGATGACGGGGGGTGTGCGGCCGGCGCGTTTGCGCTCGGCGTCGAAGAGCTCGGCCTGCTGGGGGAAGCCCAGGTCGAGAGCGGTGGGGTGCTCGACGACCTTGATGAAGCTGGTGAGGACCTCGCGGGGGTCGCGGATCAGGAAGCAGTTGGTGAGCTTGGCGATCCAGGCGCGGTCGATGGAGGGGAGGAGGTGGTGGGCCATGTGCTTCTGGTAGAAGACCGCGAGCCCGCCGGGGATGGGGCCGGTGAGGTGTGCCGCGGCGGTGCGCCAGTCGGTGGGGCCGGCGGCGATGACCTCGTCGCGCCCGGGGTGGTCGGCGGCGGTGTTGGCGAGGTAGTGGGCGTAGAGGGGCTCGTCGATGACGGCGGTGTCGGGCCGGTTCTCGAAGGCGCGCATCATCGCGGTGGAGATGTTGCGGGGGCCTGACCACATGGCGAGGCGGAGGGGGGCGGGCGACATAAGGCCAAGAATAGCGGGCAGGGCCGGACCGGGGGACTGCTCCTACCCCGGGTCTTGCGCCGGTTCCGACGCCTCGTGCTCGGTGGGCTCTGCTTGATCGACATCCCGGATGCCGGCCTGGATCTGATCGGCGAGCAGGGGTTGTGCGGTCGCAAGATAGCCAAGCAGGTCGCGAGCGGTCTGAGCCACCAAGGGGTCCGCGTGCCGGAGCAAGGGAAGGGCCAACTCCACCAGCTCGGCACCCGGCAAGGTCGAATCGCTGACATGCCTCACGAAGAAGAATAGGATTGAGTGGACGGTGTCCGCGTCGTCGCTCCGCAGACCGGGCAGGAGTATGCCGCTCACTTCTCCCACGACAACCCGCCGATCACTTGCCCAGGCGTCCGCGAAGCCGCGGAGGGCATGGGGGCTGAGCCCGGACCCCGCAGCGAAACGGGCGAACTCCTCGGTTTCCCTATACTGTTCCGCGAGCACCTCGGCAAGGGCGGCCACAGCATCGGGGTCCTCACTCCCGCGGATCTCGTCGAGCAACCGCGGCAACATCGCGCCTCGGATACTCGAAGATGCCAACGCGATACGGAGCGATATCGCCGCGAGTCGCTCCCGCGGACCACCTTCGCCCAGCAGCCGCCAGATTGCCTCTAGGGCGAGCCCATCAGTCTCCGCGGCCTCCCCGAGCAGCCAGCACGCGCCGAGTTGGGTGCGTGAACCGCCCTCTCGCAGGAGGAGCTCGAGAGTGGGGACCCAGTCTCCGCCTGGAACTTTGCCGTTGCGTAGGAGTGCCAGACAGAGAGCCGCCTCCGAATCAGAGCCGGTACGAGCGCGTTCGAGGAGTTGCTCCGCGTTGTCGGCGATCGCGTCGTATACCGCCTGATGGAGTCCCGACTCGCCGGGGGGCTCCCACCAGATCGTGTACCCGCCGAGCGAATCGTGCAGCCCGTCCGCTTCGGATGAGGTCAGCGTCGTCTGGGGATTCCCCAGAAGCTCTGTCAGACCGACGAGGATCGCCGCTCTGTCCTCCCGCGAGTTTGGGTCGGCGAGCGCCGAGGTGATCGACGGCCGGATCCGAAGCACCCCGCGGCGCACATTCGATCGCATGACCCAGCCCGCCCAGCGCCGCTGCCAACTCCAACATTCGTGCATGCGCAGGCGCGCAGCCAGGGTTGCATCAACCACCCGTGACTGGTCCAAGTACCAACTCTCCGGCAACCACCGCATCCCCCCGATCAAAACCGTCGTAGGCACCAACCCCACCGGCCCGGTCCGCAGTGCCCGCGGCACCGTTTGCCCATACAGCCCCACCAGCACCAGGCCCAGCCCGAGCCACACCACCCGCCACCGGCGGCGGGGGCGGTAGAGCGCCCGCTCATGCCCCGGCTCGTGCCCGCACTCCGGGCAGATCAGGGGGCCCGGCGCCGCCCGACCGTCGCCGCCTGCGAGCGTGGCTCTCATGTCGTACCAGCACCGCGGGCACCGCCGGCGTCCGCGGGACCGATCGCCCCGCCAACTCCACGCCGCCAGCACCAGGCCGAACGCCACGACCCCCCAGAAGACCGCGTGCAGCGGGTGCGTTCCGAGACGGCCGCCATAACCGGTGGTCTCCCAACCGCGCACCCACCACGCCGCCGGCACGAGCCCCACGCCGGCCGTGACGGCGACCACCCCCACCAGCACGACCCGGAAGTCCCGCCGGCGTCGCTGCAACTCGACCTCGGTCTCGGCCTCGAACCCGCAGGCCGGGCAGCGGCGGCCCGCGATCGCGAGCATGTCCTCTCGACACTCGGGGCACCGCCGGGTGCCGGGCATCCTGCGAGCCCGCGACCCACGGAAGACCACGCTGGCGCCCCATAAGCCGACGAACGCGCTGAGGAAGAACAGGACCAGGTTGGCTTGCGGCAGTCCCATGGGGCCAGTCTACCAGCGGGCGGCGCGGCCCGAAGCCCGATGGCCAGGATCACGCTGGCCCCCATCCCGGACCGCCGACGCGGGCGTGGCGCGGCTCAGCCCGGGGTGTCATCGGGAAGGACCGAGACGAGGACCGCTGCCCCCGCGTCCTCCTCGACGCCCGCGAGCATCGGCCGGTTGAGCGAGCCGGCCCCGGGGCGGACCGAGAGCGGCTGGATCTGCATGGGGGCCGCCTCGAAGCGCGGGGCGCGGAGCAAGAGCAGCAGGGGCAGCGTGAGCAGGCGCAGCGCCGACGAGAGCACGAACAGCGTGTGGTAGGCCTCGATGCTCTCGCCCAGCAGGCGCAGGATCGCCGCCCCGACCAGCGACCCGCCGACCAGCGCGATCGTGTTGGCGAAGTTGAACAGGCTGAGGACGCTGGTGCGCTCGGCCGACGGGATGGTCTCGAAGAGCAGCAGGAAGGTGGCGATCTCGTAGCACGCCCAGACCGCGCCGGTCAGCGCCTGCACGCCGAGGAGGTACCAGAACGAGTCGCCCGCGGACCACAGCGCCGCCGCCGGGATGACGCCGATCCCGCCGATGAGCAGCACCGGGCGTGGGCCCCGGGCGTGGGCGAGCCTGCCGACCGCGGGGAGCACGAGCGAACGGGCAAGGAACGAGACGGCGATGAGCACCATGAACCGGCCGTAGTCGAGCTCGAGGCGCACGAGCATGAAGGGCGTGAAGAACGGCCCGGCGACCTGGACCGTGAGCTGCATCGCCAGCATGTAGGCGAGCAGGCGGACATCGTGCCCGTGGCGCCAGCGCGAGAGGAACTGGCGGGGGGAGACCGAGCGGAAGTCCGGCGGCAGGGGGACGGGCTCGGACTGGGCGGCCAGGCAGCGGCTGGCGGCGAGCCGGAAGAGGCCGGCTGTCGCGAAGAGGGCGGCGAAGACATGGACAGCGCTCGCCTGCCCCGCGTCGCCCTTGAACGCGCGGAGGGCCAGCCCCGCGCCCACGAGGCCGATCACGGTGCCGGCCTGGACGATGCGGGTGCGGTTGGCGAAGTAGCGGGCCCGGATGCGGTCGGGCATGAGCGTCGCGACCCAGGTGTTCCAGGCCGGGCCCTGGGCGTAGTTGACGGTCCAGTAGACGCTGACGACCAGGTACACAGCCCAGGTGGGCATCGAGCCGCGGAGCGCCCCGAGGGCCAGCGGCAGGAACGAGAGCGACTGGATGACCGCGCAGAGCACGACCCAACGCTTCAGCGAGCCGAGGACGCGGACCATGCGCGGGGTGACGAGCTGGAGCGTGCCGCCGATGACCAACGGCACGGAGGCGAGGAGCCCGGCCAGGATCTCACCCATGCCGATCGCGACCGCGAAGGCGCCGAAGTAGGCCTCGCCGCAGCCGACCATGACGCAGTACAGCAGGCCGTCGGTCGTGATGAGCCGGAGGTCGCGACGGACCGAACGGGATGGGGCAGCTTCCGCCGCGGGTCGGGGCATACCGGTCTCGGGTGTCCGAGACAGTATGTCGGCCGGAGGCGGCACCCCGGCGGAGAGTTCCCCAACCTTACTTCTTCTGGAACAACCACTTGCGGGCGGGCGCGGGCATCAGCTCGAAGCTGGTCTCGCCCGACTCGAGCATCCGCCTGATGTAGGGCAGGCACATGCTGCAGCCGGTGCCGCAGCCGGTCTTGCTAGCGATCTCGTCGGCCCCGGCGCCGGTGCGTTCGGCGAGCGCCTTGAGGTCGGCGAAGGTCATGCCCCGGCACACGCATCGATCGACAACCGCCACTACCGACCTCCCGCATCAAAGTCGAAGAGGCCGTTGCCGTCCTCCGCGCCGAACCAGCCGATCTCGACCTCGGCCGCGGTCGGAGTGTAGTACCCGCTCGACCACGAGAACACCAGGTCGCGCGAGCCCGCGTGGCCGTCAAGCCACACGACGCCGGCCCGCTCTCCGCCATGGCGAAAGTGGATCGATGGGTCCATTCGATACCCCCCGCTCCCGCACCCGTAGAGCGGGTGAAACCGGGGTTCGGCGAAGCTGTACTCGACCACGCCGTCCGGCGAGGCCGAGCCCGGGAAGGCGGCGTCGGCGAACGCGACCGTGTTCTCGGGCTGTGCGAATCGACCGAGCGGGGCCCCGACCCGGTCATCGCCCACCATCCAGAGCCCCTCCCCCGAGGGCTTGAGTTCCACGCCCACAAAGGCGTTGTTGTAGCCGTAGCCGCCCGCCGATCGCTCGAATCCGGCGCCCGCGTCGGCGAGCCTGGCGAGCAGCCCAGCGAACGAGGGGCACGCGCGCACCGCGGCCGCGCCATCGGCCCCCGACAGGTAGGGCGTGATCGCGCCGCCCTCGGGCGTGAAGGCCTCCCCGGTCTGGAGGCGTGTGCCGTGCCAGCGGGTGAGGTTGGCCCGGAACTCGGCCGCCCCGGGCATGGCGCGGTTGTCGTGCTCGCCGGCGTACATCGCGAGCCCCGCAGCGAGCTGACGCTGGTTCGACAGGCAGACCGCCAGGCGGCCGGCCTCCCTCGCCCGCCCGAGCGAGGGCAGCAGCAACCCCACGATCATCGCCACGATCGCCACGACGACGAGCAGCTCGATGAGCGTGAAGGCCGGGTTGGGCCGCCTGGTGTTCATCGGCGACGGATGCTCACCGGTTCGAGGCGACTCAAGCCCCCGGTGGAGCGAAGGCCCCCCCCGACCTCCGCCACGCCGCACACCTCGGCCGAGCGTTCGCCGAAGGGGCCGAGCACGACATTGGTCGCGTTGGTGATGCGCACGAAGTCGAACCCGTGGAGCCCGGCGGGCAGGCCGGTCGCGGGGTCGATCGCCCAGGCGATGTCGAACGCATCCCCGCCGCCCGAACCGGGGTCCACCCCCACGCGGAACGGATCGTCCGGCACGGTGTAGAACGCCTCCGGCGGGCGCTCCGGGTCATCCACGACATCGTCGCCGTCAAGGTCGCCGAGCCTGAGCGTCGGCGAGCAATCGGCGTAGCCCCAGATGCCCTCGACCTCGGCGGAGAGGCCGTTGGGGTTGTCGAGCGTGAGGGTGTTCTCGAAGACCTCGCCAGGGAGCCGGAATCCCCAGGTCTGCCAGACGCCGACCTCGCCGTACGGCACCCACCAGGAGTACGCCGGCGGGTAGGTCGGGTCGTCGGGGTTGTCGTCCCAGGTCTGGTGCTGCCAGACCTGCGCCGGCGCGGCGAGGTGCGAGCCGGGGATGAGGTACCACGCATCGTCGGCGAGGCCGTTGGCGTTGGCATCGCGGGAGATCTCGATAGTCGCGGGCTCGCCCCATCGGCGGTTGGCGTTCCCGCCGGCCCAGAAGGCGTTTCCGAAGACGATGCAGTCGAGGCCGAGGCGGTGCCTGGGGTCGTCGGCGATGGTGTGGTCGAACGCGAGCACGATGTACCCGCCGAACCCGCCGAGCGTGACGGCCTTGGTGTCGTCGGCGTCGCCGGTCCCGCCGCCGACCGGGGGCCCGAGCGCCGCGGTGGGGTCGTGGAACGCGGGGTCCTGCACAAACTGCCCGGGCGCGGGGCGATAGTCGAGGACGCTCGCCGCGAACGCGGACTGGGCGCGGGCCGGCGGGGTCGCACCCGCGAGGGCAAGGGCCATCAGCGCGGCAGGCGTGAGCACGCGGAAGCGGTCCGGGCTCATGTTTCTCGCGCGGTTACGAACCATGACGCCGCCTCCGCTGCATCGCCGCGCCCGCGAGGAAGGCCCCGAGCACGCCCGGCGTCGGCACCGTGGCGTACCAGGTGTCCCCGTCGGTCACATACAGCTCGCCGGTCAGCGCGTTGAACGCGCTGCCGAACCAGCCGAACCCATCCCCGCGCGGGTCGAGGCGTTTGAGGTCGAGCGGATCGCTCGGGTCGATCGGGCCATGGCCCGCCAGGGCGTCGGCGATCGCGTAGGCGTTGAGGACGCCGAGGTACCCCGCATCGAAATCCCCAAAGTCGCCCCCGCCGACAAACAGGTTTCCCTCGGGGTCGAACCGCATCGACCCGCCGCTGAGGACATCCCCGATCAGGACGCCGTCGGTCTCGAAGTCCGCCCCCGCACCCCATTCGCCGGAGTCGAACGCGCGGATATTCCCCGTCATCGAGCCCGATCCGTCGGCGTACCCGTTGGCGGTATAGAGCCGGCCCGCCGCGTCAAAGGCGATCCCCGCCGAGGACCCGGCGATACCGGTGATGACGAGGTCGTTGTCGGGCGAGGCGGGATCGGACGAGGTGTCGAGGAACGAGACGAACGCCGCCGAGCCGAAGTCGCCGGCCGAGAGCGCGAGGTGCTGGTTGTCGTACCACGCCGCGTCGTAGTGCCCGACCGCGAAGTAGTCGGCGAGGCTGCCGCTGGTGAGGGTGGTGGGGGCGTCGGGGGTCCCGAGGGCCGAGGTGGCGAAGACCGCGACCGGCTTGCCGAATCCCGCGCCGATGGCGATCCGCGAGCCGTCGGGGCTGACCGAGAGGAAGCTGGGGTCGACCGCCCCGCCGGTCTGCGAGGCGTCGAGGATCGCCACCTCGTCGAACACCGCCGTGCCCACCCCCGACTCGAGGAACACGCTGTTTCCGGTGACCATCACCAGCCGCCCATCGGCGAGCGCACCGCCCGCGACGCCGAAGGAGCCGCCGCCGATCGGCGGCGTGGCGAACGCCCGGTACGACTCGCCGTACCGCCCGAAGGCATCCGCGCTCGCCGCCGGGGCCGCCCCGCCCACGACAACACCCATCGCCACGCCGACCGTCAACGAGACCACGCGATAACCCATATTTCGAACCCTTCGCACTTCACCCCGAATGCGCGCGGGGCGGCTCCCTGTCTCTGGGCGGCGCTCGCGGGTTCGACGGGTGGCGTTGCCGCGGAGAGCACGCGGCAGGCCGAGCCCCGACGCCCTGTTCCGCGAGGGCGATCAGGTTGCGGCGGGCGCCCGAACGGGTGCACACCGGCTCTCGGCAGGTCTTCCGGCTCGGGGTTCGCGGGCTCGGCCTTCCCGCCGCGGACGCGGCAGTGGCACACAGTGAGCCCGCGATCAACACCCCTCACGGCGGCGCGACCGCGGCGGACTGGACCCCGGCATCGCTGGGGCCTTCACCGCACTTCCCTCTTCGGCCCTTGCGGGCACCGGGAGCATTCCCAGCGTAGCAATCCGTGACGCGGTGTCAAGAGGGCGGCACGCAGACCCTGGCTGCGCGCGGGCACACGACGGCAGGGGGTGGACCCGCGGCTTCGCCCGGTCCCTCGGGCAGCGGCGATCCGGCGGCGGACGCACCGTTCTACTATTGCCCCGTGAACCCGCTGCTCGAACATCTGGATGCCTGGCGGCCGTTCCGGGCCCTGGTCCTCGGCGACTTCATGCTCGACGAGCTGGTGTACGGCGACGCCGAGCGGCTGAGCGCCGATGCGCCCGTGCCCGTCCTGCATGTCCGCCGGGTCGAGCGCAACCCCGGCGGGGCGGCCAACCTGTGCCGGGCCCTCCGGGCGCTTGGCGGCGGGGTGACGGCGTTCGGCGTCGTCGGAGCCGACGAGCCGGGCGAGCACCTGCGGGCGGCCCTCGCCGCCGAGGGGATCGACACCTCGGGCCTGCTCGCCGACAGCACCGGGCGGCCGACCACCGTGAAGTGCAACCTCGTGGGCCTCGCCCAGCAGCGGCACCCGCAGAAGATGTTCCGTGTCGACTACGAATCGCGCGAGCCGCTCGCCGCGGGGCTCTCCGAGGAGTTGCTGACCGGCGTCCGGGCGGCGCTGGCCGGGGTCAATGTCGTCTGCATCGAGGACTACGCCAAGGGGGTCTGCACGCCGTGGCTCTGCGCCGCGATGATCGCCGCGGCCCAGGCGGCGGGGGTCCCGGTGTTTGTCGACCCGGCGAAGCGGACGGACTACGCGATGTACCGCGGGTGTACCACCATCACGCCCAACCGCAACGAGGCCGAGCACGCCACGGGGCTGACCACCCAGCCCGATGGAGAGACCGCCCACAACGCCGACCTGGCCCGGGCGCTGCAAACCCAGCTCGGCTGCGAGGCGGTCGTGCTCACCCTCGACCGCCACGGCGCACTCCTGCTCGAACGCGGCGCCGAGCCGGAGGCCATCCCGACGCGGGCCAGGCAGGTGTACGATGTCACCGGGGCCGGCGATGTCTTCCTCGCCGGCCTCGCGGCGGGGCGTGCCAACGGCATGGCGTGGCGCGAGGCGGTCCGGCTGGCCAATGTCGCCGCCGGGCTCGAGGTCGAGGCGTTCGGCGCGGTGCCCATCCCCATCGAGCGGGTGCACCAGCAGGTGCTCGCCGAGTCGGCCGCCGAGCACGGCAAGCTGCGGACGCTCGAGCAACTCCTCATCGAGGCCCGCGCCTGGCGTCGCGAGGGCAAACGCATCGTCTTCACCAACGGCTGCTTCGATGTGCTGCACGCCGGGCATGTGTCGCTGCTCGACCGGGCCGCCTCGCACGGCGATGTGCTGGTGGTCGCGATCAACACCGACGCCACCGTGCGCACGCTCAAGGGCGAATCCCGTCCGGTCAACACCGAAATCGACCGAGCCCGCGTGCTCTCCGGCCTCGGCGCGGTTGATCGCGTGGTGCTCTTCGCCGAGCCAACCCCCGCCGAGCTGATCGAGGCCCTCGGGCCCGATGTGCTGGTCAAGGGCGATGAATACGCCGTCGAGCAGATCCCGGGCGCCCAGTCCGTGCTCGCCCGCGGCGGCGAGGTGGTGCGGCTGCCGATGGTCGAGGGCAAGAGCACCACCGCCACCGTCGCGCGGATCCAGGCGGGGCGCCAAGGCTGAGGCGCGGCCCGCGCCCTACCGCCAGTCGATCACCAGCTTGCCGAACTGCTCGCCCTCTTCCAGCCGCGCATACGCGTCACGGCACTGGTCGGGCTTGAAGACCTTGTCGATCACCGGTCTGAGTGCCCCGGCCTTGAACAGGCTTGTCACCTCGCGGAACTCGTCGTTGCCGCCCATCGTCGAGCCGAAGAACCGGAGCTGGTTCCAGAAGAGGCGCGCCAGGTCCGTCGTCGCGTCGGGCCCGGTCGTGCAGCCCGGCGTGACATACGCCCCGCCCCGCGCGAGGCTCTTGATGCACGCCAGGTGCGTGGCCTTGCCCACCGAGTCGACCGCCATGTCGACCCCACGCTTGCTGGTCCAGCCCCTCACGGCCTTGGACCAATCCTGCCCCTCGTCGAGGATGGCGTGGTCGGCGCCGAGCCCGACCGCCCGATCGAGCTTCCACTGGTGGCGGCTGGTGACGGCCACCGGGCACCCGATGTGCTTGGCGATCGCCAGGGCGCTCGTCGCCACCCCGCCGCCGATGCCGGTGATGAGGACGGCATGCCCCGGGCACAGCGACGCCTTGGTGACCATCATTGAGTACGCGGTCAGGGAGCAGAGCCCGAAGGCCGCCGCCGCGACCGGGTCGCAGCCATCGACCGCGGCGAGGTTGTCGACGGGCACGGCAAACTTCGCGGCGTGCGCCCCGAAGTGGTGCTCGCCGATCAGCTGGTACTCCGGGGCGAGGGTCGTGTTCGGGGGCTCGTTCGGGGCCGGGCGGTGATCGATCCGCACGGCGGCGTTGTAGATCACCTGCCGGCCGATCCAGGCCGTGTCCGCCTCATCGCCCACGGACTCCACCACCCCGCAGGCATCGCACCCCGAGACGCGGGGGTAGTCCAGGTCGAGCCCCGGCACGCCGCGCCCGACCCAGAGGTCCATGTGGTTGAGCGCCGAGCAGAGCGTGCGGACCACCGCCCAGCCGGGCCGCGGCGGCTCCGGCTCGGGCCAGTCGGCTCGGAGCGCGACATTGGGTGCGACGGGCCTGGCCTGCCTGGCGACGACGAGTGCTTGCATACGCCAAGCCTACCCGGCTCGTCTCGCTCTCGGGCGGGTGGGGGCCGCAAACAAGACAGGCATGGTCTGGACGGGCATGGGCTGCCCCCAAAGCGGGCGACGCGACTCGAACGCGCAACATTCAGCTTGGAAGGCTGACGCTCTACCATTGAGCTACGCCCGCGGGTTGTGCCGGCAAGTGTAGCACCGGCTCGCACTGTCTCGTCGTATCTCCCTTTCTGAGCAAGGCTTACGGAATCCCTGCCATCCGAGCGACGGGCTCCGTCGTTGCACGGACCCGTCTGCTCCCGCACGCCGTCGCGCCCCAATTGCCGGGCCAACTGCTGGGAGTATAGCTGGTGGTTGTGGGGCCCTTTCGCCCGCGGGTGTGGCGCAGAATCGCCGGTGCCGGTCGCCAGTTGGGCCTCCCTCGAGACCCGGATTCCAGGCAGTCGAGCGACCGCCTGGGCGGTGTCCTGGAGCCCTAGCACCGTGTAGTGCCGCAGGGTCGTCCGGTAGTCCGAGTGCCGCATGATCCGCTGGGCGATCTGCGGGGCGACTCCCGCCCGGGCTAGCTGGGTTCCCAGCGTGGTGCGGAGGGCATGGAGGTCGATCACTCGGCCCTCATTGTCGGTGCAGACGATGCGCGTCTTGGGGCGCCGGCGCTTCCTGCTGCCGATCATCACCGGCTCGCCCTGAGCGTCCTTGACGATCTCCTCGCGGGCGATGCCGGCCCGCAGGAAGTCCTTGAGGCGCGTCATGTCCGTGACGGTCTCGGGAAAGACCCTGGTCGCGGGCGTCGCGCGTCGCTCCGATCGCCGTGCCTTGAGAGCTTCCGCGAGCTGCGGATGGAGCGGGACCACATCCTCCCGCTTGGCCTTGCCGTGACGGATCGTGATGGTGCCCTCCGCGAAGTCGATGTCTGCCCAGGTGAGCGTCTGGAGGTCGCCCTTGCGGAGACCGGCCAGGGCTGCCGCCAAGTACCACGTTTCACGACCACGCTCGCGGGCGATCGCGAGGAGCGCAGTCAAATCCTCGTCGGTGAGTGGCCGACGGACCCGGCGCCTCGCCCGCTGCTCGTCCTGCTTCGGCACAACGCGGAGCGGGTTGGCGTGTGTTCGGCCGGTCTTCACGCACCAGCTGTAGAACGCCACCGCGATCTGGCGAGCGAAGTTGATGGAGCGGGCAGACAGCTTGTCCCTCTTGAGGGCGAACAGGTGCTTCTCCAGCGCATCCGCGGTGAGCTCGGAGAGCCGGCTGACTCCAGCCCCGGCGACCATGCGCTCCAGGTGATTCGCCTTCTGGTCCACATGGCGCGGTGCCTGTCCCGCATGCCGGCAGTGATCGATGTACGCATCGATGTGCTCGCGGATGGGACGGCGGCCCTCGCTCGCGTGGCGATCCATGGTGGGATCGATCACGCCGTCTCGCCGGAGTGCCGCATCCGATACATGCTTGGCCAGGATGCGCTCCGCCGCACCGCGATCGGTCGTGCGCGTCGATCGCTCGCGTCGCCTCCCGTCGTGGTCGTACCACGACGCGATCCACGGGCCCTTCTCCACCCTCCGGAACAGCGTGCCTGTTCCCTTGCTTCGTTGGCGCTTGGCCATGGTGCGGTCCTCGTTTCGGTCTCTGATTCGACTCCAGGATATCCGGTCGGCTTCAGCCGCGCAAGCCCTTCTTGGCGCGTTCGCGGAGCCAGTCCTGCAGCTGGTCCACCGGGTAGAGCGTGGCCCGGCCCAGTTTCAGGTGGGGGATCTCTCCTCGATTGGTCAATGACCAGAGGAGGCGCTCGCTGATCCCCAGCACGCGCGCCGCTTCACGCGGCCGGATCGCGAGTGCGGGCGGCGACTCCGGCTCCCCTGCGAAGGGCCGTTGGGGTCGGTGCTGCTCGGGACTCGTTCTCGTGCTCATGGGGTCTCCTTGCCGTATTGGGCCAGCTGGGGCGTCGGCCTGCTATCCATTGGAGCGTCGTCTAGCCCGGCCGCGATGCCGGGCCCCTGCTTGCTGACTCGCTTCCGAGTGAAACACAACATGCTCGGCCAGTGGTCGGCCGAGCATGTCGCGGTGGCGGGGCTGAGGCACAGATCGCTCAGGACTCGCCGTTTGCGGACTCCCGGAGCCGGACATACTCGCGGGCCTTGTGGATGACGAGCTCGGCGTCGGCCAGCTCGGCCGGGAAGAAGTAGTCGGTCGGCTGCCAGTTGCCGTCGCTGTCCTGGTAGCGCTTCTGGAGGCGGATGGAGTGCTCGACGACGGTGCGTCCGTTCTCCTGCTTTTCATTCCTCCAGACGCTGGCCTCGAAGTGGCCGGCGCGGAAGCTGCGGTCGGGGGGGCGTTTGTTCGACTCGGACATAGTGATTCTCCTTGTCTCATTGGGTGGACACGGCGATAACGACCAGGGTGTGGTGGGCAACGATCAAGAGCACGATCAGTGCGATCCAGGACAGCCAGGCGGGGCAGTAGGAGCCCGTGACGCGGCCGAGCACGCCCTGCACCGCGCGCTGCGCCGGATCGGTCAGCGACGCGAGCCCCCAGGCCGTGAACTGCAGACGGTGCCCCGGGGCCCGGCTCAGCGTGAGCCGGACGAGCACGATCCAGATCACCGCATCGACCGACCAGATCGCGATGGCCAGGGGGAGCATGACGGGATGCAGGGGGGCGATGACCATTGGCTCAGCGCACCGCCGTCTTGCCGGCGAGGATGGTGTAGTGGCCGACCAGGTCGTCCAGGCTCGTCAGGAACCGGTAGCGGACCTGGCCCTGGATTGTGGAGGCGACGGCCCGGAGGAGACCCTCGTCGACATCGCTGCGCTTCGCGTGCGCACCGATGCCGACCGTGTCGATCACGATGCCCCGCTCCTTGAGGTCGCGGGCGATCCCCCTGGGGTCGCCGCCGCAGCCGTCGGTGAGCAGGACGAGCCGGCGGACCACGCCCCGGAGTGACCAGTCGAAGGCCGCCTCGGCGCACTCCAGTGCCTTGGGGATGTCGGTGCCGCCCCCGTCGGGCATGTTCTCGAGGATGGCGTCGGCTTGTCGGACGCACCGGAAGAGCGGGGTGATCGGGAGCAGCAGCTCCGCCTCGCTCTCGAAGGCAATGATCCCGATCTGGTCGTGGGGGTCCTTGTGCCGGATCATCGCCTGTCCCGCGAGGCCCGCGGCCTGGCGCTTGCTGCAGTTCTTGTGGAACCGCGAGCCCATGCTCCCCGAGACATCACCCACGATCAGCACATGTTCGCGCTGCGAGCTGTCGTGGTGCATCCCGGGCACCTGCATCGCGATCGTGTGCCCGGCGAAGCGGGACATGCGCTCGGTGAGCGTGCGCCGCTGGGCGTCGGTGAGGGAGGCTTCCTGGGGATGTCGCGGTTGCACCGAGGCCCCTGACATCGCGACGGTGCGGGCGTCGGCACACGACGCGGCGAGCGTTGCGCCACAGGCGCCGCAGAACAGTGATCCATCGGCGACGCAGCGGCGGCAGTTGGGACAGGTCGTACTCATGAATGGTTCTCCTTTCGCATGTACCTGGCAGGAATGGGACCGAAGACGATGATCTGGCCAGAGACGAGCAGGGTGGGTTGAGTGGCAGGGCGTCCATCTACGAATGTGCCGTTGACGGACCCGAGGTCTTGGACCTGGAGCGTTCCGTTGAAGCAGGTGGAGTCGGCGTGAGAACGGGAGATTCGGGGGTCGGCCGCGTCGAGCTGATTCCGGCCCACCCTGCAGGAGCCCTCCGGCGCGCGGAGTCTCCGCCCGCGCCACGGGCCATCGAGGATCTCGAAGATGTGCTCGACAGCCCCGAACGGGCATCCGCACCCGGGGCAGCGGGCGCTCCCATCGGTGGCCGTGCCGCAGGCGAGACAGACCGGCGCCTGTTCCGCGGCGCCGACCTTCGTGCCGCAGGAGGTGCAGAACGGGGTGTCGCC
Organism: uncultured Phycisphaeraceae bacterium; assembly: GCA_964372195.1. Taxonomy (GTDB): domain Bacteria; phylum Planctomycetota; class Phycisphaerae; order Phycisphaerales; family UBA1924; genus PNC22. The sequence continues at coordinate 120,402 of CAYJPX010000001.1, forward strand.
GGGCAGCGACGCCCCGCAGGCAGGGCATCCTCCGCCGGTGACCTCCTTGCGGTCGAGCGCGTCCTGGAGTTCCTCGGCGCACTGGAACCGGCGTGCCGGGTCCTTCTCGGCGAGCCTCGCCAACACATCGCTGAGGTACCGGGGGGCCGCCGGGTCGAGCGAGGTGAGGGGAGGGAGAATGGTCTCGCAGACCGACTCGCCGATCTCCTTGAAGTTCCTTCCGGAGGCCGGAGGGAGCCCCGTGAGCGAGTGCCAGAGGATCCCGCTCAGGCAGTAGAGGTCGGAGCGGGCGTCGACGGCCCAAGGCGTGAGGATGTGCTCGGGGCTCATGTACTCGAGCGTCCCGAGCACATCATCCGGGTTGGCGATGGTCGAGGTGTTGGTGGACTTCAGGATGCCCCAGTCCAGGAGGCGGGGCGAGCCGTCGGGCTGGATGATGATGTTGTCGGGCTTGAGATCGCGGTGGACGAGCCCCTTGCCGTGGGCCTCGCGGAGCACCTCCACCAGCGCCCGCAGGATCCGCAGCACCTCGTCGACCGAGAGGTGGCCACCTCGTTCCCGCACATAGACCTCCAGGGTGAAGCCCTCGACCCAGGGGAACACGATGTAGTGGCGGTCTGCTTCCTGGAGGTAGGCCAGGGGGTTCACGGCGACCGGGCTGGACAGGGCGACCCCAGCCTCCCGTTCGAACCTGGCGACATCCGCCGCATAGTGCGTGTCCTGCCGCGAGGACTTGAGCATCTTGATGAACACGGACTGCCTGGTGCGTCGGTCCATCGCCTTGATGGGGAACGCCTGTCCCCGTACCGCGAGGATGTCGGTCACCTTGTAGATCCTGGCGATGGTCTGGCCTTTCGATGGTGGTTGGTGCATGCCCGCCTCCTCACGCGCCTGGACCGGTCATCTCGACACGGACGACGGTTGTGCCGATCCGGATCTCGTCCCCCGCCTTCACGGGCGTCGGCTCGGTGACCCGGAGGAAGGTGCCGTTGGTGCTCTGCGCGTCGTTGATCAGCAGCCCCGGCCCGCCGCGGGTCACCTTGAGGTGGTGCGCCGAGACATAGGGGTCCCCGTCCAGCACGACATCGCAGGTTGGATCGGAGCCGATAGTGCAGGAGCCGCCGGGCGGGATCCGCACGAGCTCGCCGCGGCCCGGGATGAACAGGGCGGGATCCGCGGCCGGAGCAAGCCGCCCGGACTGCTGGGCCGGCCGTGACTCTGGATGCAGGTCAGGCAGCAGCCCCGGCTGAGAGACTCGCGGTCCTTCGGTACCTTCCGGCTGAACCGCGGGATCAGAACCGCGGTGCGTGGGCACACCGGCCTGCGGATCGGGCGAGGTCCGGTCAGCCGGCGAGGGCTCGGAGTTGATGGGGTTCGTCTCGGCCTTCGGATCGGTGGCCAACACCGTTCCGCACCGGCCGCAGAACTTCTGGCCGGTGGCGCCGGCGGTCCCGCACTGCGTGCAGTAAACTTCACTCATGTCGATCTCCCTGAGGCTGGGCGCAGGCGTGGGCGAACGCGCCCGTGAACCCGCGCGTGAGCGTGCGACTCGTCAGCACGAGCTCCGGCTCGTGGTGGTAGAGCGCGACGGTGGTGTTGTCGGTGGGGTTGTGCTCCAGGGCGGCGCGGATCAGCCGGTCGACCGCCTCGGGCGGGACCACGCTCGTCGCGAGGACCTCGGCGATCATGGAGTCCGTCAGGGCGTCGCTCAGGCCATCCGAGCATAAAAGAACCTGGTCGTCGTCGAGCAGGCGCAGCATGCGCGTGTCGACCTCGAACCCCTCACGTTGCCCCAGGTGGCGGTATATGCAATGGCGGAACGGGCTGGTCTCCGCCTGCTCCGTCGTGAGCAAGCCGGCTTCCAGGAGCCGCTGGGTCTCAGAGTGGTCGACAGTGAGCCGGCGCAGCTCGCCCTCGCGGAACAGATACGCCCGGGAGTCACCGACCCACGCCAGCAGCAGCAGCCGGCCGATGAATACAGCAGCGACAATCGTGCTTGCCATGCCACGGAGCTCGGGCTGGTGCTGCGACTCTTCGAGGATGCGGGCATTGGCTCGCGTGAGCGATTCAACGAGTGCTGCGAGCACCTCATCGGGTTGCAGCATCTCGCCCGAGCCATTCGCGCCGATCGAGTAGGCGGTCATGGACGCGGCGACTTCGGCGGCGCCCAATGTGGCGGCCACCTCGCCGTGTGCCGAGCCCCCGACGCCATCGCATACACACAGGATCGTCGCGGCGGCGCCCGACGCCTGCTGCAAGCACACACAGACGGCCCTGTCCTCGTTGTGCTCCCTCGGTCCGCGGTCTGTGGCTAGTGCATGCATGTTCAGTCTCCGTGCAGCGCGATGGTGCGCTCATGTGAATGGTCCACGCCAGGTGGCCGCGAGCAGTGTCTTTGCGGTGCGGTCTGGATTGCGCGTCTATTCCACTTCATGTCCCCAGCCGAGCACGCGGAGCACGAGCACGAGGCCGACAAGCAGGACGCCGAGCACGGCGAGTCTGGTAAACCTGTCGGGGTGCTCAAGATGGAGGGTGTCCACGAGGAACTCGCGCCAGCTGATCGCCGGTCCGGTGAGGCCGTCGGCGATCCAGATGAATCCCCCGCAGGTCAACGGGATGACCAGGAGCCAGGCTCTGAACTTCCGCGGCGGCCGCAGTCGCGGTGGTGGTGGGGCTTGCTGCTGGGAAGGCGGGGGCTGCTGCTGCGGATTCGGGTACCTGTTCATGTATCACAGCAGACCAGAGATCCGCCGTGCGCAATGACTCTGCGGGGACATCTCGCTGATTGCATGACGCGTGTCCCGGCGAGCGCCTGATTGCGCACGAGCGATCATGCGGTTTGGTCGTCACCTTCAAGGTCTTGCGGGTCCTCGTACTCGTACCGGGGCTCGCCTTCGGTGACTGGGCTTCGGTGGAGGCGTGCGAGCCCCCACAAGGCGATGACGATGACGACCAGTCCCGCGGCGTCGTAAAGCGTGGCCTCGCCGTGGAGGAACGGGATCAGCCGGCGTGTGTCGAACTGATGGTCGTCACGCATCCAGCCGAGGAGCGCCAGGGTGAGCAGGACGACGATCGTGACGAGCATGGCTCTCATTTCCAGGGCTCCTTGTCCAGATAGGTCTGAGCGATCTCGAAGCAGACGCGGTCCAGCAGTGGCGCGACCTCCGGGTCGGCGGCGAGATGAACCCGGACCTTATCGCGGATGGCCTTCTGGAGCAGCACGATGGTGCATGTTGTCACCACATCCGACTCCAGGAAACACGCCTTGAGATGGCTCTTGAGGTTGCTGGTGCAGGTCACGACAATCTCGTTGACATGGTGCTCGCCATTGTGCCTGCGCATGACATCGGCGATGTGCGAGGTGCCGGGGACCGGCCACTCCAGCACGGCCTCGTCGCCCTGCTTCCGGGCGTCCCACGCGACCCAGGTGGCGAGAGTCGAGTGCCCAACGCCGCCTCCGGCCTCGCCCTGCGGCGGTGTTCGGCCGAGGAACGCCCAACCCAGGTCGAGGACACCGATGAAGAGCATGTTGCACCGGCTGATCCGCAGCTCTTCGAACTCGGCCATCCGCGCGGCCTCGAGCGCCCTGCGCGCGGCCATCTGGCCCTCGGGCGACGGGACTCGCCCGGCCCTTTCCCAGAGCCGCGCTACGGGCGTGAACGGGTGTACGGCCGCCGCGTGGAGAAGGGCGTGGCTGTGCGGTGGGAGGGCGCCAGAGGTAGCCGGTGCGGCCTTGAGCCGAGTCGTGCGCATAGAGGCGATGCGTTCGTTGAGCGAGCTCTGTACCTCGGGCAAGTCGGCCAGGCGCTTCGCCTCGATGAAGGGGTGCTGGTCATAGGGGCGCATGTTCAGTTCCCTCCCTGGGACGGCGGGTCAAGCTGGACGAGCATCGGGTGGGACCACGGGCCGCCGTTCTCCCGTGCGATGCACATGCCGGGCTGCAGGCCCGGCAACATCTGCTCGGCGCCGGGGGGCAGGAGCAGCGTGTTGCGGGCTGCGAGAATGGAGGCGGCGTCGGATTGGTTGAGGATCAGGTGGTACGACGGCTCGAGGAGGACATACGGGCTGAGGTGGTTGAGCCTCGAAGCCCCGACGATCACCATGAGCCCGAACTCGCGGCCCATGCGGAGCAGCAAGGACAACGGAGACATCTGATCGGGGAACCGCCGGTCGCTCTCGAGTGTGGCGTCCTGGTCGGCCTCGTCCATGACGAGTATGACCTCGGCGCCTCGGCTGCTCTTCTGCGCGCGGTGGACTCGCCCGTAGATCAGCTGGGCGATGAGCAGATCCTGGATGAGCTGGCGAATCCAGGCGGGAGTGACATTGGGCATCTCGATCACGATCGACTTGCCGGGCCGGATGATGTCCCGCTCGAGGTCGAGGCCTCCGAAACAGTCGAAGGTGTCAACCGCCTGCACCGCAGTCTGCAAGGCGGTCTTGAGGGTGCCGACATACTCCGCCTTGGCAGCGAACAGCTTCTCGGGCGCTGCGTTCAGAACATCGAGCAGCAACTGTGGGCTCGGCCACAGCGTCGGACGGTCGGGGTCGTCGTTGAGCACGGCGAGGGCCCACCGAATGATCGCCGCGCAAGGCGTTGCGCCCGCGACCATCCCCGCGCGAGCGCTGAGAATCGAGGAGCCGATATTTACCCAGGCTCTAGACGGAACGCCGTCCGGCGCGTTCAGTCCGACCCTGAGCTTGTCGTCGACGCTCACGCGGAGCCAGTCGTTGCCCAGTTCATCCGGGATCAGCCGATAGTCCAGTTTGCGATCGAGCACGATGACGCAGATTCTCCTTGTAGGATCGACCTTCTGAAGCGTGGCGATTTGCCGGAGAATGGTCTTGACGGCGGTCGTCTTACCTGCCCCAGAGTTGCCCGCAATGAGGACCGATCGCGGCCGATCCGCCAGCCGGAGCCCGAAGCGAACCTCCGGTCTGTCGACCAGGTGCCCGATCTCGATGTCTGGCGGTGCCGACGGGTAGAGCTCGCTGTGCTCGGGAGCGGGATGGAGGAAGTTGGGGTGGTCGATGGCGTCCCGGACCAGGGGCTCGATGGCGTGCAAGAGGTTGCAGGCCATCGCATCGGAGATCATGCCGTGTTCAAGGGCTGCGAGAGTCTTGGCCACCCAGGGGGTGCGCTGCAGGTTGTGTTGTTCGATCAGCCGCTTGAGCTGGAGAGCCGCGCCCTGCATGGGATTACCCTCGCGTGAAGAAGATGCCCAGGAGGAGCAGCCGCAGCCGCCAACTGCGGAAACACCGCGGGCACCGGTATCGCCGGTCTGAGCAGCGCTGGCGGTGGCGAGGACAGGTGCAGGCCCCGCACACGCAGGTCCTGGCGCGCTCGAGCCGGACCAGGCCGTGCGAGCGCTTTCCGCGTCGCAGGATCCCGAACGGGGGGTCCCGGCAGATGTCGCAGCATGCCGCGTGCACCGGGTTCTGGGCAAAGGCCATGGCCGGGGCCCACGCGCAGCCGTCCTCGAGGGCGAGGGTCTCGTTGTGCTTGCGGTGCTCGATCGAGCCGTCGGGCTGGATGACGGTCCACTCCTCCGCCGTGAAGCAGACCACTATCCTGCCCTGACGGTCCCGGACCACGGACTGGGTCACCTGCGAGATCGGAGCGGGGCCGCCGGCCATGGCTAGAGCCCCAGCCCTTCGTGCACGCGCTCGAGCACCCAGAGCGAGACCCGGACGGCGAGGTAGAAAACGCTCGAGGCGAGGAAGACGATCAAGAGCCAACCAAGTGTCTGGACGAGTCCGCGTGCCCAGTCACCGGCGACGATCGCCATTTGCGTCGGCTTGGGCAGTGGGGGTGGACCTGGTATCGGGTTCTGCTGATTCTGGGGCGGGGGCATACAGGGTCTCCGGGATCACGGGCTCAAACGAAGCGAGCTCCGAGTCACCGGACTCGGAGCGTCGGAATCTGGCAATCACGACCTTGTCGATGCAGTCCTTGACGCGGACCGCTGTACCGGGCTGGACGGGATGGCCGCAGGCGGCGATAAACTCAGCGGTGAGTCCGGTCGGCCGGCAGGGAATAGGGAGCTGGGCCTCCAGCCGGCGACCTTCCTGTTCGGGTTCGAGGTCTTCGAACAAGGCGAGGAGATGGGACTGCTTCCGCGGCCGGTTGACTGCCAGGACCCGCACGCTGTACGCGCGGCCCGGTGTGCGGTCGGGGTAGTCCACGATGGGGATGGTGAGGTCTCGGGGCATGGAATGGCGCTCTCAAATGGCGGTTACCTGCTGCGACTCCACTCTCGACGAGGTCAGGGAGTCAGTGATTGCGAGCGATTGACCTCGCATCGACACATGAACTTCGAGTTTCAGAGTTCCCACCAGCGCTCATGCAGGGCGATGATCCGGAAGGATCGAGCGCGGTTCCAGCCATAGGCGAGCGGATTGATGGTCACGATGAAGTGCTGTGAACCTTTTTCGCCGAAGAACAGCTTCCGGAGCCTGGCGATGATCGGCGCGAGGCAAAGCCCCCAGCCGTCGGGGTCGTATTCGGGCTCTATCGCCATCCACCGCACCGGAGGCAGCACTGCGTCGTAGTAGCGGAGCATCTTGAAGAGTTGCTGGAGGGGAGCGGTGCCGATGCCCGGGATGGTCCCCTGCAGAACCCGGAGGGTCCCATCTGACTTCCTGATGGTGACGGTCCGAGTCAGCATGTTGATGTCGAGGTCGTAGGGGCCGGCCGTTCTCGGTTCCGCTTCTGCCGGCGGGTAGTACCCTCTTGTGGATTGCCCGTCGCGATAAGCCAACACGAAACGGCGATCCATGGGGTCGGGCTCGCGGGCATCCCAGGAGTCAGGCAGGCCCGGCGGGGCCAGCGGCACACGCGGAGGGCCTGCGTGGCCGCCACCCTGTGGCATTGGAGCCGGACCGGCCCTGCCGCTCGGGGCCGCGGATCGGTCGGAGTGGGCGAGGGGGATCTTCCGGGCTTTCCCCAGGGCAGGGGCTTGGGCGGAGTGCTCGCAGTTCGTCATCGGTGCCTCCTTGGCTGGTCAGTCGTGGACGGGTCGGGATGTCATCCATGACTAGCCTGGAATGGCACTTCGCCAGCAGGGGCGATTCACGAAAAGCACCGCGAAAAACCTTGCTGCCCTATCCCCGCATGTCTCCGGCGGCTCGGGACGCTAGAACAGGCTGAAGACTGGGTTCCTGCCCGCGCATCCTGCCCAAAGTGACGCGTTCGCCGGCCCATCACGATGGACGGGAAGAGAAGGCTCATTGGACCGGTGGGGTAATGGCCGGTCTAGCCGCCCGCGGATCGAAGTGACTGCGCGACTCCGAGTGCGGCCGGCGCGAAGGCTGCGGCACTCACTTCCTCCAGGCGCGTAACCGATCCAGTTCCCCTCCCCCTGTCATGGGTCACCGAGTCTGAAACCGAGCCTCGACGCCTACATCGAGCGAGTCATCCGGTCGCTACAGACCGAGTGTCTGCGCCACTTCATCATCCTGGAGCGGAGGCCCCTGGACCACCTCACCAATGAGTGCTCGGATTACGAGCCCGATGCCTGCCGCACTCGGCCCGGGAGCATCTGCCACCGTTCGGGACGGCCCGACCCGAGCCCTCGAAGCGATCCTCCGGGATGCCAGGCCCGGTTGACTGTTGAGGCACAACCACCGCGAGGCCGCGTGAATCCTGGGGTCCGCGCAGTACTTGTTTCGCGTGATCTCCCCTGATCACTCATGGTTCCAGCGTCGCGCCACGGGCCAGCCTTCCCGCGCTCAGCTCCGGTCGACATCCAGCCATTTGATCTTTCGGCCAATATAAGGCCTAATAATAGCAACTGGAATACCAGCTATTCTATGACGCCGGACTCTGAGGACAATGCGGGAGCGGCGAGTGAGGCGAAACCTGACACCAAGCTGTGCTAACGTGCAGATCATCTGCTCACGAGCCTCTTCGTCCGTCTCCACTGCTGCTGCCCGAGCGACGGTCAGCCCAACCGCATGCTTCGCCTGATCATCCAGAGATGCCGACGGCAGTGTTGACACAACCCGTGCTCGCTCCGCGTACCACTCGGCCGCTGACAGAACATTCTTGATCATGCGGACCTTGATTGCCGTGTGTTCCGGCTCTGGCAGCAACATCAGTGCCCGGAACGCTTCTCGTCTCAAGCCGATGCCAAACGCCGTGTTCTCTGCAATTGTTGCCAGGCACTGAGTCAGCTGCGGCCAGTGCAGAGCGGCTGGCATGCGACTTATAATACTGCATGCTACCATGACCTGCGTGGGATGATCGCCGGACAGGTATTGCATAAGGGTCGCTCTGTGCTCGCTGAGTGCTTCAGGATCGAGATCGAGGACATGCCATAATGCGAACAGTGCATCATGTGCGAGTTCGTTTGAGCCGCAGGCAAGCGGCAAAAGAGCGCGTACCACTTGATCTGCGCACTCAATTGATCGAAGACCATCGATGGCCTTGACTGCTCGCTTGGTCACAGTCTCGTTGCCAGTTTCAATGCATGAGATCAGGTCAGGAATGAGACGCTCGGAGAGCACGGACCTCGGAAACAGACTGGAACGAAGCTGAGACCACACCAAGACCGAGGTATGAGGGTTTGTAGCCTCACGGATGATGGACACTAGCCATTCGGCGAGTCCGCTCGCCAAGTCGGGTTCAATGGGTCGAGGTGGCTGCTCCTGGGCGTTGCTGTCAAGCCAGGCCGCACGATCGTTGTCCGGAAGCGCCCGCAGAAACGAATAGGGGAGAGGTATGCCAAGTGCTTGCAGAATGAAGGCGCAATGTTTGTTGGGGTTGTCGGGATCGGCAAGCAGGAGAGAGAGCAGACACTGGACAAAGCGTGAATTGCATCGCAGATGGTCGAACCGCCAGTCGCTGTGGAAATAGAAGTAGCGAAACATGCCGAAATGTTCCGCCGTAAGCCAGGATAGACGATCATTGCGCGCCAAAAGCGCAAGTACGGCATCCAGACAGGGAGCAGTCTCGGTGTGGGGGAACGTATCTAAGAATAGGGTGATGCCATCGATGATGGCTTCAGGATCGTCGCGCGTCAGCAAGGAAAGGGCGGCGGAAGTGACTGTTGGCAGAGGTATATAAGTGGTGAGAATATGCAAGAAGACTCGGGCGACGTTGCGCGTGGGCGAAGTGTGGGAGTATATGCGAGGGTCGTCAAGCCACGAGCGAAGAGTGGCAAAGGCTGGTTCGTCATAGGGGAGGGTGGAAAGGGGGTGCGAGCCGGCATAGGACTGTGCGGAGAAGACCGGGCTATGATACTTAACATATTGCAGGCCGTATGCTAAGTGTCTTTGGAGCAGGGACAAGACAGAAGAAATGATGCTCGTAATGATCGTTTGTACCGGAGAGGAGTACGGGTGGGGTACGGCGGCCAAACAGGCGAGTGTGACGGATAGCCGACTTCTGAACTCATCATCGCCCAATTCGTTGAAGCGTGTTGGGGCATATGTCGAGAGCTCGCGAAGGAGTGGAGTTGGATCGTGAAGCTGCCCGCAGCAGTTGGCAAGGATTGCTTGGTAGTTCCACGGATCCCAGGCCTTGGAGCTGATCCACTGCGCCGCGAGGTGGAGCTTGCCATCGATCTCGACTGTTGCCTTGGCCCATCCGTCGGTGTTAATGGCATTGGCCACATACCGGGCCACAAGGAAGTCCCCGAGCCGCACGTCCGAGGGGGAGAGGACGGTGTCGTCCTGCCGGGCGGGCCCGCTCGCGGTCAGCAGGCCGCTCCGCGTGACCAGATCCTCCAGCAGAAGATCGAGGTCACGATGCTTGGGGCTGTCTCGGAGCCCGACTTCCCAGGCGTTGTGGCGGTCGGAGGCGAACGCGTTGCGCAGTGCGCATTGGGCGCTCCTGACCGTCAGGAGCTTGTCGGTGCTGTCTCGCACCCAACACAGCTCGGTGAGTAGATTGAGGTCTGCCTCGCCTAGCGCGCGCTGGTTGGGACCGAGGTGCTCGTTGCGCCGGCGGACGATCCGGCCGATCGCCGCCGCAAGTAGCGCCGTCGCGGTGGATGGCATCTGCTCGAGCGGCGCGGTTTCTGCCTGCCCGCACAGCATCCACAGCAGCAGCGGCTGGCCCGCGAGCTGCACCAGTGGCGGATTGGCCTTGATGTGTCCGAAGAGCGCCTCCCCCCGGGCTTCGTCCAGCCCTTCGAAGTGGTGGGTGATGTACCGCTCGATCCGTACGAGGTCCCACGGCCTGAGCTCGAAGACGTGCTCCTCGCGCCCCTCCCGATCACGCCCGAAGTGCGGCAGGTCAGATCTGGCCGACTCCGGCCGCGACGAAACCAGCGACGCCGACGGCGAGGGCAGTTCCTCGTTCTCCTCGGTGGTGTTGGACAGGGCCTTGAACTCCTCACGCAGGCGATCCTTGCCTGCCGCCTCGTCCAGCCCATCAGCCAGCAGTATATAGCCGCCGGACTCCAGGTCTTGGATCGTCAGCCCCTTGGTCAGCGTCCTCTCGACCAGATCCTTGAGCGATGTGCCGTACCCCCGCAGTTCGACGCACACGGGTAGCGGACCCGAGCCCTCGCGGAGATAGTCCGTTGCGAGTCGATACGCCACATTGTGCACCAGCGCCGTCTTGCCCACGCCAGCAGGAGCCTTCAGCCCCACCACCGAACGGTGGCCCTTGAGCAGCCGATCCAGGATCAACGCCTCGTGCTCGCGAACCTGCCGTTCGCGGTCTTCACCCGGGCCATCCCTATTTGAAACTAGCCCATCCCCCGCTTCCTTCACCCTGACCATGTAGGTGATGTCACGCTCGAGGTAGCCGCCCCGGCTCCGTAGCGTCTCCACGTCTCTCTTTGCATCTCCCGGAAGGCGCACCCTGCTGTACCGCTGTCGGATCGCGCGCGCATAGCGCAGACGCGTAGCTCTTTCTGGGTCCGGAGTGACCAGCTCCAAACCGTCCCCGTTCAGACGCAGCACCGCCGAGGAACGCATCGCACCTCCGCACATGTGGTCATGGCCCAACGCGGCCCGGTACGCCCGGAAGGCCACATCAATACGGCCCGACCTGCCGAACTCTCGGAGCAAGGCCCTCACCGCCCCACGCTCGGTCGCAGGTGCCACCTTGAAGTGGTGCGCCACCAGCACCGGGATCGATGGCAGCACCGGCTCCCGAGCCCCGTGTTCCGTTGCCAGCCTCGGGAGATCCTCGAACGCCGGCACCAGCGAAGACCAGCTCTCGCACCCACCCAGCACCAGCGCCTTCAGCTCCGGCAGGGTCCGGGCCACCAGTAATGCCACTTCCGTGCAAGGCCGCAGCCCGTCCGCGAAGGTCATCGACCCAAAACGGCCAGAGCTGCTCCGCTCCATGTGCCCGATTGTCACCAGCACATTGTGATCACGATCCTCGGCCAGGTAGGCCTCCAGCATGGCGTATGTCGGGTTGCTCAGGACCGTCACGCTCCTGCCGCAGAGTATCTCGAGCGACTTCTGCTCAAGGCGCTCCCCATCCCCGCAGTCGACCACCAGGGCCCGCAGCTCCGAGTCAGCTACCAGACCGGGACCGGAGCCGCGGCGTGTGACTACGACACGGTCGTCCAGGCACACGGAGCGCACGCCTTCGCGCTCGAACTCGGGGTCCACCAGCCCGGCTTCCAGCGGCAGATTGCGCAACTCGTCACCCACCTCAATGCTCAGCACCAGCGGAGGGGCACCCGGCTCGTCTGCTGCCTTCAACCGCTCCTCGAGGTGGTCGAGCCGACGCTCGTCGATCAGCGGGCCCGGCAGGCAGTCGCGGGACATACGGGCTAGTCCATCCAGACTCTCCGGCCCCGAGCGTGCATCGTCCCGCCCGCAGCCGAGGTGCCGCTCCACGAATGCGTCGAGCAATTCGGCGGGGGCACGGCCCAGCAGCGTCCACCGCGCCCGTTCCGAGCCATCGACCTGCAGCGAGCAGGCGTATGACGGGCCAGCCTCGACGCAGAATCGGACTGTCGGAATCGAGGAGCCCAAAGTGCCATCTCCGTCTGCCCTGCGGCCGGGAGCACGAGCACACCGGATGAACGAGTATCCAAACAAGGCCCAGGCAGGAGGCGAAAGCAGGGGAAGCCATGGGGTGGCCTGCCCTCCCCCAACAGGTGGGCCGGGAGGGTCGATCCGTGCCGACCTTCTCGCACTGCGCATCACCCGGGTATATTCATGCCTACGAGGTGCGCAATGGACGACGGAGCCAGTCTCGGAGTCCTCCCGGACGGGTACGGCGCTGGCTTTGCTCAGGTCGAGGCGTGGGTCAGGGCGATCGCATGGGGTTCGGCCGTGTATGGGCACATCCTCCACGCGAGGCTATCGCCTGAGCTCAGGCAGCGCGGCTTGCCGTTGGGGGCGGGATGCCGCGACATCGGCGCTCTCGTGCTGGACCGGTGCGTGTTGGAACCAGCAGCCGGGTTTGCGTTTGACGATGTGATCCAGGAGCTACTTGATCGCGACCTCGGCCTCGAGTCCCGCGGCAGAGACCCCGGCCTTCCGATTCGGTGCGTGTTCACGCATCTCGACTATCGAGACGGAATGCCGCGTGCTCCTCTTGTAGAGAACGAGATCGCTTGCTTCGAGCTTCTGGGTGTGGCATCTCCGAGTTCGGAGCGCCTACCACAGCCGGGTGATGCGTCCATGTGTGGGATGCTCGCCTGTGCGAGGGCAGCGTTGCTCTCCGTTCTTCACTCGCTAGGTACTTTCGACATCGATGTGCCGGCGTGCCTTGCCGTGCTCAATCGGGCCCGCAACGAGGATCGCGACACATGGCCCCCCGCGGTGGCTCGAGATGTCGTCGGCGCCGGGCTGTTCTTCGGGTACTTCCTGTCGGCGCGGTCGGTCGCGCACCTTGCGAGGCTAAAGGCGGTCACCTCGCGGGCCCTGCAGGACTCAGCGAGCAATCTCGATCTCTCGGGCTCTGAATACTGGCTCAGAGTGCTCGTGGATCAGCGGGGGTACGGAGGTGTTGAGCCGGTGAGGTTCTCGGGGCGGGATGGTCGCGAGCGTGCGATGCAGGCCAACTGTGTCCTTGGTGCAACGCTACTCGAGGCCATGGTGTGCCGACTCGGGCTGAGGGTGACAGAGGGGCTCCGTGATCCCGGCTCCGGTGGCTATGGGGCACTCGAGGACGCGGTCAGGAACACGACCTTTGATGAAGGAGCGATGTTGCGGGCAGTGCAGAGGGTGCACCGCTCGCGTCCGCCAGGCGCAGTTGGTGACGATGTTGTGGCCGAGCTTCGCAGTGCTCTCGCGGGCGGTGGACACGCCGAGAGCGAGGAATTGAGTGCCCTTTGTCACGCCGTCTCTGCTGCGCCGGACTCCGCTACATTGCACGACGCGGAGACCGCACTCCGTGTTCGCTGCCGGGAAATGTGGGCCAACATCCGGGAGCGAGCATCCAGGATACGAGTCCGATTGCCTATGGAGGCCGTACGCACAGACCATTTGGCGGCACCACATGAAGACAGTCCCGGCCGAGAGGCAGCGAGCAGCGAAATCGAACAGAGATGTCTCCGGGCACTCCGGGATTCGTGTCAGTGCGCAGAGGACCGAGCGATTTATGGCCCAGTCACTGATGATCTTCGTGGGACGAAGGCTCGATCCATCGATTGGACGGGAGTCGCCCAAGCGCTGGCACAGAATCTGCCTCAGTCGAGAGACCCGGAGCTGCTCTGTAGCCGACTGGGCATCGAGGCGCGTAAGCTGACCCAGCCAGAGGTCGATCGAGCGGAGTGCCTACAGGCTATCAAGCAAAGGGCACAGACAGTCTGGCGCGGTATCACGGCCAGGGCGGCCCACATGCTCGGTGAGGAGTTCGGGCGATGAGCACCACCAACCGATCCACCATCATGCCATTCGTGGCATATCTCCAGGGCGGCGAAGAGCCCGAACCCTCGTTGGTCCTGCAGCTCTGGTCTCGGATCAGAACAGATCCGGATTTCGCGGAGGAGGTCAGTGTCTGCTGCCGGTATCTCTGTCCCGAGCTGGAGAATAGCGATGTGACCGCGGAGCCACTTGTGGATGAAGCCACAGTGCATGAGGCCGCATCCGGGGTCGGGGTCGATCGCGTCAGCAGGTGTGCAGCTGCGCAACTGGAAGTCCTGCGGCTGCGTGCCATCGCGGCCGTGACATCTGAGGCGCAAGCGGCGACGGCCACAGAGCCGGCAGCTCTGGATGATTCTGCGGCCCGGCAGGCACGAGTGAGCCTGTTTGCGATGCTTCGCGATGCGGTGCAGAACGGCCTCCGGTGGTGCAAGACCAGGGAGAGCCAGGTCGGCGAGTACATCGATCAGGCCGCCGCGTACTGCTTTGAGGTGCTCCGCGGGGCTGTGCCCGACGCGATGGGCGGCGAGGCTACCGAGGCGGGCGGATTGAAGAGTCGCCGTTGTACATTGTCTGTGGACGGCGCTCTGAAGGGTGTAAAGCTGTCGATCGAGGCGGGAGACTCGGAGATCGTCGTTCGCGAGATTCCCCCTGGCGTATCGTCCCGGTATGTCGCGATCGCTGACCTGGCCGGCGGGGTGTTCCTGAAGCGAAAGGCGGCTCATGCGGAGGCGTCTGTTCAGGAAGCTCGTGAAGTGCGGTTCGAGCCACCAGCGGAACTCGGTGCTGAATTGGTCGTTATCGACCTCCGACAAGCCAGAGATCTCTATGGCGATCTCCTGGTAGCTGCTGAGACGAGTCAAGAGCAACGGGAGCTCGCGGCCCGTGTGCTTGGGGAGATGGGAGGCGTCGGCTACCGCGATCTCGTCGCCGCCGCCAAGAGTGAGCGGGCCGATATCCGCGCTGCGGCCACGATCGGGTTGGTCGCTGAGCTTGGACGGGCGGAGAGTAGCAGCGAGGCCGGCGAGGGTGCTCGATACGAAGCGTGCGAAAGCGCGTTCCTCGGTCTACTGGAAGACCAGGCGCCCGATGTTCGGCTGGCCGCAGTGCGATCGCTGCAGTTGCTTCCGCCCCGGGCGGTGCCCGATGAGGTACGGACGCGTCTGCGTGATCTGCGAGATGATTCGAATGGCGAAGTCCGAGGTGCCGTTGAAACGCTGCTGGAGCGCCACTGAGCCACAGACGGTCTACTGGTTCGGCAGGGGTCCCCCCCCGCCCATTGTGTTGCCCGCCTCACAGGAGCAGGTGTTCCGCTGCGGGCGATGCTGGGCGCAGCGTGATGTGCTGCAGATGTTGCGTCTGCTCATGAGGAGTGCTGTGGACGAATGCGGGAGGTGGGCGGCAGAGGTCGCTCTTCTCTATCACGAGAAGAGGCCCTCCACGGTAGCTGGTGGGCCCGAGGTGTCTCAAATGGCAATGCCAAAGGCGAAATGGAAAGCAGGTGCCGTCGAAGCGGCGATCTGGGAGAACGAGATCAATGTGGGTGGTCAGGTCAAGACCATCTTGAAAGCGTCGGTCTCGCGGAGGTACAAAGACCAGTCGGGGACCTGGAAGAGCAGCAGCTCGTTCTCGAGGAACGAGATCGCTCTGGCGGTCTATTGCCTGGGGAAGGCCTTCGAGTGGATCATCGAGGAAGGGAAAGAGGGCGAGGAGAGCCTCGCCGAGGAGGTGATCGAGTGAGCAGTGGCGATGGGTGCGGCCCGCGGGCCGCGCCGGTTCGCGCCTCCCGGAGGGTCTCGCTGCTGGTGATCTGGGAGATTGAGAAGGCGATCAGCCTCGCGAGACGGCGGGTGCGACTCGAGCGGTACGGGCGGTCCTCAGAGGGCCGCCCGCCTTCGGGCCGCCACCATTGGATCTGTGCTCATCGGGAGCGGCTGGTACGGGTTCAAATACGGCTCGGGGAATGGGATCGTGGCGTGGTCGGGGACGCATCTCGGCGATGGGCGCCGCTCACTCGTCTAACCGGCGGGTGGGGCTGGCTGGGGAGGAGCCGTCCGAGGGGTCTTGCCCATAGGCCAGTGGCTCGCCCGCATGGTGCCGTAGCCCCGCTGTATCGGCCCGCCGGGCGAGCAGCAGGCGGGTCGGTGGGCTCAGCCCCGGACCTGGAAGTTCAGCATGATTGCCTCGCGGAGGCGGGCGACGAGGCTCCCTGGGAGGTCGAGGGTGATCTCGCGGGTCCGGCCGTACCTGCCCTTCGAGAGCACCCGGCTCCGGATGAAGGAGTACATGTCGAGCTCGGCGACCAGATCGCCGAAGGCACGGCCGGTGAGGGGCCGGAGGCTGACCCGGCCGCAGAATCGCTGGTAGGCGTCGTAGGCCTCTCCGCTGCCGAGGTGCTCTCGCGTTGCGGAGGCCTCGATGATCGCCGCCAGGGCCGCCTGGAGCTGCGGCGGGGACGATCGGATCAGGGTCAGGTACCGGTCCCGGTCGAGCTCGGTCACGCCCTCGTCGACCAGTTCCAGGGTGATGTGGGAGCCGGCCTTCTCGGCGAGATAGGCGCCCCGCGCGAGCAGGGCGACAGCCTGCCGGGCGTCCCCGTGATCCCGGCTGGCGAGGCCGGCGATCTTCTCGAGGACGCCGGCCTCGAGGGCGCCTGGCTGGAGGGCCTTCTCGGCGCGGATCCGGAGGATCTGCTGGAGGTCCATGGCGTCGTAGGGCTTGAAGATGAGCTCGTTGAGCTTGAGGAAGGACCGGACCCTGGGGTCGAGGTGATCGGGCCAGTCGAGGCGGTTGGAGGCAAAGACCAGGATGAGCTTGGCCTTGATCCGCTGCGGCAGCCGCCGCACGAGAAAGGTCATGAAGGTGTCGCGGTCTCGGCGAACATGGTCGCACTCGTCCACGAAGAGGACGAAGAATCCGGCCAGGCGGGAGAGCGCGGCCTCGATGCGGAGCATCAACTCCTCGAGCGAGATGCCCTTCTTGTAGCGCTTGGAGGCGTTGACCAGGCAGGCGAGGTCGTTCAGGGCCCGGAAGCAGGGCCTGGGTGTTGAGAGGTCGAGGTGTTCCTGGCGCATGGGGATGCCCTTGGCCCTGCACATCTCGGCGAGCAGGCTCAGGAAGTAGAGGCAGGTCAGGGTCTTGCCCGTGCCGGTCTTGCCCCAGACCGCGAGGTGGCAGGGGTGGTCTTCCCGGAGCACAGGCGCGAAGTGGCTCGAGAGCTCCCGGATCTCGGTGTCCCGGACATTGGTGTTGAAGACCTCTTCGAGCACGGCCAGTTGCTCGGCCCGGATGAGCTGCTCATCGTCGAGGAACCGGCGGTCCTTGATGACCGCGTGCCTGACCATGTGCTGGATCTGGTGGACGATCTTCGCCCTGACGCTGTTCTCCACTGGAACATCACCTCCGGATGCTCCACTGGAAACGGGGGTATATAAAGCTTGCGGTTGTCAGTGAGAGTAGTTTTCCAGTGGAACCCTGGAACAGAGTCCGAGAGACATGTCTGTTCCGTCACTCCTCACCGGTGACGACGCGAGGCCTCAAAAACCCGCCTTTCGGTGATTTATAAGCGTCGTCTCTGTGTAGTAGTAGTTGTAGTAGAGGACACACCACTACACACCCACACCCGAGTTGCAGTGGAAACGCACTCTCACTGGCGCGGAGGACTCGCGGGGCCTGGACCAGGAGCACCGACAAAGGGGGCGTACCCCACTTCGGAAATACAGCGGCCGCCGCAGGGGCGTCGGTACTGGCGATGTCACCCCGCTGGGGGCCTGTGTCCATTCCTTTGGACCCGAGGTCCGCGCTGCGCCAGGATGGTGTGTAGAGCTCGATGACGCTGCTGTGGGCTGCAGCTCCGGCCGGCGCAGACCCCCCATGGTAAAGCGTTTCGGTCTGCGACCGAAAGCTTTATCCGCGGGTCCGCTCTGGTGGCCGTCGCCGTGCTCGACGGGTTCGCCAGGGCCTGAGCGAACCGTCTGAAGACGGACAGCTCGGAGGAACTGAACATGGAAATCGCAACAGAACTCGTGGATGGGACCGAGGTGCCGGTCTCCTTCCTGGCAAGGCGCAGACGGTTGTGCAGGTACGGCACCGTTCCGGGACTCCCGGTCGAGGAGCTCGCGGACCCAGATGAACTCGAACGACAGGTCTACCTGATGGAGTGGGGCCCCGTGCTCCAGCTCCCAGTGCGGGGCAGGAGCGGGCTGCCGAGGCCGCACTACGACGAGAACTTCGGCTTGGACTGGGGAGCATTCGCCACGGTCGACTTCGACAGGATGAAGCCGCAGTTCGACGCAGCCAAGTACAAGGCCGATCGCCTCCGGGAGGAGTTGCGAGACTGCATGATCATGGTCGCCATCATCCGCGGTCATCTCCAACCCCGCGTGGTGCGGGCGGTCTGGCAAGTAGTCCGTTCCGGAGTCCGCGACATCGATGACATCAAGCTCGGCGACGCCTGGATGCTCGCCCGGTGGTGCCAGCGGGCCCTGCGGATCCAGCGGCAGATCCGGGAGCTGGAGGCGAGGAGCCGGGATGGCGGGCGGGACCGCCCATCCCCGCCCAGCCACGGGCCGGTCCCGTAGGCCGGGCGTCGCGCAGATCATTGTCATGCAACCGGAGCGTCACTGGACGGTGTGCTGACGTCCATATCCTGGCGCTGTCGATCCAGCATCGCAGGCCGCGCGAATTGTTCGGCCTGCTTCACCAAGCATGCTGGCCGAATTGGAGGCGTCCATGGCTCAGTCCTCCACGATCGAATGGACCCAGGCAACCTGGAACCCCGTGGTCGGCTGCCGCAAGGTGAGCGCCGGTTGCGCCAACTGCTACGCCGAGCGGATGGCCAAGAGGATCGCGGCCATGGCTCGAGCGGATATCGACGCCGGCCGCGACCCGGGCAGAAAGGCCGGCTACCTGCACGTGATCAATGGCAAGGGCCGCTGGAACGGCACGGTGTACCTGGATGAGGTAGTGGTTGAGGCCCCGCTCTTCTGGCGAACGCCGAAGGTGATCTTTGTGAACTCGATGAGCGACCTTTTTCACGAGGACATGCCGCTGGAGTTCATCCAGCGAGTCTTCGGCGTCATGAACCGCTGCCCCCAACACACGTTCCAGGTGCTGACGAAGCGACCGGAGCGTGCTTGGGAGCTCTCGGCCGAAGTGAAGTGGACCGCCAATATCTGGATGGGTGCCAGCGTTGAGAACCAGCAGGTGGTGCCCCGGATCGAGGAGCTGAGGCACACCGGCGCGTTGGTCAAGTTCCTCTCCGTCGAGCCGCTGCTCGGGCCTATACCACACCTGCCGCTCACGGGCATCGACTGGATCATTGTGGGCGGCGAGTCGGGCCCCGGTGCGAGGCCCATGAGCCCAGAGTGGGCGCGGAGCATCCGCGATCAGTGCCTGGCCGCGAGCGTGCCGTTCTTCTTCAAGCAGTGGGGCGGCGTGAATAAGAAGGCGGCCGGGAGGGAGCTTGACGGTCGGACACGGGACGAGATGCCGGCGGTCGGGTCGGCGAAATGAGAGGGATCAGCCAAGAGTCTGCTCAGATTCTCCGGTCAGCAGGGATGCTCGGAGTTGGCGGCGGTCGTCCTCGCTCAAGCCTGCTTGTGTCAAGACCTCACTCACCCCACCAGCCCTGGCCACCGACTCTATGAAGTGCTGGATCGCGCTCGCCTCGACGCCCTGACCACTCAGCACGTAGTCGTGGACCACCTGGTCTTCGGGGAGGTCCAGCAACAGCGCGAGCGCTGCGCAGAACCACCCCGTGCGATCTTTCCCGGCATGGCAGTGCACGACGGTGCTCCCTTCGGTATCCTCCGCGACAGTCTTGAGCGCCTTGACCACATTTCCCGAGTACTCGAAGAAGAGTTGCTCGTACGCCCTGCCGGCATCCCAAGGGGAGTTCACGGTGCTCGGCTGAGGTGCGCCAGAGAGGGGGAGTGACACATAGCGGATCCCAGCCAGGAGGTCAGTCGAGTAGCGTGCCGACTCCTCCGTCAGCTCGGCAGGATGTCGGAAGTCCACGATCGTTTGTACATTCCGCTGAGCGAGCCACCGTTTGAGCAGGGGCTCGGCCTGCCATCGAGTAAGCGTGGAGGTCCGGAAGAGCCGGCCGGGCCGAACGGCTCCACTGTACGCATCCGCAAAGTCTCGCACATTAAAGAAAAGGTCTCGGTCAATAACGGCATTGAGAAACCCTGCGAGGTCTGCCGGCTTGCGACGGCAGCCCAATCGTACGGAGATCTCGCCGAAGGTCGCCAGGAAGGAGTCCGCGAGTCGGCGTTTCGCCTGGTTCGCCTCGGGCAGGTAGAGCGTGCCGCGCAACTCCCGCCAACGCAACTGCTCCGGCAGAGACATGCGCCGCGGCAGGAGCAGCTTTGGCAAGAAGAGGTACACCGGTGTGCCCCGCGCCAACTCGACCAACCGGGCCAAGCGATGTAGGGCCAGATTGTACTGGAAGTAGAACTGATAGGCATCGCTTCGTCGATGTGCAGCGGAGCACGCTTCGAAGGCGACGAGGAATTTCTCAACCTCCTCGTTCACAAGCGGCAGGAGATTCCGAGAGATGTCCTGGGCGGCCCGGGCGACCATCGCACCGCATCGCCGGTCCTTGTCCAGAGCGGTAGCGAGTCGCGGCGGGACAATATCCGGCGAGTCGGCGAGCCACGCCAACTCGTCGACCGAGCGCGCCAAATAGAGATCTGCCTTCGTCATCGAGTTATCAAGCCACAGACACACCTCGGCTCGTGACGCAACATGCGTGTGGGCTTGGAGTCGGTGACCGAACCACATCGTGCAGGACCGCACCACCTCCTCTGGCTCCGAACCCTGTTCGATGACGATCGCTGCGTCAAGATCGGAGTGCACCCCGGCGTCGCCACGTGCCATAGACCCATACCACAGGATTGCCCGGACTCGAGGCTCGGCGAGTCCCCACGCCACCAAGTGCTCTCCCAACTGCTGAAGGTGTTTCATGAAGGGAATCCTCCAACGCGCTTCTGCACTACCTGCCACGCTTGCTCGCACACAGCGTCACGCGTCACGCCAGCGTCAAGCCGATGGACATCGAATCGTGACCATGCCCTGCCCCCCGCCAGCTCGGAGGACAGGCGCTGCCCAAGATCCCGAACAACAGATTCTATGGGAACGCCGAAGTCGGGGTAGGGCGTATCCCAATCACGATTGCGAATCCGTGTCAGACAGGCGTCCACCGGAGCGTCGACCCACAGCACCAAAACTGACGCGCGGCTTTCTGCCAGCGCGCGTGCCAACAGGTGCACCATGGGGCCCGAACCAGAACACTCCAGCACCTTCGGACGGCTCGCCTGCGCACACGACACGAACTTCGACCACGCACGGAGTTCTCCCGCCGGCGAACCATCTCCAACGCGGCGGCGCATCGTGTCAATCGCCACCATCGGCCACCCCAGCCGCTTCGCGAGGAACCCGGCAACCTCGGTCTTCCCTGCCCCAATGTTGCCGATCACGACAACCTGCAGACTCGCGGCGGTTGTTGATGGAGGGTGGGGGTTCTGGGTGATGGCGAGCACTTCTCGACCAGTTGGATCGATAAGCACCCTCTCGTCGCTTACGGTCTGAGCCAAGGCCGTGCCGTTGTAGAACGGTTCGACATCGGCGAAGCGGACCGAATACGCCTGGACACCGTGGCGGTCCACATGGAACCAGCCGCGAGCGTCTCGGGCACGGGCGTAGCCCTTGTGGAACACAGCGAGATCCAGGAAGCACTGGCCGTGCAGGCGGGAGCCCTCGGGCGTGATGTGCGTGCAGAGGTCGTTCTCGAGGGATCGTACGACCGCCGCCCCGTCGCAGAAGTCGCCGGCGTAGCCGTGTCGTTCCGGGTACGCCGGCTCGCCCGTGGCATCGAGGTGCAGGTACCGGCTATCCCTCTGCCGGACCGTGCACCGGCGTTCCTGGAAGTTCCCGCACCAGTCAAAGCGATACGCTGAAAGCGGGGCTCCGTCCGGCAGAATGTGGTGCCAGCCGTCATCGGCTTCGACGGCGGCGAGTCCCTCGTAGAATCCCCATGTCTGGCGGAATCTCGCGGCGTACGCGGGCCGTCCATGCGGGTCGATGTGGTACGCCCCCGTGTCATCCACGACCGGAGCGAGACCCGGGTCGTGGTACTTGTGGACGCGACAGAAGCGAGCCGCGTAGAACGGCTGCCCGTCCAGGAGATGGTGTGTTCCGTCCGGTGCGATCGTCGTTGTTGACCAGTTCATTTGGGGTTCAGAGGCCGGCGCATGTTGCAGGTCTGGCATAGCCGATTCTCCCGATAGTGCTCGTGGAGGTGGCGATATTCCCCGCCGGTCCAGATCTCCATCATGGTCCTTTCGGAAAGCACCCCAAACTCCCCCAAGGTCCGGCGTTGGGCGTCTGGTGCGCAGCACGGGTTGAAGCGCCCCTCCGCGCTCACCCAGGCCTCCTGCCCCAGGAACGGGCATTTGCCGTCCGGCGTGAGTTCATCGCGGGCGTCAGGATCGAGTCGGTGGATGTTCTCGAGCTGGACGCGCTGTCCGTTCGGCAGTCGATGCGCCTTGGCCGCGGCCTCGGTCTGGGCTACGACCTTGTTCCATAGCTCGACCGATGCATGTGAGCGGCGCATCGAGAGGCCTTGGATGTTTGAGAAATGGACCCAGAGGTGATGGCCCTTCACGCGGTCCACGCCCAGGGAGGCTGCGAGCCGGACGAGGTCGGGCAGTTCGGCGACATTTGAGGCCAGGAATGTGGTCTGGAATGTGACCCGGCAGAAGTTGCCACCGGAGGCGGCGTGGCTGTCCCGGACCGCAATGAACTCCCGCACATTCGCGAGGATCTGCTCGAGCCGGGTCCCGAGCATCACAGCTTCCTGGGTGGCGGATGTGGCGCCGTTGATCGAGATCTTGACATCAGAGGTGACCGGGATGATCCGCTCGGCCCAGGCCTTGGTGCCTCGTCCCGGAAAGGTCCCGTTGGTGGTGAGATTCATCCGGACGCCGAACTCGGTGCAGAGGTCGATGAACTCGTCGAAGTGCGCGTAGAGCAGGGGCTCACCCATGGTGCTGGGGATCACCTCCCGGAGTCTGGTGCCGCGGCAGCTCTCGAGCACCCGCCGCACCATCGCGATGTCCATCCGGCGCCGCGGCTTTCCGGCCGCGCGACGCTCGACCTGAAGGGTGCTGTGCGGAGAGTGCTCCTCGCACATGACGCATCGGAGGTTGCAGTCGTCCGGGTTGGTATCGAACGTGATGCGCCATGGTCCATCGGCATGTCGAACGCCCTCCGCCGGGGCTGAAGACATGACGCCGCGGTAGATCGCTTTGACGGCTTCGATGTGTCGCAGCATGGAAGGCACATCCCCATCAGCCGAGTAGAGGTAGCCTCGAGTGCCGAGGTGCCGCGCAAGCGCTGGTGCGTCGACGAAGCGCTGCATCTGCTCCGCCAAAGAGCCCGGATCGCGATGTCGGAAGAGAAGCCCGTTGACCTCGTGGCGCACATACTCCGCCATGCCCCCGACGTTTGCGGTGATGACCGGCACACGCACCTGCTGGGCCTCGTGGATGACCAGGGGCGAGTTCTCTGTCCAGATGGAGGGCACCACGATCGCGTCGAGACGATTGAAGACCTCGGGCACGATCCGCTCGTTGCGGTACTCCCCCATCCATTGCACTCGGTCGCCCGCCCCGCCCGGGAGCTCCGAGGCGATCCGCTCCAGGGACGGCGTGTACGGGCTCCGGGGGCGGCCCCAGATGCGGAGCACGGGCTCGCCTCGCAGGCGGCCAAACGCCTGGAGCAGGTGGTGGATGCCCTTCGCCGGAATGTGGGTGCCGATGTACCCAAGCACGAAGCGGCCTTCGGGCTCGCGCACTCTGCCACGGAGGCGGTCGTGGTCGAACCCGTAGTCGAGGTAGATCAGCTTCTCGGAGGGGAGGCCGAACTCGTCGCGGTACCTCGCGAGCAGGTACCGCGATGGCGCGATGAAGGCGTCGACGCACCCCACCATCTCGTGGATGTGGCGCATGCGCTCATGGACCCAAGTGGTCCATCGATCGCTCTCGGCCTGGCGCTGCTCCGAGCCTCCGGAGAAATACAGGGAGTAGCACCGCTCCGCGCACTTGCGGTCGTCCTGGCGATCGCAGAGCGGGAACGATTCCTCCCCCGGAGGAGCCGATCGCTGCAGGAACTGGCCACGCGGGCACATGAGCCAGAAATCGTGGAGGGTGTAGACGAGGGGTACTCCCCGGTCCCGGATCCTCCTGAGGATCGTCGTGGAGAGGTGGGAGATGTGGTTCACATGGACGATGTCGGGCGAGAAGTCCGCGAGCAGCCGATCGAGTTCGGCATCGATCTCGTCGTAGCGGTACCGATCGCGAGACTCAGAGTTATTGACGACCCGGAGCCGGATCCGGCGATCGCTGGCATCGGACTCATCCAGGACATCGTACTGCGGGCGGAACGGGTCCTCCTGCCGGGTGAACACACGGATGTCATGCCGGGCAGCGAGGGAGCGGGCCAAGGCCTGGGTGTAGACCTCGGAGCCCGCGTTGAACCGCGGCGGGTAGCCATGGATGACCAGGAGGATGCGCACGGCGGGGAGTGTAAATGAAAGCTGGAGGGCGGTGCCCGGAGGGCCCCCACGGGAGCCGGGTTTCCGTCACAATGGGTAATCTGCTCGGCAGGCGGCCGGCGGCCGTGGCAGCCGCCGGGGTCCGGCAGACCCACCTCGGGAGCCCCGGTATGGAACAGAGCATCCCGCGCACGCAGCTTTACGCGGAGGTCTGGGAGACGCCGATGGGTCAGCTCGCCACCAAGTACGGACTATCGCGAGACGACATGATCAGGATCTGCACACGCCATCAGATCCCGCGGCCAACGCCGGGGCATTGGACTAGGAAGCGGTATGGGGTGGAGGAGCCCAGTCCACTGCCAACGGTGGACAATTCAGATCTGGAGATCGTCTGTCTGCAGAAGGCGCCAGCTCGACTCATTGGTCGGGCTACCGAAGCCCGGCACGCGGTTGACGACGAAATTGATCGGCTCATCCGGAATGAGCTGGGGGCGCCCGCCATCGAGGTACAGCCGGGGTTGCAGAAACCGCACCGCCTCATCCGGGCAGTCGTCGAGAGGGCGCGTCAGCGGGGCGCCTTCGCAGCCGCCTGGGGGCGGCATGCGTCGCTGACGGAGCAGACATGGCAGCGAGGGTTGCGCGTAATGGATGCCCTTGTGAAGGCATTCGAAGCGCGGGGACACTCGGCATGCGCGCTCGTGGACACGGGGGCGCTCGAGGCACGGGTGGAGGTCCTAAACCAGTCGTTCAAGGCTCGGATTCATGAGCCCAGGCGGATGGAGCCTCATGTGTTGACGAAGGAGGAGCGCGAGAGGAAGGCTCGCTCCGGGTCAGCCTGGGCCCGCAAGCACGACTACAGGGCCACCGGCGAGTTGAGCCTCCAGCTCACCCGCGATGACTTCTCATTCCCCTGTTTCGAACTGCGGGACCGACCCAAAGTGAAGATCGAAGACCGGCTGAACAGGTTCATCATCGCCACATTGAAGGAGGTCGACCGGCTCCGCGAGATCCAGGCGAAGCAGGCTGCCGAAGTGGCGGCACGCCAACGGGCTACGGAAGTCCAGCGGCAGGAAGAGGCTCGGCAGCAGGAACTCGCCGACGAGCAGGAGCTCAAGGCACAGGAGCTTCAGGCCATCACCGATCAGGTCGAACGCTGGAGGAGAGCACACGACATTCGCGCGTATGTTCAAGAGGTGCGTAGCCTGACGGCATCACGGGGCGACTCGATAGAGCCGGGATGCCAGCTCGAGAAGTGGATCAGCTGGGCGTTGAGCATGGTCGATGGAATGGACCCAATAGCCAAGCTGCGCATTCCGAAGGACCATCCAAGCACGGCGGCCGAGGTGGACCGGCAGGCGGGCGGGTGATGATCGGGACCGGGCGGCCATCCGTTTGTGGGGGCAAGGGCTCAGGGCATGCCCACGCCTCTTCGAGAGTGCCGAGCAGACTTAGAGGCTCCCCGCCCTCGCCGTTGAACCGGGCGGGCGGTGTTCCGGTAGACTGAGGGGCCCACCCGGAGACTCGATATGCACGAGTTGATCGCCTGTGTCCTGATCATGCTCGCGCTGCCGGCTGCGGCGGCCGAAGCGGATGAGAAGTGCCTGGACCCACAACAGTGGGTCTCGGGGCGTCGAGGCGTGTGTGAGCGAGACCGGAACCGTTCTCGCTATGCGTGCGGGATCATTCGTCAGAGTCGTAGAGCTCGTCCTCCGGGATGTTGAGCACAACAATGAGTGTCTCCATGATCCGGGCGGGGAGGTAGGCTTCAATCAGGGGCAGTGTCGCCCGTCGATCATCGTCATAGATGCGGAACCACTGTCGCGCCCACCCGGATTGCTCCGGGATGGAGTCGGCGCCCGTTTCAAAGGCGAGCCACGCCCTCCGAGCACCGTCCGACCGGACCGGTCCGCGCTCGCCGGGGTAGATGCCGTTCTCGATGAGAGCCTTGCTGCAGAACATCCAGGCGATCTGGCCGGCGCAGATGGCTCCGACAGCGCCGTAGAAGTGGGAGCACTCGACGGTCCGAAGCGCTGCGCTGACAAATGAGCACTGGAAGGTGGTCGC
Organism: uncultured Phycisphaeraceae bacterium; assembly: GCA_964372195.1. Taxonomy (GTDB): domain Bacteria; phylum Planctomycetota; class Phycisphaerae; order Phycisphaerales; family UBA1924; genus PNC22. The sequence continues at coordinate 146,806 of CAYJPX010000001.1, forward strand.
GACCTCGTTGATCAAATCAATCGAAAGGTCCTCCCGGTTGACGATCGGCTTCACCATGCGGTCGGGCATGAGCAGGTGGGCAGCGAAGCAATCTGCCTGCTGCTCGACCGGAGTAGAGGTGGCGAACTCGCTGCGCGAGCGGTGGCTCTTGCCGCCGGACCGGAGGTACTCGTGGTGGGTCTCGATGAAGAAATGTCCGAGCTCGTGGGCGAGGGAGAACCGTGTCCTCGGAGCGTGCCCGTGGCCGGCCCGATCGTACCTGGTGTTGTAGAAGCACAGGAATCGCTGGTGGGATGGGTGGTACTCCAGAAGCCCATCGAAGGCAGAAGCGTAATCACCGGGGCACAAGCGAAGAAGTCGTCGTTCCGTCGCCGCAACAGCCACTGGGTCCACCGGCGGCGTCCTGATGCACAGCCTCTCCACAATGGCCTCGGCCTCCCGGCGTGCCACCGCGAGACGGTGCTCGAGCGCGAGGCGTTCAAGGTTGTTTGTCGGCCTCGCCATCCTGCTCCTCGTCCGCGCCATCCCCGAGTGCCTCCTCCCGTATGCCGCGCAACCGTTCCTCGACCTCGGGGTCGATGTCGCCCTCGTTTCGGTACATCCCGATCACCTCGCCGACCTCGTGGTCGATCTTCTCATCCTTGCCGCTCGACATCGCGCGTTCGGCGGCGCTCGGTTCAACCGGCAGATGCGAAGTCGCCAGACGGACGGCAGCCTCAATCTCGGCCTCCGATAGCGGCAGGTCTTCCGCCGAGTCGTACTCCGCCTGGGCTTCCTCCTCGCTGAGTGAGTGGAGATGGAGGGACCGGCGCATCTCGTTCGCCATCTCGTTCCAGAATCTCTCGTCCTGTGGGGCGGTCATGGGTTGGTGTCCTCGCGGTAGACGCCGCGCCGGATCAACTCCTCCCGGAGTTTCCTCCTCGCCCGGTGCCGGGCTTGGTGGATCGCGTTCGAGGTCGAGTCTCCCCAAGTCTGGGCGAGCTCTTCGGCCGGGGCGACCTCGTCGGGGCCGGTAGGGCCCTTCCAGAAGGCCAGATCGGCCGCGATCACGCGTCGCTCTTTCGGGGGCAGGGCGGCAATCGCCTCACGGATCTGCTCGGCCCGACGCTCGGCATGGCGGCGCTGCTTCGGGGTTGATGGCTGCGGCGTCGGTCTCCTTTCGTCGTGTTCGATGTCCGTGTGCAGTTCACGGCAAGACTGGCGACCCTCGGCGCGGAGCACCGAGCGGGCGCAGTTCTGGGCGAGCGTCAGGAACCAGGTTCCGAGCGAGCCTCGTTCCGGGTCGAAGCGGTCGATTTTGTCAACGACTCGAATCAGGGCAAGTTGCCACGCATCTTCCCAGACTCGTGGAAAGCGGGCCCGCAAGTACCCGCGCACACGCGGCCCGTGCTCGCGGATGAGGACCCGGAGGCCCTCCGCCTCGCCACAGCCGATCTGGAGGGCGATCTCGTAGTCCGACTGTGTCGAGGCGTCTTCGTCCATCAGCACTGCTCGTCTCGTCACCCGGCCAGCTCCGCTAGAACTACACCGGGCCCTTACGCCGCCTCAATTATGGTAGTGATGTGCGGTCCGTAAGAGCGGGTCATAGTCCCTTTTGAAGGGGGCAATGGGCCTCCGTGATGCATGTCGTCGCCCCCGGCAAGCCCCGGGGCGACAGGAGGCAGACCGATGGCGAAGGGCAAGAATATCCATGTGGTGCCGAGCGGCAAGGGCTGGCAGGTGAAGCCGGAGGGTGGGAATCCGGTGTCAAATCACCGGACGCAGACAGCCGCGACAAAGGCAGCAACGCCGATCGCGAAGCAGAACAAGAGCGAGGTCGTCATCCACCGGCCGAACGGCCAGATCCGGGACAAGGACTCGTACGGCAACGATCCGAACCCACCCAAGGACAAGAAGCACTGAGTACCGACTGGGCCCCCGCCGGGGGGGGCGCCAATGTCACATCAATGCAGGAGATCCACGCCATGATTCGACCGACAGGCTACCCGGAGATTCCTCCGCGGCCCATCGTGCCGGAGGTACCTCGTCCGTTCCCGATCCCGGAGCGACCCTTCCCGCCCGCAACTCCGCGGCCCCACCCGCAGCCGCCGCGGCCGGGCAGGCCGATTGTCACCAAGTGAGGCGGCGGACGGCGAGCGCGGCCCGGTGGGTTGATCGGGCGCGGGCATGGGCTCAGGGATGCGCCCATGCCCCGCTGGGGGTCGGTTGCACCAGCCCTAGCGGCGCGTCAGGCTCTCTCCTGGCCGGGATAGGCCCGGCCAGGAGAGAGCACGACCATGCTGCAGACCCCAGAATTGAATGTCCGTCGTCCCCTCGTCGTCACCGTGGACCAGGCGGCCGAGATGCTCGCGATCTCAAGCCGCACGGTCTGGCGTCTGATCTCGACCGGTGCTCTCCCGGCCGTCCGGTTCGGGCGCTCGACGCGGATCCGGGTCGAGGCCATCGACGCCCTGATCGCCCGGGGCGGGACGCCGTAAGACGGGCGTCCGCTCCCGTTCGACCAGGCGTCGAACCAGCCCGGTCGGACCCGATCAAGCGCGGCCCCCGGCGATCTCGAGGGCAGCGGTCGTCTGACTCGGCCAGGATCCGCCGATGTTGCCCACGCGGGTCCCGCCCAGCGGTGGTCGCTCGCGCCGGGGTTGGCCGCGGGGTGGGAGGGAGGATGGATGAGAGAGAGAAGGGCGTCGGTGCGGCTCGTCGAGGGAAGGGGTGTCGTGGAGAGGAAGGAGAGTGATAGGCGTTGGGGAGGCGGTTGCTCTGGTGGGAGGGGTGGTCGGTCGGGTGGATGGCGATTGGGGAAGCCAGGGTGACCGCCGCGGAGGAGAAGGCACAGATGTCAGTCGGGGATGAAGGAGGAGTGGACGGAGGCATTTACACTTGAGAATGAATCTTCCCCGGCCCTACCGGGCC
>CAYJPX010000001.1:149725-227138 GCA_964372195.1 uncultured Phycisphaeraceae bacterium
GGCCATGTGCCAAGTCGGCTTTTAGGGTGGAGGGGCCGGAGTCATTTACATTTCTTAAACAATCTCCCCCGGCCCAACCGGGCGGGGGGGGACGGGACAGCGAGACGGAGGACGCCACGGGCGACATTGTGGGGATCGGAGAGGACTGAGTCTCACAGAAGGGTCAGGAAGCGGGTTCTTGACGGGAATTGGGCTTGGGACTCTGGGGATAGGGACATAAATCCGACCCCGAGTCCGAGCCCCACGATGGCTCTCAGGGCCTGTCCCGGCAGAGCCCGCAGCACTCCGCCACCCAGCGTTCAAGGTCGAGCTCGACGAGGATCTCCTCCTTGTCGTGGGACTCGGCCCGGGCGAGCTGGCCCGCGAGCTCGCCGGTCCTCCTCCAGGCCCGCCGCTCGATGCGTCGGATGTTCGTGTCCTCGATGTCGGTCATGGTCTCACCTCCGCCAGCGGAACGGAGGCCCTCCTTTATATGTGTTGCGCCATCGGCGCGCCACCGGTGTCCCCACGCCCCAGTAGCCACACCAACCGGAACCTTTAAATACCCCGCCGCATTACCACTGGCCGGGAGAGATCCCGAGGTGGCCAATGGAAACACACGACCCATACGCATTCATCCCGACGCGGTATGTGCCACGGCACTACGCCGAGAAGTGGTACGGCCTGTACGGACATCCGTCCCAGAGACCCTCCGCCCCGTCCGAACGCCTCCCTTCGACAGAGTTCTTTCACGCACGGACCGGGGCGTGGCTCCGAGACGGACCGCAGACCGTCGAGGATGTGATCACCAAGGGCTATCTCTCCATCCCGAATTCTGAGCCCGAGAGCGCCGGCATCGCCGACAAGCGGAGCACCGCCTGGCTGGGTCTGGAGGACCTGATCCACCAGATCCGCGAGCGCACCGAGCTCTACCGCCACAACTTCTACGAGATCGAGCTGGCCAAGTGCGCGGCGACGAACGACCTCTACGCCCGCGAGGCCGACCAGGGAAGGCCCGCCAACGAGCGGCAGCGCTACGCCCTCACCAAGCGGCTCCAGGAGCTCTACGCCGAGCAGCGGGCCGAGCGGATCACCCGCTGGAAGGATGTCTCCAGGCTCCGCACCGACATCCCCGAGAACGCCCAGTTGTACCTCTCGGCGCACCGCAAGCTCTCGATCCTCGGGGGCGATGCAGAATGATGGAGCGAGCCCAGGAGCTGTGCAGGAAACTCCGGCCGGTGCTCGGCCAGCGGATCGACCGGCTGTACGCGGCGTACCTCGCCGAGGACCGCGACGGCCGCACGGACCTCGAGCAGACACTCGAGCTGCTCGCCGCCAAGCACCTCGGCCAGACCTACGAGTTCGACCGCAATCCGTTCCCCCCGCCGGACAAGGCGTTCTGCGCCCGGGGCGATATCCGCCTCGGGAGCGTGACCTACGGCGAGAAGCTGCTGTACCCCTTCTTCCTCCAGAGCGGGCGTCTCAAGGAGCACATCCTGGTCGCCGGGAGGAGCGGTTCGGGCAAGACCAACCTGACCTTCATGCTCATGCGGGGGCTCATTGACCGGGGCATCAAGGTCCTGGCCCTGGACTGGAAGCGGGGCTACCGCGACCTGCTCAGCCTGCAGCCCGACCTGCGGGTCTACACCATCGGCCGGGACATTGCGCCCTTCCGGTTCAACCCACTCATCCCGCCGCCGGGGTGCGAGCCCCAGGTCTGGATCAAGCTCATCGTCGATGTCATCGCCTCCGCCTACCTGGGCGGCGAGGGGGTCATCAGCCTGCTCGTCGCGGGGCTGGACCACCTCTACCGCGAGGCCGGCGTCGGGCAGGACTACCAGACCGGGTGGCCGAGCGTCCCGGATCTCCTCGCGTGGCTGCGAACCGCCAAGCTCAGGGGCCGGGCCGCGATGTGGCAGGCCTCCGCCGAGCGGATCCTGCTGGCGATGACCTATGGCGAGTTCGGCTCGGTCGTGAACACCCAGTCGAACGCCCACCTGCGGGATCTCCTGGACCTCAATGTGGTCCTGGAGATGGACGGGCTGTCGAGCTCCTCGGACCGTGTGATGTTCTCCGAGGCCCTGACGCTGTACCTCTACCGCCTCCGCTTGGCCGAGGGACCGCGAGCGAAGCTCACCAATGTCGTGGTCCTGGAGGAGGCCCACAACCTGCTGCTCGCCAAGCAGGCCGGCGCCCGCGAGTCGGTGCTCGAGAGCTCGATCCGGATGATCCGCCAGTACGGGCTGGGCTATGTCTTCGTGGACCAGTCCGCCTCGATGCTCAGCAAGGTGGCCTTCGCCAACTCCTACTGCACCATCGCCATGAGCCAGAAGCTCCAGGCGGATGTGCGGGTGATGGCCTCGGCCATGAACCTGACCGACGAGCAGAAGCAGGCGATCAGCACGCTCGCGATCGGTTCGGCCGTGGTGCGGCTCGCCGATGAGCACGCCGAGCCCTTCCTGGTGAAGGTGCCTCGCTGCCCCGTCCGGGAGGGCTCGGTCTCCGATCAGCAGGTGCGTCAACGCATGGCTGGCGATTCCGGCGATTCCACGGGGCATAGACCCCGCGGGCTCGAGTGGGCGGTTATTCCACCGATTCCGCGCCCGGATAGAAACAACCAATCGAGACATCAATCCCACCCGCCATCCCCCATAGCGACAGCAATCGTCCAGGTTGATCCTGAATCATCGCTGCCAGAACCACCACCCATCATGTCGGCAGAGGAGGAGCGGTTCCTGTCGGACCTCGCCGCACGCCCGCTCTCCACGACCGTGTCGAGATACCAGCGCCTGCACCTCTCCCGGCGCCGCGGCAACGCCGTCCGACAGCACCTGACCAAGTCAGGCGTGATCGAGCCGGTGGCCATCGCCACCCGCTCCGGCCAGGTCGTGCTCTACCAGCTGACCGACTCCGGCCGCGCGGTCTGCCGTGACCACGGCATCGACCCCGGGCCGGTGCGCCGCACCAGCCTGGAGCACGCCTACTGGGCCCGCCGCGCCGGGCAGCACTTCGAGAAGCAGGGCTATGAAGTCCTGCACGAGCATTCCGTGGAGGACAACGGCGTGATCGACCTGCTCGCCGAGCGGGCGGGCAGGCGCCTGGCGATCGAGATCGAGACCGGCAAGTCGGACATCCGCGGCAACATCGAGAAGCTCCGCCACGCCGGCTTCGAGCGGCTCGTGATGATCGCGACCTCGCCCGCGGCGGCGATCGCCTGCCGCAGGGTCCTGGACGACCGCGAACGAGACCAGCCGCCGGCCGTCGAGCTGCTGACCTGGCTGGATGTGGATTGAGGGCGGGCGGACTATTGCTCGTCCGGCGAGGTCCTGCGCACGACATCCCGCACGATCTCGCCGAGCACCTGCTCGGCCTGGTCGATCTGCTTGAAGAGCTGGCTGTTGTGCTTCTGGAGCGCCTCGGCGTACTTGAGGAGCTTGTGCACCCTGGGGAACTCGTTGCGAGCGACCGCCTCTTCGGCTTCCTGGGTGACCTGCCTGATCCTCTTCTCGCACTCGGCTACGGCGTGATCGAGGCGTTCCAGGCGGGTGTCGATGCCGACCAGGGCGCGGTAGCGGACGGCGAGCTGCTCCGACGCCCGCTTGCGTTCGGGGACCGTCATATGGCGCACCTCGTCCCGAGCCTCTTTGAGCCTGGCGATGTGGCCGTTGCGGACCAGGTGCGCCTGCTCGCGCAGGCGTGCCATCCGTTCGGTGAGCCAGCCCTCGGCGGGGAGCATGCGGCGGATCTGCAGGAGGACATCGGTGCGCTCCCGCGGGTTGTTCTCCGCGGCCTTCGCCTGCCGACGGGCACGCTCCAGGCTCTGCCCGATCCACTCGCCGACACGCCGGCCCTTCTCGGTCTCCGTCCTCCTTCTCGAGACCTCCGCCCGTTGGACGCGAGCCGGCGCCCTCACGGACCTTCGTGGCCCGCGATCCTCGAGCTTCCAGAGGAATGCCAGCAGCCCGAGGACCACGATCGTTCCCAATAGGGTCTGGATCAGTGCGACGGCCTCGGGCCACGCCCAGGGCGTGATCCACGCGAGCGCCGAGAGCAGGACCACGGCCAGCACAGCGGCCAGGGCCCACCCGTGTCCACGCAGCGAACGCCACAGGACGGCCGCGAGAAGAACGAGTACGAGAAGCAGGGCCAGAGGCCCCAGGTCGCGGACCGACCAGCCGTGTTCGCGCTCCCACCAGACGAGCCCGATGGCGAGGGCGAGCGCGATGGTGACCACCATGGCCACTACGGAGCGATGCTCGCCGAAGCGGGGCTTGAGGACGCCGTAGCACAGGGCGACGAAGAACACGAAGGCGAGCGAGAAGTCGAGGAGGAGCGAATCGAACGCGAGGATCTGCCAGGCCATGCACGGGCTCTGGCGCCGCTCCTATATATACCTTGCGCTCCCGCGGTCCATCGTGGGCCGGTCGTCTCCGGGCAGCGGTGGCGCAGCTTTATATACCCGGGCCTCTCCGGAGGCCCCGAGGTGATGCTGCATGAACGAGAGATGCCCGCGCTGCGGGTCCACAGAGGTGAATCGGAAGGGATTCAGGAAGACAAAGACACTGGGCAAGCGCCCCATCCGGCGGTGCCGGGGGTGCAAGCGGAGGTTCACGGTCCAGGCCCAGGAGCCGGAAGCTCCGCCGGTCACGGCGAGGGCGGACTACGCGGGAAACTGCGCGAGCCTCCCCGGCTCGGCGTGGGCGGGCCCATGAACATCGTCGAGCTCGGCTTCCGGATCGCCGAGCGGGTCGGGCACTACCGCGAGTTGGCGCGTCACTTCTTCTACGAGGTCGTGCTGAGCGACCAGCGCAGCTCCTGCTGCGGCGCCGGGCTGAGCATGTGCTCCGAGGGCAGGTGCCATTGCGACGCCTGCGGCGGCCAGTTCGATCCGACGCCGGCGTTCCAGCGCTGCCCCGGTTGCGGCGGCTCGCTCGAGCTTGCGGTCCGGCGGTACCGCTGCACGGGCTGCGGGGCGGAGGTGCCCTCGCGGTTCCTCTTCGACGGGCTCGTGTTCGATGCCGGGTACTTCCGCCGCAAGATGGCCGAGAGCCGCGAGCGCCGGCGACAGGAGCGCGAGCGGGTGCGGATCATGCTCCTGGGGACCCGGTCGCCCCACATCGAGCCGGGCTGGTGGGACCCGGCGGCGGCGCCCGGGCTCCTCGAGGCCCTCGACGGCTTGGTGGGGGCCGATCACTCGGAGCAGTGGGGTGGCGCGAGGTCCAGGTTCGACCTGGCACGCTACCAGAGCCACATACAGGCCCATCTGGCGCCGTTCCCGATCTGGTTCGAGCAGATCCCGAGCCTCGCAGAAGACCCGCGGATGGACCGGATATGGCGGTTCATCGCGCTGATCTTCATGGACCACTCGGGCCGCCTGGAGCTCGAGCAGCAGCGCGAACGAATCCTGGTGATGCCCCGTGCGTCTCACTGAGAAGGACCGGGAGTTCCTGCTCAAGCTCAAGCAGCTGCTTGAGGACCGGGCCATGGGGGTCGAACTCAAGCCGGGCCCGCCGAGCTCCATGGTGCTGTTCGGGACCTACGGCGAGCACATCCACAAGGCCTTCGGCATGAGCCGCCAGGGCGTGCGGTGGCGGTTCCAGCGGGGCTTCAACGACATCTACATCTCCGCCTTCTCCACAATTCTCTTCATCGAGAAGACCTTCGGGACCAGGCTCCGGGAGCACGCGATGCGGATCAGCAGGGAGCGCTATGCCCTGCTGCAGGAGAGAGGAGGATTCGTGAGCGCGGACAAGCTGCTCCCCGCGTCTCGTGCGGAGCGCCGAAACCCGGATGAGACGAGTGGGTCTTCGCGATGACAGAATCGTCGAAGATCGAGTTCCGCTACCGCCGGATGCGGCAGCTCGAGGACATCACCGACCTCGTGGCGATACTCTTCCCGGGTAACCCCAACCAGCAGCACGCCGCGGCGAGGATCCTCATGCATCTCAAGGCCTCGGGAGGTCTGGTGCCGTCGCTCTCCGTGCTTGAGGCCCGCCACCGGATCTCCAGGCGGACGCTGCAGCGTGCCCGGGCCAAGCTCGCCCAGCTCGGACTGATCGAGCACCACACCTGGATGAACAGCCGGCACCCGGGCCAATCGGGGTGGGAGCTGTCCGGCCGGATGAGCCGGGCTTTGCGCCAGCTCGCCGACTGGATCGAGAGCTGGCATAGCGACGCGAGGCCGGGTCGATTGGCGAAGGATGAGCTGCTCGCTGAAGTGATCAGGTAACCGAATCCGCTCTCAATGTGTTCTTTCCGGGAGTTCTCGACGACAAGCGTCTCTCAGACCGCGTGCTGCAAGGGGCAGCAGATTGACAAGGGAAATGCCCTCCCAAACCGGACGACCGACCTCCTGTGTGGTAGTGCAGCGAAGGAAGCCGCTTGGCGGTGAAGCGGCCTTTGTGCGCGCGGAGTACGCTGGATGACCGGGTTTCTGGATCAGACGAGGATTCGTCGAAGCGAGGCCCGGGGACCTTAACAGCGAGGCGGCAGCCGGGTCTCGCGTCGAACAGAGAATCCCGGTGGTTCGAGAGGGTATTGCGAGAGCGGATGGGATCGGCACGACGGACAGCTCTTCCCAGATGAACTACACAGCCTCAGAATCGAGGAAGGGCGTTGCCACCGAGGTGGTGGTCCGGCGGTCGGGCCCGCCAAGGGGCCGCGAGGTGGCCCGGCACCGCCAAACCCCGCCTCGCGGCGGTGGTGGAGTCCGAGGTTGACCGGCCTGGGATCACCGCAATCGACATCCGTACCCGATGGGCCATGGCGGTGGCTCGAATGGGCAGGAGGATCGACTCCGCAGTCGACCCTCTTGCTCCGAAGCCGAGCCTCGCTCAACACCCGGCCGACCAGTCGTTGAGGTAGGCGAGGAAATCCAGCGTGTTGATCTCTCCGTTCTGATCCCAGTCGGCCAACATGTCGCCCGAGGACCAGGCGTTGAGGAAGACCAGGAAGTCCTGGGTGTTGACCAGCCCGTCGTCGTTGAGATCGGGAACGCACACTTCGCACACATCCGGGATCCCGTCGCCATCGGTGTCCGCGTCAGAGACGCCCAAGGCGGCCGCAAGGATCGTCCGGTCGTCGGCGTCCACGATGCCGTTGCCATCGAGGTCGTACGGCTCGGCGGCCCACGCACAGAGATCATCGACGGTCGCGACACAGTCGCCGTTGATGTCGACATCGAGGTTGATGCCGGTGCGGAGGTTGGAGATGAGGACCGACGAGGTCGGGCCGCCGTTGTTGTCGAGGCGGAGGGAGATCACCTTCTCGTCGGGGGCGACGGTGTCCAGGAAGGTGAAGCTCCGGCTGCCCGGGTCGGCACCATCTGTGAACCGCTCATCGGCGGAGGTGAGTTGCAGGCCGTTCCAATAGCCCGTGGCGTACCCCTCGGCGTCGGGATCGGCCGAGGTGAACTCGACATCGAAGAGCACGGCGGACACCGCCCGAGCCATGGGCACATCGAAGCCGACCCAGGCGAACTCCGCGCCGGTGGTCAACTCCACGCTGTCCGGCACGACTGTCACAGTGCCGTCGGGGCCGATCGTGCGGACGAGCGAGGTGAAGTCGAAGACATCGGCGTACTCGACGAACACCGTGGTGTCGGTGTCGCAGCCTTGCCAGAGTCCGTCGCACACATTGAACTCGTCGTCGCCGTTCGCAGGGTAGCGGGACATCGGGACATCAAAGCCACCGTCTGCGCCTATGTACGCTTTGCTCATCTTGAACCCAAGCGGCGCTGAGTAGCTGGTGTCATCCATGAAGGTGCCCGTTGCGTCCCAAACTGACCGGCGATACCAAGCCCAGGGCGCGCCGTGGGGTGACCCGTTGTAGGGGTCCGGTTCATTGTCCAAGTTTCGGTCGGGATCCTGACCGGTTCGTCGGCAAGTCATGTCCACGTTGAAGGCGGTTTCGAGATTCTCGTGTGTGTCAATTGAAAAATCCCCTTCCCCAGTGTCATACGCGTTGAACACATGAACCGCATGGGTCCCCAGGGATTGCCGCCAGGCATCAGACTGGGTGACATAGGCATCGAGGAGGGTCAAGTACCGCGGGATGTCGGACTGGACGGGAGAACAGAGACCGTGAGCCACCCAGGCCCCAGCGCTGTGGGCAATGACCTCTATGTGGGTGTAGGTGGGGTCCAGATCCTCGATCCTGTGCCGCAGCAACGATCCAAGCACGAGCGCTTCCACCGCAGCGAAATCGGGCCCCGGAATCAGCCCGCCGGCACGCTCGGTCCAGTCCAGATATGCCACATCCCATTCGCCCAAGTCACCTGAGGTAGTGATGTAGTCTGCGATTCCGAGAGCTACGTGCTCAATCCAATAGTGTTTCGCCTGTTGGCCAGCCAACCCATTCCATCCGTGTGTCACGAGGAGCAGGTTCTTCGGGGTTGGCGCCTGGAGGACAAAGACCGGCGAAGGAAAATCGCCGAGATCGAGCCGGCTTTGGTCGATCGTGGGTTCGTCATCGCGCGCGAACTCCGTGACCGTCACCAAACCAGGTGCCCGGCTGTAGGTCGGGGGATCGACGCCGTTGTTGCTGTCGCCCCAGACCGAGTAGGTGCCGGGCTCGAGGTCGGCGACATGCCAGGTGATGTCGTCATTGGGGTTGGAGGCGTCGATGCTGACTGGGATGGCGATCTCGTTCCTCACGCCGCCCTCGTCCCACGGCTCGGGGCCGGTGTCGGGGTCGAAGTAAAGGCGGATCTCTGTGCCGTACATACCATCGTCGAGCCATGCGATCGTGAAAGTCTCATCCTGCCGGCGCGTGATGTCCGTGTCGGGAGCATCGATCTGAAGGAATGGGCCAGAAGGGGCGGGCCCAAAGAGGGCGAGGTCGAAGCCGGCGCCCGAGCCACGATCGCGGATGCGCAATGCGAGTTCGTTCAGACCGCTGCGAGTGCTCCCCTGAGGGACAGAAACGGTGTACTCCCAGTGGTAGGGGAAGCCGTCGCTCGTCTGGCTTCGAATGAGCGCGCCATTGACATACAGATCGTAATCGTTGTCAATGGCGACATAGGTGGTCAGGGTGGCCGGGTCGTCGAGAAAGAACTCGGCATACAGATAGGCCGTCGAATGCTCAGGCCAGTATGTCTCGTAGGTCGTCCAGTGCCAGTTGTTCCAGTTGTTACCGGGCTCTTGGTTGCTATACGGAGTATCCCCGACGGGCCAGTGCGAGTGGTCGTACGCGCGGGTTTGCCAGCCCGAGCCAGGGTCGCCGCCGATCTGGTAGCGGTAGGACTTGCCGAAGCGGCCGATCTCTCCGCCATCGCCCGTGTATTGGCCAAACAGGAGGACATCCTGCGCGGTCGCGCTGAGGGGGTGGAGCGCGTGCAGGAACAGGGCGAGAAGGCGTGTCAGCAGGTGACGATGCATCGGGAGTCTCCCTGGTCGGTGGTCTTGACAGTTAGCTCAAAGGAGAAAGCGAAGAGCGTCAGGCGACGGCGCAAGTCGGTTGGCGACTGTGGTCGGCCCCGCATTCCAGTGTTTGATGAAACCCCTGGCATGGGGAGCGAGTCACGCGACCGGCGATGAGAAGGCCCATAGGCGCGCCCCCGCCGAGTAGTTGCTGAACTCCCGCGCGAGCGGCGAGGGTGCCGGTTGGCTCAGGGCCTTGGAGGCTCACCGTGACTCGCGCTCCGCCGACATACGCGCAGAGCTTTGTACTGTGCTTCCAGGAAGCGATGTCTTGGCGGGAGCAGCGCATCGCGTGTGTCGCCGCCGGCGGGTGGCGCCGAGACAACCCCCGGGATGGCCTCGCGCCTGCGGCCAAGCGGAACGCAAATGCCATCATGCCTGAGCACCCGACGAGGTTACTGTAGCCGAGCGGCCCTGGCCAGCCCGTCTCAGGACTGCTCGTCGAGCGCTTGGGCCTCCCGATACAGGTCGAGGATTGGCTGCCTGAGGATCTCATCCTCCGACTGAATGCTCCGGGGTGTTCCCCAGGTGGACTGATTGGCTGCCCGATCGCCGAGCGGGCTGAGTGCGGGGCCCGCGTCGACCAGTCGCCCCGGCCAGAGCAGGCCTTCGGGGTGTCCACCCTCCAGACTCGTCGCTGCGGCGGCGGGTTTGGCGCTCGAGCCGGGCTTGCTACTCCCGCAAGGCCTCGTCCGTCTCCCTGCAGAGATCGAAGTAGTCATATCGCGTGACAGTTGTCGGCGAGCCCTCTCCCCAGAAGCCGTGCCACACATCCAGAGCGTGTTCGCGCTGGCCGCACGCCGATAGGGCCAAGCACTCCACGGCCGTGACCGCGGGTCCCCAGCGAAGCCAGTGATTCGGTTCGGGCCAGTCGTGTGGCTCGTCACAGATCTCGAGAGCCTCAAGCGCTGCCAGGGGGTCGCCGCAACGATACTGCGCGAGCGCGAGGACCAAGGCCGCGTGGCAGCGTCCGAGGACGGGGATGGGAGTAGACCCCACAGAGGGCGCGGACTCGAGTTCAATGGCCCGCTGCGCCAGTGTCTTGGCGCCCTCATAGTGTTCGCGCGCCTTGTCTGGTTGAGCGACGGCAGACCATGCGGTCTCTCGGAGGTAGAACGGCGAGTTCCACATCTCCTCTACGCGCCTGCGGGCTTCCCGGGCGACCAACTGGTCCAAGCTGGACTCCGCGGCGATCAGGTCCAGGAGCTGCTCGCGCGCGCGGGGCTGCTGCCACCAGATGTCGTAAGCAAAGCGACGGCCATCTTGCCGCGCTCGCGCGACCGCTGCGCGGTGCCGCCGGGCGTCTTCGGAGGTCTCCGTTTCCCAGAGGACTACATCCGTCCCCTTTCCCTCTTCCCCGTTTGACGAAGAGAGCAACCGCTGTTGCGGCCCTCGCGAGAACTGCACCGCGAGCACCGGCCCGATGTGACCCCTGAGCGTGGCGCTTGGGCTTTGGAGCTTCGGATCCCACAGTCGGACCGTGGAATCATCTGAACCTGAAGCGAGCCGGCTTCCGTCCGGGGAAAAATCCAGGGAGCGGACCGCCCCGTTGTGGCCTCGAAGGGCAACCAGTTCGACGGGTGTGGGACGAACAGACACATCGAGAAGCCTGATGCTCCCGTCGGTGCATCCGACGGCAAGACCATTGCCGTCCCGTGAGATCGCCAGCGCATTTGACGGCCGTCCTACGGAGAAGTTCGCGACTGCCTCGCCTGTATCAGCTTCGAAGATCCGAACCGTTCCTTCGTCACCAACACCCGCGAATGCCGTGCCATCTGGAAAGTACACCACTGAGCGAACATGGCGGGCGTCTGCCGCGATCGGGTCACCTCGGAGCACGGGTCGTCCTGGATCACTGATGTCCCAGCGTCGCACGAATCCGCCATCATGTCCGGTCAGAATCGCTTGAGCATCGGGTGACACGGCGATTGAACGGACGGTGCCATCCTGCGTGGCGATCTCCGAGACATACCTGGGATCCTCCGGGTCGGAAACGTCCCAGATCCAGAGCTTCGACGGAGCGATCGAGACCGGTGGATTGCCGCCTTGGCTGCTCTCGGTGCCGTATGCGAGGAGCCTCTGCTTGCCCGTGGAGAAGACTGCGACCGCGTGGACGCCGCGGACGATCCCGGGAATGGTGCCGACGGGCCCAGCGTCCTCGGTGCTCCAGAGTCGGACTTCTCCATTGCTGCTGGAGGACGCGATGACCTCTCCGTCAGGGCTGAACACCGCGGCAACAACGCTGCCGCCGTGGCCGGACAGGGTGGGAACTGGGTCGGTCGGAGCAACCGGCCACTCCCGCATGGTGCCGTCACGGGAGGTTGACAGGAGCTCGCCCGAGGAGGTGAAGGCAAGCCCGTCGACGATGTCCGCATGCCCGATGAGGCGGGCTACCTGGGTGTTTCTCGGCCTGACCCAGCTGGCTCGTGGGAGCCAATCCCATTGCTGAACATCCTCGCGAACCTCCCAAAGCCGTACCGAAGGGTCCACCCCGCTGCTCGCGAGCCAGTGGCCGTCGGGAGAAAAGGCGACCGCGCGCACTCCCGCAGCGTGACCTCGCAGGGTGTCCAGCTCGGTGCCGTCAACCGGGGCGCCAGACGACGCATACTGGCCCAGGATCTCCCCCACATCCCAGAGCCGCACGGTGCCGTCGGTGGATGCGCTTGCCAGCCGCTGGCCCGTGCGGTCAAAGGCCAGGTCGAGGACATAGTGCTGGTGCCCGCGAAGAATCGCGACCGGCTTGGGATTCTGCGGATCAGCGACATCCCACAATCGCACATACTTCTCGAATCCGCATGTGGCCAGTAGATTCGTGCCCTCGCAGAACTCCACATCGAGAATCGCCCCCTCGTGGCCGCGCAGTGTTGACTGCCGCTGTGGCGTCACCGGTGTCGTGGGCGACCCTGCATCGAGGTCATCCAGTGACCAAAGGATGAGCGAGCCGTCGTGTGACCCGCTCGCCAGGAGTGGCCTCGTCGGATCGAACGCGAGACGAGTGATTGTCGTTGCGAACTGATCGCATTTGCCCCGGAGAACTGGCGATGCAGGGTTCCGGATGTCATGGATCTCGTACCGGAACCAGCTCCGCCCTGAGTCGTCCACAGTTGTGTCGTTCGCGGCGAGTGCAATGAATGACCGAGTAGGATGGAGAGCGAGACTCGGCGGATGAAAGCTCCCCTTTAGCGTACCGGACACCTGTCGGCTGTGCAGATCGAGGATAATCACGGCTCCCCCGCCGGCATTGGTGACCGTTACGGCGATATCGTCGTTGCACACCAGCCGGCCGAGCGACTGGCTCCCATCCTCCGTGCGGACATTCTCCAGCGTGCGGAGACTCTGATCGTATCTCGTCGTGAAGTGGTCCCACTCCCAGCCTCGCTCCCCGGGCGAGATGTTCGCCAGCTCTCGCCGTCCGGCAGCAACATCTCCAGCCTCCAGAGCGGCCTGCGCCCTTGCGTAGGTGGCGTCAAGAATGCCGGCTCGAGCGATTCGCTCCTGGTCCCGCGCCCGGTGGCTCTCGCCGACTGCCCACGCGGCCATCGATGTGGTGCCGACAAGCCCGAGTATCAGGGCGACCAACGCTGCGATCGCCGTCCAGAAGGTTGCCCGGTATCGGCGTGCCAGGAGGTGGATGTGCCGGAGGAGATTGGGCGGATGTGCGGCTACCGCCTCTCCACGCAGAAAGCGTCGGATGTCGTCGCCGAGCTCGGCAGCCGAGCGATAACGGCGCTCGCGGTCCTTCTCCAACGCCATGAGCACGATGGTCTCGGCGTCTCCGCGCAGCGATCGGTCAATCGTGCTCAGCTTCGTGGGTGACGCCTCGACCACCGCTTTCGTGGCGGCCGGCAGCGACAGTCCACCGACGGCGTACGGGAGCTGCCCGGTGAGCAGCTCGTAGGCAACGACTCCCAGAGAGTAGACATCGCTCCGCACATCAATGTCGTGCGGGTCGGCCAAACACTGCTCGGGGCTCATGTACTGGACGGTGCCGAGAAGATCGCCGGCAGCGGTCTGAATGGTCGAGACCGCCAAGTCGGCATCCGTTGCCAGGGCAACTCCAAAGTCGATGATCTTCGGCTGGCCGGTCGAGTCGACGAGGATGTTCGAGGGCTTGAGGTCGCGGTGGATGATGCCCTTGCCGTGGCCGTGCTGGACTGCGTCACACACCCTGGCGAAGAGCTCCAGCCGGTCACGCGTTCCCAGCTTCTTCTCATCGGCGTACCGCGTGATCGGTAGGGCGTTGGGAATGTACTCCATCGCGAAGTAGGGGATCGGCTCGCCCGACTCTGCCGAGTCCTCGTGGGTGCCCGCCTCGTAAATCTGTGCGATTCCCGGGTCGCGGAGCCTTGCGAGAATCTCCGCCTCATACTCGAAGCGTCGTCGGGAAGCACCGTGACCGATCCGGTGCCTCATGAGCTTAAGGGCCACCACGCGGCGCGGGCGATCCTGGACCGCTTCGTACACCGTCCCCATGCCGCCCGTGCCGACGAGACGCCGGACCTCGTACCTTCCGATGCGCTTCCCGATGAGGGATGTGCCTGTAGGGGATGACCCCGGATCGACCCCGACATCGGCCCGAAGGAGCGATTCCGTCCGGTCGCGGTCCAGCCGGAGCAGTGACTCGACCTCTTCCCGCAGGGCGCGATCGTTTCCGCAGGCTGCCTCGAGAAAGCTCGCGCGATCTGCCTCTCTCACTTCGAGGGCGTGGCCGAAGATCTCCTTGATGAGCCGGTGGCGCCCGGCATTCTGGGAGTCTGCGAGGAATGAGTCCGGTTGCTGCATGCGACGATCTCTTGCTGCCGAAGCCGGACGAGGTCGTCTGGGCCGGCCCGTGGACTACTGCGGCGGCGGGAGAGCGAGATCACGCGAAACCTCGCGCTTGAGCCACGCCTTCGCGTGGGCCCAGTCGAGTTGCACCGAGCGCCGGGAGAGTGATAGGGACGCGGCGACCTCCTCCTCGCTCATCCCTGCGAAGAACCGCAGCTCGACGATCCTCGCCTGGCGCGGGTCGAGCTCGGCAAGGCGGGCCAGCGCTCGCTCGAGGGCTTCCATATCGAGAGCCTGTGTCTCCTGGGCAAGGGCTATGCCAGAGAGCGTGACCCGCTCCCATTCGCCGCCCCGCTTGGCGGCCTTCCGTGACTTAGCGAGATCGAGCAGGACTCGGCGCATCATCCGGGACGCGACCGCGAGAAAATGCACACGATCGTTCCACTGGATGGGTTCGGCCCCGATCAGGCGGAGGTAGACCTCGCTTACCACGGCCGCTGGCTCGATCGTCCGGGCCAGGGGGTCCCCCCGCAGCCGCTGCTCGGCGAGCGAGAGCAGGGTTTCGTAGAGCCGCTCCATGAGCCGGTCCGCGGCGGGGCGCTGCCCTTGGCTCATGCCCTGGAGGAGGAGGATCGTCTCGCTGGTATCGACTGGCTCGGCCATGTTCATCCCGAAGGTGCGTTGGGCGCGTTCGGTGGACATCGTACAGCGGGCCGCTTCGGATCCTCGCTCCGGGTCGGTCATACCGGGGTAACCCCTTGCCCGGGAGCCGACAGGCCCGGAGCGGCGGATGACCCAATGCACCCACCGGTGCCGGTGCTGCGGCCGCACGAGCCCCTTGCGCTGGCGCCCCCATTCCCTCGCTTTCTCCCTGGAGGCACGCTGATTGAGCCGGATGAAGCGGCTGGCCGATTCGCAGTCCCGCGCGCGGGGTGCCGTTCACCGGAGGTGCGGAATGACTGCAGGGGTACCGACTGAAGAGCAATCGACACGCCGGGTCGCAACCGAGGGTGGCCGTCGTCGGCACAGAGAGTTGCACTGGGATTGCCCGTCGCAATTCGAGCCGCTGGAGAGCCGGGTCATGCTGGCGGTGCCGGAAGCGCCGACGAACCTCACGGCGACACCGGTATCGTCGAGCCAAATCGAGCTGACTTGGCAGGACAACTCTGACGACGAGACCGGCTTCCGCCTCGAGTATCGGAAGTGGTTGGGCACATGGACGCTGCTCGACGAAGTTGCGCAGGACACCGAAAGCTACTCGCACGAGGGCCTGGATCCGGCGACGAGATACGAGTACCGCGTGCAAGCCTGTGGTGGCGACTGGGCGTTCCAGGAGCACCGGGCTTTCGCGGTCGGGGACGCTCCCATATCCGTCGCGATCGGGGACCTCAACGGCGACGGGACGCCCGACCTTGCGGTGGCCAACATCGGCTCCCGCAGTGTCTCCGTGCTCCTGGGCAACGGCGACGCCAAGTTCCAGGCGCAGCGGACCTTCGCCGTCGGGGACTCTCCCCACTCCGTCACGATCGGGGACCTCAACGGTGACGGGGCGCCCGACCTCGCGGTGGCGAACTGGTACTCCGACAGCGTCTCCGTGCTCCTGGGCAACGGCGACGGCATGTTCCAGGCGCAGCGGACCTTCGCGGTCGGGGACGCTCCCATATCCGTCGCGATCGGGGACCTCGACGGCGACGGGGCGCCCGACCTCGCGGTGGCGAACGGGTCGTCCGACAACATCTCCGTGCTCCTGGGCAACGGCGACGGCACATTCCGGGCGCAGCGGACCTTCGCGGCCGGGGACTATCCCGAGTCCGTCGCGATCGGGGACTTCGACGGCGACGGTGCGCCGGACCTTGCCGTCGCGAACAATCACTCGGACAACGTCTCCGTGCTCCTGGGCAACGGAAACGTCGCATTCCAGGCGCAGATGACCTTCGCGGCGGGGGACGGTCCCAGCTCCGTCGCAATCGGGGACCTCGACGGCGACGAGACGCCCGACCTCGCGTTGGCGAACGGGTACTCCGACAACATCTCCGTGCTACTGAGCAACGGCGACGGCACGTTTGAGTCGCAGCGGATCTTCGCGGCCGGGGACAACCCGCGGTCCGTCGCGATCGGAGACCTCGACGGCGACGGGACGCCCGACCTTGTGGTGGCCAACATTGGCTCCCGCAGTGTCTCCGTGCTCCTGGGCGACGGAAACGGCACGTTCCAATCGCAGATGACCTTCGCGGCGGGGGACGGTCCAGAGTCCGTCGCGATCGGGGACTTCGACGGCAACGGCGCGCTGGACCTTGGCGTCGCGAACATTCACTCGGACAATGTCTCTGTGCTCCTGGGCAACGGGAACGGCACGTTCCAGGCGCAGATGACCTTCGCGGCGGGAGACGATCCCTACTCCATCGTGATCGGGGACTTCGACGGCGATGGCGCGCCGGACATTGCCGTCGCGAACGCTTCCTCGGACAATGTCTCCGTGCTGCTGGGCAACGCAAACGGCATGTTTCAGGCGCGGATGACCTTCGCGGCGGGTGATGTTCCCATCTCCGTCGCGGTCGGGGACTTCGACGGCGACGGCGCGCCGGACCTTGCCGTCGCGAACCGGCACTCGGACAATGTCTCCGTGCTCCTGGGCAACGGAAACGGCACATTCCAGGCGCAGATGACCTTCGCGGCGGGAGACGATCCCTACTCCATCGTGATCGAGGACTTCGACGGCGATGGCGCGCCGGACATTGCCGCCGCGAACGGGATCTCGGACAATGTCTCCGTGCTCCTGGGCAACGGAAACGGCACATTTCAGGCGCAGAGGATCTTCGCGGCTGGGAACTACCCCAATTCCGTCGCGACCGGGGATTTCAATGCCGACGGGAAGACAGACCTGGCCGTGGCCAACCAGCGGAACCTCCCGTCGGCCGGTGTCTCCGTGCTCCTGGGCAATGGGAACGGCACGTTCCAGACACAGAAGACCTTCGCCGCTGGATACGTACCCCACTCCGTCGCGACCGGAGACTTCAACGGCGACGGGATTGCAGACCTCGCGGTTGCGAACGGCGACTCAGACAGCGTCTCTGTGCTGCTGGGCAACGGGGACGGCACATTTCAGTCGCAGAAGACCTTCGCGGCCCGGGACTATCCCATGTCGGCCGCGACGGGGGACTTCAACGGCGACGGGGAGACCGATCTCGCGGTGGCGAACGGATGGTCCGACAACCTCTCTGTGCTGCTGGGCAACGGGGACGGCACATTTCAGGCGCAGAAGATCTTCACGGCCGGGGCCTATCCCAGTTCCATTGCGACGGGGGACTTCAACGGCGACGGGGAGATCGACCTCGCGGTGGCGAACTACAACTCGGACAGTGTCTCTGTGCTCATTGGTGCGAGAGGTGGATCGTCGGCGTGGGCTGGCACTGTCGAGGCATACACGTTCGCCGAGGGCGTGATTGTGCGCCAGCCCCCGCTTGGCGCGACCGCATTCGATGGCACAGGAGCGGATGTCCGCCTGGTGACCGACGGCGGCGTCGAAGAAGGCTCCTTCGGTGTGTGGGCCGCCATGGGCGACGGGAGCTGGCTCGAAGTCGGATTCTCACCGACAAAGCTGGGCGGCACCCTATGGCAGCTCGATATCGACCTCGACTCCTCAGGGCTCTTCGCCGCAACGCGGATCATGGTCGCGGCGAAGGGGGATTTCACGATCTCTGGCACACCACAGATCCTGCATGACTCGATCGCAGAGCTGGAGGGATTCGAGACGATCGCGCCGCAGGTGCTGGAAGGGCTCGAGGATTTCGTGAGCGCGGCGTACACAGACTACCGATCGGTGCCGGTGCTGTACGCATGGGACTGGGAGACGGGGCGATTCATCGAGGGCAAGGACGCTCACGACAACCAGTGGCCAATCCCGCTGAACGAGAGCTCACTGGAAAGGCTCAAGGCACTGTTCCCGGTGGGGCGGCGCAACATCATCGTGACCCACGGCTGGAATGACGGGATCGAGATCGGGGGTCACGACCTGGCGGAGTACGAATATGCGACTGTGTTCGCAAACAACTACATGCTCCGGAATCCGGGTGACAAGGGTCGAGTCAACCTGCTCGCAATCGATTGGAGCGGAAGGCGGTCGGATGGGAGCTATCGGCTTGGATCAGATCCGAACGACACCGACGATCTCGGTGCTCTGGCGCGAATCGGGGCGGAAGCGGCTGAGGAGGACGCACGAGCATCTGCGAGGAACGGGATTATCATCGGGGGGTTGGTGGGGAATCTGTTGAGCTCCGCCGGTCTGAATCCGGGTTCGACAATGCTGCTCGGGCACAGCAACGGCGCTGGCTTCATGGCCGCATTGGCGACGGCGGTGCACGACTCTGGTGTGGGGAATATACAGGAACTGGTGACCCTGGATGCTCCCTTTCTGACGGCATCGGCCTGGGAGGTGTGTTTGGCGGCGCGCCATGTGGATCGTCTGGTGAATGTCTTCGGCGAACTGCCCGATTTCCGGGCAGAGCTCGAGTCCCGGTTCGATGTCTTTGATGGTCTCGATGTCGGAGAGTTCCTCCGCGGGCTCCTGGATCGCTCCGGCTTCGGTGCGCCCATGCCCGACACAGGAAACCTGGTTAACATCCAGCTGGATCCTGACTACACTAGGACTCTCCTGGGCGATCTCGCGGATGTAGGAAGCCTTCACAACTGGATTCCACTACGGTATGCTGCATCGGTTGATCCGCTCAGCCACGGCGATGATCTGTGGGCCTTCCCTGGCTCCGCGTTCGCCACCAATGGCAACGTGACCTTTACGAACTTCTATTCCAGGGAAGGTAGTGCTGGAGGGATGGTGTGCGTCGACCTAGACAAGGACGCATTCACGGTCGAGTGCGACGAGTGGTTGGAAAACACATTCGAGGATACCTTTCCGGGCGTCATGTCCGTTTGGGACGGCTTGGTAGACCGCTTGGGGGAGATCGTCCGGGGGGTCAGTGTCTTGCTGGTTCTGCCCGCACCACTCGGTTCAACTCTGGGCCTCATCAACCTGTTGTTCGACGCCCAAAGCCCTGCCACTGCGACATTGGACATCGATATCCCAGAAGGGGCTTCGCTTCTGACATTTGACTTGACGGTGCTGGATCCCGGCAATGACGATGTGCTCCAGATCGCGATCGGCGACCAGTTGGTGGGAGAAGTCCGGCTGAGTGCCGTGCTCGCGACCGGTGGCCGCCGTGTCCAACTGCCCATCGATGGCCTGGGCGGCACCGGCGAACCGCTGGTGTTCCACATGCCGTCCGAGGAGACCAGTTCGGCGGAGTTCTTGGTCTCCAATGTCGAGTTCAAGCTGCAAGACGCGTGGAAGCGGGCGTTCCCGGGGGCGATTCCCTCGGCGAGCGCGGGTGGAAGCGGCCTGCTGACGGTCACGACGCTCAACGGGAGCGGACGCGCGGTCGCCTTCAGCGAGCTGCCCGGCGGTGGCTGGGAGGTGGTCGACCTGCAGACGGTGACGGGGAGCCCCGCGGCGAGCGGCCATGTCGAGAGCTGGACCGATCCGAACGACGGGCTCACCTACGCCGCGGCCACTTCGTCGCGCGGCCTGGTCCTGTTCCGTCGGGCCGCGGACGGGACCTGGAGCTACCGCAACCTCAATGAGGAGATCGCGGGGATCGGGATGCTGGTGGGGGATGTGACGGTGTTCACGAGTACGACGAAACTGGTGCATATCGCCGGCCTGGACGCCGCTGGGGACATGATCCTGTTCCAGCAGACGGGAGGGAGCAACGCCAACGGGTACGCGTGGACGGCAGTGAACCTGGGCGAGACGCTGCGGGACCAGGGACAGCAAATGCCCGCCTTCTCCGGGCCGATTATCAGCTACGTGACCACTTGGAACGGGCTGAACATCGCCGGGCTGGACTCGGCAGGGAACATCCAAGCGGTGTGGTCGGGCAATGGCGGGCTTGGCTGGAACGCCAGCAACCTGAGCAACATCACGGGAGCACCGCCGATGGCTTCTGGGCTGACGGCGTACCTGACGGATTGGGGCGGGATCAACATCATCGGGCTGGGCGCGGATGGTTCCGTGATGGGGACATGGTGGGTGCCGTCGTTCAAGGGCAACTGGCGCGTAGATGACCTCACGGCGATCATCAACGGTCCCAAGCTGTCGGGAGATAGCGTCGCGAGCTTCGTGGCACCATGGGGGGCACTGAACATTGCCGGGATGAACACCAATGGCGAACTGGTGGCATACTGGTGGACGCCCGGAACGAACCGGTGGCAGGTCGCGAACATGAGCAACCAGATTCCTGGGGACGCATTCCCTGTGGGGCCGGTGCGAGGCGTGACGAGGTCCGGCCCCGCTCGAATCGACATCCTCTCACCAGACGCCGATGGCAACCTCCTGCGGTATTGGTGGAGGCAAGGAGATCCGTGGCAGGTGCAGGACATCTCGGCATCTGTGTGAGGCCCGTTCTGGCCCGCGGAGAACCGAAACCCATTTAAACCCCCGCCGCTTCCCGCGGCCCACAGACCATCACGGCACGGCCTTGTTCCCATGGAACGGCCGCCTGCCGCTGGATCAATCGCACGGGACAAGACCGGCCCACCGGGCCAGGTCGCCTCGAAGCGGATCCTCGACGAGAACCTCGGATTGGCCACGGGCCAGCCAGAGATCCCCGTAGAGGCAGCTCTCTTCTTCTGAACGCGGCTTTTCGACGCCGCGAATCGCGCGGTTCGGCTTCACTGACGCGAGCATCGACACATCATCCGCGCGCAATCCAACACCAGAGTACTGGCCGTAGGTTCTCCTGCAAGGAGCCCGCGGTGCGGTACTACGGACCCATCAACCCCAAGCCGCTTGGCGTGAGGATGCCCCGGCACATCCATCCGATGTCGTCCAGGCCCGGGCTCAGCTACGGCGGGCCCGACTCGGTCGAATCGGGCCATACGAGCCATCTGGGGTCCGCCCCGTTCACGCGTGAGTACGACCCTGTCTTTGCGCAATACAACCACCCGGATCCCTCGTACGAACAGCCTGCGCCCTGGTTCGAGGATGCCCACCCTCGTCCATCGACTCCCGAGTTCGCGCTGGGCCGTCCGTCGACGCCGCCGCTGTCCGAGCCGGAGTTCGTGCCCGAGTACGAGGATTCGCTCTTGGCCCCCGCCATGGCGACAGCAATCCTCGACGCGCTGAGAGGCCAGGGGGAGGTGCCCGAAGGGATCGACATCCTCCAGTTCGGACCCGTGGAGGCCGCGCTCGCGTGGGACATCGCTCCACAACCAGGAGCGACCCCGCTCGAGGAGCTCGTACAGAACGACCTGCTTCACGGTAACGACTCGCCCATCGGGGCGACCCTGTTGGAAGCTCTGGCCGATCAGCCGATCGCGCCCGAGGAGATCGATCCGACCAGCGTCGGAGTTCCTCCGCAGGAGGATCCACTCGACGCCCTGCTCGCGATGCAGCACGAGCTGATGATGAACCCGCAGATGGGCTACGGGCTACCCCCCGGCCCGATGCCCGGCGCCATGCCCGGGCCCTGAAGACACACCCCGTTCTCGAACACGACCCCCGGACCGTCCGGGGGCTTTTTCATGCGCCCACAGAAAGGAGATTCCCATGACCACACTGACCACAGACCGCCAACATGCACTCCGACGATTGCGACGACGGCTCGGATCCATGACGATCCGGCCGAGCCTGCTCTACCAGCTGATGGGCTTCGGCCATTTCCGCGAGATGGCCATGACCCGCGAGGGATGGCTGATCGCCTGGCCGCACCGCAGCGTGGGGTTCGACGCGTTCCTGGGCTCGGTCCGGCCGGAGGAGCTGGTCCAGACGGCCCGGCTCTGGCTCGAGCTCGACGAGGACGAACGCCGGCTCGTGCTCGAGCGGCTCGGAAGCCAATCGATCTGTGCTCGCCGCGTCGGCATCCCAGAGGAGTACTGCCATGGGTGCTGACCAGATCGGCTTCCTCGTCAAGGGACCGGCGAAGCTCGACCGCAGCCGCGAGAACCGCGCCGTGGCGATCCGTCGTGGCAACGAGATCATCACCGCGATCCGCGCGTACCGGCCCGACCACCCGCACCCGACCGTGCTGGATCACCTCGATCCTGACGACATCGCGGATCTCGCCGAGGACCCGGGCCAACTCCCCGATCCGGCCAAGCTCGTCCGCCGCCTCATCCGGTGGTGGCACGAGGGCGCCCGGGACACCTGCGTGGGGCCGGACCCGGACGACCCCTCGCAGCTGATCGGCTTCGCCGGCGAGAGGACCTGGGGCGATGAGCCGAGCGGGCTCGGCTACGAGATCATCCGCGATGGCTACCGCCTGGACATCCTGCACTTCTTCTGCATCCGCGGCTCGCTCGACCCGGCGCGGGTGCACCCTGTGACTCGCACGAGCGACGAAATACGCGATCACCTGCGGGCCGCGATCGATGCGTGGCCGCAGTTCGAGGAAGATGCCGAGGTGAACGGCGGTGAGCTCGTCGAGTGGTTCGGCGAATGGCGCCGACGCGCCCGCGAGCTGCTCGAAAGTCCGAGAGGCTCGTAGCACCCCCACCAAAACCGATCCAGGAAAGGAGACGCACCATGGAGCATCCATGGCCGGCCGCCCGTGCGCCCCCACGGCGTCATGAGCATCATCGTGACCGATCCAATCACCAACACTTCGAAAGGAAACACGCCATGCAGATCCTGTTCATCAACAACGACGGCGGCGGTTTCGCCGACCGCATCGATGTCCCCGACGGCATCACCGTCGACTCGCTCTTCTCGCGCCGGATGGGCGATCGCTCGCCCGCCGACTACCTGATCCGCGTCAACCGCCAGCCGGTCTCGCCGGACCAGGTCCTCAGCGAGGGCGACCGGGTGTCGATCACGCCCACCAAGATCGAGGGCGCCGCGTAACCGCCGGCACATCCCGCAACCGGGCTCGGGGCCGCGAGAGCGGGCCCGGGCCCCTTCTCGTTGCAACCCCAATGAAAGGAGGTTTCCATGGAACGAGAACGATGCCGCGCGATTGTCCGCGCGGCCAGAAGGCTGGAGGAGGTGTACATAGCGAGACAGCAGGAGATTCTGACCCGGAGGCTGACTGCCGTCCGGCCCCTGCTCGAGTACTCGCTCTCCGAGGTCGCGCACGCGGAAAGGTGCCGGCTCCACGCGGGGAGTCACGGCTGGCGGGCGGCGGCCGCACACTCGGAGTCGAGGCTGCTCCGGGCGTTGGATCACCTGGCGAGGCAGGCGGACGGGCTCGCATCCCAGCTGCGAAACCCCACACAGGATCCGCCAACACTGCGTGAGCTCTACGAGGAACTCCTCGCGGCGTCCGACGAGTTCGACGCGGTCGAGCTCGACAGCCCCGGCGAGATTGCCCTGGCCACAGAGCCGATCTGGCTGCGGGATCTCTGCTTCGGGCGCTTCCGGATCGTGCTGAACCTGATCGAGATGCGCCACTCGGCGCCGGAGTATTGGTACACGGTGGAGGCGCTCGACCCGAACCCGGCCTCGTCGGACAGCTCGGTGACCCACCCCCATGTGAGCAGGGACACCCTGTGCGCGGGAGAGGCCGCCAACCCCATCCGGACGGCGCTGCTGTCCGGCCGGCTGAGCGAGTTCTTCCTGCTCGTGCGGTCGGTGCTTCGGACCTACAACCCGGGCTCCCCCTATGTGCGGCTGGGGGAGTGGTCGGGGATCACCTGCAGCGATTGCGGCTACGCGACCTCGGAGGATTGCGGGGGCAGCTGCCCGGGGTGCGACGACTTCGTCTGCGACGAGTGTCTCCGCTCCTGCGCGGCGTGCGGGGTGGCCCGCTGCCGGTCGTGCCTGAGCCAGAGCGAGATCTCGGACGACTGGATCTGCCCCGATTGCGAGGCGGAGTGCGAGGGGTGTGGGCGCCGGTGCGCCAACACCGAGCTCGAGAACGAGCTGTGTGGAGATTGCAGAAAGGAGAACGACAATGAAGAGACAGCTGATACAGAGAGCGACCAACGGGGATGCGCTGAAGACACGGACCAGACCGCCGGAACCCCCGACGGTGCTGCGCTTCTCGGCGCAGGCGTGGCTGAAGCTCCAGTTCCTCTGCCACCTCGGTGAGACGGAAGTGGGGGCCTTCGGCGTCAGCGCCGAGATGGACATGCTGTATGTCGAAGAGGTCTGGACCGTGGGGCAGCGCTGCTCCATGGCCAGCGTGAAGTTCGACGACGCGGCCGTCGCCGACTACTTCGAGGAGCAGGTCGATCGGGGCAGATCTCCGGAGCGCTTCGGGCGGGTCTGGCTCCACACCCACCCCGGGGACTCGGCATCGCCGAGCGGGACCGACGAGCACACCTTCGCCACGGTCTTCGGCGCCTGCGACTGGGCGGTGATGTTCATCCTCGCCCGGGGCGGCGAGGTGTTCGCAAGGCTCGTGGTCCGGGACACCCGGAGCAGGCTCTTCCTGGAGCGCCAGCTCTCGGTCCGCGTGGACTGGGCGAGCCTGACGGCGGACGGCTTCGCCTTCACGCCCGGCGCCTGGCTCGCGGAGTACACCGCCCATGTTCGGGCCGAGCTCGACTGGGGCTTCCCCGGGACAACTCGGGAGGCTGTGGCCGCCGACAACCCCTTCCGCGACACGGCCGCCTGGCAGGACGCCTGGGCCGATGTGGAGGAGCTCTACGACGGGGAGGTGCGCGATGCGGACTGAACGCTACCGTGACCTTGTGCCCCCGGAGAGGCTGGCGGCGACCCGCTGCACGGTCATCGGCGTCGGGGCCATCGGGAGGCAGGTCGCCCTCCAGCTCGCGGCCATGGGTGTCCAGGCCGTCCAGGTGATCGACCACGACCGGGTGGAGGAGGTCAACCTCGGGCCGCAGAGCTACTGCGCCGGGGATGTCGGGGACCTCAAGGTCGAGGCTACAGCCCGGCTGATGGCGGCCCTCAATCCCGAGCTGGCCATCTCGACGGTCGCGGAGAGGTTCGCGAGGACGCTCGAGATCCACCCTCATGTGTTCTGCTGCGTGGACTCGATCGCCACCAGGCGCCACATCTGGAACGCGGTCCAGAATCAGGTGGAGCTCTTTATCGACGGCCGCATGGCCGCCGAGGTCGTCCGCGTGCTTGCGGCTGGCGATCCGGAAAGCCGGGCCCACTACCCGCAGACCCTGTTCGAGGCGCGGCAGGCGTTCCCGGAGGCCTGCACGGCGCGCTCCACGATCTACAGCGCCAACATCGCCGCGGGGCTGATGGTGGCCCAGCTCGCACGCTGGCTCCGCGGCATGCCCACGGAAGCAGACCAGACGCTCAATCTCCTGAGCGCCGAGCTGACCGTGGCCTGATCACTAACACATCAAGAAGTCGGTGACCAAGCGCCCGGTCCTCACCGTGAGGCCGGCGCTATCGCATCCACGAAAGGAGCACACCATGCCCGAGTTCATCATCTACGAGGCACAAGAAGACATCCGCACCTGCCTCTGGCGCTACCGCATCGAGGCCGAGAGTGCCGCCGAGGCGCTCCGCCAGGCTCAGGTCGGCGAGGTCGACCCGGTGCTGTTCTCGCACGGCGATCCCGAGGCCGGCGACAAGAGCGGCTGGGCCATCGTCGAGAACGGCGACGAGACCGCAGCGTGCAACCTGGCGGTCGACCGCATGGTCGGCCCGCACGATGGTGAAGATGTGCACGCGCAGGCGGGCCGTCTCGACGGCGCGAGTGTCTGACCGCGCACACCCATGCACCAGCAAACGCCGGAGCTCGGCCCTCGCATCGAGGCCGAGCTCCTCAAAGAGGTGAACCACATGAACAACCCGTTTGAAGACATGCCCGTGGTGTTCCGCTACACCAGGGCGCAGGCGATCGAGGACGGCGTCCTGATCGACCTGACCGAGTGGGCGAAGGAGACCGGGTACCGGATCCCGGTGGCCTGCACCGCGGCGGTGTGGAACGACCACATCCAGCCCTCGCCGGGGGCGTACGGCCAGAGCGAGCGGGGCAGGGCCCACGATGTGCTCTGGATGCTCTTCTGCGCGATCAAGCGCGGCAAGCAGCGGGACGACCGCCTCGTCTACGAGGTGATCTTCCAGGATGCGCCAGGGACGAAGAAGACGGTCCAATTCAAGTCCATCTGCGGACCCGGTGACCAGGGCGAACCAGTCCTGACCATCATGCTCCCGCACGAGGACTGACCTTCTTCGCTTCTCTTTCCGCGGCCACTCCTTCTGGCCGCGGTTTCCCTCCCGAGGTAGCGAGAGCTCTGCGCTCCAGGTTGGCGGGCGCTAACCGCGGGATGTGAGCCGTTTGCGAATTCCTGCAGAAAGGGCTTGCGCTGGCGTGGGATTGGCGCTAGCTTGGGGTCTGAAAGGAGATTCCCGTGACTCTTGGACTTCGAAAGCTTGTCGTCCTGGTGCTGGTTGCCGGCATCGTGCTCGTGGCCAACCTGCTCATCGTGGCGCAGTGGATGAACGACCACGGCGTGATCGAGGGCGCCCGCCAGGTCCGCGAGGAGTTCCTGACCGGAACGGCGATCACGATCCTCGTGGCCCTCCTGATCCTGCTGGTTCCTCAACGGGGGACCATGGCCGAACGGCGCTGCTCCGTCTGCGACTCCCGCCTCCGGGGCGGGAAGTACTGCGGGGAGTGTGGGAGTCGGGTGGCCGGCTGACGGCCGGCCCTGAGCCAGTGGTGGGGGCGCCGGGACTGCCGGGGCTTATGGCCGGGGGCCGGTTCCTGGAGCCCGTGGGGCATGGTGGCACCCGGACTTGCGCTGGGGGTGGGCAGCGTGGCGGGCTGGCGACAGTCGGCTGGGCCGACGGCACCTTAAGGGGAGCAACGGGAGAACGATTCCCGCTAGCAGGCCGCTAAGGAACCGCCCAGCCCCCCGCGCGTAGGGTCTCCGGAAGGAGGCCCCGGCCATGCGAGGACGCGTTGAACGGCAGCAGTCGATGTTCGTGGCGTTCGATCTGGAGCAGCACATCCCAGAGGACCACCCCCTCCGGCCCATCAAGCGGTGGTGCGACGCGCTCTTGGCCGGCATGAGCCGGGACTTCGACCGGGCCTACGGCCTGTGCGGGCGCAAGGGCATCCCGCCCGAGTCGCTGATCAAGTGCCTGCTGCTCCGCGCCCTATTCGGCATCCCCAGCGAACGCCGGCTGTGCGAGGCCTGCGAGTTCAACCTGCTCTACCGCTGGTTCATCGACCGCCCGCTCGGCGAGCCGACTCGGGGGAGAACGAGGGGAACGCATGCCCAGCCCGTCGCCCGGGTCTGAGTCATCCCTGCGGGTCAGAGATCACAGCCTCGATAGTGGAACGCCGTATTTCCAGCCAGTCGACACCGGTGACGATGCCCCAGTTGCCGGACCGATTGGGGCGCCGCCATTTCGGCGGCGTCATCGCCGAGACGACTGCGAGGGCCAGCCAATAGTCGTCATACCACTGCTCGCCCCCCTTCGGCCCGATCTGGTATCCTCGTTGGCGACGGTAGAGCGGGTCGAAAGCGGTTCCGTCAGAGGCGACCGGGACCATGACCGTGTCTGGTGATGTGTCCATCGCAAGCTGTAGTGTTAGTCAACGATCACATTCGGAGTGTATGGCGAATCGGCCGAGCAAATCGCCTGGGTGTTTCCCTCGGGCAGTCGCTTGCGTCCGGTGTTCGCATTTCGGTATAATCCAAGGCTCGGTGCGACGGCTTTCCACACCGGAGGCAGGGGGTAGTGAATGGGCAAAGATCGAGCAGAAGGGGAGGAGTTGAACCGCGTGGCCATGCCGATTGCCGCACTGCTTACCAAGGCCGAGCAGGATGCCAACGCCGTGTCCAAGCTCGCCCGCGGGTACGCCCAGGGGCTCAAGCGCGCCGCGCGCGAGCTGGAATCGGGCAAGAGTGCCGTGGTTGTCGTCGATGGTTTGGCGAGGAAGCTCGAGCAGATGGCACCGATTCCAGCCGTTCCGCCGCCAGCAGAACTGGTCAAGCAGCTGGCCACCGCTGTGGAAATGACCCGGAAGACCCTGAAGGCTTCGGCGGCAGCCTCGATCCACGCGGCGGCTCGGGAGGCCGGACTGACCATCAAGCTGCTCACGGAGGGATTCGGGATCGGCCCCTTCAAGGTCGCGATTGACCATGCCTCGATGACCGCCTCCATTGAGTACGCACGCGTCGTCCTTGAACCCTCGCTCCCGCTCGAAGCCCGACGCATTGTGGAGAGTGTTGAAGAGCACCAACGGCGAGTCTTCGATTGTCTATTGGATCCCGACGAACTCCTGCCGCAGTTCGAGGAAGCAATGCGGGTGGTCTGGGTCCGCAAGAACCGCACCCTCCCCCGTGAGCTGCGAGCCGACTTGCCCGGCCTCTACCGCGAGATGAAGCTCGCGCGGCTGGCCGCGGCACCGCGCAGGGGTGGGGGGCTCGACTACACCCTCGCACGATTCGTCGTTGAGCTCAAGACCCTTCTGCAGTCCCCTCGCAACCTCGAGTCCTCCCCCTCGCTCCGTCCCGAGACGGCGGTGATCGAAAACACCAAGAACGCCAGGAAGTCCGTGTTCATCCCCAAGAACCTCGAATGCGGCTACGGCGAGGGCACCTACTACCAAGCCGTGGTCCAGAAATAGATCGCGGCGACGCCGCCCGGATCGCCAGCCGGAACGAAGAGGTGACGAGTGATACAACAACCCGACCGCCGAGCTGCCCTGCAGATCCTCCACAGCCTCGCCGAGTCCGGTCAGCCACCGAAGCTCGGGGCTCTTTATCTCAACGTCGGGACCGACCGCATGCTTGAGCGTTTGCGGGTTGACTACCTCGACGATGTGCTGCGACCCTATGAGGGCCAGGACGGGTTCGGGGCGTGCCGTTGGGTGGAGGCGAACTACGGCAACGGTAAAACGCAGTTCCTCCGCTGCGTGCAGGAGCTAGCGTGGGAGTTGGACTATGTCACGGCCTTCGTCGAGCTCTCCCAGGACGAGTGTCCTCTCGATCATCCCGAGCGGGTGTATGGCGCGGTCGCGAGAGCCCTCCAAGCCCGCCCGCTGACGCCGTCCGATGTCGATCGAAGCCGCGGCATCGAGACCACGCTCGCCCAACTGGTGGACCGCAGGTTTGACGGCGTCTTCTCTGGGATGCCCGACGATGAGAAGCAGGAACGGGCGAGAGTGTGGATCGAGTCGACGCTCCGCCACACGCCGGTAGAGAGCACGGCGTTCCGGACGGCGGCGGTGCAGCATCTGCTGGCGAAGCTGCGCGGCGACGAGGAACAGGCACAGCTGACGGCGATCTACCTCAGGGGAGAACCGGTCCCGCCGGCGCAGCTCAAGCCGCTCGGCATCTTTGAGAAGCTTGACAAGGCGAGCGGATTCCGTATGCTCCGCTCGCTCTGCCAGCTCCTGCAGCGATCCGGTCTGGCCACGGGGACCGTCCTTCTCTTTGACGAGGCGAGGCGTTCGCTCAGCTTGATGTCGAGCAAGGCGCAGAAGATCGCGTGTGAGAACCTGCTCAGCGTGATCAATCGCTGCAACTCGGGCGAGCTAGCGGGCACGCTCTTCCTCTACGCGGTCATGCCCGAGTTCTTCACGGACTTCGCCGCCGCGTACCCAGCGCTGCAGCAACGATGCGGCCCCTCGACGCGGCTCGATCTCGAGGCGATCGGCGGCATTAGCGAGTCCGAGCTGTTGCGTCAGATTGGAGATCGCATCACGGATCTCTTCAAGGTGGCACACGGCGATATGGACGCCCCAGAGGACCTTCTCGCGCAGCATCTCCAACAGATCGTCGGGCTCACGCTGGAGGAGACGATGGTTGGGAGCGGCGTCCGCAGACTGTTCGTGAGGAGCTGGACGCAGGCGTTGCAGCAGCTCCGGGATCGCGGAGGAGCCGGGCTGACCGAGGACGAGTTGCGTCAAGCCGTCGGCGGAGCACGCGAGCAACTGAGCCACATGGAGGCGGACTCGGTCTCGACGATGGGGGAGTAGCCAATGACCGCCTTGTGGCCCAAACTCTGTCACGCGAGGCTCGGCGTCTGCGAGCTGCTCCGGATCGAAGGCACCGACTGGGTCGTCCGTGTCATCGACACCGGTGGGATCTACCGCTTCCCTTCCGAACGACGTCGGGAGTTCCGCGTTCAGGCGGCGACCCCCGTCATTGAAGCCTCCCCTCGTGCGGGGCCGCTCAGCCCGCCGATGGTGGTCGCGCCACCCAGCCCGACGCCGCAACTCCAGAGGTCAGCCACCGGGGGGGCGAACGCCCCGCATGCATGGACGGGGACCCGCGTGCGAACGGATCCGTCGCTCAGGGACGCGGACCCCCGCGGCCTCCGCCGCGCGTTCGAGTCGATCCGCTCGGGGCTTCCGGCACTGGATGGGTGTGCGAGGCGGCTGTCGATGGGGTTCTCAGAATTCTCCCGGACTCTGCAGGGGTTCCTGGATATCGTCGCGGAGGACGGCGGGTGTCCGATAGTGATTCGCGGCCAGTATGGCCAGGGAAAAACTTTCTCACTCTCGCTCCTGGAGTCGCTCGCAAACGAATCCGGCTTTATCACTGTACGTGCGGAGGTCGACGCGTTTGAGAATCGACTTGACAAGCCCCACGCGCTGTACCGGGAGTTCGTGCGTCGCATGCGCGTCCCGGGACAGCAGGGCGAAGGGGTCGCGATACTCGCGGCTCTCGTTGATACCAAGCTCAGGCAATCGTTGGAGCGCAACACCCCGGCTGAGAGGTACGCTTGGGTGCGACAACACGCGCAAAGTGACGCCCTCGCCTGGCTCATGTGCGACCCCAGGTTCCTGCAGAAGCCCGAACTTCTGGGGCTTCTCAAGAACGAGCTGGTGAATGGCGTCAGCCAATGCCGCCGGGCACACGCCCATCTGCCGGGTGGGTCATACTGGCCGTACTTTCGATACGGCACTCAATCCGACTTTGCGTGTCAGACACTCTCGGGACTGTCGCGGCTGGGGCGGACTCTCGGCTTCAGAGGCTTGGTTGTGTTGCTCGATGAGGCAGAGAAGTGGCATAACCTGCAATGGAAGGAGCAGGTTCGCGCGAGTTCTCTGATCGGGGGTCTTGTCTGGGCGGCTTCCGCGCCGGAGGGCACCCGCGGCCGGGACCGCGAGCCGGCGACCTTGGTCCACAGCGGCGGGGGAGGATTCGACTACACGACCGGGCATCGCTGCCACCTCGGTGTGGCGATCGCGATGACCCCTCGCGACGAGCTCGAGGATCCCGTCGAGGGTTGGAGAGAGTGCGGTCCGGTCTCCGTCGTCTCGCTCCCCGACTTGACCGCGCAGCGGCTGAGGGAGTATTGCACCGAGCTCGCGGCCTCGTACTCGGCGGCATACCGCCTGCCGCCCGTGCCTCCCGAGCGACTCGCGGGCCTCCAGGAGGACACTGTGGGCCGCTGGCAGAGGAGCGGTCATTTCACGATGCGATCGGGGGTACAGGCGTTGATCGCGGTTCTCGACGAATACCGCTCGTGCTGTGGCGACGAGACCGAAAATGCGTAGCGACGACGAAGCCGAGGACCTGAGGCGTCGGCACGCGGCCCTGCGGGTTCGGATGCCCAGAGTCTGGAATGCGTTCTTCGCCCGGTTCGGCCGGCTGCGACCTGTCCAACTGGAAGCGATGCCCGTCGTTGTCAGCGGGGTCAGCACGCTGATCACTGCACCGACCGCCGGCGGCAAGACGGAGGCGAGCGTGGCGCCGATCTGCGAGCGGCTGCTACTCGAGCGGTGGAGCGGACTGAGCGTGTTGCTCGTGACCCCAACGCGGGCCTTGGTGAACGACATCTTCCAGCGTCTCGAGCGTCCGCTCGAAACCCTAGGCATCCGCATCGCCAGGAAGACCTCTGACCATGGCGCTGTCGGTGACTCGACGCAGTTTCTCGTGACCACGCCGGAGTCCCTGGAGTCGCTGCTGACCTTCCGGCGCGAGCGGCTTGGTCAAGTGCGTGCGGTGATCCTTGACGAGATTCACCTCCTCGACGGGACACCAAGGGGAGACCAGCTGCGCTGCGTGCTGCAGCGACTCGACGCGTACCGAGCGTTCGCCAGCCCAGGTACAGCCCCCGAGATCCAACGAGTGGCGATGTCGGCGACCGTTGCGAAGCCGCGCGAGCTCGCTTCCCGATACCTGGGCCCGGCCAGCAGGGTCATCTCGGTGCAGGGGCAGCGGGACATCGCTGCAAAGGTGCTGCTGGTGCCAGGGTCCGATGATGTACGGGCCGCGGCGACGATCGACTGCCTGGAAGAGCTCGACGACTGCCGCAAGGTCCTCGTCTTCGTCAACAGCCGACGGCAGGTCGATGCGGCGGCCTCGTACGCTCGTGGGAGTTTCGCGGGGGTGCCGGTCTACGGCCACCACGGCAGCCTCGCCAAGGCAGAACGCGAGCGAGTGGAGGAGCGGTTCCGCTCCGACGAGAGAGCGATCTGTGTCGCGACCATGACCCTCGAAGTTGGGATAGACATCGGCGACATCGACGTCATCGTCTGCGCGGATCCGCCGTTCTCGACCGCCAGCTTCCTTCAGCGGATCGGGCGTGGATGTCGCCGGCTGCAGGGTCGAACGCGGGTCGTCTGCGTCGCCAGGAACGAGGCGAGCGAGCTGATGTTCCACGCGATTATCGAGCAGGCGCGGCGAGGGATCCCCGAGGGCCCCACGGTGCCGCACCGTCGCTCGGTGCTCCTCCAGCAGATCTTGGCCTACCTACGCCAGGTGCCCGGGCAGCGCCGAACGCGCGATCAGGTCCTCCGCGTGCTCGCCTCGACCTCTGAGCCGGTGATCGAGGAGGCCGTGGTTCAGGCGGTCCTGCAGGACATGACCGCGAACGGGCTCCTGGTCGATCGCGACGGCGTGTACGAGCCGGCCGGTGCCGGGCGATCGATCATCGAGAGCGATCGGATCTACTCCAACATCGGCTCAATGGCCTCGGGCATCGCGGTCGTGGATGTGGAGACAGGCTCGACCATCGCGAATGTTCGCGAGGTGGATCGAGCTGGCAAGAGCCTCCGGCTTGGCGGACGGCAATACGAAGTCATGCCCGGGGGTGGATCCCGGGTCGTCCATGTGAAGGGAGCCAAAGTCGGCGAGCAATCCCCGCGGTATGACGCGAGGCATCTGCCCTATGCATACGACGTTGGTGTGGCGTTGCGGACGCGTCTCGGCATCCGACCGAACGAACTGGCGGTCGTCGAGACACGACACGGATCGCAAGCATTCACGTGGTTGGGCATCCTGTTCAACACCGGTCTCGAGCGAGCACTCGCCGCGCTCGGGATCACGGTGAAGGCACGTGCGTACGCCCTCGACATGCAGGGTCTCGACTGCGATGGAACGATCCACATACTCCGCCGGGGCGTCGATCAGATGGTCGGAGTGAACCCGTTTGCAAACATGCCCGTCGAACGGCTGAGCGATCTGGGACCGTTCTTCCGCGACCTCACCTCTGGGCAGCAGGAGGCGGCTCGTCGGGACTTCCTGGATGTCGACTTTCTTCGAGCATGGGTAGCCGAGTTGGAGAAGACCGTGCGGATAGAGCCCGAGTCGGAGCAGGGGAGAGCGCTCCATACTGTTGTGAAGATCGGATGAACCCAATTGCCTGGGAAGAAACGGTGTGGGTGCATGTTCCTGACTCTCGAAGATCCCCGTGCCAAGATCCAGGGATCTGTCGATCCGCTCGGCGTCCAGCCGATCTGGTCGCATTTCGGCCGCCACGTCGTCACGAACCTGACCACGGTCAGCAACTCGGTGCGGGGCTTCACGGTGCTGCTGCTGGGCCGGTACTTGGCCGAGCAGCTCGTCGAGGACGGTAGGGCGGACCCGGAAGATGCCCTCTCCATCTTCCTCCGTACCGAACAGGCCTGCGGCTACGCCCGCCATGCCCGTCACAATGCAAGGGACATGCGAGGTGTCGAGCGCATTGTGGCCCGGATCGAAGGCAGCCGGAGCGTCGCCATCGATGACCACCCGGAGGCGTGTATTCTCTCCGACCAGAAGGTCTACGGCTTGTGGGGCCTCTTTAGCGTCCCGGCGCGGGTATCGGGACTGTTGGCGGACGGCCCGGTCGGGCTGACCCAGAGCGCCCGCGACTTCGTCGAGTCGGCCTACAGACCGGCGATTCGACCAGCGCTCTCGTCCCTCCTGCGTCTGGTGCGCGATGGCGGTGTGCTGGACACCTCCAAGCGGGGCTCGATCACCTCGGCGCTCGCAGATGCGATGCCGCCGCTGTTCACGAGCGAGGAGCGACCCTTTTACCGCGAGTATCTCCGCGATGCACTGCACGCCATCAGCAGCCCGCCGAAGGGGCGGCAGGCGCTGCTGGCCCGGCTCTTCGCATCGCTGACCGAACTCGCCGAGCCAACCTCGCGCGTGGAGCTCCTGGCCGTCATCAAAGCCGCGAGGGTCGAGGACGCGGTGCTGGCCACCCGCCTGGAGCGCATCGTCCGGCTGGAAGGCCTCGCCGCTCTCGCCGAAGAGCTGTTCGCCTTCCTGCTGGGTCAGCACAGGCAGCCGATAGCCGCTGCGGCGATGCACCTGGCGGACGGATGGGGCCGGGAGCTCCCCAATCTCGACGATTCGCTGGAGGACCTCGCTCCCGAGATCGTGGAAGCGACCACCGAGGGGCGGGCGACATCGATGCTCCGCTGTCACGCAGCGCTGCGGGCAGGTGACTACATCGAGGCAATCCACGCGCTACTCAACTGGAACCGTGAGGTGCTCGCGATGCGGGGCTCAGCGCCCTGGGTGACCGAGAGCGGCGGCAAGCTCGATGTTCGCTACCGGGGCGACGGCCGCCTGCTCGCGGAGGCCGATGAGCTGCCCTTGCTCTGGCGGAACACATACTTTCTCGATGCGCTGAAGGATGTGACGCGTCAGCTGGAGGAGGGCGATTGATGGCGACCGGCAGCCTCCCCGATGACCGCCTCGATGTGTTGAGCGACCGGCTCCAGGCCGCAGTGGGGGGGCGCCGGGTGCGGGCGGCGGTCTTCACCACGTTCAGCTTCGACCCCGGCTTCTTTGAATTGCAGGTGCTGCCCTCCCTCTTCGACCAGACCTTTCACCAGGCGGAGCGGATCCGCCGCGTGCAGCTGGAGGAGGCCCTTCGCGACCTGCCGCACGTTGCGGTCTATTACGATCGCACGGCGCTCTCGCAGGACGCGTCGCCGGCCCAGCTGGATTTCCGGAGGATCGATGTGAGGCGGGCCACCGGGTGCTTCCACCCCAAGCTCGTGCTCCTGGTCGTCGAGGATGAGGGCGAGGACGGCGAGTCCGCGACCGAGAGTCTCATCGTTGGCGTGCTCTCGGCAAACCTCACACGGTCTGGCTGGTGGGAGAACGTCGAGACCGGACACTTCGAGGAGATTCCGGAAGCCGACGCCGCGAGCGAGCGGTTCACCTTCCGCAGCGATCTGCTCTCCCTGATCGGCTACCTCAAGCGCAGCGCCGCTGACGACGAGCCCCATGAGACCCTCGACGCCGTCCACCGCTTCGTGCTCCGGCGGGCGCCCCGTGATGAGCCGAAGCGCAACAGCAGCGGCGGGCGGTTCTTCACGCGGCTCTTTTGCGGTCAGGACGAGTTCGCCGCCTGGCTCGAGTCGATCGGGCTGGCGAAGTACGAGTGGAACCTCGAGATCATCTCGCCCTACTTCGACGCTGGCGAGGCCAGGGCGCTGTACCGCTTGCTCGACGCCATGGCGCCGAGGGAGACACGGGTGCACCTGCCGATCGACGCCGCAGGACGGGCTCTCCTCGATCAGGAGCTCTACGACGATGTCGCGATGGTGGCCAAGTGGTCCTCGCTTCCGGGCCGGGTGGTCGAGCGGCACGGCCGCCTGCGCACCGGGTTGGCCGCACCACGCCGGGTCCACGCCAAGGTCTACCGCTTCTGGATCGGTGACGGGGCCGAGGTGGTCATCACGGGCTCGCCCAACCTCACGCTGGCCGCGCACGGTCGGGCCAATAGCGGGAATCTGGAGGCGGCGTTCCTGGTCGATTTGACCGATGACCGATCGCGGCCGCGCTGGTGGCTTGCACCGCTCGACGAGGAGCCGCCGGCTTTCGAGCAAGAGCCCCAGAGTGAGGACGAAGAGTCGACCAGGACTCCGATCGACATCTCGATCAGGTACGACTGGGCCGCCGAGGCTCTTGCCTACCGGCTCGACGACGATCTTCGGGGCCGGCTCACGGTCCATGAGCTGACCGGTAGAGAGCTCTTCGGAATCAAGGACATGCGCGGCGGCGAATGGCGAACCTGCCCACCCGAGGCTGCTGCGGCGGTGAAGCAAGCGCTGGTGTCGAGCAGTCTGATGGCAGTCCGGCACGGGGATGCCTCGTGGCGCATCCTCGTCCGCGAGGAGGGCATGCACGGGCGACCCTCGCTGGTGCTGGACCTGATGCCCGAGGAGATCCTGCAGTACTGGTCGCTGCTCTCGCCCGAGCAGCGAGAGGCGTTCATAGAGCGGCGGCTCCTCGACGCTGGTGGACTCGAAGTGGGCGGGAAGATCCGCCCCTTGGGCAAGCATGACACGCTCTTCGACCGCTTCGCCGGGCTCTACCACGCCTTCGAGCATCTGCGCCGCAGCTTGCACGAGTCGCTGGACGCGGGCGAGCCCCGCTTGGCGGAATCCAGGCTGTTCGGGGAGAAATACGACTCGCTGCCGGTCCTGCTGCGCAAGACCCGCGAGCGGGCCGGGGCGGACCCAGTCTCGGCCTACAGCACCCTCCTCGCGGCACAGCAGCTCGTCGGCGAGGTCCGCAAGTCGTATCCAGAGTTCTGGAAGACGCACCGAGTGGAGGCTCAGCGACTGCAGGCGGCGCTCGAGGAACTGGGGCCGGTGCGAGACTTGCTGCTGACAGATGCCGAGGATCGGGCGGAGTTCCTGGCGTGGTACGAGCAGCTCTTTCTTGAGCGGGCGGCGGCGCCGAAGGAGAAGGCGTGAGGACGGTCTCGCCGGCATATGTGTCCGAGCTGATCGACTTTGCGCCCAGCGCGATGGCTCGGGCCTACGGGTTTGCCGAGTCGCAGCTCCACGGCACTGTCGCCGCCTGCAACATGCTGGCCCGCAACGGCGTCGCCTACCTCGCCGATGAGGTGGGGATGGGGAAGACCTACGTCGCCCTGGCGGTGATGGGGGTGCTGCGGCACCAGGACCCCTCGTCGCGGATCATGATCATCGCGCCCCGCGAGAACATTCAGAGGAAGTGGGAGAAGGAGCTGCGCAACTTCGTGCGCTGGAACTGGCGCGTGGAGGACAACCGGTTCCGCAACCTCCACGGCGGGCCGGTGCGCCAGCCCGTGCTATGCAACCGATTCGAGGACCTGGCGGCCGCAGTGCTCCCCCACGACGACTGCGACCCGATCCTCCGCATGACGACGTTCTCGGCCTCGGTCAAGGAGCGTGTCGCCCGGCAACGCCTGCGCGGGCAGCTCCTGGGCGTAGCGCCCTGGCTGGCGGCGCAGTTCCGAGGACGGACTTCCCCCGGGGAGTTCCGCGATCGCTACGGGCGGGCGCTTAACGCCATCGTGCCGCCGCTCGATCTGCTCATCGTCGACGAGGGACACAACCTCCGCAAGGGGTTCGGGCCCAATGTCGCCAATCGCAACCGCCTGCTGGGCTTGGCGCTGGGGCACTGCGGCGTGGACGCGGGGGGATGCGAGTGGTACGGACCGCGAGTGAAGCGTCTGCTGGTCCTCTCAGCGACGCCCTTCGAGACCGACTACGGCGAGATCCACCGGCAGCTCGATGTGCTAGGGTTTGGGGATGCCGAGCTCCGGAGTCCCGACGGGGAAAGGGCCGGGCGATTGCGAGATCTGGCGGATGCCGACTTCTCGGAGGAGCAGAAGCAGGACATGATCCGCGAACTCCTCATCCGCCGAGTGGCCTACCTGCGGATCGCGGGCGAGAAGTGGAGCAAGAACATGTACCGCCGCGAGTGGCGGCAGGGCGGCTATCGTGAGCACGATCAGCCCATCTCGATCACGGACCAGCGGCAACGTCTCGTGCTCGGTTTGATCCAGAAGAAGGTCTCGGAGGTGCTCGGCGACCGCCGCTTCAACAACGCGTTCCAGATCGGCATGCTCTCTTCCTTCGAGAGCTTCCTGGAGTCGATGGCCAAGAGCCGGAAGCGGCGGCTGCGGCGGACCGAGGCGAACGGGAACGCGGAGCCGGAGCCGGTGTTCGACGGCTCCGAGCAGACCGAGGACGTGGTAGAGCGCCGGGGGATCGACACCAGCTCGCTGGAGCGGGTCGTGGAGACCTATCGCAGCCGGTTTGGCCGTAGCCTGCCGCACCCCAAGCTGGACACGACGGCGGACGCCCTTGCCGGCTCGTTTGACACCGGTGAGAAATCCCTCATCTTCGTCCGTCGGGTCGCTACCGTCCGCGAGCTCAAGCAGAAGTTGGACCAGCGGTTTGATCAGTGGCTCTGCCAGCGAATGCGTGCGAGGGCCCCGGAGCTCGCGACAGAGATCGACGGGCTCTTCGACCGCTACAGGAAGGAGTCGGCACGTCGCGATGATAGTGAGGACGTGACCTTCGCCGACGACTCGGAGCTGCGGCCTGGGCTTGTCGAGGACGAGGGAGCGACGGATACATTCTTCGCCTGGTTCTTCCGCGGCTCCGGCCCCGGTGGGGTGCTCTCGGGGGCGGCGATGCACAAGAACCGCTTCGCCTCCACGAGCACCATCTACTCGACGTTCTTCGACGACGACTATGTCTCGTGGCTGCTCGGCCGCCCGCCCGATCCGCTGGCAGCCATGGCCGGCTCCTTGGGCGTGTCGCCAAGCGACCTGGCGAGGAGGCTGCGTGGACTGGCCTTCGCCAACTACCGGCGGCGAAGCTCGCAGCGACAGCGGTTCCCGAGGCTCTACGTCTTCGAGGCCTACCAGGCGGCGGGTCTTGCGCTGCTGGCATCAGGACCGGAGCCGCGCGCGACACGGGCGAGAATCGTCCTGGAGCAGCGGTTCAGTCACCGCCAGGAGCAGACCGAAGAGCCGCCCGAGGCGTTTCCAGCGCCCTTGGCGGGCATAGGCATCACCACCTTCATCACACAGTTGGTGAAGCGTGATTCCTTGCGAGCAGAGCTGTGGCCCCGAGAAGAAGGCGAGGACTTTGTCGAGTCGTTCCGCCGCCGAGAGCAGCGGCGCGAACTCTTGAGCGCTATGTCGCGCCTGGGGGCGTCCTACATCGACCTCTACATGACGGCGATCGCCGGCATCGGCTCGTTCGCGATGAACACCCAGCCTGATACGGATTCGTCGGTCGAGGCGCTCGCCCGCGACTATCTCGATCTGTTGGAGCGGCAGCGGGGCGAGGAGGGGTTCCACGCCTATGCGGAGCTCTCGGCCGCCGCGAGGGCGTTCGACTCGATCCTGGCGATCAATCTGCCCGGGATGCACCAGGAGCGGCTCGAGATCCTGCCCGTACACATCGCCAGGGTGCTGCAGCAGCAAGTCCCCGTCGGGGGCATGTCGGGCGGGGTCAATCACCGGCTGGTCCAGCAGTTCCGCATGCCCGGGTTCCCGCTCCTTCTCGTGACAACAGACGTACTCCAAGAGGGCGAGGACCTGCACACGTTCTGCCGCAGGGTGATCCACTACGGGATTGCCTGGACGCCGTCGGCGGTCGAGCAAAGAACGGGCAGGATCGACCGAATCGGCAGCCTGGCGCAGCGCACGCTCGAGGGGCGAGCGCAACGGCCGGAGCCCTCCGAGCTCATCCAGGTGCACTACCCCCACCTGCAGGACACCGTCGAGGTGCTCCAGGTGCGGCGCGTGCTCCGCCGGCTCAACGAGTTCCTCCGACTGAGCCATCGCGAGCTGGTAGTGCGAACCGACGGCGAGAGCCGCATCAGCATCGACCGGGAGATCCACGAACGCCTGGGCGATATCCCCCGCGTCGAGCAGCTGCTCGAGTCCGCCTTCCCGGTGAGAGAGAGCGAGTTGCGTGGGGAGCTGACACCCGCGGATGTCCGCCGTCCCGACATTGGGACCGCCGAGCGGATGCTCGAGCGGTGGTGGGGGAGGCTCCGCGAGGAACTGGGCGTCGAGGAGTTCCGCAAACCTTCGCGCCGGCTCTTCGAGGGCGTCCTGACCCTCAACGGCAGCCCAGGCTCCACCCCGCGGACACAGCACTTCTCCCTGGCCCTCCGGTCCCAGGTGGTGGGAGACGAGATCCTCCTGCGTTGCGAGAGCATGGTGGGGGAAGTGGACCTCGACGACGCAGACTTGCTCGACCGGCTCTACGACCTCCAGCGCGATCTAGGCGTGGCCAAGGTGTGCACGCTGCCCCGCGGGCGCGGGGGTGACCTGCTCTTCGTGCGAGGATCCTGCCTCGTGCACCCGGCCACGACGCAGGAGGAAGAGGTGTTCGACCTGGTCCAGCGCGTCGTCGGCGCGGCCGACCGCATCGAGGCCGAGCTGCTCGGGGTGGACGCCGAGCCGGGCGGATTCACCGAGGAGGGCTCCGATGCGTGAGCTGGCCACCCTGCTGCGATCCGTGCGCGCATCGCTCTCGTGCGAGCTCGAGCTGCGCGAGCGCTACGCGGTCCTCAGTGTTGGTTCGGGTTCACGA
Source organism: uncultured Phycisphaeraceae bacterium (assembly GCA_964372195.1). GTDB lineage: Bacteria > Planctomycetota > Phycisphaerae > Phycisphaerales > UBA1924 > PNC22. Next base: position 190,392 of record CAYJPX010000001.1, read on the forward strand.
ACGCAGCGGATTACGATCCGTGTCGATGGCGAAGACTGTGTGCTCCGCTCCCGCCTCCTCGGTGAGCGTGTGGTCACCCGGACCGACAAGGGCTGGGCGGCGTACGCCCGGCTCGCCTGGCAGCGGAACGCGGACACCGATTTCGTGACCTACGGCTTCGATCGGCGGGACCGACTCGTGGGGGAGATCCGGCACCCGGCAAAGCACCTCGACGAGAACGAGCTGGAGCTCTACGTCCGGGTGCTCGCCCGGGAATGCGACCGGTTCGAATATCTGCTCAGCGGCCGGGATCGGTACTGAGTATCTCGTGTGCAGCCTCCCGAAGGTGGGTCGCCGGCGATTCTGTTGGGGGCGGGGGTCCCGGAGGTCGAGAGGCCCGCAGGGGTTGGGGCGAGTCGCCCGCCCCCTGGAATAGGCTCCTCGGATCGAGAGCCTCGGAGTAGGATCGGGGGGAAATGGGGGTTTGGAGGTGCCGCAGAGCCCCTGTCCGGACCAACGGGCAATCATCCACCTCAGCATGGTGATGATCCGCGAGCGGAGCCGGCGTCAGGTTTCCCCGGCACCAACCCTATTCGCCTCCGGTGCTCCAGCGTATTGGCTGCGTCGCGAGCTTCGCAAGGGCAACCTGGTCAGCGAGGCGGGCCCGGAGCATCTCCACTCGCAGATGTTCAGGCAGATACGAGGCAAACTTGACGAAGCCACTCGCGGCATCGATTGCCTCAGCCGAAGGTACGCACAGCTTCGCCGTGGCGAGAGACTCCCAAACGTCGTTATCTCGCGGCAAGCCATCGATCTCGACAGTGACGTTCGAGCCGCGACAGCTGAGTCCTGTTCGTTCCTCAAGGGCCTGCGCGACCTGGTCGTTGGCGAGTTTGCCCGCGAAGGTCCACCAGGTCGCCCTACTGTTAGGCGAGATGTGGATCGTCGTGGCACCGGGTTCCAAAAACCGATACTCGGCGCGCAGACGCGACAGCTCGCTATTGGCACGCTGAGAGCACCTCGCGGCGGCGTCTGGATCTGTCAGGATTCGCCCCATCGCGCCGCAAAGACGTTCTCCGAGCACAACTCCCTGGCCTCGCCACAATGAGCGGCCCTTCGACTCGCTTGGTTCCAGCGAGACCGAGCGCCCGTACCAGTCCACGGAGCGCACACGCCACGACCGACCGCCGAGCAGGACTACGCATTCACCATCTCTGCCCGGTGCTAGCGAGAGAGGATGAAGCATACCGATCTCTGTCAGCCCGTGCCGGGCAGTGAGAAGTGGTTCACTGGTGAAGACAGAAAGCAGCTCAGCGAATGAGCGATATCCTAGCTCCCGCTCTCCCCTCAGTCCGAACCACAGCACCCCATCATCGTCCCAGAGGATGTCTTGCTCGATGAGAGACGAAATGATTGCATCGGCGATGGTTATGCTGACCTCGGCAAGGTCGGCTGCCTGGTTCAGCCAGCGAGTCCATGTCTTGCGATCGATGCCCCGCTCCTGTAGCGCGAGCGCCAGAAGCTGCTGACACACTACGTGATAGGGGAGCTGAGCGGGGATCGTGGGCTCAACGTATCCTTCTTGCCAGAGCCGGATGAGCGCAGCGCCCTGCAGCAGCGCGTTTGGTGAGGTGGCGAGAAAGAGGCAATTCCGGGTGGAGCCGCTCCTTCGGCCGCTTCGTCCGAGTCGCTGCAGGTAAGAACCAACCGTAGTCGGCGCATCGACCTGGATGACCCGGTCCAGATCACCCACATCGATACCGAGTTCGAGCGTGCTCGTGGCCACAATCACGCAGTTGGATGCCGACGCGAAGGCCTCCTCGGCCTGCCTCCTCTCATCGACACTCAGAGAACTGTGGGACACGAATGTGCTTACACTCAGTGAACGCAGTTGGGCAGCCAGTTGCTCGGCTCTGGAGCGGCTGTCACAGAAGACAAGCCGCTTCTGGCCCCTATACATCCGACTGATGACGAATGCCGCGTTGTCCAAGCTCCCCACAAAATCAAGCGTCACATCGCAGGCGTCCTGCGGAAGCTGATGTGGGTTGATCACGGATCGCCGGCCAGGGGCCTTGCCCGCAAACCACTCCAGCAGTTGCTCAGGATTACCCACGGTCGCAGAGAGAGCAATGCGCTGGATCGGCACCCGTGTCAATCGGGAGAGGCGTGATAGCAGGCACACGATATGCCAGCCGCGGTCGTCGCCGGCGAACGCGTGAATCTCGTCCACGACCACCGCCCGCAGCTCGGCGAATAGGGCTCGCTCGTCAGTGCTGGAGGACGTCAGCATGAGCTCCAGGGATTCGGGCGTTGTGAGCAGGCAATCAGGCGGGTCACGGAGAAGCCTCTTTCGCTGTCCGCTCGTCACATCGCCATGCCACAGCTCCGCGCGTCGCCCCACCAACTGGAGATAGCCGCTCAAACGGGTGTGCAGGTTATTCAGGAGTGCCTTGATCGGGCACAAATACACCACGCTGAGCCCGGTCCAGTCCTCACTGATCATCCGCGACATGAGAGGGAGAATCGCCGCTTCGGTCTTCCCGGCCGCGGTGGGTGCCAGTAGCAGCGCGTGGGAGCCTTGAAGGAGGGGCTCGATCGCCGCCTCTTGGAGCGGCCGGAGTTCACGCCAACCCAGCGTGTTCACCACGTGGTGCTGAATGGCGGGGTGGAGACGATCAAAGCTCGTCACGATGGAAGCTCGAGGTCATCGACGCTCGCCGGCGCAACCGCAGCCATCTCAGCCCTCGTGAGCTCGCTCGGGGCGACTGTCGGCTTGTAGTCCCGTCGAGGATCAAAGTCGGGAAACAGATCAATGCGGTCAAGCACATCCGCAACGAGCTTCTTCAGGAATAATCGTGGCACGATGCCCACTCGTCCTCCCAGTTCGCCAGCCACAGCCAGTGCTAGTGTCTCGATGAACGCATTGTCGGCGCACGCGTCGATTCGTTCTGGGCTCTTCGCGTGACATCTGAAGATGTCTCGGATTCGGGTCCCGACCTGCACCAGCGATTCAAGAGTGAACGCAGGCAACCTGATCTGAACAGCTCGCGGATTGTCGAATCGCGAGTCAGTGCCAAAGTCCGTATGCAGTCGCTGAGCCAGCGGCGGGAGCCGGTGAGCACCCTGTGGTCCGTCGAAGAAGGCTGGAGTACCAGTGATGAGGAGATAGAGTCCTGGAAAGCGGCCCCCATGTATCTCGTCGATGAGCTGCCTGAGTGCGTTGAGCCCCTTCTCGCGGATATCGCCCCGGACTCGCTGCAATGTCTCAACCTCGTCGAGAACCACCAACAGCCCGGGCCGACCAGAGTCTCGAAGGAGCGTAAGCAGTCCTTGCAGGAACGACAGAGAGGTGAAGTGGTCCACTTCTCCCTTGATACCGGCCTCGCGTTTCACCGACGCGGCAACATTTGGCTCTCCGCCAAGCCACGCGACGAGGCCGTCCGCACGCGCGGTCTCTCCGCCAGCAATCGCCGTGCGATAGCCCCGCAGGGCTGAAGCGAAACTGGGCGCCTGTTGCGTCACGGCTCCGAGGCGTTTCTCCAGCAGTTCGTTGGTCCGGAGGAGCAGGGCCTCCGAGTCGTTGGGATCGACACGACCCTCGGCGAGTACGTCTTCTTCGAGGGTAAAGAACCAGGAATCGACGATCGACCGAAGAGCGCCGATTGAGACATCCGACGTGCTTAGATGTTCGATGAGCCTCCGATAGACCGTCTCGAGTCGGTGCAGGGGTGTCTCAGTCTCGGAGATCTGGATCTCGGAGACTGCGAAACCACGCTGACGAGCCCTTTCCTGGATCCAGCGTCCGAAAAACGTTTTTCCACTGCCGTACTCGCCGCGAACGGCTTTGAATACTCCTTGGCCAATCGCGACCTGGTCGAGCTCTTCATCAAGCACGCTAGCAAATCGATCGATACCCACCGCGAATGTGTCCAGACCTCGCGAGGGCACGGTCCCCCGTCGGAGTGCATCGATGATCTCGTTGCGACGTTGTGGACTGATCATGCGGGTACGTTCAATTCAGGTCAAATTGGGTCTTGAGAAGCGACTCGTTCAGCTCGATCGTAGAAGACTCCTCGTGCATGTTCACGATCGGGTAACCCTCAACGTTGAGTACCCGACGAATCTGGGAAACGAACCCCGCCACACGGAGTTCCGGCATGTTGAGGGCCCGAGCCATGGCCGGCCGGGTCAGCTTTCCGCCGCGCACGGCCAGAGCGGCTAGGAATCGGCGCACGTCGTCCGGACTGGGAACATTGCGGCCGGCGCGGGCCCGCTGTGAAGCAAAGAGACCAGTTCGGAGTAGTCCCGCGATCCAGGCAGGTTCGCCCGATGCGGGGTCCGTGTGCGCGCTTTCCGGTAGCGCCTCGAACAGCCCAGAGGGGACGGGAGTTGGCGTGATCGGTGTGGGAACAGGCTTGACTGCCTGATCGAGATCCCACCACGCCGGCGGGAGGCGCGGGGCATCACACCAGCCCTTGGGCAGGGTCGAGCCGTGTAAGAGAATCGCCAACGGTACAACCGCCTCCTGGGGGGACACGCCCCCGTGATACCCATTCTTGCGCCCGCAGTACCTGAGGCCCTCGCTCCACGCGAGGATGATCTTGTTCTGTTCTACGCCCAGGCCCGTGTGCGCTGGAGCGACCAGAATCTCACCCTCTGCTGGTGGCGGGCCGGGGACGCGGTACCGGTCGCTTTCGCTCTGCTTTCCTTCCAGGCGTTCGGTCCCGTGGTCAAGCAGGTGGCCGTGGTCGCTGACGAACACGACCAGCCGCCCTGCATCGCGTGCCCTGGCCAGGAGCGAGGCCAACGGCCGGATGCTGCTTGTGGACCAGGAAACTGAGAGCTGGTCACCCTTGGCCAGGTTGTCATCGATCGCATTGATGACCGCGCCGACGAAGCGTGTTTTGGAGGCGATGGCCGCCTCGACCGCCGGGGCGAGGCCTGAAGCGGTCGGCGCGGTGATCGCGCCCTTGTGGAAGAGGCGGGGGAGGTCGGCTCCCGACTGCTGACGCAAAGCGGGGTGGTTGGCGAATCCCGCCACCTCTTCGGGCTGGCCTCCTACCTGCAGCTTACCCGTAAGCAAGGAGGTGCGAGAGATCTCCGTAACGGTCGGAATCGCAGCCAGAACAAGCGGTGTCTTCCAGTCTGACGGCAGCACGCTCCTCCACCCTTGGACCGCCAGGTCGGGAATGAGCTCATCGAACACGCCGCAGCTCATGCCGTCCATCACCAGCATGAGCACAGGCGCCGTCTCACCGGTCGGGGCGACAACCCGGGTGAGCATCTCTTGGATCGGCACTATCCGGCCATGGGCGTCTTGGCTGCCCGTCCACGTGCTCACGAGACCTGCAAAAACCTCGTTGAACTTGCCGCGGCGACTCGCGACCGCACGCAGGAGGGCTCCGATAGCATCGTTGAGCACCACCGAGCCGTCGATGTTGAGTAGTGCCGCTCTCGCCCAATCCACGAAGCTCTCTTCCTCGAGATAGTGTTCGATGGCATGAGGCAGCGATGCCGGCCGCTGCTCGGAGGCGGAGCCACCGCTATCGGAGAACCATGCGCACAGGCGTACGGCCATCTCGAGACGCCGAACGCGGTCGGCGTTCTGCAGGGTGACCTTGCTCGCTCGTACAGCCACAAACTGGGTCTTGAGCTGTGATGACCCGGCCGTTGAAGGCGTTCGCACGAATCGCTGGATCTGGCGTCCAAGCTCCGCCGCGCGCAGCTCGAAACCGGCATGGCTCCATGGGCTCAGGTGTGCGTATTGCCCCGCCTCGAACTTGACGAGAAGGCCATCCAACTGGCTGGTGTATTCGCGGGCCGCGCCGGGCGACTCCGTGGCGAGCAGTTCCATAACGCGCAGTGAGGTCAGGGCCCACTGACTCGCGGTCGCTGTTGAGAGTGGCCTATTGCCCGTGAATCGTTCCAGGCGCACGCGTGCCTGGAGGAGAGTTGGCTCGTTCGCAACTCCCGCCTCGAAGAGCACGCCGCAGGCGAGCCCGAGCACCAGGGGACTTGGACCAGCCGGCTCCTCACCAGCTCGGAGCACATCGCGGGCAGCCGTGCCGGCTGACCGCTCAAGCCACTCCATGGCAGCCTTCCGGAACTTCTCCGGCGAGGTCCGCCACCGCTCGCGCGCTTCGGGCTCGATGATCCATCGGAGCAGCCCAACCAGATCGGGCGTTGCGGTGGGCAGGTCCAACGCCGCAGCCAGCAGGCTCTCCCAAAATCGCTCCGCGTCTAGGTGGCCCGTGCCGGCCGGCCCTGGCTTCCCGTCGATTGGCCGGTCCGTCAGGAGGTCGACAAGCTCAAGGTTCGCCAGGACGCGGGGGTCGACGCTCTTCACCTGAAAGAGGTCCTTGAGAGTTTCCAGCGGGTTCGGCCTGAGCAATCGGGGTGTGGACAGCCGTGCCATAAGGTCGTTGCCGAGTTGCTCCTCCGCGATGGAGCAGACCAGCAGCAGCCGCTGGTCCGGGTCAGTTTGTGAAAGAAGCTCGCGAGCGGCCAGCGGAGAGCCGACGCTCGTGACGCGCCACCGGGATCCATCGACATCAATCTCGCTGGGACCATTCCAGGGTGCGAGCGAGTAGAATCCGAAGTGCGTGCCTTCGCGTTGCTTCGCGCGACACCGCTTCAGTTCGTTGCGCACCTGTGTCCGGAGTTGTCCCAGCGATAGGCTCATCCGGATGCATCCTCGATCCGTACGATCTTGTACTCGATGTCCAGCCGAAGTTGCGGATCAGCCTCGAACTCTCTCTGCAGCCCGCTCAGAATCTCCCGTACCTGCGCCGGTTCCATGTCAGCCAGCCTGTCTTCCCGCACCACCCGGCGAACCTTGCCCGGGGGTGGCGGCGGAGGCGGAGGCGGCGGCGGCCCGGGAGGAGGTGGTGGCGGCTCCGGCGTTCGGACCAATAGACTCGTTGCCTGTTGGGCGGCAGATTTCAGCGCGTCCTCGAGTCGCGTCGCAAGCTCATCGGACGCCATCGCCTGCCGAACCGATGCGATGATCGCCTCGGCCGCCTCGTGACGATCGTCCTTGAGTTGCTTCAGGCTGTCCAACAGCTGCCACGGGCAGGCGTCAATGGCGCTGACCACCTTCGCAGCCGACTTAAGGCTCGTCCCCATCGCGGCGGAGCTTGTCTCGAGTGTAGCCTCGACCAAAGTGAGCCATGCGGTGTCGAATGAGGCCTTGCCGAGGTCCTGCGCGAGCGTATGCGTGGCCTTGGCCGTTGTGCCACGGCTTGAGGTCGTCGCGTCGAGTCCAAAGGAGGGCAACTTGATCTTCAGGCGAGAAGCCAGTGTCACGCATGAGTCGGAGTGGGCCCGCGCCTGCTCCTGCACAAGCTTGCCGAGCGCCGTGACATTCGAGATGCTCAGGAGCGGGGGCACCGCCACGCCGAAAATGTCTGCGGCACGCCGCCGCGCCTCCTCCCACTGTGCATCGTTCGGAAGCGGCTGCTCGTGCAGCTCAAACTCATCGTCCAGGTTGTCGATGCTCGGCGTGACGAGCCTGCCGGCCTGCCGGAAGATCCGCCCGGCCTGCTCGGCCGCCACGAGAATGACGAGGTTCTGCACCTCCTCGGCCAACCCGCGCGCCAGGGGCTCATCGAGCCACGGGCGAACGTCACGCACGGTCGGCGCTCCCCTGCCGGCCCCCGCGTGCTCGCTGAATTTCCGCGTGAAGTGGGTCTTCCAGAACTGCTCCATCACGAGCGCCTGCTCGCTCATGTTGGCCAGCTTGAGCTCGTTGACCACGAGGCGGACGTCTTTCCGCAGTTCCTTGTCCACCACGATGCGGCCATTCTCAGTCTGCATCGCCTTCTGAAGCTCGCCGTACACTTTCCTCAGGTGGGCTGGCCGGATCTCGGCCTCGAACTGCGGGTGAGCGGGATACTGGTAGGCCAACGACTGATCGAGGATGCGCTCAAAGCCGGCGCGGAGGTTGGCCGCAACAGGCGGAGTCGGTGTGAACCCAGGCTGTAGGCTGAGGAAATGGTCCTGGAGTCCGTGGGAGTGGTCGATCCTGTCGCTCCTCGCCGACTCCACAACCCCGTACGCCGCGTCCAGGTCCGCGAGCACCTGGGCGTGCACCTGGCTCCGCTGGTTCTCAAGCATGAGCCGAGCCGTGGTCCGGTCTTGAGGCGACAGGTGGTTCGCAAAGGTCGCGAGACGCTCCTGCGTCAGCAGAAAATCGAGCTTCACGAGCAGCCCGATGTTCGCCTGCCCCCGGGGAGTCAGGAAGGAGGGCACCCAGCAAACCGTCCGCTGGCGCCCGAGCTTACCGGTCAGTGAGTTGACGCGGGCGAGGTCGTCGTTGGGTGTGTGGTTTGCGTCGTCGAAGGGGAAGTCGATCACGATCCGCCACTGGTCGCCGGTGGAACGGAACGACTCGTCCGAGAGCGAGTCACGGTCCCGGATGTTGCCGAAGGAGATGTCGAACGTCCGGCGGCTCCCTCGCCAGAGCATCGTGTGCTCGGTAAAGAACCCCTTGGCGTCCTCGACCCCGATCGCTCGGTAGAGCAGCTCCCGCACCTTGGCCTGCCGGTTGCCGGGCGTGTCCTCTGTCTGCACTGCGTCGAGGATGCTCTGCGTGTCTACGCCCGTAAGCTCGATGCCGATTGTCGGGTCTTGCGGATCGTCTCCGATGCGGAGCTCGCCGACCGTTCCCGCCCACTCGCGAAGCTTGCGGAGAATATCACGGGCTTCGGTCCCGGGGATGGCCGCTCGGAACGAGCCGTGGTTGAGGGCCGCGATCTTCCGCGGCGTGAGCGACTTGAGCGACTCCACGCCCGACGCGAGCGCCGAGAGGAGCACGGTCTTGATCACTCGCTCATCGGCCCTGAGCGCGACGCGGATCGGATCGGTCCAGGGAAGCGTCCGCACTTGCTCGAGCGGCCCGTGCTTAGCCTCGAGCAGCGGCACCAGCTTCTGGTGGTAGAGCCGGTTCGCCTGCTCGAATGTCCGCTTCATCCCCTCCGTCACCGCCTCGTCGCCCTGGGCGATCAGATCGTACAGGTCGCCGACGGGAACAAGCTGGCCCAGTTCCAGCGTCTCGCGCTGTTCGACCAGGAGCTGGACCATCACCTTGAGGGCGGTCCGCTCCCGCTGCAGGACCGAGGACACAGCCACCAGCGCCTCAACGAGCGCCGGGCTGAATGGGTACACATCGCGGAAGGCCTGCTCGTCGGCCTCTTTGGTGAGCAGGATGGTGCGGAGATCCTCGCGGATGGTCTTGGTCTGGGAGAACGCTGTGTCGATCTGGACCTTGGCCGCCTCGTCCTTGGGCTTGAGAATGCGCCGCTTGGCGATTGCTGGCAGATTGCGGTCTTCGAGCGTGATCGTCCCGAAGCGCCCCTCCCAATACTTCAGCGTGTCACTGAAGCCCAACTGCTGGCTCCCGGCCAGGTTCGTCCCCACCATCTCCCGCAGGTCCCGCTGCCGGGCGATGAAGCTCACGATGGGCACCGGTCGGTCCGCATTCTGCGGCTCGACCACCTTGATGAGCTTCTGGACCTCGCCCGACACGAACTGGGGATTCGAGGCATTCGCGGCCAGCCAGAGGATCAGCTCATCCAGAAAGAGCACCAGCGCGTCATAGCCGAGCGACTGGGCGTGCTTGCTCAGGATGGACAAGCCGTCATCGACATTGATGTACGCCTCGCCCCCCGAGGCAGCCTGGGACACTCCACGGAGCGACGGCAGGAGGTTGTCCACCAGCGTCCCCACCAAGCGGGATCGATCGAGCGACCGTGGGCCCGCGGCCTTCGCAGCCTGATAGCTCTCGGCCGTCCACCCGCTCGCCCGCTTGCCCCAACCGCCACCCCCGCCCGGGGCCGCCGCGCCGACATTGAGCGTCTGGAAGAACTTCTCGTCTCCCATCAGCCCCCGCAGCTTGTCCGCGTCCTTGAAGACCTCCTCGGCGAGATACACGCCCGGGATCGCGGCCTCCGGGTGCAGCTTGCCGACATAGTCCACATAGCGGCTGAACAGCGCCTGCTCCAGGCTCTTCGACCCCAGCAGGTTGAATGGCACCAGCAGGCACTTCTTGCTCGCCGTGGTCCCGGGCTTCAGCAGCCAACTGTCGTGCTTCGAGACCGCCCCGGCAAGCTCCGGGATCGAGCGGGCCTTCAGGTTGCCCTGCAGCAGCAGGTGCAGCACCGCCATGAAGTGGCTCTTGCCGCAGCCGAACGAGCCGTGCAGATAGGTCCCCTTGCTGCTCTTGCTCTCGATGGCCGACTTGATCAGCCCCAGCGCATCGTCGAAGCACCTGGCCAGCTGCGGCGTGACCACATACTCCGCGAGCGTGCGATCGGCGTGCTCCTTGTCCACGCCCTCGGTCAGGCGCAGGACAAAGTCGCCCTTACGGACCGACTCTGGAATCGTGATCAGGTCCTTCATCAGCATGGTCAATCATTCCCCTCCGCCAGCAGCGGCGTTGCCTCGTCGGTTTCGGTCGCTCGTGCTCGGCGCCGGCCCCGCCGGGCGGGGGCGGGCGCTTGCCACTCCCGGATCGCCTCGACGGTTGTGCTCAGCTCCCTCGCCTCGTCGTCGATGAAGGCCTCGAACACCTCGGCCCAGTTGTGCCCGTCCTCGTGGTGCTCGTTGTGCCACTGCTTGAGCCAGGGCAGCAGCTCCAGCAAGCCGGCCAGGAGCGGGATGAACCGCCCCTTCTCCCACGCGGCGTTGGCCTTCTTGTCCGTGTAGTACATGGTGATCGCGCGAGCCTGCTGCCGGTGGTCAAACCCCGCCCACCCGATCAGCGGCGACGGGTCCCCATCCGGTCCGCAGTGCGGGTAGCTCACGAACCGCTCTTTGGGCACATCCAGCTTGCCGCGGAGCCTCCAGTATGGCCCCGGCAGGAAATCCTTGCTCGCGTACCGCGGCGGGACCTCGACCTCCGGGTTGGGCGGCACCGCCTCTAGCTCGGTCTCTGCCGATGTCCACGCCGCGTCCTTCCGCAGGAGCGGCCGGACCTTCTCCTCGAATTCGGCCCCGAGGGTGGTCACCCGCTTCTCCGCGTCCTCCATCTGATGCACCAGGCCCGCCCCCTTGGCGTTCCCCTCGCTGAGCAGCCGTTGATACAGCGACTTGGGGATCTTGACACCTTCCGGCGGCTGATCGGGGAAGTGTGCCGCGCACACCTGTTGCCGGAGTCGCGCCGCCTCCGCCCGGGCCTGCTCAAGCGTCTCGTGCTCGGCCTTCAGCGAGGTCCCGATCACGGCCTCCCGGGCGGTCGCCATCCTCGCCCTCGCGGCCTCGCGCAGCGCCTCAAGGCGGTCCTCCTCCCGCTGCAGCTCCCACACCCGCTCCCAGATCGCCCGCATGGTCAGCCCGCTCTCCTTGTACCGCAGCACGGGCAGGAAGGGCACGCTCTCGGCCTGCACCAGCTCGACCACCAGCTCCGTCAGATCGAAGTCCGCCCGGCCGCGGTACAGCCCGGCGGAGTGCATGAACGCCGCGTCGCCCCGCACCCGGTCGGCGAGGCGCGCGGCCGTCATCAGCCGCGGATCCCGTTCGTCCCACATGCCCGACCGGCTCTCTCCCGGCGGCGACCCGGCGCTCGGCTCCTTGTCTCCCCACTCCAGCCTATCGAGCAGCCACTCGCGGAGGGCCCGCTCTTCCATCTCCTCCCACTTCTCAGTGTTCCAGCGGCGCTTGTACTCGGGCTGTTCGATGAGGGCGATGTCCTTGTTCTGCTTCGGACCTGCCTCGATGAGCGCGATGCGGTGCTCGACGACCTTCCTGTACGCTTCGGGCCAGTGCGCGGGGGTCTTGGTAATGGGCGTGGAGCCGTGGCGGCGGAACCACTCGGTTTGCAGCGTCCCTGCCTCCATCTTGCGGGCCATGACGATCTCGAAGGCTCGCTCGCCGAGGTTGATGGGAGGGGCGTCGGCTGCCGGCGCGTTTTCGGCCTCGGTGTCTTCCAATAGGCCATATGCGCGGTAGACCAGCCAGTCGAGTTCCTCTTGCAGGGCGATCATGCGTTGAAGCATCAGGTCGGCTTGCTTCCGTGCCTCATCCAACTGCGCCCGCGTGAAGTCGGTTGAGCCATCTGCACCGAGGATCGCATCGGGCAACAAATTCGCCCTGGCCTGCGCGAGCGTGTCGATATCGCGGGCGACGGCCATCACGGCGACCCGGAGCGAGTTCTCCGTCCCTTCGGCCTCCCACGGTACGGGGAGCTGCTTGAGTTTGGTGCCGTCATGCTCGAAGAACCGCTCCCAATGTTCGGCCTTGACACCTTCACTGATTCCGCCTCCACCCTTGTCGTAGAAGACCTGTTTCATCCAAAAACAGGCGGAAGCGCTGTTGAGCAGGCCGACGAGGGCGAGGTGGTCGTCCTCGCTCGCCCCGGCGGGAAGATTGATCACGGGGGCGTGACTATTCGTGGGAGTAGACGCGCGGTCGAGGACAAAGTGATTGTGCGTTGCGACATCTGAAAACACTACTGCAGGATTGGACTTGATCCGGCCGCGAAAGAACATTGAATACTCGAACCAAGCCAAGCCATGTTGCTCTTGACTCTTTCCGAATGCAATCCTGCCGATAAGCAGCGCACGCCAAGGCCATAGGAAACCAAGAAGAAAACGACTACCGACCGCATTCAGCCGCGAGTCATATGGAAACAGGATTTCTTGATGAGGTGAAAGAGACCAGTCGCGCACATCTTGTCCGAGGCCGTATCGCCTGATCTCGAAACTAGGAATCCCAGCTCGTGCAGGAGTATTGGTCGGGAGCTCAAATACATCGTCGAGCCGTGTCAAGAGTCTTGCCCCGTAGTCGTCGAGTAGAAGTCCGAGTGTCGTGGCACGTGTGTGGTGGAGCAGATCTTTCAACTCAGCGGCGCCGCCGCCCCCGATGCTCCAAGGATGTGAATGGAAGCTTTTGCGTGACACATCGGCGACACTCACAAACTCACTTTGCGTCCCCGGCCGACCCACTTGGACCAAGATGGCTTGCCACACCTTGCCACTCTCGGGTGGGTCAGGCTCATGAGCTTCTCGACGCAATCCTGAGACCATCCGAACCGTCTCAGCGATCGGCGGACGGTGGCGACCGAAGATGATCGCCGTTGCGGTTCCATGCTCTGGAATGTGCGCCAGTTGCGTGTCGATCACGTGCGTCAGGTCCCAGCGCGGGAGATTCGTCTCGATGAGCTTCTTGCCGAACTCTCGCTTCATGAACGCGTTACCCGTGATCTTGCCGACGAAGCCGGCCTTGCTGACCTCCGCGCCTTCGGGGGCGACGGCCAGATCAAAGAACCGCTCGAAGAAGGGCACGGTCAGGGCGTACTGGCGGTGGCACGAGCCGTAGCGGCGGCGGTAGGCCTCGCTCAGGGCCGCATCCTTGACGGTGATGTACGGCGGGTTGCCGACGACGACGTGGTAGCGGTGCGGCATCAGGAACCGCCGCAGCGTCTCCAGGTCCTCCGCGCTGGTCACATACTGATTGCCCGTATCCGTCCGCACCTGGGCCTCGAACAGCTCACCACCCGTTGATCCGCCCGCGAACGACCCGTGCAGGAGCGAATCGCCCACGGCGATGTTGATCGTCCAGTCCCGGGCCTCGCGCAGACGCCTGGTGCCGCAGGCCTTCAGCGCCGCCACCAGCAGCCGGAAGCGGGCGATGTTGGCCGCGTAGGGGTTCAGGTCCACACCAAAGAGCGAGTTCAGGCACCGTTCGGCGAGCACCGCGGGCTCGGTCATCGGCTCCTGCCGCTGCCAGTGGGCAAACAGCCGCCGGAAGGCCCCGAGCAGGAAGTGCCCCGAGCCGACCGTCGGATCGATCAAGCGGAGCAGGTGATCGCTGGGGATGGGCTTCTTCTGAGCCGAGAGTTCCCGCCCCTTCTGATCGCACAGGCCGAACTCCTTGATGGCCGGTTCGAGCGTGCGATCAAGGATGAACTCCTCGACGAAGACGGGCGTCTGGAGCAGGGCGTACTTCTTGCGGGCGGCCTCGGAGAGGTTCTGGTAGAGATCGCCCAGGAACCGGGTGCCGAGGTCTGGATCGGCAAAGTCGTGCTTGAGCGCGTCGCCGGCGTTGCTGAGCTCCTGGAAGAACGCGAGCAGGCGGGAGGCCGCGTCGGCGTCCATCAGCGAGCCGCTCTGGGCCCAGAGCGGGTTGTGCGCCTTGGAGAACAACTCGTGGCAGCCGCGGAGAGTGGCGACATCCTCGAAGACCCAGAGCAGGTAGTCGCGGTCGGTCTTGGTGGGGTTGCGGGTGACGAACGCCGTGTGCTGGTCGCGGGCCTGCTGGAGCGGGCTGGGGTTGCCGCGGGGCGAGCCGGCGATGCGGGGGAACTGGTCGGACCCATCGACGAGGCCGTTGTCCTCCATGAACCGGACGAACACGCACCCGAGCAGCCACGCGACACCGACTTGGGTGAGGTGGTCCTGCCTCCAGATCTCGAAGGCTTGGCTGGTGCGGCCCGCGTCTTTGGCGGCCTGGTGCTCAGCACGGAGCGCGGTATCGATCTGCGTCACGGCCTCGGTCCGCGTCTTCAGGGCGGGCAGGAGGTCCTTCTCGAGGAGCTTCTTGAGGTCGTTGGTGAGCGCGGCTTGGTCGATCATCGGGAGCTGGGGCTTTCGGATTTGGGACTATTCGGCCGGTGCGCCGGTCTGGCGAGCACGGTGCCTGTTCTCGAGCCAACTGTTGGGGATGCGCCGGTGCTGCCCGTTAAGAACCGGAACCGGTACGCCCCCCCACGGGGTATCAATGGTGGGCAGGTTCTGCTGGTCGGTGGGAATCAGCAGCCAGACGCCCTGCACGGCGTCGCTCGCGGCCCCGACGTCGGACTGGAGGCTGGAGAGGATCGTTGTCTGCCCGTACCTCCCCAGCATGCCCAGGTAGGTGAGGAGAACGGTCTGGTCGGCCGCCTGTTCGCGGATCTCCCTCTCGACGTGGGGCACCGCTTCAGCGACAAGCGCGGTGAGGTTCTGCCAGTCGCGGCTGGTCGGTTCGGCGTTGTCGGCGTTGAGCACGACCTGCCAGTCCGCATCCCATTCGGCGGCGATCCGCTTCATATGACCAAGGAGCAGGGCTTCGACGCTGACCGCACGGAGTGAGGGGAAGCGACGCTGGAGCTCGGCCTCGGCCAGGGTCAGGTGCCTTGGGTCCGTGGTCAGGACCAGGTACGCGCCCTCGCGGAGGGCGGTCTGGAGGCGGTCCTCGAACAGCCGCGCGTCCACGACCGCATCGGGGAGCGGAGCGGCGGTCGGGGTTGTTGTCTCTTGCTCGACCAGCGTCTGCTGACGGTTGAGCACGGTGCCGGACGAGATGGTGAGCGCGGGCTCGCGTCGGACGACGAACGCCCCGCGACCGTTGTCCGCCGTGCCGTCCCAGTGGATGCTCACGCGGGCCTCGCCGGCGATCTCCTTCACCAACGCCTCGAGCGCCGGCATGTCGGGCAGCGGCTCGGCTTGCGGATAGCGCGACCGGACCCGCTCCTTGATCTGCTGCACGCGCAAGAGCGATCCCTGGCCCCAGACCGCGCCGAGCGCGAGCTTGAGCGCGCGGAGCGCGGGGAGGCCCCTTGGGTAGATTTCGAGCTTCTCGTTGACCGCCGCGGAGGAGGAGGCCGCGGCCCCGACATGAATGCGGCGGACTTCGTCGGGAATCGGGATATCCGCCGTCGCGGGTGGTGGGGCCACCGCGCCGAACTCCTCGACGATGCGGGCGGGGGAGGGGAGCGGTTCGGACTGCGCGAGAGCATCGGCCTTCTTGGCGAGGCGCATGGCGTAGTCGATGAGCTCGACGGAGCGAGCGACGACGATCTGGTTTGGCTCGCTGCCGCTGTGGGCACGCTGGACGACGAACCGCGGCTCATCCGCCTTGCGGTCGGATTCGGCCTCAATGGCGGCACGCAGCACCGCAAGAGCCTCGATCTCCCTCAGGGGTTCGAGCGAGGCGGAACCGCGGGCCGCGAGAAGCGCGGCCGCGAGTTCCGCGGCCGTCATCACGCCACCCTTGGCGTTGAGCAGGTCGAAGATCTCGGTGCGGATCTCGGAGAGCAGGGAATCCTTGCTCCATGTCTCCCGCCTCTTGGCGACGATCTGGCTGACCCGGGCGCGGGTGCAGTCGACTGCGCTCGCGACCTCGCTCTGACTGGGCCAGCGGCCGGTGGCCGCGTCGGTGTCCAGGGCGAGGAGCAAGGGGATGACGCGATCCTCGGTGGTCGCTTTCGCGGACCGCCTCCCAAGGACGCGCCGGGCGAGATAGTCGATGCTCTTGACACCGGGCACCTCGCCAAGATCGGTCGCACCATCGGACGCAGCGCCGTTGTCATCGTGGTACGACGGGAGCTGGCCGGTGCCCTTCGTGGCCAAGTCTGGGAATCTTGCCAGAAGCTGTTCATGGGCTCGCTGCAGCTCGGTCTTCGTCTTGAATCCGACTCCCGGAAGCTTGAACCATCCGTGCAGGCGGATGCCGAGGAACTGTCGGACGGTGTGGATATCGAAGCGGTCAAGCGCGTTCACCGCACGCGTGCTCAGCCCCAGCTCCGCGAGCGGGGAGTCCCCTGTCGCGTGCTCCAACCCCCTGAGAGCCGGGAGTTCACCCTCGGCGAGTTCCTCGTCCCCATCCAGCCCGATGATCGGTCGGCCCGAACCAGCGAATACCTCCCGCCATGCCTTCAGCATGGTCTCGGTATTGTCGAAGCGATCCTGTACGCGGCGGGCAAGGGCCCTGCGGAAGAAGCGGGCGAGCTGCTCGCGAACCGAGGACTCCATCGCGTCTGCATCGATCCGTGCCTCGTCCTGCGTGACGAACGGATCGGTGTTGGCCGCGCCCCATTTCGGAAGTGTCCCGGTGGCCATCTCATAGAGCGTCATCGCGACGGCGAAGCGTTCAGCGTGCGAGTCGTATCTCCGCCGCGTCTTGTCTTGAAGGAATGGGTCCAGGTAGGGACGTGTCCCTGCGCCAATCACCTCGGCCGGTGAGGACGCGAGGGAAAAGTCGAAGAGGACCAGGTGGCGCTTCCCGCCCTTGCGGAGTTCCCAGACGCCGATGTTGTCGGGCTTAATGTCGCGGTGGAATACGCCATTGTCTTCGAGATACTGCACCGTCGTCAGCAGATCCCCGCCGAATCGCTCGAGCAGCTCGACCTGGAAGCGCCCCTCATCGTGGATCTTCTTGCCCAGTGTCACGTCGCCCGCGTGCTGCAACACGATGCCGACACGTTGCCCGTCGCTGCATGGGAATTCCAGCACTTCGTGGCAGGCCACGATGTGTTGGTGCCGCAGCCGTTGCAGAACCTGGGCCTCGGCGCGGAGCCGTTGATTGTGCTCAAGGGTGCGTGCGATCTTGAGGACGAACTCCCCTGGCTGGGAGTCGCGAGTGACGACCAGCGCGTCTGCGGTGGAGCCGGAGCCCAGCCGCTTCTTGACCGTGAAGCCGTGGCTGATGCGATCGCCGGCCTTGGCCTCGGTCGGGTCTGAGAGCGGCTCACCGTCAGGCGTGGTGAGGTCATCCTCAAGCTCCGTGAGCTCGTCGAGCATGTCTTCGACCGTGGCGTAGCGGTCCGATGGGAGAGGTTGCGTGGCAAAGGCGACGAGGTCGGCCAAGTGTTCGTTGGCCCCGTCCATCACCGAACTGATTTGGAGTCCACGCTGGTCCCGGACGGTCTGCGCGAGATCGGTGGGGCTGGCGGCCGGCGGACGGCCGCTAAAGAGGAAATACGTGAGTGCGCCGAGGGAGAAGATGTCAAGGTGTTCGCCGTTCCCATCGGTCTCGCCATAGAGCCCCTCGGGCGCCCTGTACACGCTGGCGGCGTCCTCGAGCAGCTGCTCGACGTGCGATGTCGCGGCGATGGTGTGCATGGCCGTTCGGCCGGACTCAGCCGCGGTGCTGGAGCCAGTTCCATCTCGCGCCCCCACCTGCCAGTTGAAGATCTGGATGCGCCGACTCGCCGATTCGGGATTGAGCACGAGGATGCTCTGGGGGCAGAGCGCCCGATGCGTGACACGCCGCTGGTGGGCGTAGCGCACCGCCTCGAGAATCTGGCGAACGAGGTTCAGACGGTCATCGGCGTTCAGCGTCGCCTGACGTTCCTGCATGAAGTGGTCGAGCCGCACGGCCGACGGGTCGTACTCGAACAGGACGGCGGGGCCGTGCTCTCCGTCGTCGTAGTCGGTGGGCTTGAGGATCCCCGCGTGGCTTAGGCCGCGGAGGATCTGGTACTCGCGTTCGGCGGCTCGTGCCGCGATCTGGCGAGCCTCCTGGTTGGCCCCTCGGGCGGAGAGAAAGAGGCGGATGCGTCGCTTGTCGGTCTCAAAGGTGCGGTGGATGCCGAGGCGATCCTGAAACGCGGGGCCTTCGCAGAGGAGCTGGTCGATCTTGTAGCCGTGGATCTCTTGAGACCGCCGAGACGGACGGATGCCCGCCTCCTCCATAGCGCGGCTGAGCGCTCGGCCAACGGAGGCGTCGATCGCCGGCCATCTGTCCGCATCGAGGCCCTCTGCGGTCCGCTCGGTGATGGCCGCAATGATGCCGGGTCTGGCGGGCTTGTCCTCCCTGGCGTCTCGGTCTTTGAGGCACAGCTTGGCCCGGGCTGTGCCGGTGAGCCTGACCTCGGTCACGTTGGAGCAGAAGACAAGAGGCTCGATGAACGGGATGCCCTTCTTGTCCGCCGCCTTCTGGCGACGCAGGAGCGACGCCAGCTTCTTGGCCTTCCGATTCGCGAGCGGGAGGGGATTGTCGTCGGTACGGGTGCGCCCGGAATCGGTCCAGGACCAGCACGCCGCATCGCCGCTGAGGACGCCAAGCCGGCTCTTGATCTCGACCAGAAAGAGCCCGCGCGGCCCGAGGACGAGGAGATCAACCTCGTTCACGCTCCCGTCATCGGCGATGAACTCGAAGTTGGCCCAGGCTCGCCAGGGTTCGTGGTCAGGCAGCCTGTCCCGGATGAATTCCAGCGCCTCCCGCTCCCAGGCGAACTGGGACTCAGTGATCTGCTTCCAACGTGTGTCGAGACTCATCCCCATCGGAACGCCATGACCTCCGGCGAGCCGGCAACGACTCACGCGGATCCTATCACAACCCGTACTATCTGTCGCCTACACGATCTCCGGATCCGGGACCTCCAGCCTACGCGATCCGGCACGGGCTCGCTCATGGAGACGCTGTTCCTTGAGATCGAACGGGATATGTTAGGGCACACCTGTTGAGGGTTCCTGAGTATTCCGCGCCCTCGCCCCGCGTCCTCCAGCCTCAGAGTGTCGTGGGGTACGAGATGGGCCGATCACAGACCAAGCGAGCACCGGAGCCGCGGGTCGTGCATGAGATCCGTATTGGATCCGTCATGGCTCCGATTCGCTCGACACCCAGTACCGCAGGGCCGCCGGAGCTGACCATGGTGCTCCGCCGACTCGATCATGGACTCAATCGGGCCGGAGCGGAGACGGCGCTGTCCCGAGACAAGTTGCTTCTGGCTGCAAGAGCGCTGGACCAAGCGCACTCGTTCATCTGCCGAGCTCAAGGCTGAGCCAATCCGCGCCTCAACCAGGGTCCAGGGCATCACCCACACCATTCGACAGGGCCTCGGGACGCTACACTTCGCTGAAATGCCTGGTGACACCGAGTTCATCACGGACCTTGAACACAGGGTTGCACAGCAACTCAAGTCTCAGCGCGTCGGCTATCTGCTTGGGGCGGGTTCATCGTACCTCAACGGTTCGGGGTACCCACTGGCGCCCCAGTTGTGGGACCGCATCGAGAATCGGATTACCGACACAACCAAGCGGTCTGAGATACAAGCCAAACTCGATGGCGGGGCAAACGGAATCGAACACGCTTTGGATTTGCTGGATAACGGTGGCGCAACGGACACGCCTTATCGCCACTTGGTCGCTGCCGCATTGGCGGAAGAATTCATGCCGATGCATCCGCCGCTCGACACGCACACCGCGTTCGTTAGGCGCATTGCCCTGCGGTCCGACCCGTGCGTCAAGGTGTTCAGCCTCAACTACGACCCGCTCATTGAGCGAGCCGCTGAAGTCGCCAAGTGCCGACTTGTCGATGGCTTCATTGGCCACGAGCATGCCTACTTCAATCCTGCGGTGTTCACCGAAACGTTCTTGCTGAGTCGTGGGCCGCGAGCCAAGCCTTCGCTGAACCCAGCGGGCACTCCGATCCACCTCTATAAACTGCATGGGTCGATGGGTTGGTACGACTGTCCAACGCGCGGCGTGCGGCGGTGTGCCTTCGGCGTCGTGTTGCCATCAGGAGTGGTCCGACTGATGATTCCCCCTCAGCGGCGAAAGGTCTCCGAGGTAGTCAGACCGGCGTACTCACCACTATGGACGGCTTTTCGCGGTGCGATGAGTCACGATGCAAAGCCGCTGATGCGGCTCGTTGCCGTTGGATACGGGTTCTTGGACGAACACGTCAATGACGTGGTCGACTCAGCCCTGACCCGTCCGGATTTCCGGCTTCTGATCTTTGCCAAGGCGCTGTCAGACACTGCCTGGACACGTTGGAGCGCAAAGCCGAACACACTCGTGATCACGCAGAGTCGTTGCGCGATCGAGGGTACAACGGGACCTGGTCACTCGGACCTGTGGCAGTTTGAACAACTCGCAAACAAGGTGTAACTTATGCCCACAGCCAGCGACTCCGTCATCGGACACATCGTGGACGTACAGGGCGGCCTGCTCACCGCGACGCTTGCCGAGGACGAGCAAGGCGCATCGCCCGTCGTCACGATTGCGGGTGAAGACATCTTGGTTGGTCAGATCGGCTCCTACGTCGCCATCAAGCAGAACGACATCAACATCATCGCGATCGTGACACGCATGACCGAGCAGGAGGCCCTCCTGGGCGCTGCGATCGAAACTCCCACAGGTGAAGAAGCGAGGTTGCCGTTCGCCAAGCGCATGGCGCGGCTCACGCCGATCGGGTCCATCACCGAGGACGGTCAGTTCACACGTGGTGTGGGACATTATCCAACCACGGGTGCCGAAGTGCACGCGATCGGAACGGCGGATATCGCCAAGATGTTTGAGCGGTACCAGTCCAAGGGCTTCTCGGTCGGCACCGTGGCAACGCATCCGTCGCTCCGGGTTTGCCTCGACCCCTCAAACCTGTTCGGACGCCACTTTGCCATCCTCGGCCAAACCGGGTCGGGCAAGTCCTGGACGGTGGCCGCGTTGGTGCAACGCACGGTGGCGGTGATGCCGCGTGCGCACATCATCATCTTGGACTTGCATGGGGAGTACAGCTATGTCAAGGATGGCAAGCGAGAGTACGCATTCAAGGAGGCCGACGTGCGTCATGTTGACGCGACCGAACTGGAGATTCCGTACTGGCTGATGACGTATGCCGAACTGTCAGATCTCTTCATCGACCGGTCGGAGTACAGCGCCCACAATGCGGCAGCGGCTTTCCGCGACGGGCTGAGCAAACTCCGACTTGAAGAGGGGACAAAGCTCGCGTTGTCGCGGACGACGGTCGACACTCCCATCCACTTTGACATCATGGCCTTGAGAAAGTTCATCGAGGACAAGAACGGCAAGGTGCCCAACGCAAGGGGCGACGGTTTGAAGGATGGCCCGCTCACGGGCGCGTTTGACAACTTCCTCATGCGGCTGGATAGCAAACTGAATGACGTGCGGTACGACTTCCTGCTCAAGCCGAAGATCCGTAAGGACTCTGCATCGCTCGCGGGCCTGTTGCAGGACTTTGTCGGATTGGGTGCAAAGAAAGCAGCCGTCACGGTGATCGACCTTTCTTCTGTCCCCTTCGATGTCCGGCCCACGGTCGCGGCGCAGATCGGTCGCTTGGCATTCGAGTTCAACTACTGGAACGATAGACGGCGAGAGTTCCCCATTCTGCTCATGTGCGAGGAGGCACACGCCTATATCCCACGCGCCGCCGAGAGCCAGTTCGCGGGTGCAAGGAAGTCGATGGAGCGCATCGCCAAGGAAGGGCGCAAGTACGGGGTCGGGCTTGCCGTGGTCAGCCAAAGGCCGCACGAAGTCTCCGAAACGGTCCTCGCGCAATGCGGCACTTTCATCTGCCTTCGGATCACGAATCCGGATGATCAGGCCTACGTTCGCAGCCTCGTACCTGAGAGCGAAGGCGACTTGGTCAGTGTGCTCGCGGGCCTGGGCCGGGGTGAAGCGATCGTGCTGGGCGAAGCCGTCCCACTGCCAACCCGCTTGCAGTTCGACAAACCGAATCCTTTTCCCAACAGCGACGATGTGGACTTCTACAACATGTGGAAGGCCGGCCCGACGGACCTTGACATGGATGCGATCGTGAAGCGGTGGCGAAGTCAGGAACGTTGAAGGCTGAGGGCTCCCCTAGGTGGTCAAGTACTCTCTCCGGCACCCCCGAGCATCTTCACGTCCAGCCCCTCAGTTTCTTGAAGCGTCCTTCCAGCGATGCCTTGAAGGTCGCCGTACATGCCTGCCGTGGACTCGATGACGCCGCGGATCTGCTCCTCACGTTTGGCCCACTGCTTGGTCATAGCCTTGCGCTCCTTTTCCAGGTCCTCCTGCATGTCACTGAACTTCTCGACGATCGCCTGAATGCGGTGGCGGAAGCGTGGACC
The DNA here is from genome assembly GCA_964372195.1 of uncultured Phycisphaeraceae bacterium. Lineage (GTDB taxonomy): Bacteria > Planctomycetota > Phycisphaerae > Phycisphaerales > UBA1924 > PNC22. Next base: position 212,920 of record CAYJPX010000001.1, read on the forward strand.
AGTCAGATACTGATAGACCAGCTCCATTTTGGTCTGCTGGCCCTCACCGGCCTGGCGAGCGGCTGCGAGCTCTGTGAGAGAGTGGCGAAGAGCGATTGCCACGGGAATCGCGCATCGTGGCGACGTGACCCAAACACCCTCGATCTGGTCAAACGTCTCGACTCCCTTCGGGAGCACCCGGGTCACGATGATCGCGATCTCGGCCTTGGCGGCACGCTGGTCTTCACGGAGCTTGGCGAGCCATCCACCGGACCAATTCTTTGTTCGCTTCGATTCCCACAGAATGGTGCCACAAGGCTGCCCCGTCGCTCCGATGACACGATGCACGGCATCGCCGCCGTGTTGTCCTTTGGGAACGGGCTCGATCGAGTCCCGAGGGAACTTGTCGCGGAGAATGGCCTCCAGTTCCAGCTCCTGCACTTCCCCCGGAAGCTGCTGCGAGCCTTGCTCCATCTTCCGCTTCATCTCCTCGACTTGACGCTGCGCATCGGCGATGAGCTTGTCCTTCTCGGCCATCTTCAGGCGGTTCTCGTCGTCGGCCCGTTGGCGGGCCTTTGACTCGATTGCTGCCTGGCTTTCGGTCACGCGATTCTCAACGGTGAGGTCCAGCTCCCTTTTGGCGTCATCCAGCTCTCGCTGCTTGCGGATGAGGTCGGCCTCGGCCTTCTGTGCCGTAGCGAGCTTGGTGTTCATCGTCTTCACCGTTTCATTGAGATCGGTGATCAGTCGGTCCTTGCCGGTCAGGTCAGACTCCAGCGCCAGTCGGGCCTTCTTGGCCTCCGCGGCCGCGATGGCGGCACGCTCAGTATTCAGTTTCGCGGCGACCTGTTCATCGACCGCAGCCTGAGCCTTGGCGACGGCCGCCTGCTGGTCGCGGAGCGACGCCTCTCGCTTGGAGATCTCCGTGTCCTTCGCAAGGAGCCGGTCCTCGTACTGCTTCCGTACTGAAGCGAGCATCGGCGCTGCCAGAGACTCCGTCAGGCGAATCTCGGTGCCGCATTTGGGGCAGTTGATGGTGGGTTCGGCCATGGGGACTCCCGGGCGGGGCAATTCTGGATCCGAGCATCGTAAGGCCCAATGAGGATCCGCATCTCCGGTCCCGGGGGATGGAGGGGGTCGCCGCGGACCGTTCTTAGACCCATCCATTCCACCCCCGGAGGTAGCCGTTCGGTCGCTTCCAGTTGGCTCGCTGGTTCGGCGTCGAGGTCGCACGCGGTGATTCGATCATGCGTCAGATTTCAATCCATGAACGAAGTCTGGTGCAAGATCCAATCAAGGCGGGAGCGGCCGTCCTTCCCAGACGGGCCGAGCGGGGCATATAGACCCATGGCGGCGTCAGGATTGGACCACCGGAGGGGCCCATCCGGTGGTCGCTCCAATGCGCGCGAAATGCGCGCAGACTGGGGTGGGACTGGCCCGAAACTGTACGCAGACTGGCGTGCGCTCAACCGTCGTGGCGCGTCAGAAACCGCCTTGTTGGAGCAGCACGAGGGGTTCCTCGGAACACTATAGGTGCCTGTCGATCCGGTGGTCACGACCTCCGGGTGGTGCCGGCAGGGATGTTGCCGTAGCGCGGGGTCATGTTGGCTCTCCGTCGTCCGGGCAGATCCGGGAGGTGAGGGGGTTGCCGGGGGAAGTGCCGGCAAGACACCTGTGGTGCCGGCTTCGGGCCTGAACGCCATGTGGCACGAGCGGCGCGCGCCCGTGGGATTCGGCATCACCAACTGCCGGGACCATCGCTGGCGACGACAATCTCCCCATCCCAAGGCCCTGCAAGACCTGGGCTTGGGTGATGGAGCCGCAGCATGGCAGGCTGGCAGCCGGCAGCTTGTCGTGGTGGGCTCGGCATTCGGGCGCTGACTCCCAGGACCCGGCGGTGGGCCAAGTGAGTGGGCCGCAACCGATGGGGGTGGACCCGCTCGGCGATGCCCACCTGCTCCCCCAGGCGGTTGAAGAGCCTCCGGACATACGAGGACGACACCGCCCCGCCCCGAGCGGTGCAGAACAGCGGGTAGCGGGCGTCGACGGCCAGGGCCTGCGGTGAGACCGCTCGCCTCCGCGCAGCTCGAAGGTGGATCCGGGGCGCCGAACTCCCGGCCGATCCGGATGGTCGAGTGATCAGCCTGGCGGGGGCTTACCGGCTCGCGACGACTCCCGGATTGTAGGTGACGGGTCCACCGTGGCCTTTGTCAGCCCTTCGGCAGCCGGGCGAGCACGCGTGCGAGGCGACGGCAGAACTCGTCGCAGACCGCCTCATCGTGGGCAAGCGATAGGTACAGCTTGGTGCCCATCGGGTTCAGGAAGACGCCCTCCTCGACGAGGGCGAGCATCATCGCACGCCCCTTGGCGCGGTCGGCGCTGAGCATGGACCGCGTGTCGATGATCGGCTCAGTGCTGAACACGATCTGCGCGAGCGGCCCGTCGCCGATCACCTGGCCGGGGTGGCCGCTGTCCACAAGCTCGCGACGGAGGCCCTCGCGGAAGTACTCCCCGAGGGCAAAGAGCCTCTCGTAGGTGCCCGGCCGGCGGAAAACCTCGAGGGCCGCGGACGCCGCCGCGCAGCTCACCGGGTTGCCGCCCAGGGTCGAAGCCGTCCAGACATACCCCCGCTTGCCGAGCAGTTCCTCGCGAACCAGCTCCATGATGTCGGCCCGTCCCCCGTAAGCGCCGATCGGCAGGCCGCCGCCGAGGGCCTTCCCGTAGGCAACCAGGTCCGGCACCACGCCGTAGCGTTCCTGCGCGCCGCCGTAGGCCAGACGGAAGCCGGTCACCACCTCGTCAAAGATCAGTAGGCAGTTGCGGGCGAGCGTCAGCTCGCGGAGCCCTTCCAGAAACCCCCTGACCGGCGGCAGGCAGCGGTGGAACGGCTCGACGATGATCGCGGCGATCCGCTCGCCGTGCTCGCGAACGATCGCATCGGTCGTGGCTAGGTCGTTGAAGGGCGCGACCAGGACATCCGCGGAGGGCACGCCGGCGCTGGTCGGCTCGGGGTTGGGGAACGGGGTTTCGCCCGAGGGGAACACGCTGATGGTGCCCTCGTCGTTCGCCCCGTGGTAAGCGCCCTCGAACTTGAGGATGGCCGGGCGTTCCATGTATGCCCGGGCCAGACGCATGCAGTACATCGTCGCCTCGGTGCCCGAGGCGCAGAACCGCACCCGCTCACACGCGGGGCTCAGGCGCACGAGTTCCTCGGCCAGCGGCACCGACGCGGTGTTCGTATGCGAGAAGTTCGAACCCTGCACCGTACGCTCCACCACCGCGTGCACGATCTCCGACCGCGCGTGGCCTACCAGCACCGAGCCCCACCCCATCGAGAAGTCCAGAAACTCCCGTCCCGACGCGTCCCACACGAAGCAGCCCTTGCCGTGGTCGAGCACCATGCTGTGCGACTTGGGGAGGTTGAACTCGCCATTGCACCCCGCGGGGAGCACGCGCCACGCCCGGTCCACCATCGAGGGGTCCACCCGAACGGCGCGGCTCAGCAGCGCCGGGACTCTCACATCTTCGGGGAACGGGGTTTTCGGCATGGTGGCAATCTAAGCCTCGATGCCGTAGCGCCAGCTTCACAATTGCAGCCCTTCACCGAATCTTTGCCGCGTGCTAACGAACCGCATCGACGCGTGGCCCGCGACGGGGGCCATCCGGCCGTAGGCTTGAGATCATGGACCGCACCGAGGGCGACACGAACAGCACCCCAGCCCGCGATGCCTGGCAGGCGGCCAGTCTCGACAGCCGCACCCGAGCGCTGCTCGACGCGGACAGCCAGGCCTTCCTCCGCCAGAGCCTCTCGACGCCCTGCCTGAACGCCCTGCACCGGGCCCAGGGGGTGTGGATCGAGGACCTCCAGGGCCGCCGGTACCTCGACTTTCACGGCAACTCGTGCCACCAGATCGGGTACGGGCACCCCAGGGTCGTGGAGGCGGTGAAACGGCAGCTCGATTCGCTCCCGTTCTGCCCGCGCCGCTACGCCAACCGGCCGGCACTCGAGCTCGCCGAGCGGCTGGGCGCTCTGGCGCCGGGCAACCTGTCCAAGTGCCTCCTCGCCCCAGGGGGGAGTCTGGCGGTCGGCATCGCCCTCAAGCTCGCCAGGGCGGCGACCGGTCGCCACAAGACGATCGCGCTCCGCGGCTCGTTCCACGGGGCTTCGCTCGATGTCGCGTCGGTCGGCGGCGAAGACCTCTTCCACGCCCGCATGGAGCCGCTCATGCCCGGGGCGTTCCATGTGCAGGCTCCGGCGGCCTCCGCGTGTGCGCACGGGTGCGGACATCCCGGGCGGTGCGATGCCTCGTGCGCAGCCGAAATCGAGGACCTGCTCGCCCGGGAGGGCGACATCGCGGCGGTGATCGCCGAGCCGGTCCGGGCGACGACCGTCGCCATCCCCCCGGCCGACTACTGGCGTCGGGTGCGGGCCGCGTGCGACCGGCACGGCACGCTCCTGATCTTTGACGAGATCCCTACGGGGCTGGGGCGGACGGGGCGGATGTTCGCGTGCGAGCACTTTGGGGTGGTTCCGGACATCCTGGTCTTGGGCAAGGGGCTCGGGGGCGGGGTGATGCCGATCGCGGCGGTGGTGGCGAGCCCGGCGCTCGATGTCGCGCCCGAGCTGGCCCTCGGGCACTACACGCACGAGAAATCGCCGCTCGGGGCGGCGGCGGCGCTGGCGACGCTGGATGTGATCGAGGAGGAGGGGCTGATCGAGCGGTCCGCGCGACTGGGCGAGAGGACCCTCGCCGGCCTGCGCACGCGGCTGTCGGGCTCCCCCGGAGTGGCCGCGTGCCGGGGGTTGGGACTCATGCTCGGTGTCGAGCACGCCGCCATCGGAGAGCGAACCGCCGAGCAGATCGCCGAGGCGGTCATGTACCGCAGCCTCACCGCGGGCCTGAGCTACAAGGTGGGCGGGGGGCGCGTGGCGACGCTATTCCCGCCGCTGACGATCCCCGAGGAAGACCTCCGGGCCGCGGTCGATTGCTTCGCCGAGTCCTGCGCCGGCGTGGCCTAGCGGTCGTCGCGGGGCTGGGCGGCGGCGGCTTGGATGGTGGCGGGGTCCACACCCTTCTTGCGCAACAGCTGGTCGAGTTCCTCGAGGCCTTCCTCGTACTTGAGCCTGTGCTCGGACTTGGGCTCGGTGGCGGGCGTCTGCTCCAGCATCGCGGCGAGCGTGGCCCGGCGTCGGATGAGCTCGTCGGTGGGCATCTCGGAGAACATCGACTCGAGCTCCCCGTCGGAGACGCCGCCGGAGAGGGATCGGATGATCATGACCCCTCCGAAGACGAGCGCTGCCCCCACGGCGGCGTACACGGTGATGTCCTTGCGGCTCAGGTGCATATCGTCAACCTCCGGGCGATAGGGCGGCGCTGCGAGCTAGTTGTCCTGGTCGTCGTGGTAGCCGGTGTAGTTGAAGAGCAGCGACGGGTTGCCCTCGTCGGTCACCTCGCCGCGGGTAAAGCTCCCGAGGTGGCCATCGGCGAAGATCGCCTGGCAGAGATCATTGTGCCGGAAGTACTCGTCACGCCAGACACTCTTGAACGCCCCGCCATAGTCGCCATCATACTGGGACAACCGCGCAAGCGAGTCGCCGTTGTCGTCGATCTTGTGTTCCCACCCATCCTGAAACGCGATGACATCGTTGGGGAAGGGGATGAACTCCGTCGGTCTCGGGACGGCGATCTTCTGGGCGTAGGTCTGCCCGTTCCGGCCCTTGACATACTCGGTCTTGACCCCCCAGAGCCCAGTCTTCCAGCGGGGGTCGTCGCCGCCGGGAATCACCCCGTTGAGGCAGTAGGTCTGGTACTTCTGGGTCTCGTAGATGAACTCATAATCGAGAGAAAAGTAGGGGTACGGGTCCATGAGCTCGAACTTTGGGTCCTGCCAGATCTCGAACGCGTCGTTGATGTAGTCGTCATACGCGACGCCCCAGTATGCATAGTCGTGGTTGGCATCGAGGCGGACGCCGTTGAGGTCGAGGCGGGCGCCGTAGTTGCCGTCGGAGTTCCGGTGCATCCAGCCGTCGTTGTCGTTTCGGAACATCTGCGTGGCCTGGTCGATCGACCGCATGTTGACCGCGCACAGGACCGTGCGGGCGGCCTCCCGGGCCTTCCCCAGGCTCGGCAGCAGGATGCCGATCAGCAGCGCGATAATGGCGATCACCACCAACAGTTCGATGAGCGTGAAGCCGCGGTCGTGGCGGCGACGGTGCGGTGCCTGCGGGACTGAAGCCATGGAGTGTTCCTTCCTGGATAGGCGCGCCTCGTGCGAGTGGCGGCGGGCCGTGCGAATCCGTCGTGGCCGGGCTCCCCGGCACGACGCGGGTTTCTTAAGCCCGGGGCGAGGCTTGCCCAGGACGAGGAGAATGGCTTACTGGCAGCCGGCAACCCAGCGGTTGAGGTACTCGAGGAAGTCGATGGTGTTGGCGACGCCGTCGCCGTTGGTGTCGGCGAGGCAGGGGTTGTCGAGGACGATGCGTCGGTCCACCAGGCAGGGGCGCTCGCCGGCGCCGTTGCGGGCGGTCACGCGGGTGTAGTAGATGCCGGAGGGGACGGTGCCGGGGATGATGTACGGGGCGCCCGCGGTCGTGGCGGAGTGCCGGACATCGGTGAACTCGGCGTCCTTGGCGAGCTCGACGACATAGTCATCGGCCCCGCAGGCGGCGCCCCAGGTGATCTGGACGCCGGGGTTGGGGTTGAAGGTGGGGACGCTGATCTCGAAGAAGGCGGGGGGGTAGGCCGGGGCGTTGGAGGTCTCGCCGGTGACGGCGATGTCGTCGATGGCCCACCACCAGTTGTTGCCGGCGTTGTAGAGGCCGAAGCGGGCCAGCATGCTGGTGGCGCCGCCGGGGTTGTTGATCGCGATCGAGCGTGTGCCGTTGAAGATGTCGTTCTGGAAGTCGCCGCTGTTGCTGTCGCTGGAGTAGTGCTGGACGGTGGTCCAGGTCGAGCCGGCGTCGAAGGAGACCTCGACGCTTGCCTCCATGGGGGTCTCGTCGCGCCAGCTCTCGACGAAGTTGAGAGTGACGGTGTTGGCGGTCACGCCGGTCAGGCTGATCGGGGCGGTGGTGACATAGGCGTTGTAGGGGCCGCAGCCCTGGCGGTTGAAGTCGTCCCACTCGTCGGGGTCGGCGATCAGGCAGGCGCCCTTGGAGTAGTGCCCGGCGTCGACGGTGAAGTCCGAGCGGCTCTGGTCGCCGCAGGTGAACTGCCACCACGAGCCCTTGGCAATATTCCATCCCTGCCACTCGGTGACGCCATCGCCGGTGCAGGAGAAGGTGTCGGACCAGCCGGCGGGCAGGTCGGGTGTCCAGACATCGTCCACCTGGCCGCCGGAACCGGTGTCGATGCCCTCCATGACATTCATGCCCAGGTCGATCGAGTCGAAGTCCTCGGCGAAAAGGACCTGGCACTGCTGCGCGACGGCGGACGAGGCCAGGGCAGCGATGGCTGCGCCGGCCGCGGCCGCCAGGGTGTTTCTGTTGTTCTTCATCGCGTTCTCTCTCGGGGCTCTGCCGCCCCATGACTCACGCCCTGCGGGCGGAGGTTGGTTCGCTGTTCACACCGCCCGGCATCGGCCGAGCGGCCCACGGACGACTCAGTTGCAGCCGTTCGACCAGAGGTTCAGGTACCGCAGGAAGTCCTGGGTGTTGGAGATGCCGTTGCCGTCGAGATCGGCCGGGCAGGTGTTGTCGATGCCGATTTCCTTGGTCTGCTCGAAGGTGCCGAGGGTGTTCTTGGCGACGACCTTGATGTAGTACACGCCGGCCTGGAGCACGCCGTTGGCGGGGGTGTAGGCCAGGTTGAAGGTCTCGTCCTGGAGGACGACATCGGTGAAGCCCGCGTCGTTGGCGAAGATGACCTCGTAGCTGGTCGCGTTGAGCGACACCGTCCAGCTGACATCGGGGGTGGTGTCGGTGTTGAAGGTCTCGGCGTTGAGGGTGAACTCCTGCGGGGGATCGACGGGATCGCCGGTGTCGATGAAGACCTTGATGTCGTCGATGGCCCACCACCAGTCGTTGCCGGCGTCGAACAGCTCGTACATCATCTCCATGGTGGAGGCCCCGGAGGGGTTCGCGATCGCGAGATCGACGGTCTCGTTCTCGGCGTCGGGGTGGAAGTTGGGGTCGTTGACATCGCTCGACCAGTACAGGTACTCCTCCCAGGCCCCGCCGTCGAAGCGGACCGAGAGGCGGGCCTGCTGGTTGCGGCTGTCCTTTTCGGGACGCCAGCTGGAGTCGAAGCGGACGACGAGGTCGTCGCCGGAGGCCGACGAGATGTCGATCGCGGGGCTGACGATCTCGGTGTCGTACGGCCCGACGCTCTCGGGGTCATCGATGAAGGGGTCGTAGTCGTCCCACTCGTCGGGGTCGGCGACGAGGACCTTGCCGGAGGCCTTGGTGAAGAAGCTGCGGTTCTGATCGCCCGCGGTGGCCTGCCACCACTGGTAGTCGGTGACCGACCACCCCTGCCACTCGAGGGTGCCGATGCCGGGCAGGCTGAAGGTGCCGGTCCATCCGTTGTAGTTCCAGGCGCCGTCGAACTCGGTGTTCGCGTAGCCGAAGGTCGCACAGTCGATGAAGTCCGGGCCGCAGCCGGGGTTCTCCACATTCGTCTTCTCGCAGAACACGCCGTCGCCGATGAACGCCAGCTCCTGGCAGCCGATCTGCCCGGTGTCCACGCCCTCGTCCTGGTTCTGGAACAGCGGGAAGCTCTCGAAGTCTTCCTCGAACAGGACCTGCGCCATCGCCGGGATGGCGGTCAGGCCGCACACTGCGAGCAGGATGCTCGCTTGGCTTGCGCCGTTGACTCTCCTCATGATGCGGTCTCCTCGTAAAGGGCTTTGCGGCGGTACCGACCGCTGCACAAGCGGCGGCCGTCGATCTCTGAAAGGGTGAACTGCTCTCGCACGAGGTGGGAGCGTTGCAGATGCGAGTGGGGGCGTCAAGGGCGTCGAGAGCTGTCGGGCGCGCATTTGACACGATCCGCGCACGCCATGTGTGTTAACGGCGCGCGCGCGAGCATGAAGATATTTGCAAGCCGGCGCTAGCGCAACCGGTCTCTCGCGGGTGCGTCGGGCGGAATCCGGTGCTTTGTCTTGGGCGAATCGCCATCGAGGAGGCCGCGGCGCTGCCGGAGGCGGGATTGGGCGTGTTCCTGGACCCAGAACGCGCTCAGAGCACCTTCAGAATGCGCTAAGGCCGAGGGCGGCGCGCGGCCCGACAAAGACCCAGCCCGGCCCCGCTTAGCGCATCATTGATGCGACAGATCCCATGGCATCGACCAGCGCCCGCACATCGTCGGGGAAGAGCCGGCCGATCGTGCCGATGCGGAAGCACGACTCGCGGGTGAGCCTGCCCGGGTAGATCAGGTAGCCGCGGGAGCTGAGGTTGTCGTACAGCCGCTCGAAGGAGAACGCGGGCCAGTCGGGGTAGCGGAAGGTCGTGATGATGTGGCTGCGCAGGTGCTCGGGGAGGTAGCAGCGGAAGCCCAGGCCCGTCATGCCCTCGATCAGCGCGCGGTGGTTGGCGGCGTACCGCGCGGCCCGGCCCTCGACGCCGCCCTCTGCTTCGAGCTCACGCAACGCCTGGCGGAATGCCGCGATCACTCCCGTCGGCGGCGTGAAACGGAACTGGCCGTCCCTCTCGAGCGCCTCGTGCTGGGCCAGCAGGTCCATCGTCACCGACCGCGACCAGCCGCGGGTCTCGGCGAGCGAGGACATCCGGGCGATCACGAAGGCAAACCCGGGCACGCCCTCGATGCACTTGTTCGCCGAGCTCACCAGGTAGTCGATCGGCGTCGCGGCCATGTCGAGCGGGATGCCGCCGAACGAGCTCATCGCATCGACGACGAGCCTCCGCCCCGCGACCGAGACGACGGCCGCGAGGGCCTCGAGCGGGTTGAGCAGGCCGGTGGTGGTCTCGCAGTGGGTGACGACCACATGCGTCACGCCCGGGTGCTCGGCGATGGCCCGGTCGAGGGCGCCGGGGTCGATCGGCTGGTCCTCCTCGAACTCCAGCGGGTGGGTGTTGATGCCCAGCGTCCGGGCGAGCTGCACATGCCGCCGGCCGTAGGCGCCGTTCACCGCGACCAGCACCCCCGCCCCGGGCCCGACCGTGGAGGCGAAGACCGATTCGAGCCCGAAGGTCCCGCTGCCCTGCATGGGAATCGCGGCGAACTCGTCGGCCCCGACGCCGGCGACGCCCAGCAGGCGTCGCCGGACATCCCCGACCATCTCGACAAACGCCCCGTCGCGCGAGCCGTAGTCGTGCAGCATGGCCTGCTTGACCGAGAGGCTGGTCGTGAGCGGGCCGGGGGTAAAGAGCAGCTTGTCCTTGGCGGTGGGCAGTGCGTCTCGTTGCATGGCGCCGGCTCCGGGGGGGATCGGGGGGTTAGGGTGGGCGCGAGGCGGGACGCCCCGCCGGCGGGCTACCAGGGCAGCGAGAAGGTCTTGACGGTGGTCATGAACCGCATGGCCTCGATGACCCCTTCCTTCACGCCGAGCCCCGAGTCCTTCACGCCGCCGAAGGGCGAGCATTCGATGCGGTAGCCGGGCACCTGGTTGACATTTACCGTGCCGGTCTTGAGGCTCTTGATGGCGTGCAGCGCCGCGCCCATGTCGTTGGTCACGATGCCCGACGCGAGGCCGAAGTTGCTGGAGTTCGCCACGGCGATCGCGTCGTCGAGATCGCGCACCGCCAGCACCGGGGCCAGCGGCCCGAAACTCTCACGGCACACCATCACCGCGTCGCGGGGGACATCGGCGATCACCGTCGGCGCCAGCTGCGCCCCCTCCCGCCCACCGCCGGCGAGCACCCGTGCGCCCTGGGCCACCGCCGCCTGAACCCGCTCCTCCAGCACCTTGGCGGCGGCCTCGTCGATCACCGTCCCGATGCGGGTGGCCTCGTCGCCGGGGTCGCCCACGGTGTACTCGGCGGTCTTCGCGACGAACCGTTCGGTGAACGCCGCGAGGATGCCCTCCTGCACCAGCACCCGCTTGACCGCCGTGCACCGCTGCCCGCTATTGCGGTAGCAGCCCTCGGCCGCCAGCGTCACGCCAAGGTCCAGGTCGGCATCGTCGAGGATGATGAGCGGCGAGTTTCCTCCCAGCTCCAGGCACAGCTTCTTGTACCCGGCCGTGGCGGCGATCCGCTTGCCGATCTCGGTCGAGCCGGTGAAGGTGACGAGCTTGATCCGCTCGTCGCGGATCAGCGGCTCGACGACATCCCCGATGCCGCCGAGGAAGGTCGAGAGCATCCAGCCGGGCAGGCCCGCCTCGTAGAGCAGCTCGGTGAAGCGGATCGCGGTGATCGGCGGCTTCTCGGAGGGCTTGAGGAGCATCGGGACGCCGGCCGCGATCGCGGGGGCGACCTTGTGGGCGACCTGGTTGAGCGGGTGGTTGAAGGGGGCGATGGCGAAGGCCAGTTCCAGCGGCTCGCGGACCGTGAAGATCTTGCGGGCCTGGCCCTGGGGGGAGACATCGCAGGAGAAGATCTGCCCGTCGTCGCGGAGCGCCTCCATGGCGGCGAACTGGAGGACATCCATCGCCCGCCCGACCTCGTACCGCGTCTCGCGGATGCACAGGCCCGACTCGGACCGGATGCACTGCGCGAACTCCTCGGCCCGCTCCCGCAGCAGGTCGCGGGCGGTGGTGAGGACCTCGTAGCGCTGGTAGCGGTTCAGCGGCTCGCCGCCGCCGAGCATCCGCTCGATCGCGCACTCGGCCTGCCCGCGGCTGATGACCGCGACCTCCCCGACCACCTCGCCGGTGTAGGGGTAGGCGACGCCGAGAGTCCGGTCGCCGCGCACCGCCTGGCCGGCGAGGTAGGCCGGGACGGCGCCGGACTTGACGGGGGGGACGACGCTTGCTTCCACGATGGACATTCTCCGCGGGCTCCGTTCAGTGTGCCCCGGCGACCGGGGTGGGGGTGGGGGCGGTGTCGGTGATGCCGAGTTCGAAGCAGACCTCCTCGGCCAGGCCAAAGGAGAGCGTCATGCCCGCACCGCCCACGCCGGTTATGACGGCGACGCCGTCGGCGGGCCGCTGGACGACGGGGACCGACTCGTCGGTGAGCTTGGCGTAGGACCCGAGCCAGCGGTCGGCGATCGTGAGGTCCACCCCGGCGAGCATGCGCCGGGCGTGGTCGAGGATGAGCGACTCAATCTCCTGGCGGTAGTCGCAGTCGAAGTCCGCGGCGTACTCGTGCGAGTCGCCGAGAAGCAGCTCGCCCCGCTCGGTCTGGCTCATCATGACATTGATCCCCCAGCGGTCCAGCTCGGGGTGCTCGCGGGCGATGCGGGCCCGGAGCGCCGGAACCGAGTCGAGGCCGGCGAAGGCGCCGTAGAAGCGGAGGCTGAGGCCCCCGGCGACATGCGGCCCGAGGGCAAAGCTGCCGCCCTGGGGGACCGTCCTCATCATCTGCAGCTTGCAGCGGGTCAGGCCGGGCGTCCGCGCGAAGACCTCGGGGTAGAGCGTGCGGAAGTCATCGCCCGAGGCGACAACGGCGTGGTCGACCTCCCACGCCCCGCCGCAGGCGGTGAGGACGCCGGGCATCTCGATGCCGGTGACTGCATGGCCGAAGCGAAAGGTGACGCCGAGCTCCCGCTCGAGGTACCGGGTGATCTGGGGCACGGCGTGGCGCGACTCGATGCGCATCTCCGTCGCGCTGTGGAGCGCGCCGAGCAGCCCGTCCGGGTTGGCGTGGGGACTGTGCCGCAGCGTCTCGGCCCGGTCCAGCGCCCGGACCTGATAGCCCCAGCCCGGCGCCCGGCCGGCGCACTCCTCCACGACGGCCATCTCGTCCTCGGCGTACGCGAGGAACACCGACCCGGTCCGCTGCGTCCACGGGCCGGCGTTCGACGCCAGGTCGAGCCAGGCGGCCCGGCTGCGCATGGCCCGGTCGAACATCACGCCCGGGGTCTGCCCGATCGGCCAGAACGCGCCGAAGTTCCGCACCGAGGCGCCCAGCGCCCGCCCGTGGCGCTCGAAAACGACCACGGACCTGCCGGCCCTCGCAGCGGTGTAGGCGTGGGCCAGCCCCACAATCCCCGCTCCGACAATGGCGACATCGGCTCGCTGCACGCGTTGGTCCCCTTCAGGCCGTGCCGTTGATGGTGAAGTCGAAGATGTCGAAGTTCCGCGGGTCGCCCGCGGTCCTGGCGTGGTACTCCCCCGTCAGCGGCTCGGAGACGATCATCGGCACCATCTCCTCGTACCGCCCGCCGTGCGAGCGGAGCGGGCGGTCGAGCTGCGAGAGGTCGTGCTCGCCGGGGCTCGTGCCCAGGGTCGAGTCGCGCCCGGACATGACGACCATGTCGCCGAGCCGCTCGGGGTGGAGCTGGAGTTTCGCGCAGGCCGTGGCCTTGTCCATGACTTCCGTGATCGTCGGGACGCCCATCAGCTCCCGGCGCAGCCGGTCGGTGTCGGTCCCGGCGGGCAGGTGCACGACAGCGAACGAGCCCAGCGAGCCATGGTGGGCGACATAGGGGTCGGTGATCGGCAGGATGACCCGGCACCCCGGCCCGACCAGCTTCTCGAGTATCGGGTCGAGGTAGACCACCCGGGGCTCGCCGCCGGCCGTGTGCTTGGCGTTCATGCCGTGGTCGGCGGTGACGCCCAGCACCACGCCCGCCGCGAGCAGGCGTCCGACCTGCTCGTCCAGCTGTTGGTGGAAATCGAGCGACTCGGGCTCGTCGGGGGCGAACTTGTGCTGCATGTAGTCGGTGAGCGACAGGTACAGCAGGTCGGCCATCCCGTGCTCGACCAGGGCGGCCCCGGCCTTGAGGACATACACGCTCGCGTCGGGGGAGTAGATGGGCGGGGTCACCTCGCCGACGAGTTCCTCCACGGCGTCGATGCCGTGGGTCTCGCGTGTCGCCCGGCCGGCCTGCTCGGCCGAGAAGCCGATGCCATCGAGGCCGTGGGCGAGGATGGTGCGGAGCTTCTCCTTGGCGGTCACGATCGCGCACCTGCGCCCCGCCCCGGCCGCGGCCGCGACGATCGTCGGCGCCTTGAGGAAGCGTCCGTCGTTCATCATGACCGCCTCGCCCGACTCGGGGTCGAGGAAGTAATTCCCGTTGATCCCGTGCACCGCCGGCGGCGCCCCGGTAATGATCGAGGAGTTGTTGGGATTCGTGAACGACGGCACCACGCCCCGCGCCATGAACCGCTTGCCTCGCCGGATCATCCCCGCGAGGTTGGGCATCCGCCCCCGGATCAGCGACTCGGAGAGGTAA
>CAYJPX010000002.1:0-22675 GCA_964372195.1 uncultured Phycisphaeraceae bacterium
TGCCCACCCCCGCCTCGCCCAGCAGCACCGGGTTGTTCTTGGTCCGACGGCAGAGCACCTGCACCACCCGCTCGATCTCGCGCTCACGACCGATCACCGGGTCCAGCTCGCCCTCCTTGGCCAGCTCGGTCAGGTCGCGACCAAAGCTGTCCAGCGCGGGCGTCTGGCTGCGCTTCTTGCCGCCACGACCCTCCGCCCCGCCGCCCGGCGTGCCGCCGCCGACCGCTTCGGCGCCCTCGGCGTCCGCCCCGGCCCCGAGCAGGTTCAACACCTCCTCGCGGACCTCCTCGAGCTTGAGCCCCAGGTTCATCAGCACCTGCGCCGCCACGCCGTCGTGCTCACGCAGCAGCCCGAGCAACAGGTGCTCGGTCCCCACATAGTTGTGGTTCAGGTTGCGGGCCTCTTCGATCGCGTACTCGATCACCTTCTTGGCCCGCGGCGTCTGGGGCAGCTTGCCCATGGTCACCATCTCGGGCCCGGCCTTCACCAGCTTCTCGACCTCGAGCCGCACCTTGCGCAGGTCAACATCGAGGTTCTTGAGCACATTCGCCCCGACCCCCGAGCCCTCCTTGACCAGCCCGAGCAAAATGTGCTCGGTCCCGATGTACTCGTGGTTGAACCGCTGAGCCTCCTGGTTCGCCAGGGCCATCACCTTGCGGGCACGATCGGTAAAGCGCTCAAACATGGCCGATCTCCTCCGAGGCCCGTCCGGCCCCGTTCCATTCTCTGTACGCCTCAACCCACATTCCCGGACGATGCTTCCCGTCCGAAACCGAATCAAACCTCATCCAGGGCGGCCGCGCCCTCCGCGCAGACAGTCGCTCCGCTTCATCGGCTGCGATCGGCGTGCCAGTTGCCGCTTCTTCGCCGATCGCCCGTAACAGCTCCGAATCCTCATTCGCACAAGGGGAATCCCCGGATCCCGACCCCGACTCTGCCCGCCGCGCACGAGCCCAAGGCCCAACTTGGCAGGCCACCCCCTCCCCAGTCCCCCGACCGCTCAGTCCGGCGACCACGCCAGCGCCGGGTCGGCAACGATCTTGATCGGGATCAACGCCTCCGCCTGCTGCGCACCCACACGGTCCTTCACCACCACCTTGAGCTTGTAGGAACCGATCGTAAGTGTCTGTGGCAGCGTGATCTCCGTCAGCAGGTAGAAGTCCCGCTGCTTGTTGCGGCTGGTCTCCAACACCACCTCCTCGGGCCGCATCCACGCCAGCATCCCCGTCTCCCCGTCGTGGTATAACTCCAGTGTTTGCCCCAGTTCGACAGACCACCCCTCCTCAACCGGCAGCCCGCCCAGCCCGGAGGTGTCCACCACCCCGTGCTTGAACCGGTCGACCTCCA
This sequence comes from uncultured Phycisphaeraceae bacterium, assembly GCA_964372195.1. GTDB lineage: Bacteria > Planctomycetota > Phycisphaerae > Phycisphaerales > UBA1924 > PNC22. Next base: position 1,348 of record CAYJPX010000002.1, read on the forward strand.
CATAGACCAGGGCCCGGACCGGCCGCCCGGCCAGGAAGCTTGTCGAGCTGAACTCCTCGTACCTGCCGAACCCCCGCACCCGCGTGCACAGCAGGGCCTTGGGCAGGGTCAGGCCGAAGCTCTGGCCCAGCTTCTCGCTGAACGCCCGCAGCACGCTCGCCCGGTCCTCTCCCCCCGGCCCCTCGGCCGCCAAGAGCGACCCCAGCAGCCCCGCCACCGCCAGCGCCGATTCCCGCTCGTCGGGGCTCAGCCGATCGCCCGCGATGGTCCCCTCGCCGATCGCTTCCGCCGGGTCACTCCCCTGGGCCGCCGCCAGCGCGATCATCGCCACCGCCATGCGGAAGGGCTCCGAGGTCGAGGCCAACTCCTGCCCCAACGCATCGTGCAACTGGGCATACAGGTCGTCCAGCGCCATCGGCGCGGGCGGTTCCTCGACCTCGATCGCCGGGGACGCCTCGACCGGCTCCCCCTCACCGCCCTCGCTCTCGGCGAGCATCTCGCTCAGCGAGGCGCCGGGCCCCGGCTCGACCAGCGCCCCCGGCTCGGCCGCGGCCAACGGCTCGGGTTCCACGCCGTCCCCCGCGCCCGCGGCCTGCATCGCCGCCTCCAGGTCCGCCGCCTGCTGGGCGATCATCGATTCCAGGTCCGTCCCCACGCCCTCCACGCCCGGCGTTGCCTCGACCGCCATCCCCTCGCCGCCATCGCCGATCGCCGCGGGCTCGGCATCGTCCCCGAGCATCCCCGCCAGCCCCACATCCACCGACGGCGGCTCCGCCCGCGTCCGCTTCCCACAACCCGGCACGAGCACAAACCCCGCCGCAACGACCAGCGCCAGCGCCGTCCGACTCCCCCTGCGCCCCGCGGAGGGGGTGCCGAGCGCCAGCGAGGCGGGGGAGGTGCGTCCCAGCCATCCCAACACACAACCCCGACCCCAGGCCCCCGCATCCGGGCGCGCCAAGACAACAACCGAATCAGCCTGCTCAATGCTCACGGCAGCGCCTCCTGCGCCCACTGCGCGGCGAAACCCCGGTCGCTCCGCGGTCGGGGCGGTCTCAGCCCGCTCTATCGGCAAACTCAGCGCGCGACGGCCGCAAAACGCAGCCCCAACCGCTCCAGCACCCGCTGCGGCTCGCCCAGCCCCGACTTGAGCCCCTGGTCCGCCTCCACGCACGCCCGGAGCAACGCCCCGGTCCGCCGGGGACGAAGCCGCGGGGCGATCTGCACCAGCGCCCCCCGCGCCGGACCCCACAGCCGCAGCATCCCCGCGGCGGCGTTGGGGTCGATCCGCTGGGCGCCCGCAACCGCCATCCCGTGGAGCTTCTTGGCCAGGTCGGAGTACGCGAAGATCACCGGGATGTGCGCATCCCGAGGGGCATTGTCGAGCACCAGCCGCAACTGGTGAAGGATCGCCGTCGGGTCGCCGGTGAGCAGCACCGACTGGATGCTCCACGGGTCCTCCTGGCGGCTCACGCCCACCAGCTCGGCGACCAGCTCGGTGGTGATTCTCTCCCCCGCGCTGACCGCCAGCTTGCCCAGCTCGCTATCGATCCTCCCCAGGTCGGGCCCCAGCCGGTCCACCAGCAACTGGGCCGCCGGGCGGTCGATCGCCGCCCGGTGCCGGGCCTGGCAGTTCCGCGCGATCCACGACACCGCGTCCCCCGCCCCGATGCCGTCGCACTTGCAGATCACCCCTACCCTGGCGATCGCCTTGTCCAGGTTCCCCGGGTTCCACCGCTCGGCCCGCAGCAGCAGCGTCGCGTCCTCGCACGGCTTCTCGGCGTACCGCTCCATCAGCGGGCGAGCGCTCTCCTTGACGAGCTGGTCGGCGTTGTCGACAACCACCAGCTTGTGCTGCTGCATGAGCCCGAAGCTCCGGCACTCGTCGAGCACATCGGCGACCTGGTCCCCCTGCCCGTCGAACCCGATGACATCGACCTCCCCGTGCGCCTCGGCCAGCCCCCGCCGGATCCGTGCCGTCGCGTCGAGCCGCAGGAAGGCGTCCTTGCCGTGCAGGACGACGACCCGCCACGCCGGGTCGGGGGCCAGGTCGATCGGGCTGACGCCGGGGGCCGAACGGCTGGAGTTGCTCTTGGCCATCGACCACAGCGTAGCTCCCCCCGAGCCGGCAGCCACACCCCCGGAGGCCCGTCCCGCTTCCCCGCCGTGCGGCTCGGGCGATACGCTGATCGTCATGGCCGATCTGAAAAGCCCGGCGATGATGTGGCTCAAGGCCTCCCTCTTCCTGGCGATCGGGGTCGGGTCATCCGCCGGGCTCCTGATCCACTGTCCTTCCTGGCGGGTCGGCGTACTGCTGGCCTTGGCCGTGTGGGGGTTCTGCCGGGCGTACTACTTCGCCTTCTATGTCATCGAGCACTGGATCGACCCTGGCTACCGGTATGCCGGCCTGTGGGACTTCGTCCGGACGCGCGTCCTACGCCTCGGGTCCGGGCGTCGCCCCTGAGCCGGTCCCCCGCCGCGGGGGATCGGAACCCGTCGGGCTCAACCCCGGCGTCCTTTCCGCCGTATCTTCCACCGATGCTCGTCCTCACCGTCCTCCAGGGCCCCGACAAGGGCCGCAAGTACCAGCTCCCGCCCAACGAGCCCCAGCTCATCGGGCGGTCGAGCGAGGCCCTCCCATTCACCGACGACACCGTCAGCCGACGACACGCCGAACTCACCCCGGACGCCGGCATCTGGTGGATCCGCGACCTGCAATCCCAGAACGGCACCTATGTCAACGGCAACAAGATCGACGGGCGCCAACGACTCAAACCCGGCGACCAGATCCGCACCGGCGCCACCCTCCTGGTCTTCGGCCAGGACGACACCGCCGACGCCGACGCCATCCAGCTCCTCAAGCCCGCCGACCTCGACTTCTCCATCGAGCGGGCCCTCCCCAGCAACGAAGACTCCATGATCCTCTCCGAGCCCGAGCCCGCCGCCGCCGCGGTCGACCACCTCCGCATCATCTACCAGCTCACCACCCTCACCACCCAGGTCATGGACCGCCAGCAGCTCCTCGAATCGGTGCTCAACCTCGTCTTCAAAGAGTTCGAGCCCGAACGCGGGTTCATCATGCTCGCCGGCGAGACCCCCGACGCCCCCATGCGCCCCGCGGTCGTCAAGCACAAAGCACTGCCCAAAGACAAGCAGGACGCCAAGATCGGCGTCTCACGCACCATCATCCACCATGTCATCAAGGCCTCCGAGGGCATCCTCAGTTCCAACGCCATGACCGACCGGCGATTCGCCTCCGGCGACAGCGTCCAGCAGTACCACATCCGGAGCGCCATCTGCTCCCCCATCCGCTTCCAGGACCGCGTCTTCGGCGTCGTCTATGTCGACTCCTCCATCGCCAACTACACCTTCACCGAGCAGCAGCTCGCCCTCATGAACGCCATCGGACAGCACACCGGGCTCGCCATGGCCAACGCCGACCACTACGGCCAGAAACTCCACAACGAGCGACTCGCCGCCGCCGGAGAGACCGTCGCCAGCCTCAGCCACTCCATCAAGAACATCCTCCAGGGCCTCCGCGGCGGGGCCGATGTCGTCGAGATGGGACTCCGCAAGGACGACCTCAACCTCGCCAAGAGCGGCTGGACCATCCTCAAGCGCAACCTCGACCGCATCGTCGGCCTCACCATGAACATGCTCACCTTCAGCCGCCAGCACGGCGTCGAGCTCGCCCTCGAACCGCTCGGCCTCCTCATCGACGACTGCGCCAGCCTGCTCGAAAGCCGCTGCCAGCAGAAGGGCGTCGCCCTCATCGTCGACCACGACCCCGAGATGCCCCCCGTCCCCATCGACGGCAACCTCATCCACCAGGCCCTCATGAACCTCCTCTCCAACGCCGTCGAGGCCGTCGAGACCAAGCGCGGCGTCATCACCGTCCGCACCATGTTCCGCACCACAGACCCCCTCATGGGCCAGGGCCACAGCTACGCCGAGGTCCACATCATCGACAACGGCCCGGGCATCCCCGCCGACCGCCAACGCTGGATCTTCGAGCCCTTCAACACCACCAAGGGCACCAAGGGCACCGGCCTGGGCCTCGCCGTCACCAAACGCATCGTCGACGAGCACCGCGGGCAGATCCACATGGAGAGCGCCGAGGGCCGGGGCACCGTCTTCCGCATCGTCCTCCCCGCCGACACCCCCGAGGGGCTCGACCCGTCGGCAACGGCGCAGAGCGGGCAGCACGCGACCGAAGCGGGACGGTAGCGGAAACCGAGCAACGCGCGAGGGCGTGGATGCCGGTCAGGGCGTCACACTCCGCCGGGGTGCGAGTGTGAGTGCGTCGCGATGCATCGCCCGATGGTGGTCCGCACCCGGGTCCGGAGTCCGCCTTTCGAGAGATCAATCGGGAATGAGCACCGGCGAGCCGCCCGCCGTGAACCGGTACACCCCGAAGTCCCGCCGGTCGATCGTGAACACCGGAAGTTGCCCATGCTGCTCGGCCACCCACATGACGGATGCATCGGCAAGATCAGCACGAAGATCGCGGTATCTGGCCATGAACTCGGCCATCCACACGAGCGCTCCGGCATCCAGAGTCTCGATGACGAATACGCCCGAAGCGACATCGTTCGCGAGCAGCCGGATCCCCGGCTCGTGCCGCCTCAACAGGTAGGCGGCCTCCGTAAGCACGGGTCAGGTCACCAGCGCTCCTGAATGCAGGGCCTTCGCCGCCTCGCGGCATCGCGCATGGTGGTCATCGTTCGGGTTGTACAGCGCGACGAGCGGCCCGGTGTCGAGCACCACCCGATTACTCACAGCCGTTCTCGCCAAACCCGCGCAAATGCTCCGGGTTGGTGCTCAGATCCGCGGGCGCCCCACGCAGCCCGCCTAGCGACCCCGACGCAACCATCGCGTCGTAGAGGCTCTTGGACGACCCGTTCGCGGTCCCGGACCGAGACTGCGACTCATACAGCGCATCGACCGCCCGGTTGGCCACATCCTCGGCCGAGATCCCCGACCGTTCCGCGAGCTCCCGCGCCTTGCGCCACTGCTCATTGCCGAGATGAATGGGCCGCATCACGGATCCTCCACGACCGAACTTCTCCCGTGCATGATACCACCGGGCATCCAAGTCGGGAAGTCCCCGGCCGGGCGGCCCCCCCTCCCCCCCGCGCCACGCCCTGCCGGGGTGTCCGTGTGCCCCTACGCCGGACCACTTCCGACACTTACCCCGGGGGCCAGCCCCATCCGCCACCGCCCAGAGCGGGCAGCACGCCGCCGGGCACGCCCCGGAATGAACGCGGCGGGCCCCTCTCCGGGGCCCGCCGTGGCGTACGCGTGGGGTCTCTCCTCCGCGAACGGGTTCCCTCTCCGTTGACGCGTCGCCGCTCTCGCCTCCCGCTCCGCTCACGATCGGTCAGCGCCTCCGCCGCGCGGTCCAGAGACCCGCGAGGCCGAACGCGGCCAGCCCCGCCGGGGCCGGCACCGGCACCTTGTCCGAGCCGCCGTTGGCGAGCCCGCGGAACCGGGCGACGAAGTCGTACTCGTTGGGCCCGTTGAAGAACGACGCCGCCGTGAGCGATCCGGCGTCAAGCGCGGTCAGGAGAAAGGTGAAGCTGCCCGACTGCCCGACCGCCAGCCCGTTGACGGGTGATCCGCCGCCCAGCCAGTTGGCGCCCAGCGCCGCGCCCGCGTCGAACTGCCCGAACGGCGAGCCGTTCTCCGGCCCGGTGTCGAGGAAGAAGGCGTTCGAGGCGCTCGAAAGCGTCGCGCCCGCCCCCCCGTCCGCCGAGTCGATGTTGAAGATGAACCCCGTGAGGTACCCGCCCACCTGCGCCGGTGTCTGGTTGGTGATCAGGAAGTTCACCGTCCCGCTGGAGCCGCCGTTGTGCAGGTAGCTGATCTGCGCATCAAACACCGCGCCGGTCTGGTCCGTGCTCCCGGGAATGTACCCCGAGACATTGATCACATCCGCGCTCGCGCAAGCCGACACCATGCACGCGATCGCGCACATCGACAGATTACCGCCAAACATATTGCCCTCTCCCTCTCGGTCGCGGCGGTAGCCGCGGGACATGCCGATCGGCGCGGTCTACGACGCGCTGGCGGCACCGGAGGTCATTCTGCCAAACCCGGGCCACCGGGTCAAGCCAAGCACACACGATCACGCCCAAACAGGAATCCACCGCCCCGAAACACGGACCAGCCCGCCGCGAGGTACGGCATCCTGCTGGGTGGCCCCGTTCCCCTCCCGACCGGCAACACCCCGCCGCCGAGCGGCCACCGCGGTTATTGGGCACGCCGCCAGCAGACCGCCAAGGCGATCACCCTCCAAGCGGTCAAGGGCGCCACCGACATCTCCCGGCTCTACTCCGGCTGGAACATCGACGATCTCGACATCTGGGACGCCGCTCCCGAGTGCTTCGGCGACTTCAACGCCGACATCAACACCCTCGATGTCCTCTACTTCCTCAACGCCTGGAACACAGGCTGCCGACTCAAGCCACCGTCTAAATCGACACTGAGCTCTGGCCCCGGGGCGAAAACCCTGGGGCCGCGCCTTGCGCCCGCATCCATGCGCGCAGGCGCCACGGCAGCACGCGACATTGCCGCGATCACCGATGCTCAGGCAGTCGCCCGCTGAGACGAGAGCCGGATGCCGCTCTGGAACCGGCGGACCGCGTGGTTCATCTCCGCGATGACATGCTGCGAGCGATTGACAAACTCGCACCGATCGCGGAGGTCAGGAACCGCATGTCGGGCGAGCAGACGCATCACCAGCGCGTTCGTGAAGGACGGCGTCATGATCTGCACGCTGGCGAAGTCAACGCGCACCCTCTCCCCGGCCGCGAGCAGATCGAGAATCTGCTCGGCGAGCGTCGTGCCTGCGTTCGCCGAGCGCAGGGTCGTCTCAGCTAGCGAAATCACCTGCATCGCTGACCTCCAGATCGCTCACAGTATCGCTTCTACTGCCTCTGAAGGCAACGGGTTTTCTGTAAAATACCGAATATTCACCAGACAACCTCGAAATCGACCAAAGAGCTCTCCCGTGACGGGCTCGGCCCCGGGTTGACAGGTCAGCCAATGGGTGCCGCTGAGGATGGTCAACTCGCCGCCCCCGGCTTGGCAGTATGCCCTCAAGTCCGCGAGACCAGCCCCGCTGTTGTCCTCACCCCGCCTGTTCTTGCTCCCCCGCGGTGTACCCGTCACGCCATCCCCATCGCCTTGAGAATCGCCTGCTCATCACTGGAGATCGAGGCGAACTCCGGGTTCTGCGTCAGGTGCCCACGAACAGTCTGCCCGAGATCGAGCACCGCGATCTCAACTTTGCCCGTGTTGGGATACGCCTGACCAGCCACGAGACAGTCGATCGGTGAGGCGGCATGTGTGAGCGCGTTGCTGATTACCTCATCCAGGGACTCGACCATCTTGGGGAAAACGCCCGGCGCTTGGTCCGTCCTTGGGGCGAGAAACTCCACGATTTCCTCGGCGGTACTGTGTGGCGGCCAAGCCACGCGACGGATGGGCAGCTTGGAACCGCGGGAGGGAAGGACGCTCCAGTCGCCAACGAAGAACCCAGGCACCCCGAGACGCGCGAGGTGGTCGGCGCACCCAGGATCATCGGGCTTGACGATACGAACCGGCCGGCCATTGTGCTGCCCGAGCTCGCCAAGGGCGCACAGGCACGCAAGCGAGTAGGGTTTCAGGTGGCGGCACCCCGAGAGATCGATCGAGTCGGGGAGCTTGTGTTTGCCGGTGCGGTGCAGGACATCCCAGGCGAGAGAGGCCCCCTTCCCGCCCGCGAATTCACCGCCGTCAGGCCGCGGATCGACTTTGAACACCGATTCAAGGGCCAAGAGCAACCTCCTCGTGAGGTGATCCGGGAATCTATACCCGCACGATACCACTTGTGTATCCGGCGGCCCCGGGGTAGGCTGGCCGGGGAGGGAGTTGCCAAATGCCTCACCCGCCCAGAGCGATCCGAGCCTTCACCCTCATCGAGCTCCTCGTCGTCATCGCCATCATCGCGATGCTCATCTCTATCCTCCTGCCCGCCCTCGGCAAGGCCCGCGCCGCGGGCCGGGCCGTCGTCTGCTCCTCCGGGGTGCGACAGATCAATACCGGGCTCGCCCTCTACACCGGCGCGTTCGACGCCCTCTACCCGCCCCGATCAAGCCCCCGCTGGGTCGCGCTCCTCGCCGAGCACGCCGAGGTCGGCCCGGTCTACCTCTGCCCCGAAGACAAAGAAGGCGCCGGCGGCACCCCCGACAACATCGAACCAGACCGCGCCCCCCGCAGTTACTTCTTCAACGGCTTCAACGACTTCTTCGTCGACCGCAACGGCGGCCAGGGCGGCGTCGAACAATCCGAAGACAAATCAATGCCCACCTATGGCGTCGACTTCCCCTCCGACACCTGCCTCTGGGGAGAGAAACGCTCCGAGAGCACCCACTACTACCTCGACATCCTCGAAGGACTCGGCAACGACTTCACCGAGCTCGAGCCCAACCGGCACGGCGCCAACAACGCCAACTACGGCATGGCCGACGGCAGCGCCCGCGCCATCCGCCACCCCGCCGCACTCACCCCCGTCAACCTCTGGGGCGTCACCAAGTGGGGACGAGAGTCGGTGTACTGATGAGCTTCGCCTCGTCCTACATGATGCGCGAGTATGCCCGCACCACGCGGCGCTGGCTCGAAGAACACTGGCGCACCACCGCCCTCGCCGCCGCCGCCACGCTCGTCGCCATCCTCTGGGCGTCCATCTTCATCCATCCCTTCGACTCGCGAGAGATGGTCATCCTCTACCGACCCGGCCCCGACGGCTCCTCCATCGTCTTCAACCTCGGCGACGAGTACAAGCTCCGCACCGTCCGACTCATCGCCCTCGACGAAGACGGCAACGAGTCCGACACGCTCTGGCGCTTCGAGGTCCCCTCCGACGCGCCGAGGCTCAGCACCTTCAGCATCCCCCCGCGCGGCAGACAGACCCAGACCGAAGACCCGCCCCCACCGATCGAACCCGGCAAGCCCTACCGCCTCCGCGTCTCCGCCTCCGGCGCCACCGGCACCGCCGACTTCTCGATCAAACCAAACCCCCGACGCCAGGCCGGGTGAAGCAAGCACGGTTCTCCATGCCTCTACGAGCACCGAGCTTGCGCTCGGGGCTCGTAAAGGCTCGACGCATCGAGCAGCTCTCCCACCGGCATCCACTCGAAGTCGCTCAGCAAGCTGGCAAACCGCGCATCGCAGCGGCCCAGGTTGTTGTAGTGGCGGAAGGCGTGGCTGCGCTTGAGGCCCTTCATGCGGGGCTGCCCCGGGTCGATCTCCCAGGGGTGGATGTAGAAGACATAGGGGCCGCCGTCGCGGAGGATCTTCGCGACGCCGCGTTTGAAGACGGGGTAGGGGATGAGCCGGAAGTAGCCGCCGCCGCCCCACGGCACGCCGCGGGCGCCGAGCTGGAGTGTCGAGACGCAGACCTCGTGGAAGCCGGGTCGGATCTCGGTGATTGGGTTGCCCGCGTCCATGCCGGCAAGCTTGCCGTAGCGGTCGTGGGCGACGGTGGGGAAGGCGGAGGAGTCGTACGAGAAGCCCTCTTCCTGGAGGATGTCGATGGCCCAGTCGGTGATGGAGAAGCTGGGGGCGCGGTAGCCGCGGATGTGGGCGCCGGTGAGGTCCTCGACCAGGGCCTTGGCGCGGCGGATGTCCTCGCGGAACTCGTCGTGGGTGAGGTTGTAGATGAGGTCGTGCCCGTAGCCGTGGCTGGCGATCTCGTGGCCGGCATCGGCGATGCGTTTGATGAGGGCGGGGCACTTGTCGGCGACCCAGCCGAGGATGAAGCAGGTGCCGGTGATGCCCCGATCGGCCATGAGCTGGAGCATGCGGTCGGTGTTCCGCTCGACGCGGAGCTCGCGGTCGTCCCAGGTGTCGCGCGCGACGACCGCGCGGAGGTTCTCGACCTGGAACCAGTCCTCGACATCGATCGACATGGCGGCGGGGGGTTGGGTCATTGTCTGCTCGGATCGAACCAGTTCACCACAGAGGACACAGAGGGGCACAGAGGCGTTTTAGCCACAGATGAACACCGATGGAGCGGTGGTCAGGCGAAGCCTGACCATCCAAATCCTGTCTCTCTGTCTTTATCTGTGTTCATCTGTGGCCACTCTGCCTTTCTGGCTTCCTCTGTGAACCTCTGTGTCCTCTGTGGTGAATCCTAGAGCATCTTGTGGCCGCGTCTGCGGAACTCGCGGACATCCTTGGGCTTGGGGAAGCTGAAGTACTTCTTGCCGGTCATGTCGAGCGGGGTGGCCTCGACCTCGCCGGCGGCGAATCGTTCGAGGACCTCGATCATGAGGCGGGCGGATTCCTGCTTGGTGCCGACGATGACCCGGTCGAGGCTGTCGCGCTCGCGGAGGGGGAACTCGCGGGTCTGGATGATGCCGCCGGCGTCGAGCTTCTCAACCATCTCGTGGACGGTCAGCGTGGCGGCCTGCTCGGCGTGGAGGAGCTGCCAGAAGTTGGGCATCATGCCGCGGTAGACCGGCAGGCGCCCGCAGTGGATATTGATGCAGCGGCGTGTGGCGGCGCCCAGGATGCCCTTTTTGAAGATCTCGGGGGCCGCGACCGAGACGATGACATCGGGCGTGAGCTCGGCCTTGACCTTCGCGACATACGCCTCGTCGTTGACCGAGGCGGTCTCGACGAGCGGCACGCCGGCCTCCCGGGCGAGCCTGGCGATGTTGTAGCCGCGGGCCTTGACGGAGGCGAACCGCAGGCACAGCCGCGCGAAGTCCACCGGGCCGTAGAAGCTCAGCATGCGCGAGGCGGTCTTCCAGATGGGCTCGTGGAACGCCTCGCTGATGGTGATGCCGACGAGGTCGATCCGGTCGCGCGGGCACTCGGCGAAGAACACCTCGAAGAACTTGACGACATAGAGCGGGTCGTCCTCGGTGATGAGGAGCACGCGGAGGCGGGGGTTGGCGGGGGTCCCGTCGGTCATGGCTGCTCCACCTCGACGGCGGCGCCGGCGGCCAGCTCCCTCGCGAGCTTGGCACGGAGGGCGTCGCGCTCGTCCGCGGGGCAGGTGGGGTCGCCCAGCCGCAGCACCTCGGCGTACTTGCCCGCGCAGATCTGGCGTGTGTAGCCCTGCTCGAAGATCCGGCGGGCGTTGGCGCCCAGGTGCTCGGCCCAGGCCGGGTCGGCGATCAGCTCGCGGATCTGGGCGGCCAGGCCCTCGGCGTCGCCCAGCTCGCTCCAGATGCCGCAGTTGTTGCGTTCGATGATCTCCCGCAGCTCCGACCACGACTCGCTGAGCCCGACGATGGGCTTGCCCACCGCCAGCGAGGTGTAGAGCTTGCTGGGGAAGCTGATGCCCTCGATGCCCTTGGCGATGGTGACCAGCGAGGCGTCGCAGGCGTTGAGCGACTCGTTGAGCTTGTCGAAGGGCTGGTAGGGCAGCGTGATGGTGTTGGTCAGGCCGCGGCGCTGGATCTCGTCCTCGATCCACTTCTTCTTGCCCCCGCCGCCGACCAGCACAAGCTTGAACCGCTCGTCGCGGAGGAGTTCGGCGGCGGCGAGCACGGTCTCGAACTCGTAGTAGAGCCCCAGGTTGCCCGAGTAGAGCAGGACGAAGTCGTCGAGGAAGCCGTGCTGGCGGGCGATCGACGAGTCGTGCTTGTCGATCGGGGTGAGGTCCTCGCCGTCGGCCCAGTTGGGGATCACATGGATGTGGTTCTCGGGCACCTGGTAGGTCTCGTGGACGAGTTTTTTGGCGGCCTTGCAGAGGACGATGGTCTCGCGGCTGCGGTTGTACTTGCGCTGGTTGAGCCACGACCACACCCGCTGGATGAGGCTCCCGTGCTTGAAGGTGCCCACCCAGACCCCCAGCTGCGGGTGGGCGTCGTGCAGCAGCGTCACATAGTGGTGCTCGCGGAACAGGCAGACAAAGGCGCCGATGGCGCCGAGGAACGGCGGGTTGGTGGTGTAGAGGTACACCGTGTCGCGGCGACTGTGGAAGAGCATGCTCGAGATCATCGGCACGACGAAGGTGAGGTAGTTGACCAGCCGGCCGGGCAGGAAGTTCTTGTCGAACCGGGCGACCTTGAGCCGCCGGATCTTCACGCCGTCGACGGTCTCGCGGAGCGGGCAGTCCCGCCAGGTGTCCGGCGGGCCGTAGGAGGGACGCCCGGTGAGGACCTCGACCTCGACGCCGAGGTTGGCCAGCTCGACGGCCAGCTCGTGGAGCAGGTGGCCGGTCGAGGCGACATCCGGCACATAGTACTGGTTGAGGATCAGCACCCGCGTGGGGCGGCCGCTGCCGGGGACGGGTCCCTTGGTGTTCTGCGCGTCGTCGCTCACCAGTCGGTGCTCCCTTCGTAGCCGAACTCGATGAGGAAGTCGCCGAGCACTCGTTTGTACGCCCCGGTGATTTCGGGCGTGAAGTGGTTCTTCCAGTCCCCTGCCTGCCCCTTGCGCTGGAAGCTCGACCCGCTCTCCTGCCCCCGTTCGCGCCCGCCGCTCATCGCCTTGAAGCTGTTGCGCTCGGCGATCGCCCGCAGCTCCGCGTCGGTGGCGGGCAGCTCAAAGAGCGCGGCCATCCGGCGCAGGCAGCCCAGGTCGTCGGCGAGCAGCTCCTCATACCGGAAGACGATGCTCCGCTCGGGGTCGCGGTTGGCGTGCCAGCTTCGGACCCACTCGACATAGGCCGGCAGCGTGCGCTCGGCGAAGGTGATCAGCCCCTCCCGCACGCTCTTGGCGTGGTAGTGCGGGTATTCGGGGTGCCAGGGGGTGTTGTTCACATAGAAGTAATTGCTCACCGCGACATCGCGCAGGTCGCGGAAGAGCACGACATAGCGGACGCCGGCCCTGCGAAGGACCTCCGCGTTGTGGGCCGAGCCGTGGCAGTGCATCTTGGTCAGCACCAGCAGCCCCTCGAACCGCTCGAACATGGTGTCGGGCAGCTCGAAGTCGTGGCTGCCGCCGGTCGCCAGCTCGTGGGCCGCGACCTCGGGGATGAGCAGCTCGTGGAACCCCGGGAAGCTGGAGAGCATCTTCTCGACCCAGGTCGTGCCGCTCTTGGGAAGCCCGGCGACGAAGAGGACCTTCTGCGGGTACCGATCGGCGTAGGCCCGGAAGCCCTCACGGCAGGCCGCCGTCTGGGCCCGGTAGCGCGAGGAGACCGCCATGCGCTTCGCGAGCCTCGCCCCGGCGGGGGGGAGGCAGCGGCGGGTCAGGTTCTCGAGGGTCCGGGTCAGGCTCATCTCGCAGCTCGGGTCTCTCTGCTCGGGTGGTTCGGGCGTCGCGACTCCCCGGTGGGGGGCTTCGCAGCGATTCACGGACCACGGGCCGGAGCATACGCCCCCGCCCTGCCGATACACACGAAGCTCTCCCATCGGCGGTTCGCCCGAACCGCCCCAGGGCCAGGCAGGTACAGACCCCACGCGCGACGCGATCGGGCGGCATTTTCAGACACGCCATGACCGAACCGACCGACCAGCCCGGGACCAAGCCCACAAAGACCGTACAAGGCGGGAGCGCCGCGCCGGGGCAAAGCCCGGCCCCCCCGCCGCCGGCACGCCGGTCGGTCTGGACCACCAGGGAGAAGCTGGTCCGGCTGGCGTGGGCGACCATCGCCCGCCCGTTCTGGCTGTGTTTCCCGGCCCTGCGCCCGACGCTGATCCGGGCGTTCGGCGGCACGATCGGCAACAATTGCGCGTTCGCGTCCTCGGTCGAGGTCACCATCCCCTGGCATGTTCGCTGCGGCGATGGCGTGCGTGTGGGCGAGCGGGTGATCCTCTACGGCCTGGGGCCTATCACTATTGGGTCGGGCACCATCATCGACTACAAGGCCCACCTCTGCGCCGGGACGCACGACATGACCGACTCGCGGTTCCCGCTGCTCAAGACGCCGATCACGATCGGCGAGCGGTGCTTCATCGGGATCGACGCGTACATCGCCCCGGAGGTGACGCTTGGTGACCGCTGCCGGGTCTGGCCGCGGGCGAGCGTGTACAGGTCGTTCCCCGCCGACACGGACCTCCAGGGCAACCCCGCCAAGCCGTTCGAGCCCAAATCTGAGCCCGAAGCGCAAGCGGGGCGCCTCCCCGCCCCGGGAGCCGGACGGCCATGACCCCTTCCCCGCTCAGGCAGGCTCTCTGGCGCACGATCGGGCGGCGGGCGTTCGCCTGCACGCCGCACACCGCGTACAGGTTTCGCGCCCGCCTGCTGGGCTGCTTCGGCGCCGACCTCTCCGGCGCGGTCAAGATCCGGCGGAGTGTGTGGATCGACCGTCCCTGGAACCTGGCGGCCGGGCACCTGGCGATCTTCGGCGACCACGCGGCCCTGCGGCTGCTCGAGCCGATCCGCGTCGGCGAGCGGTGCGTCATCAGCCAGTACGCGATCCTCGCGACCGAGATGCTCGACCCCCGGACCGGCGAGACCACCTCCGGCCCGATCACGATCGAGGACGACTGCTGGATCGCGGCCGATGCGCTGGTGCTGCCGGGGACGACCATCCACGCCGGCACCGTCGTCGGGTCGCGGGCGATGGTGGAGAGTGACCTGCCGGGCTGGACCGTGGCGGTGGGGCAGCCGGCGCGGGCGATCAAGCCGCGGGCGTTTGTGAATGCGTGAAAGGCGCTTGAACCGCTGAGGACGCAGAGTTTCGCAGAGAAAGGCAGCAAGGCACTTTGACGGCAGATGGACACGGATCTCCACAGATGGGTACTGATCAGACTCCGCCTGACCGCGGCGCAGTAGCATTCTGCCTTTGCCCGTGTTCATCGGTGTCCATTCGCGGGGGTTCGGTTTTCGTGTCTCTCCTCTGCGACACTCTGCGTCCTCAGCGGTGAGAAACAGGATCGACCATGTCGCAGACGATGGACATCTCGAACAAACCCAGCCCGCACTCGGCGGCGAACAAGCTCAAGCGGGTGGTGTGGAACCTGGTGCAGGCGACCATCTTCCGCTGGGTGCCGCGCCCGATGCACCGGGTGCGGGCGAGGATCCTGCGGCTGTTCGGGGCGAGGGTGTCGCTCAAGGCCCGCGTGTACCCCAGGGCGAAGATCTGGGGGCCGTGGAACCTGGTGATGCACGACTTCGCGACGCTGGCGGATGATGTGGACTGCTACTGCGTGGACACGATCGAGATCGGCGAGCACACGACGGTGAGCCAGTACAGCTACCTGTGCGGGGCGACGCACGACCACGAGCACGCGCGGTTCCCGCTGGTGCCGGCGCCGATCCGGATCGGCAAATCGTGCTGGATCGCGGCGGATGTTTTCGTCGGGCCGGGGGTGACCATCGGCGACGGGACAGTGGTCGGGGCGCGCTCGAGCGTGTTCGGCGACCTGCCGGCCTGGAAGGTGTGCGTGGGGACGCCGGCGCGGCCGGTGGGCGATCGGAAGATCGGGGATGAAACCGCGGAGGGCGCGGAGAGCGCGGAGGGAAAGCAAGAACTCACCACAGAGGACACAGAGGTTCACAGAGGATGACAGGGACATGAACTCACAGCCCGGGCATCTCGCGCTTCCGTGGGTCTATTGTGCACTCCCTCTGTGCTCCTCTGTGTCCTCTGTGGTGAGTCCATCTGCCTTGACTCCGCGATCTCCGCGTGCTCCGCGGTGAACAAGGGCCCGATGCACCACCACCCCTGCCCAATCCGCAAGGTCTCGCCCGACGACGGGTGGCACTATTGGTTCGGGTACTACGACAAGTGCCCGTGGTCGCCGGACGGCACAAAGCTGCTCGCGCACCGGGCGCGGTTCTGCGATCGGTTCCCGACGCCCGACGATGTCGCGGAGGTCGGGTGGATTGAGGGGTGGGAGGGCGACGCGCCCGCGTTCCGCAGGGCCGGGGAGACCCGGTGCTGGAACTGGCAGCAGGGGGCGATGCTCCGCTGGGACCACGGCGTGCCTCGGTTCAATGACAGCCCCGATTCGCTCGTCTACACGGTCCACGCCGTCACGGGTACGGCGTTGACGCTCGGTTTCGGGCGGCTCTCGCGGCTCAGGCCCGAGTACGGCTACCCGGCGCTCACCGACGAACACCCGGACGAGGCTGCCCCCGCCGACGATGGTGTCTCCCGCGTTGACGAGACCGGCCAGCACCTCATCCTCTCCTTCGACCAGCTCGACCGCATCACCGCCGACAGCTCGGAGCTGGCCGGCGGCGGGCTGCACCAGCATGTCAACCACTTGATGTTCAACCCATCGGGCACGCGGTTCTGCTTCATGCACCGGTTCGTGCGCACCGACGGGATCCTGCACTCGCGGCTGTTCACGAGCGACCTCGAGGGCAAGGATATCCGCCTGCTCTTCGAGGGCCTTGTCAGCCACTACGACTGGCGGGACGACGAGACCATCCTGGCGTGGGCGGGGAAGCGGTCGCTGCTCGGGAGCGCGAACGCGGCAAAGACGCCGGCGCAGCGCGCGATGTCGATCGCGCGACGGGGGCTCAAGCCGGTGTACTACGCGATGGGCAAGCCGCGGGTCCTGATGAACAAGATCATGAAGGACAGCTACCTGCTGATCCGCGATGTCGATGTCCGCTCGCCGGGCGCGCCCGAACCTGTCCCGTTCGCCAAGGGCGAGCTCATTTGCGACGGCCACTGCACTTTCAATCGGGGCGGCGCAGAGCCCGGGCGCTGGCTGCTGACCGACGGCTACCCGGACATGAAGAGCCGTCAGCCGCTGTTCCTGTGGGACTGCCGGGAGAGCAAGGGCTACGAGATCGGGCGCTACCACACGCCGCGGGAGATGGATGGGGATATCCGGGTCGACCTCCATCCGCGCTTCAATCACGACGCGACGCTGGTGTGTATCGACTCGGCGATGGATGGCGGGCGGGGCATGCATGTTGTCGATGTCCGGCAGGTCACCGGGGGCGGCCGCTCGTAGACCTGCCGCGGAGGAGGAACGCTTGCTTGATCGTCATGACAACCGTGCGGCGAACGGCGGGGCCGCAGCCCCGGAGGGGCGACCGGGATGTAGCCACGGGTGGAGCCCGCCGGAGGCGGGCGGAACCCGTGGTTGGGGTCCGTTGAGGAAAGAGCCCCGGAGGGGCGACGGGACATCGGCGGTTTCCTTCGCCCCTCCGGGGCTCAGCACCGTCGGGGGTGGGCGGTCCACGGGTTGCGCTCTGCCGCTGGCGCGGCTTCGCTCCACCCGTGGCTACATTCCCTCGCCCCTCCGGGGCGGGTTCCTTGGGCACAGGGCGTAGTCATGCCGGTATCGATCTTCATCCAGACGCTCAACGAGCAGGACAACCTCCCGGGCCTGCTTGACAGCGTCGCCTTCGCGGACGACATCGTTGTGCTGGATTCGCTCTCCTCGGACCGGACCAAGGACACCGCCCTCGAACGAGGCTGCCGCTGGTTCGAGCGTCCCTACGACGGCCGGGGTCCGCACCAGAACTGGGCGATGGAGCACATCGAGTTCAAGCACCGGTGGGTGTTCTACCTCGACGCCGACGAGCGGATGACCCCTGAGCTGCGGGCCGAGATTGAGGCCATCGCCGACGCCTGGGAGGCTGGCCAGAAGAGCCGCGATGCGGGCGACCCGGTCGCCTACTACTGCGGGCGGAAGAACTACTTCTTTGGCAGGTGGCTCAAGCACGCCATGCCCCCCGGCAACATCATGCGCTTCTTCCAGCCGCCGCACATCCGCTTCGCCCGCCTCGCCAACCCCGTCCCGACCGTGGACGGCCAGATCGGCTACCTCCGCCACCACTTCCTCCACTACAACTTCAGCAAGGGCCTCGGCGAGTGGCTCGAGCGCCACAACCGCTACTCGACCTACGAGGCCAGGGAGACGGTCCGGGCCCTGGCCGACCAGCCTGTGCGGCCGGGCAATCTCCTCAGCCGCGACCGCAACACCCGGCGCTTGGAGCTCAAGAACATCTCCTTCCGCATGCCCGGCCGGCCGCTGCTGAAGTTCCTGTACATGTACCTGCTGGGCCTGGGCATCCTCGACGGCCGGGCCGGGCTGACCTACTGCGTGCTCCAGGCGATCTACGAGTACCAGATCGTGCTGAAGGTCCGGGAGCTCCGCAGGGTCGAGCGGGGGCTGCCGCCGGCCTGACGCCCAACCGCGCCCCCATGGCCCAGGCCCCGAACCGATAGGATCTGGCCCCCGCCCGGCCCGGAGACCCCCCCGTTGCTGCTGCCCGACTTCGCCAAACCGATCGCCCGGACCGCCGTGCTGCGGTGGCGCAAGTGGCGGGCGGATCGCCTGGCCCGGCGGCCCGTCGCCGCGGAGCGTGGCGAGAGCCCGGATCTGCCGCCGCCGGCGTTCATCTTCGCGTGCGGGCGGAGCGGGACGACCATCTTGGGCAAGGTGTTCGGGGTGCACCCCGAGGTCTGCTACCTGCGGGAGCCTTACCACCTCTGGGCGGCGATCGACCCTGGGCTCGATGTGACGAACCTGCTCGTGCGCGCGCCGGCGCGTCTCTGGTGGGACGCGAGCGACGCGAGCGATGTGATCCGGGCGCGGTTCGCCAGGCTGATCCTGGGCGCGCGGGAGCGGTCGGGGCGTCGCGTGCTCATCGAGAAGACGCCGCACAATGTCTACCGGCTTGGCCTGATCGAGGTGCTGACCGGCGGTCGGGCGCGGTTCGTCCACATCGTGCGTGACGGCGTGGATGTCGCGCGATCGATCGAGCGGCTGGCGGTCAACCAGCCCTACCGGATGGCCGGGCGGGCCGACTACAACCAGTGGTGGGGGTCCGACGGGCTCAAGTGGCGGAGGCTGGAGGTCGAGGGGCCCGCGAGGGGGCACCTGACGCCGGACGAGGTGTCGCAGCTCGGCTCGGCGTCGCAGCGAGGGGCGTACGAGTGGCTGACGAGTCTCGCCGAAGCCGACCGCTGGAGGGCGGTGCTCGGGGAGAGGCTCCTGGAGGTGACCTACCCCCAGCTGACGGCCGACCCTGCGGCGACGCTCACGCGGATCGCCGAACATGTCGGAGCGTCGGCGCCGGCCTCGTGGCTGGGCGCGGTGGTCCCGATGATCACCGCCGAGCGGCGCAACGAGGGCCCGCCGCTCGAGCTGCCGCCCGAGATGGCGCGGGAGTTCAACAACTTCCAGGAGCGTTTCGGCTTCCCCGGGCGGGCGCTCGGGAGGGGTGGGGCGTGAAGATCGCGCATGTGGAGCTCACGATGCGCCTGGCCGATGGGGGGGTGGTGCGTGCGGTGCTCGACCTCGCCGGGGCGGTGGCGGCGCGCGGGCACGAGGTCTCGCTGCTCTCGTGCGTGGACGAGGATGTGCCCGAGTCGTGGCGGGGCGGCGGGCCGGGCGTGCCCCGCTCGGTGAAGCTGCCCGCGCCCTCTCGGCCGATGCGGCGGTTCGCCCGGGCCCAGCTCGCCGAGGCGGCCGGGGTGATCGCCTCGAGCGATGTGCTCCACCTGCACGGGGCCTGGACGCCGTCGAACCTGCAGTTCGCGGCGATCGCGCGGGCCCACGGCGTGCCCTATGTGGTGAGCCCGCACGGCATGCTCGACGATTGGACCATCTCCCAGGGGCTGTGGAAGAAGCGGCTTTTCCTGGCGATGGGTGGTCGGCGGTGGCTGGAGGGCGCGGCGGCGGTGCACTGCACCGCGGCGGCGGAGCTCCGACAGTCGTCGAGGTGGTTCCCCCGCGGCCGGGGCGAGGTCGTGCCGTTGTTCCTGGATATCGACCAGTTCCTCGACCTTCCCGGCCCGGAGCTTGCGCGGCGGGCCTGGCCCGAGCTCGCGTCGGGCGAGCCGACGGTGTTGTTTCTCTCGCGGCTGCATGTCAAAAAGGGGATCGAGCTGCTGCTCGATTCGGTCGAGCGATTGGCCGGCTCGGGCAGCCCCTCGCGGCTGCTGATCGCCGGCACGGGCGAGCCGGGTTACGAGGCCCAGATCAGGCAGCGGGCGGCGCGGCTGGGCGAGCGGGTGCGGTTCCTGGGGTTTGTCGGCGGGCGGGAGAAGGTCAGCCTGCTCCAGGCGGCGGATGTCTTCGCCCTGCCCTCGCACCAGGAGAACTTCGGCTACGCGCTGTTCGAGTCGCTGGCGGCGGGGACGGTCGTCGTCACCTCGCGCGATGTGGATACCTGGCCCGAGGTCGTGGAGAGCGGGGGCGGGGTCGCGGTCGAGCGCGACGCCGTGGCGCTCGCGGACGCCATCGGCGGCCTGCTCGGCGACGCGGCGCGACGCGAACGGATGGGCCGGGTCGGGCGGGCGTGGGTGCTCAAGAACCTGCACCCCGACGCGGTGGTCGCCCGATACGAGGAGATGTACCGCTCGGCGGTGCGGGCCACACCATGAACATCACGCACTATTTCTGCAGGATGCGGCTGGAGGGCGGGGGCCCCGTGCGCGGCGTGCTCGACCTGACGGCGGCGATGCAGCGCCGCGGGCACCAGGTGCGCCTCGTCACGACCGACGATACGGATGTCCCCGACGAGTGGAAGCGTGGCTCGGACCAATGGCCGGCGGTGCAGCGGATCGCCAGGCCGGCGATCGGCGGGGCGCTCTTCTCACCGATGCAGCGGGGTATGCTCCGCAGGGCGCTCGCAGGCAGCGATGTGGTGCACCTGCATGGCGTGTGGACGCCCTCGAACACGCAGGTCGCCCGGGTCTGCCGCGGGCTGGGTGTGCCGTATGTCTGGAGCATCCGCGGCACGCTCGACGACTGGTGCATGGGCGAGCGGGGGTGGAAGAAGCGGCTGTTCCTGGCGATGGGGGCGAGGTCGGCGTTGGAGCACGCGGCGCGCTGTCACCTGACGGCGGAGGATGAACTCCGGCAGTCGAAGAAGTGGTTCCCGAGGGGCCGGGGCGAGGTGATCCCGAACCTGCTCGATCTCTCGGCCTATGCGGACCTGCCGGGCCCGGAGCTGGCGCGGGCGGCGTTTGCGCAGCTCCGTGGCGACCGGCCCGTGGCGCTCTTTCTCAGCCGGCTGCACTACAAGAAGGGCATCCCGCTGGTGATCGAGGCGATGGAGCAGCTGCGCGGGCGGGGCGTGGACGCGACGCTGCTGCTCGCCGGGAGCGGGGCGCCGGGGTACGAGGAGGAACTCCGGCGGCTGATCGCGGCCAAGGGGCTGGGGGATCGGGTGCACCTGATCGGGTTCGTCTCCGGCCCGCTGAAGCTGTCGCTGTACCAGGCGGCGGACCTGTTCGTGCTGCCGACGAGCCAGGAGAACTTCGGGTTCGTGCTCTTCGAGTCGCTGGCGTGCGGCACGCCTTTGGTGACGACCAAGGGCGTGGACACCTGGCCAGAGCTCGAGTCCTCGGGCGGCGCGGTGATCGTCGATGCCGAGGCCGGGCAGTTGGCGGGGGCGATGGGCGAACTGCTGGGCGATCGGGCGGGGCTGGCGCGGATGGGCGGGGCGGGCCGGGCGTGGGTGCGCG
>CAYJPX010000002.1:22685-63324 GCA_964372195.1 uncultured Phycisphaeraceae bacterium
GGGGTTTTGGGGGGGGGTGGGGGGGGGGGGGGGGGGTGGGGGGGGGGGGGGCCGGGGGGTGGGTGCGCGACTTCCTGGACCCCGAGACCATCGCGGCGAGGTTCGACGAGCTGTACAGATCGGCGGCGGGCTGAGGGCGAGGGCCCGGGGGTGTGCTACGCGGGCTCGGGCGGGTACTCCGCGCCGTATTCGAGCGCCTCGGCCTCGAGTCGGTAGGCCAGGTCTTCCTCGGCGGCGTAGGCGTTGGCGAGCTTGATGAGCAGGGCGCCCATCGAGGTGAAGATGATGAAGAAGCTGAGGTTGGCGGCCACGCGGGCCATCATGTAGCCCTCGAACATCGACCCGGCGAAGTAGACCATGATGTACGCGATCAGGAAGTCGACCAGCGGGCGGTGCTCGCGGGGGAGCAGGCTGCGCTTCGAGAGCAGCTGGAGGCACATGATCCCCGAGACGGCGGTGAGGATGAGCGAGAGCAGCACCATGCCGATGCCGAAGGAGGAGAAGCCGAAGAGGTACCCGTTCTCGCTGCGGACGGCGTTCTCGATGCCGGTGCCGAGGAGGGGGTTCGACAGCCCGTCCTGGAGCAGAGTGAGCCACGCCTCACGACGGGTGTTGGCGGTGGAGACCAGCCGCCCGAACCCGAACGCGGACACGCCGACGGCCTCGAGCAGCTTCAGCATGCCGTAGGCGAACCCGGCGACCAGGGGGAGGAACAGGACCGCCCGGCCCGCGCGGGAGTAGAGCACCCCCGAGACGCCGATCACGGCCATGCCCAGCGAGGTCCGCGAGCCGGTCCAGCCGAGCAGCACCAGGTCGATCCCCAGCAGGGCGATCCACGGGAACCGCATCCGGCGATCCTGGTCGTTCAGAACCAAGTACAGGCACACCGCGAGCATGACCGCGAGGTACGACCCGGCGTGCTGCGGGTTGGAGAGCAGCCCGATGAACCGCATCTCCTTGCCGGTCACGACATCGTTGCGGTCGGCGAGCAACTGGACCATGACCAGCCCGATCCACACCGCGTTGACCAGCGCCAGCGTCTTGAAGATCCGAACAAAATCGTCCAGGTTGTCCAGGGCGATCTTGGTGGCGAGGCTGAGAGGCATGAGCGTTGCGGTGGCGTAGAGCAGCGAGAGCAGCCCGTCCTGCGGGTAGCCGTGGGCCGCCCGCATCAGGGAGGCGTAGTAGGCCATCAGGAGCAGGAGGACCGCCGGCAGCGAGATGCCCTTGGCCTTGGCCCAGGTGGCGTGGACGAGCACGAGCAGCAGCGTCGCCACCCCCGCCGCCAGGAAGAGCGACGAGCGGCTGCGTTGGAGGGGCAGCAGGAGCGTCTGCATGACGATGCCCCGCCAATCCAGGGGAAGGCCCAGCGTGGAGGCGAAGACCATGGCGCCGATGAGGACGGTGATCCACTTGCGTCGGGTGGCGATGATCGCCAGGGCCGCCAGGCTTCCCGCGCCGAGCACCGCAAACAGCATCAGCATCAGTGGGTCGGTTTGCATGGTGCTGAGAGGGGCTGGCCCGCTCCTATCTTGGAATCTGTCTCACGGCCGGCGGATGGGTCGGCCCGGACACCCCGCGCGGGTCCGGTGGGCGCCGACTATATCCTTTCGACCACCCGCCCCCCGATGTTCTCCCATTCCCGGGCGTTTCGGCCCGCCCGCGGGCGCCGGGGGCGGGCACCGGGCAGAAATTGCCGAACCGGGGCGTGTCGGGCCGACCCGGTGGCGTGGGGGCGTCGGAAGACCGATATCGGGGCGGTCGGCGCGCGGCCCGGGGGTGTGAACCGCCGCGCCGGGCGGAGAGTAGGGTGAGCCATGGCCACGGAGTTCCGGCGCGGGTTTGTGCGCATCATCTCGAACTACGCCCGCCTGCTCACGACGCTGGTGCTGGGGCTGGTGGCGGTGCCGATCCTGCTCCGGGGGCTCGGGGTCACCGGGTTCGGGGTGGTGTCGCTGCTCGGCGCGTCGGTCGGGCTCGCGGGGTTCTTCCGCGAGCTGACCAACCGCTCGATGGTGCGGGAGCTGGGCGCGGCCTACCACGATCCGGGGCCGCTGGCGTTCGAGCGGGCCTTCAACTCCGCGTGCGTGCTCTCGCTGGGCGTGACGGCGGTGACGGTGTGCGCCTTCGGCGTCGTGGTGGCGATCTTCCCGGTGCTGAATATCCCCGAGCACCTCGCCGGCCCGGCGTTCTGGTTCCTGCTGGCCCAGGGCCTCACGGCGACGGTCTCGGTGCTGCTCAGCCCGCTGTTCAACATGTACATCGTCAAGGAGCGGTTCGTCGCCTACAACCTGCTCTTCACGCTGCAGCGGGCGAGCTTCGCGTTCGCGGCGATCCTGCTGATCCTCACAGTCGGCCCGGGCCATCCCGAGCGGTTCCTCCTGCTCTTCGGAGTGCTGTGGTCGGGCATCGATATCGCGCTCCAGGTCGGGGCGTGCGCGGTGATCGTGCTGGGCGACCGGCGCCTCATCCCGCGGCGGTCGCTGATGTCGGTCGAGAGCGTCCGGGCGATCGCCGGGACCTTCGGCTGGAACACGGGGGTCTACGCGTCGTTCGGTCTGCACGAGCGTGTCCCGCCCCTGATCCTGAACCTGGCGTTTGACGCGGTCGCCAACACGGTCTGGGGGGTGGCGTTCCGCTTTGTGTCGTATGTGCGGATGGCGACCATGGGGATGCAGTTCGGGGCCGACATGGTCAGCGCCCGCCTCAGCATCGGCGACGAGGAGGCGGCGCGGATCGCGGTCCGGAACTTGCTGCGGGTGCAGACCCGGCTCAACGCCCTGATCGCCATGCCCGTGGGGTTGGTGATGCTGGTGCTCACCGAGCCGATGCTGCGGCTCTGGGTGGGCGGCCAGCTCGAGGGCGCGGGCGAGGTGTTCGACCAGGTGGTGCTCACTACCAGGATCTTGGCGATCGCGGTGATCACCCGGGCCGTCTCAGAGGCGTGGATGACCGTGCTCTACGGCGCGGGCCATGTGCACCGGTACGCGCCCATCGTGCTCCTCGGCGGGATCCTCAACCCCATCACCGCCCTGGTCCTCATCGCGGTGCTGCCCGAACCGGCCCGGCTGTACGGCCCGGCGATCGCCTTCGCCGGCATCCTGTCGCTGGTCAACATGATCGCGCTGCCCGTGGTCGGCTCGCGCGTGCTGCGCATCAGCGGGTGGCGGGTGATCCTGCCGATGTGGCGCCCCACCGCCGCGACGGCGGTGGCGGCGCCAACGCTCGCGGGGTACTGGCTCATCGCTTGGCCCAACGACCTGGTGGCGCTTGTCGCCGTGACCGGGGCCCTTGCCCTGGTCTACGCGGCCCTGACCTGGGGGTTCGTGCTCAACGCCGCCGAGCGGGCGAGGTTCGTCCGGCCCTTCGCGCGGGCGATGGGTCGGCGGGCTCAGTCGGTCGGCGCGGTCTCGGGAGCGAGCGAGAGCTCCACCAGCACCGAGGTGTGATCGGAGCCCGCGCTGCGCCCGGTCTTCCACGAGCACACCCGCCAGGCCGACGAGACCCACGCGTCGTCGAGCGCCAGGCGCAGCGGGCCGGGCAGCGCGGCGGGGAAGGTGCCCGCGAGCGCCGCGCGCGGCTTGCACCGGCGAAGCCCGTCCCCGGCGCACAGCAGCCGGTCACGCCACCCGGTCGGGGAGCTGTTGAGGTCGCCGGCCACGACGACCGGCAGCCCCTCGGCCTCGAGCGCCCGGGCCGCGTCGCGTGCCGAGTCGACCAGCCCGTTGCCCAGACGCCACCGCAGCCCATCACGGGGGCTCGCGGGGTGCAGCGCCAGCAGCGCGAAGGGCCGGTCGGGCCTCGCCACGACGCACCGCAACTCGGTCTCGGTGCCGCGGTCTTCGAGCGGCCACCTGCTCAGCACGATGCGCCAGCCGGTGAGCCCCGGCACCGGGCCGCGCCGGAGCATGTGCGGGTAGGCGTCGGAGAGGGCGGTGAGCCCGGGCATCGCGCGGACAAAGTCCGGGCTGACATCGACCAGCACCACGACATCGGCCCCGTGGGCAATCACCGCGTCGGCCACGCGCTCGGTCTCGGGGTTGACCGAGTGGGTGTTGTGGATCAGGAGCCGCAGGTCCGTGGGGCGTTCGGTCGCCCCGGCTCTCGGACGCACCGCGTAGGGGGCGTGCACCGCGAGCGCCCCCAGGGCCACCGCGATGACGACCCGGCGCCGGCGCAGCACGCCGATCGTGAGGAGGGCCACGGTGCCCGCCGCGGCGAATGCCCCGAGGTTGGCGACCAGGTCTGGCCCCCAGCCCACCCGGGCGGCGGGGAGCGCCAGGGCGGCCACGAAGGCCCCGGCGCAGCCGGCGCCCGCCAGCCATCGCCCGAACCTGCGTGCCCGGACGACCCGCAGGGGCGGCGCGTCCCTCGCAACCAGAATCTCCGGATCATCTTGCCCATACACCATTGATCGGAACCCCGCTGGCGCCGGCCGCGTCTGTGGGATTGACGCAGGCACGGGCGCATTGGAGGATAGAGCCGGTTCGGTACTGCGTGAGCAGGGAGGATCGTCACATGGCTCGCAATCTTCAGCACATCCTGTCTTCTCTCGGCACCACGCTCGCGGTGCTTTCCGCAAGCTCGTGCGCGGTCGGGCAGTCCGACGGCGGGTTCCCATCGCCATCGATCAAGGGAGACGGGGGGTCCGGCTCCGGGGGCGGCTCGGAGTTCGGGTACTACTTCAGCGTCACGACGGATCCGTGGGAGTACAACCACGGGCGTCGCTACTCCGACCAGCTCCGGTTCGACACCGGGGTGTTGAGCCGGGATATGGTGATCCTCTACCAGCACCGCACCGGGCTGTACCCGATGGCGGGGCCGCACCTCTCGGCGGACCCCGCGTACATGCAGGCCCACCTCGAGGAGTTGGTGCGGGATGTCGCCGAGCAGATCCCGGATCCGAACTTCTCGGGTATCGCGATCCTGGACTACGAGTCGTTCCCGGCGGTGTGGGACCGCGTCTGGAACACCCCCAGCGACAAGGGGCCCGAGTACCGGGACGACGACTTCCGAGACGACTGGACCGACCACATCCGCTCGGTCCACGCCGGCTTTGACGCCATGAGCGAGACCGAGCAGCAGGACCTCCTCCGCGAGACCTGGGAGGCGGCGGTCGCCGACCTGTTCACCCAGTCGATCAACACGGCGCGCTCGGTGCGCCCCAAGGCCAAGTGGGGCTTCTACGGGTACCCGTACCGGTTCTTCAAGCATCGCCGCGAGGCGCCGGAGAATGTGATCAGCTACGGCGGCGGGCACTACCACGGCTCGGAGCTCAACGACCGGCTGCAGTGGATGTGGGACGCCGTCGACATCGTCACGCCGTCGATCTACGCCCTCCGCCCCGTCGGCGAGCCCACCGACGAGTGCCAGGACTACTGCACCGCCGCGGAGGACCTCGCCTATGTCACGAACATGATCCAGGAGGCCCGACGCGTCGCCAACGGCAAGCCGGTCTTGCCATTCGTCGCGACGATCTACGCCGCCCGACGCGGGTGCGAGTACCTCCAGACCCTCAACGATGACTCCCTGTACGGCCAGATCGTCGGCCCGGCCCTGGCGGGCGCCGACGGCGTGCTCCTGTGGGGCCACATCCTCACTGCGGAGGAACGCGACCAGTGGCAGCAGCAGCTCGACCAGCGCATCCTCCCGCTGATGGAGCAGGGCCTCGCCCACCGCAACGACGCCGGGGGGCGCGGCGCCCAGGACGGGGACGGGGACGCCGGGGGATCCGCCACCGACGAGACCGTCACGCCGCCCGGCGGGGTCAAGACCTCGCGTAACAGCCGGGGCGTCGTGAGCCGCGAGGCCGATGTCCCGACCGATGCCGGGGCCGCCACCACCCGGCGCCTGCCCTCCGTCCGCTTCAACCCCGCCACCGACCGGCTGAGCACCACCAAGGCCGAGCCGGTCAAGGCCGCCAAGGCCGGGGCGATCCGTGTTCCGAGCCGGAAGGTCAAGCCCGTGCCGGCCGTCCGCTATACCCCGGGCGAGGACCGGATCAGCAAGCCGCCGGTGGGCTCGGGGGCGAAGAAGTCGACCGCGTCGAAGGGCCAGGGCGAGAGCTGAGCGCCGACGCTTTGAAACCGCGCACCCGACGCCCGGCGCTCCGCCGCCGGGGGTCGGCGTTTTTCCACCCGGTGCCCCCGGGGGGAGCTACCCGCGTGTCGCCCGCCACTGCTTCTCCAAACCCTCGAGCCGGTCGGTCCGGGGCTTGTACCCCAGCTCGGCCCCGCTGCGGGTCAGGTCGGCCCAGGTGCGTTCGACATCGCCGGCGGGCGCGTCGGCGTGCTCGATGTGCGGCGTGATCCCCGTGACCTGGGCGATCTGCCCGATCAGCTCGTCGAGCCGCACGGGGCGGTCGCTGCCGAGGTTCCAAACGCGATACCCGAACCGGTCCACGCGCTCGTAGGCGGCCAGGACGCCGGCGACGATGTCGTCGATATAGGTATGGTCGCGGCTCATCGACCCGTCGCCGAACATGGTGATGGGCCTGCCCTCGCGCATGAGGCGCATGAACCGGGCGATCGCCAGGTCGGGCCGCTGCCCGGGGCCGAAGACCGTGAAGAACCGCAGGCACGCGGTCGGCATGCCGCTGAGGTGGTGGTGGGTGTGGGCGATCAGCTCGCAGCATCGTTTGCTCGAGGCGTACGGGCTGATGGGGTGCTCGACGGGGTCGCTCTCGGCGAAGGGGGTCTTCTCGTTGTTGCCGTAGACCGAGCTGCTCGAGGCCATGACGACCCGCCGGCATCCAGCCTCCTCGGCGGCGCGGAGGATGGTCGCGGTGCCGAGGACATTGACGCGGGTGTACCCGACCGGGTCGGCGACGCTGGGCCGCACGCCGGCCTTGGCGGCGAGGTGGATGACGCCCTCGGGCTTGTGACGCACCAAAAAATCGGCGATGGCGGGCTGGTCGCAGATGTCCAGCTCGGCGAACTCGAAGCCCGACCCGGTGGCGCGGAGCCGGGCGACATTGGCCTCTTTGATCGCGCGGTCGTAGTAGGGGTCGAAGTTGTCGAGACCCACGACGCGCCCGCCGCGCGCGAGCAGGGCGGCGGCGACATGCGAGCCGATGAACCCGGCGGCCCCGGTGACCACGATCGTCGGTGCGTGCTGGCTCATGCCCGGTGCCCTCTCCGACGGTCCCGGTCCCCCTGGGCCTCAAGTAAAGCAGGGCGCCATCGATTAGGACAGCGCCCCGCTGGAGGAGAGAGAGATCGATAATAGTCTACTGCGTTATCGGATTGTGTATACGCCAAAACTTCAAACTTCCTGGCCTATTTTTCGGCCGATCTCTTGACACACCCTACCGAAGTCGCTATGGGGTTCCGCGGGGGGGCTTCCGCCGGGCTGCCGCAAGTCGTGTCGGGACAACGCGCAGCGGTCGATGGCGGCCCGGCGATGCATCAATATGCGGACGCTGTATGCAGCCCGCGGGCCGGTCGGATTGGGGGGAACCACCCATCCAGGATTTTGGCGGGGCGCCTCATCCGCCCGGATTTCTGCGCGATCGCAGCATCCTCGCGACCGCCGGGGCCCGCTGGTCTTCGGGCAAGGCCTCGAGGCGTTGGCGGGCGCGCTCCGGCAGGTTCGCCCAGAGCCGCTCGGGGATCTGCCCCGCGTCGAGCTGCGCGAGCAGGCGATCGAGGGCCTCGTCGGAGAGGTCGAACGGGCGGGAGCCGGGGGCCGCCTCGGTCGGCGCGCGGTCGCTCGGCGCCGCATCGCGCTGCGCCGCTCGACGCTGCTCGATGGTGCGGGCCAGGCGCGCCTCCTCGCGCTGCGTGCGGGCCTCGGCCATCGAGGCCTCGAGCATCGGGCCGAGGTGGTCGCGCTGGGCCGGGGTGAGCAGGGTCCAGACTCGGGTCTGGAGGGCGGCCGGCGAGGGGGCGGCGGCCCGGAGTTCGGCGAGCCTGGCTCGTGCATCTTCCGGGGCCTCGTCGGTCATGCCGGCCATCTCGCCGGCCTGCGCCGCCGCGTGATTCCGCTCGAATCGCAGGCGGAGCCCCTCGACCAGCTCGTCGCGTCGTTGCTTGGCCTGCAGCGGTGGGGTGCGATCGGTGCTTCGTGCGGGCGGTCGGTCGGTGGACTCCGCGCTGGTGGCCTGCTCGAAGCGGTCGAGCATGCGGGTCAGTTGTTCCAGGGCGCGGAGTTCGCCGCCGGCCCTGCCCCGCTCGCTCTGTGGGAGTTGGGCGACCAGCCCGCGCACCTCGGCGCCCGAGGTCTCGACAAACTCCGCGACCTCACGCCCGAAGTCTCGGACCAGGTCCCCGATCTTGCCCCGCTGCTCGGTGGTCATCCGGAGCGGGGCCGGGGTGTCGCCCTCGTCCAGGCTTCGCAGCGCCTCGAAGAAGAGCGGGAGCGGGACGGCCGCCTCGGGCCCGGCCATCCTGCCCGCGTCGCCGGGGACATACCGGGCCTCGACGCCGGGCACCTCGCGGACTTCGACAGTGGGTCCGGCGAGGGGGGCCCGTTCGTCCTGGGCGAGGGCGGTGGTCGCGGCCCCGAGGAGCGCAGCGACCGCGCCGAGGACCGCCCAAGTGGAGCCGAATCGAGCCTGTGCCATCGCGTACCTCCTGACCCGGGCCGAACGCCGACCCCGACCTCCGATTGCCCCCTCCCCTAGCATCTCGCCCCGACTCTCGACGGAATCCTCTTGCGGAGTTTACCTGCCTTGCCGACCACCAAGGACATCATCCGAGACGCCCTCGCCGGGGTCCAGCCCGGGGGGCTCGATTCGCCGCTCTCGGCCGGCCTGGCGTGGGTCTCCGAGTGCGACGGGTTTGTGAGCCTCAAGCTGCACACCCCCGGGCTGGGCGCCCCCGACGCCCGCAAGGCCGCCGCGGCCCAGGCCCGGGACGCGATCGCCCTGACCCTCTCCGAGGCGGCGGGGGTGACCCTGCGGTCGCTGATCGTGGAGTTTGTGGACAACGCGGGGAGGGTGCTGCAGACCGAGCGGCTGGGGGGCGGCCCAAGCTCGCATTCGAAGTCGAGTTCGGCTTCGGCGCCCGAAGGACGGGCGCCAGCCCAGCCGGCCGCCCAGCCCACGGGCCACCGCCCGATCGGGGGGCTGTCCGACACCGCCAGGCCCAAGGACGCCGGGGCTGGGCCCTCGGGGAAGGACCCCAACCCGCTCGATTCGATCAGGCACATCATCGCGGTCGGCGCGGGCAAGGGCGGCGTGGGCAAGTCGACCATCGCGGTGGCCCTCGCGGTCGGGCTCGCCCGGCGGGGGCACTCGGTCGGGCTGCTCGACGGCGACATCTACGGCCCATCCCTCCCGACCATGCTCGGGCTCGACGAGATGGAGCAGAGCGTGGTCGCGGGCAAGCTCCAGCCGCACGCGGTGCACGGGGTCAAGGCGATCACGATCGGCAAGCTGGTCGACCCCGACAAGCCGCTAATCTGGCGTGGGCCGATGGCGCACGGGGCGTTCAAGCAGTTGATCGAGCAGAGCGATTGGGGCGAGCTGGACTACCTGATCGTGGACCTGCCGCCGGGGACGGGGGATGTGTGCCTGACGCTGGCGCAGACGCTGGCGTGCACGGGCGCGGTGATCGTCTGCACGCCGCAGAAGGTGGCGCAGGACGACGCGGTGCGCGCGGCCCGAATGTTCGAGCAGCTCAAGATCGAGGTGGTGGGGGTGGTGGAGAACATGAGCTTCTTCATCGGGGACGACGGGAAGGAGTACGACATCTTCGGGCGGGGCGGGGCGGAGGCGATGGCCAAGCGGCTGGGGCTGCCGTTCTTGGGGCGTGTGCCGATCAATATGGCCCTCCGCGCCAACAGCGACACGGGCGAGCCGGCGCACAACTTCGAGGCCGCGACGGCGGGGGGTGAGGCGTTGCCGGCGGCGCTCGAGTCGCTGGTGACGGCGCTCGAGGGGCAGGTGGCGCTGGCGACGCTCAAGCAGGGGAAGGGCAAGCCGACGCTCCGTGTGAGCTAGCGCGGGCGGTGGGGTGGTTGCCCCTCGCGTGCGCGGGGGGCTCTACGCGGTTGCCATGGTCTGACGAGTCTTCGAGGAAGGCCATGCGGGTGCACCACCGCGGGGCCTTCACTCCGCTGCGCTCCATTCAGACCCCGGCACCCGGCGAGAAGTCGCTGCGTTCGCCCGTGAGCTACAGCACCGCGAGGAGCCGGGCGTGCAGGTCGGCGAGGCCGACCGGGTCGGGCCATTGCTCGCCGGTGCGGAGGTCTCTGACCGTGCAGCGCTCGGCGTTCTCGATGATGACCGCGAGCTTGGCGCCCTGCTTCTTCGCCTCGTTGAGCAGCTTGTCGGGCTTGCGGGTGGCCTTGTAGGAGTGGCGGGCGTGGAGGGAGTCTTGAGTCTTGAGTCCTGAGTCCTGAGGCGCGGTGGCACGGCTCTCCGAGCCGTGCGCGCCCCGGCGCAGCATCGCCACGACGGGCCGGATCTGCTTGAACGCCTCGTCGCTATCCTCGCTCAGGACGAAGACATCGGGGCATTGACCGACGAGGCCCATGAGTTCGTCGTCGCTGGGCATGAGGCCCTTGTCCTGGAGCAGCAGGCTGAGGACGACATCGCCCATGGCGAAGCCGACGGCGGGGGTCGGCGGGCCGCCGAAGAGCTCGATGAGGTTGTCGTACCGCCCGCCGCCGGCGACGGCCCGCTCGCCATCGGCGATGACCTCGAAGACGGTGCCAGTGTAGTAGGCGAGGCCGCGGACGATGGAGCAGTCCCATTGGCACCACTCGGTGATGCCATGACAGGCGAGCGCGTCGAACAGCGCGAGTTCGGGCGGATCGAAATCCATCCCGACCAGTGCACTGCCGAGCTCGCCGTACCTCGCCGCGCACCGGAACGCTTCCAAGCCAGGCACGATCTGTGTGGGAGAGGCGAGCATTGCACCGAGCGATTCGATCGCGTTGGGGTCGGCCCCGATGCCGATCATCTCCCTTTCAAAGGTGGTCTCGTCGATCTTGTGGAACCGGTCGATGATTGCGAACGCCTGCTCTTGCGAGGCTCCGGTCACGAACAATCGATCGAGAAGCTCGCGCATCGCGTAACGGCTATTGATCCGGATCTGCACCGACGCCGGGCTCAGGCCCAACCCCCGGAGCGATTCCACGCAGCAGGCGATCACCTCCGCATCCATCCGCGCCTTCGCCTCTGCGACCTCTGCGCGGCTCTCTGCGTCCTCTGCGTTCCACTTCTCCTGGGGGATGTCCAGCCCCAGCACATCGCAGTTCCACTGCAAGAACTCGCGGAGGCGGCCTCGTTGGGGGCGTTCGGCGCGGAAGAAGGGCCCGGCCATGAACCACTTGGTGGGCTTGGGGAGTCCGGCGGCCTTGGCGGCGTACATGCGCGCCAGCGTGGGTGTGAACTCGGGGCGCAGGGCGTAGGGGGCGCGCCCATCGCGTTTGACCTGCTCGACCTCCTCGGGGCTCTTGCCGCTGAAGGCCTGGAACAGCTCGCCGAGGATGCCCTCGCCGCTCTTGACGGCGTAGAGGTCGGCCTCCTCGTAGGTCGGGCCGTCGACTTCTTCGAACCCGTGGCGGACGGAGACCTCGCGCCAGCGCTCGGTGAGCCAGCGTCGGCGTGCGGCCTCGGCGGGGTAGAGGTCGCGCGTGCCGCGGGGGGACTGGATCTTGCGGGGCGTCTTGCCCTTGTCGTCGGTCATAGGGCAAGGGTAGCGTGGGGGCGCGCGGCGTGGCCCGCTCACTGGCGGCAGGCGGACCACTCGTTGAGGAAGAGGACGAAGTCGATGGTGTCGACGGTGCCGTTGCCGCCCCAATCGGCGATGGGGTCTCCCGCGGCCCAGAGGCCGAGGTAGTGCAGGAAGTCTCTGGAGTCGGTGAACCCGTCGTCGTCCACATCGGCCGAGCAGACCGCGGTGAGCGTGACGCCGGTGGCGTCGTAGGCAAGCGCGTACCGCCGGTGGGGCTGCTCGGGTGGGAACTCGATGGAGGCAAACTCGCCGGTCACGGCGGCGGCCTGCACGATGCGGAACTCGTCGCCGAGCCTCGGGCGGAATCCCGAGCGGAGCTGGAGCGCGAGCCGCCCGCCGAGGCCGGCGGTCTGGGAGACCAGCAGTTGGTCGTGCTCGGACCCGGCGATGGTGCCTCCCAGGCCCACGCCGAGCACCGCGCCGGGCTGGGCCGAGAAGTCACCGGTGATCGCCAGCAGCCCCATGCCCTCGACACGCCCGGCGTTGTCCAGTAACGGCGCGAGGACGCTCGCGTCGGCCTCGAGCCGGAGGAGGCCGGGGGCCTCGACGGCCACGCGGCCGGCGGAGGCGAGGACCCCCCCGGGGCCGCGAACGATCAGGGCGCCCCCGGCGATGGTGATGTCCCCGGTGCACGCCACGATGTCCTCGATGGCGACCTGGCTGGCGCCGGCCTTGCGCACCGCCTGGCCGGGGAGATACTCGGTGACCGGCGCGGCGATCGTGAGCGGCGAGGCGCCCTCCCCCTCGATCGTGAGGGTCCCCAGGAACTCGACATCATGCTCGATGCGGAACGAGAAGGGCGTCACCTGGGACTCGAGCGAGATCGAGGGCGGGGCCCCGGTGAGGCCCGGCACCATCACCACCGGTTCGCCGGTGAGGATGCCGGTGAACGGGCCGCCCTGGCCCGAGGTGTTGGTGAATCGGAACTGCCGGAGCATGAATCTCTCACCGCTCATCCTGCCCAGCGCGTTGTTGGCCGAGTAGTTCGAGGAGCGGGTGGGGAACTCCAGCTCGGCGTTGGCGTAGGCGTCGTGCTGCTCGAGGCTGACCAGGTCCTGCGAGGCCTCGCGGTACCAAGCCTGCGAGTTCGACCAGCTGAAGAAGGACGAGGGCATGCGGCTGCGGAAGTGATCGAAGTTGTTGAGCACGAGCACGCCGGAACTCGTCCAGCGGAGCTTGTCGAGCGAGGCCTCCCACACGGTCAGATCGCGGCGCATGGCGTCGACGATCGGCCCGTTGGAGAAGCTGACATTGGTTGTCTCGCCCGGGTCCTCATCGAGGTTGAACAGGTAGATCGAGCGCGAGGTGCTGTCCGGGCGCACGAGCTTCCACGGCCCGCGCCGGACGGCCCACTCCCAGCGGTCGCGGAAGTAGACCGCGTCGTGCGGGTCGCCCTGCTGCTGGCCCGTCAGGTACGGAGCCAGGTCCACGCCGTCGGTCTGCCCGACCTGCCCGCCGGCCGCGGCCACGAGGGTCGGGACCAGGTCCATGGAGATGACCGGCCGGTCGTACAGGGCGCCCTGGGGCATCCCGGGCCAGCGGATGCACATGGGCACGCGGATGCCGCCCTCCCAGGTCAGGCCCTTGTACCCCCGGAAGGGGCTGTTGTCCCGGTCCGATGTCCCGCCGTTGTCGTTGAGGTAGACGACGATGGTCTCCTGCTCGATCCCGTGGTCCGCGAGGGCGGTGAGGATGTCCCCGACGGCGCGGTCCATGGCCAGGGTCATGGCGGCCCGGACCTTGGTGTAGCCGGTCAGCCCCGGGAAGGCCGCCAGGTCGTCCGCCTTGGCCTCGTAGGGCTGGTGGGGCGCGGTAAACGCCATGAAGAGGAAGAACGGCTCGGCATCATCGGCGTGGTTATTGATGAACGCGACCGCCTCCTCACCGAAGGCGTCGGTGAGGTACCTGCCGTTGACCGGGTCGTACCGGCTGGCGTCGCCCTCGAAGGGCCACTGGGCCTCGACCTCGACATCCTGGCGGCGTATCCGACGCCACTCATCGACCTCGCCGCCCCAGTAGTGGCGCGACCCGCCGAGCGTTCCGAAGAACTCGTCGAAACCCATGTCACCGGGCCGGTTGTAGGCGGCGGTGGACCCGAGGTGCCACTTCCCGATCAGGCCGGTCGTGTAGCCGAGGTCTCTGAGCCGGTGCGCGAGCGTGGTCTGCCCGGGCTGGAGGCCCTCCCAGGCGTTCATCGCGTTGGGGACATTGTCCTCGAAACCGAATCGCTGCTGGTACCGACCGGTGAGCAGCCCGGCCCGCGAGGGGCCGCAGGTCGGCTGGGTGACATAGGCGTTGGTGAACCGGATGCCCTCGCCCGCCAGGGCGTCGATCCGCGGCGTCAGGAAGTCGTTGTTTCCCGTGTAGCCGATCTCGTTGTACCCGGCGTCGTCGGAGAGGATCAGGACGATGTTCGGCTGGGCGGACCCGAGGCCGGCGAACAGCCCGAGCCAGAGGCCGATAACCCAACGAAGCCGGTGTGCCATGCAACCACCCTCTCTCAACCGCTCGCTTCCGCGCTCTCTATCCCGCCTGCACGACGCTGCCCGGTCGGTGCGAGAGATCCCCCTGCCAACTCGGCTGAGTGTATCGGCTGCTCGCGCGGCCTCCAAGAGCAACTTCGCCGGCGGGGCGCGTCTTGGTCCTGATCGGGTACGGCTGCGGGCAACCGCCGGGCGTCCGCAACCTGGTCCTCCGAGCGTGGGCGCACGGGGGTCTTGAGGGCGGGCCTACTCGTCCAGCCCGAACACCACCCCGCCCAACGGGGGGAGTGTGACCGCGAGCGAGCGGGCGCGGCCGTGCATCGGGATGGCGTCGGCGTGCGCGTTGTCCTGCCAGGCGTAGCCCGACCCGCCGAAGTCCTCGGCGTCGGTGTCGAGGAGTTTCGTCCAGCGCGTGCCGCTGGAGACGCCGAGGCGGTAGTTGTCCCGCGGGACCGGCGTGAAGTTGAACGCGCAGAGCATGGGCGGCGAGCCGTCGTCGGCGTGTCGGAAGAAGGCCAGCACCGAGTTGTCGCGGTCGTCGCAGTGGACCCACTCGAAGCCGCGTTCGTCGCAGTCGAGCTGGTGCATGGGGGCCCGGGTGCGGTGCAGCGCGTTGAGGGCGCGGATCAGCTCCTGCACCCCCGAGTGCGGGCTGTAGGCGGTGAGGTGCCAGTCGAGGCTGACGGCGGCGTTCCACTCGTTGCGTTGGGCGAACTCGCCGCCCATGAAGAGCAGCTTCTTGCCGGGGAGGAGCCACTGGTAGGCGAGCATGAGCCGGAGGTTGGCGAACTTCTGCCAGTCGTCGCCGGGCATCTTGCTGAGCAGCGAGCCCTTGCCGTGGACGACCTCGTCGTGGCTCATCGGCAGGACGAAGTTCTCGGTGAAGGCGTAGAGCCCGCGGAAGGTCAGCTCGTCGTGGTGCCAGCGGCGGTGCGAGGGGTCCCGCTGGAAGTAGCGGAGGGTGTCGTTCATCCAGCCCATGTCCCACTTGAACCCGAAGCCGAGGCCGCCGTCATACACGGGCCGCGACACCCCGCGGAACGAGGTGGACTCCTCGGCCATGGTGACCACGCCGGGGTGCATCCCGTAGAGGGTGGTGTTGAGCTGGCGGAGGAAGTTGATGGCGTCGAGGTTCTCGTGCCCGCCGTGCTCGTTGGGGATCCACTCGCCTTCTTTGCGCGAGTAGTCGAGGTAGAGCATGCTGGCGACGGCGTCGACGCGGATGCCGTCGGCGTGGAAGGTGTCGATCCAGTGGTTGGCGCTGGAGATGAGGAAGGAGCGGACCTCGTGGCGGGCGTAGTTGAAGATGAAGGAGCCCCAGTCGGGGTGGAAGCCCTTCCGCGGGTCGGCGTGCTCGTAGAGGCAGGTGCCGTCGAAGAGGTGCAGCCCGTGCCCGTCGGTGGCGAAGTGGCTGGGGACCCAGTCGAGGATGACGCCGATGCCGGCCTGGTGGAGCCTGTCGACGAGGTAGGAGAAGTCGTCCGGGCTGCCGAAGCGTGAGGAGGGGGCGAAGTACCCGGTGGTCTGGTACCCCCACGACCCGCCGAAGGGGTGCTCCATGACCGGCATGAGCTCGACATGGGTGAAGCCCAGCCAGCCGACATACTCGGTGAGCTGGTCGGCGAGTTCTCGGTAGCTGAGGGGCCGGTCGCCATCCTCGGGGACGCGGCGCCACGAGCCGAGGTGGACCTCGTAGATGCTCATGGGGCGGCGTCGCCAGTCGTCGCCCCCGCGGCTGGCCATCCAGTCGCTGTCCTGCCATTGGTGGGTGAGGGTCCAGACCTTGGAGGCCGAGTGGGGCGGGGTCTCGGCGTGGATGGCGACGGGGTCGGCCTTGAGGGTCTCGTGGCCGGTGACGCTGGAGCGGATGAAGTACTTGTACCCGGCCCCCTGGCCGAGCCCCTCGACGAAGGTCTCCCAGATGCCCGAGGCGCCCCTGGGGCGCATGGGCGTGGCGAGGGTGTCCCAGGCGTTGAAATCGCCGACGAGGTGGACCTCCTGGGCGGAGGGGGCCCAGACGGCGAACTGGACGCCGTCGCGGCCGTCCAGCCGGATGGCGTGTGCGCCGAGCTTTGCCCCGAGGTGGGCGTGGGTGCCCTCGTTGAAGAGGAAGAGGTCGTCCTGGGAGAGTGATGGCTGGATGGTGGGCATGCTTTTCCTTGGGGCATGGTACTCGTGCCGGGGCCGCTAGAATCGCCGACGCCCGCCCAGGGGAGAGCCTTCTGATGTCAGTGATGCCGGAAATGGTGAGCCACGCTCCCGAGGTCGATGTGAACCGCGCCCCGCCCGGCGTGCTGCTGACCGAGATCGGGTGGGAGGTGTGCAACCCCGTGGGGGGCATCTACCAGGTGTTGCGGTCGAAGGCGCCGACGATGGTGAACCGGTGGCAGAACCGGTACCTGATGATCGGGCCGTACGCGGGGCAGAAGAGCTCGCTGGAGCTGGACCCCCGGCGTCCGACGGGGTGGCTGGCGCAGGTGGTGGAGGGGCTGAAGCGCGAGGGGATCACCGCGCACACGGGCCGGTGGCTGGTGCAGAGCCGGCCCCGGGCCCTGCTGCTCGAGCACGGGTTCACGGGGGCCAAGCTCGACGCGATCAAGTACCGCATCTGGAAGGACCACGGGATCGAGAGCCCCGGCAACGACCCGCTGGTCAACGAGGTGGTCGGGTTCGCCGAGGCGCTGCGGTACCTGTTCACTCACCTCTGCACGGTGTGGGAGGGGCGTGGCCAGCAGAGCCGGCGGGTCCTGGCGCACTTCCACGAGTGGATGAGCGGGCTGGCGATCCCGATGATCCGCCGAGAGCAGCTCAACTGCTCGGTGGTGTTTACCACGCACGCCACGCTGACGGGCCGGTACATCGCCTCGGCCGAGGGCGACTTCTACAGCCGGCTGCCGAGGATCGACCACGAGGCCGAGGCCAAGCGGTTCGGCATCGTCGCCCAGCACCACTACGAGCGGGCGGCCGCGCACGGGGCGCATGTGTTCACGACGATCAGCCCGATCACCGCCGAGGAGTGCGCGGTGCTCCTGGGGCGCAAGCCCGACCTCATCCTGCCCAACGGCCTGAACATCCAGCGGTACAATGTCGGGCACGAGTTCCAGACGCTCCACGCGCAGTACAAGGAGAAGATCCACGAGTTCGTCATGGGGCACTTCTTCCCCAGCTACTCGTTCGATCTCGAGAAGACCACCTACATGTTCAGCAGCGGGCGGTTCGAGCCCCGCAACAAGGGCTTCGACCTCTGCCTCGAGGCGTGCGCCCGGCTCAACGAGCAGCTGCGCCGGGAGGCGTCCGACCGCACGGTGGTGTTCTTCATCGTCACGCGGCGCGACCACCGGCACCTCAAGCCCGAGGTGCTCCAGAGCCGCGGCGTGCTCGCCGAGCTGCGCGAGGTGTGCAAGACCATCACCGAGAACATGGGCGAGGAGCTGTTCCGCAAGGCCGCGGCGGGGCAGCGGGTGGCGCTCGACGACCTGCTCGACGAGTACTGGCGCCTGCGTCTGCGCCGCACGCAGGCGGCGCTGCGCATCCCCCGCCTGCCGCCGGTGGTGACGCACACGCTCGAGGACGAGGACACCGACGAGGTGATGCGCGGCATCCGACGCCTGGGCCTGGTCAACAGCCCCGAGGACCGGGTGAAGGTGGTGTACCACCCCGACTTCATCTCGACCACCAACCCGCTCTGGGGTATCGAGTACGAGCAGTTCGTGCGCGGCTGCCACCTGGGCCTGTTCCCCAGCGCCTACGAGCCCTGGGGCTACACGCCGCTCGAGTGCGTGGCGCTGGGCGTGCCGGCGGTGACGAGCGACCTCGCCGGGTTCGGGCGGTATGTGGCGGAGAACTTCCCCGACCACAACAAGTGGGGGATGTACATCATCCCCCGCCGCGCCCGCAGCACGGAGGAGGCGGCGGCGACCCTCGCCCGTCGGATGTGGGAGTTCTGCCAGCTCGACCGGCGCGGGCGCATCGCGGTCCGCAACGAGGTGGAGCGCCGGAGCTGGAAGTTCGAGTGGTCCGACCTGGGGCGTCCGTACCATGTCGCCCACGACCTGGCGGTGTCGCGGGCCAAGGCGGGGTCGTTCTGAAGTCGGCGCTTGCGGGGCGCTGGCGGCGATCCTGCCGATGCGAGAGGGGGGGATTACTCAGGCGGCGAACGGACGGGCCGGGCTATTGCCGGTTTGTCGCTGGATCCATCAAGCTCCCCGCACCCTTCGGCCCATTGTGACCGATTGTGCCACCTGCCCGCGATCCCGCGGGGGGGGGGGCGCATGAGCGACACCCGAGCCACGACTCTTCGCACGCTGTTCGAGATCCTCGTGGTCCTCGCGGTCCTCGCGGGTGTCGCGCTTCTGATCCAGTTCGCCCTGCCGCAGCTTTGGGGGAGCTGGGAGGGGGTCGGGTTGCTCGGCGGGCTGGCGGACTGCGCCATGCTGTCGGTCCTGGCCGGGCCGTTGGTGGTCTGGCGTCTGCGCGTTGCCGACCGTCGCGCCGTCGTCTCGCACGGCCGGTCGGAGGCTCGGCCGATGGCGGGAATGCTCCCCTGGGCGGTGCTGGGCATCGGCGTGGCAGCCTCGGTCGCCCTGTCGGCCCGACTCAACGCGAGCAGGCGAGAGCTCACCGAAGCCCATTTCGACCGCAGCGCGGAGGGAGTGGTCTCCCGTGTTGAGCGCACCATGCTCGTCCCGCTCTACGGCTTGCGGGGGACCACGGGGCTGTTCAAGGCGAGCAAGTCTGTCGAACGGGCGGAGTTCGCGGACTATGTCGCCGCGCGCAGCCTCCGGACCGAGTTCCCGGGCGTGATCGGGTTCGGCTTCGTCGAGCGAATCGCCGCGGGCGATGCCGAGTCGTTCGTGAAGGCCCAGCGGGCCGACGGCGCCCCGGCGTTCGACCTTATCGAGCCCGGGAGCGGCGACGAGCTGTTCGTGCTGAAGTTCTTCGAGCCCGAGGGGGCCTGTGGTGTGGACCTGGGGCGGGACATTCGCGAGATCCCGTCGTGGCGGGCGGCGGCCGAGCGGGCGATGCTCACCGGCGAGCCCCGGGCCGCCGGCCTCGGGTCGTACGACGACGCCGAGGCGGGCGTGCTCCCGATCTTCCACCCGGTCTACCGCAACGGCACGGAGCCCGCGACGCCCGAGGAGCGTCGGCGTGACCTGTCGGGGTGGATCGTCGCGCCTCTCCGGCTCGCCGATGCGCTCGCCGGCGCCACCGAGACCGGCCCGCTGGACCTGGAAGTCTACCAGGGTGACCTCTCGCTGGCCCCGATGATGCTCTTCGACGAGGACGGCACGGCGCACCCCGACACGGACGAATCGGATTGGAAGCACGCCGAGCGGCGGAGCTTCTGCTCGACGCACGCGATCAATGTCGCGGGCCAGCGTTGGACGCTCTGGATCGCCAGCACGCCCGAGTGGGATCATGAGAACAGATTCCCGGCGGCGAATCTCCACCTCGCAGCGGGGTTGTTCGTGTCGGTGCTCGGGGCGCTGCTCACCTGGACGCTCATCACCGGCCGCGTCCGGGCCGAGGAACTCGCCGCCGAGATGTCCGAGCAATCGAGAACACGGGAGCTGGAGGCCCGGGAGTTGCTGGCCGAGCTGGGCTCGTACCAGCGGGCGCTCGAGGACACCGTGAGCATCGCCGTTACGGACACCGGGGGGAGGATCACCCTCGCCAACAAGAAGTTCTGCGAGATCAGCGGGTACACGGAGGGGGAGCTGGTCGGGCAGGACCACCGAATCCTCCGGTCGGGCTACCACCCCAAATCGTTCTTCACGGAGCTGTGGCGGAGGCTGGGCGCGGGCGAGACCTGGCGCGGCGAGGTCTGCAACCGCGCCAAGGACGGCCGGCTGTTCTGGGTCGACACGACCTCCGGCCCGATCCGGGGGCCCGACGGCGCGGTGCGGGGGTTCCTGTGCGCGAGGGTGGATATCACCGAGCGCAAGGCCGCGGAGGAGCGGCTCCGGCGTGCGGCGTTCACCGACGGGCTGACGGGCCTGCCCAACCGGGCGGCGTTCGAGCAGCGGCTGGCGATCGGCATCGACCGTCGCGGCGGGGCCTCGGGCGGCGGCGACCTCGCGGTGTTGTTCCTCGATCTCGACCGGTTCAAGCAGATCAACGACACCATGGGGCACGGCGTGGGCGATGCGCTGCTCCGCGAGGCCGCCGGTCGGCTGACGCTGCTCGGCGAGGAGCTGGCGACGCCGGAGCGCCCCGATCCGTTCTACGCCGCCAGGATGGGCGGCGACGAGTTCGTGGTGCTGCTGGAGGGGGCGTTGATCGCGGAGGCGGCGCGGGCCTGCGCCGCGCGGCTGGTGGACCTGATGACCGAGCCGTTCGTGGTGGAGGGGCAGGAGGTGGTCCTGACCACGAGCGTGGGGGTGGCGTTGGGCGGCCCGCTCATCCACTACGCCGACGAGCTGCTCCGCCACGCCGACATCGCCATGTACGAGGCCAAGGTGGCGGGCAAGAACCGGTACGCGTGGTTCGAGCCGGCGATGGCCGATCGGCTGACGGCCCGCGCGGCCGTCGAGAACGACCTGCGTCGGGCGGTCGGCGCCGGGCAGTTCGTGCTCGAGTACCAGCCGATCGTCTCGCTCGAAACGCGCCGCGTCGCCGGGTTCGAGGCGCTGATCCGGTGGGAGCACCCCGAGCACGGGCGGATCCGTCCGGACGAATTCATCCCCGCCGCCGAGCGGATGGGGCTGATCCTGCCCATCGGGGCGTGGGTGCTCGAGACCGCCTGCCGGCAGTTCATGGCGTGGCGTGCGGAGCTGGGTTCGCTCGCGCCGGACCACATCAGCGTCAACCTCTCCCGCGTCCAACTGGTCCAGCCGGACCTGCCCGAGGTGATCGCGGAGATCCTGCGCCGGACCGGCGTCCCCCCGTCGTGCCTGCACCTCGAGATCACCGAGAGCGCCGTGATGGAGGACATCGCGTCGGGCACGCGGATGCTGCACGCGATCGGGGCGCTGGGCGTCCGGCAGAGCCTCGACGACTTCGGCACGGGGCACTCGTCGCTGGCGGCGCTGCACGACTTCCCGGTGCAGGTGCTCAAGATCGACCGTGCGTTCATCGCGAATATCGACCGCGGACGCCGGTTCGTCGCGCTGGTCCACGCCGCGGCGGACCTTGCGTCCAACCTGGGCATGCAGGTTGTCGCCGAGGGCGTCGAGACCGCGGGGCAGGTCGCGGTGCTGCAGTCCCTCGGGTGCGAGTTCGGGCAGGGGTACCACTTCGCCCGGCCCCTGCCCGCCGCCGAGGTCGTGGCGTTCCTCCGGTCCTGGTCGGGCGACGGCGGGTTGTCCCGGGCTGCCTGACGGACCCCGGACCCACCACCTACCCTTGCGCGATGTCCCGCGTCTTCGGAGCCGATGCCGAGTGGTTGGAGGCCGACGGCCTGGGGGGATTTGCCTCGGGCACCGTCGCCGGCATCCGCACACGCCGCTACCACGCCCTGCTGCTGGCGGCACGCACCCCGCCCACCGACCGCTTCGTGCTGGTCAACGGCCTCGAGGTCACGGCGACCAGCAACGG
The DNA here is from genome assembly GCA_964372195.1 of uncultured Phycisphaeraceae bacterium. Classification (GTDB taxonomy): domain Bacteria; phylum Planctomycetota; class Phycisphaerae; order Phycisphaerales; family UBA1924; genus PNC22. Next base: position 44,389 of record CAYJPX010000002.1, read on the forward strand.
GGACGAGCACCCGCTCAGCGCCCAGAACTACGAGCCCGGCGTGATCCACCCCGCGGGGTTCAAGTGGATCGAGAGCTTCACCACCGACCCCTGGCCGACCTGGGTCTACCGGCTCGACGACCGCACGCGCATCCAGCACGAGGTCTTCGTGCCGCACGGGTACGCGGCGTGCGTCGCCACCTGGAAGGTCATCACAGCCGGTCGCGGGGTGTCGCTGCGGGTGCGGCCGCTGCTGACGGTGCGGGGCTATCACCACCTGCACCGAGAGAATGCCCAGTTCAACTTCCACGCCGAGGCCGGGCAGGAGCGGGTGAGTTGGCGGCCGTACTGGGGCACGCCGCGCATCACGGCCCGGTTCAACGGGGTGTACGCGGGCAAGCCCGACTGGTACCGCTCGTTCCTGTATAGCCAGGAGCGGTCCCGGGGGCTCGACGCGGTCGAGGACTGCGCCGCGCCGGGCGAGCTGACCTTCACCCTCACCGGCGCCGACCCCGAGGCGTGCCTGGTGCTCAGCGCCGACACCCCCCCCGACCGCCCGCTCCCCGGCGCCACGACGGTCGAGACCGTGGCGCTGCTCCGCGAGCGGGAGCTCGAGCGACGCGGCGCCCTGGGCGTCGGGCTGGCCCGCGCGGCCGACGCGTACATCGTCCAAAGGGGGATCGCCTCGACGATCATCGCGGGGTACCCGTGGTTCACCGACTGGGGGCGGGACACCTTCCTCTCGATGCGCGGGCTGTGCCTGGCGACGGGGCGTCTGGAGACGGCGCGGCAGATCCTGATCGAGTGGTCGCGGGCGCAGGTGGAGGGGCTCCTGCCCAACCGCTTCCCCGACGCGGGCGAGGCGCCGGAGTTTCACTCGGTGGACGCGGCGCTGTGGTATGTCCAGGCGGCGCACGACTTTCTGGCGCTGGCCGCGGCGTCGGGCGAGTTCTCGCTCTCGCCCGGCGAGGAGACGCTCATCCGCCGCACCTGCGTGCGGGCGCTGAAGGCCTACGCCGAGGGCACGCGGCTGGGGATCGCCATGGACGCCGACGGGCTGCTCTCGTGCGGCGAGGGGGGTTCGAGCCTGACCTGGATGGACGCCCGGGTCGATGGGCACGCCGTCACGCCCCGGATCGGCAAGCCCGTGGAGGTCCAGGCGCTCTGGATCAACGCCCTGCTGCTGTCGGCGGGTGACGAGCCGAAGTTCGCGGCCCTGGCCGAGCGCGCGCTCAAGAGCTTCCGCGAGCGATTCTGGAACGCGCCGCGCGGCTGCCTCTTCGATGTCGTCGACGATGGCCACCGGCCCGGCGCGGTGGACGCCCGGCTCCGGCCGAACCAGATCCTGGCGGTCGGCGGGCTGACCAACCAGCTCATCGTCGGCAGGCACGCCCGGGCGATCGTGGACCTGTGCGAGGCCGAGCTGCTCACGCCGATGGGCCTGCGCACGCTCGGGCCGGGCGAGGCGGGCTATGTCGGCGCGTACGGGGGCGGGGTGTTCGAGCGCGACAGCGCCTACCACAACGGGACGGTCTGGCCCTGGCTCATGGGCCCGTTCGCCGAGGCGTGGGTCCGCGTGCGGCACAACACCGCCAAGGCGCGGCACGAGGCCCGCGAGCGGTTCCTGAGGCCGCTGCTGGAGAGCACCACGACGCACGGCCTGGGGCACATCGCCGAGATCGCCGACGGGGATGAGCCCTTCACGCCGCGCGGGTGCCCGTTCCAGGCGTGGAGCGTGGCCGAGGCGCTGCGGCTGGACCGCGTGCTGCTGGCGGACGGAGCCCACGCGGCTGGACGCGGAAGCTGAGGCTCGGCGCAGCCGCCGTGCGAACAGGTAGAAACAGCATCACTTGCGACCGGGCGGTTCGTGGTTGTACCCCCCCGCCCGGCGGCCGTGGAGGACGGGCATCTCGCGGAGGTATTCCTGGGCGGGCAAACAGTCGGCCGTGCCGAAGTGCTCGTAGTCGCCGTCGTAGCAGATCTCGCCCTTGTGGAGCATGACGATGCGCGGGCTGAGCCTGCGCAGGAGTTCCTTGTCGTGGGTGACGATGACGGTGGTCCGCTGGTCGTGCTTGCCCCTGGGTCGGCGGTGCATGTCCCAGATCAGCTCGTGGATGTTGCCGCTGACGACCGGGTCGAGCCCGGTCGTGGGCTCGTCGTAGAAGAGCACGGCTGGGTCGATAGCGATGGCGCGGGCGATGGCGACGCGCTTGGCCATCCCGCCCGAGAGCTCGTCGCGGTCCTTGTAGAGCACATCGTCGACATCGAGCGAGCAGGCCGCCAGGCTCTCCCGGGCCCGCCGGAGGATCTCCGCCTCGGGCATCTCCTGGTGCTCGCGGAGCAGCAGGGCGATGTTGTCGTACACGGTCCCGCTGAACAGGGCGTTGCGCTGGAACACCACCGCCCAGTGCAGCCGGATCCGCTGCAGCACGCCCTCGCGGGCGTTGGTGATCTCGACCAGGGGCGAGCCCTTCCTCCCGTGGTCGGCGGCGAACACCCTGCCGCCGGTTACCTCCAGCAGCCGCAGCAGGCAGTCGAGCAGCACAGTCTTGCCCGAACCCGAGGCCCCGACGATCGCGACGATCTCGCCCCGCCCGATCTCCAGATCGATCCCGCGGAGCACCGCCCGGCCATTGAAGGCCTTGGCGAGTTGCTCGCTGCGCAGCTCGGCGGCCTGGGGGGCCGCGGGTTGGACGGACTCGGGGGACATGGCCTGCACGATAGCGGCCGCTAACCCCGCGTACCATCCCGGAGCCGAGTTGGGGGCGGAGGCCGATGTGATCTATCTCGACAGCAACGCCACCACCAGGCCCAGCGACGCGGTCGCCCAGGCGGTCCATGTCGCCACCACCAGCGTGTGGGCCAATCCGTCGAGCGTCCACCGGGCCGGGCAGGAGGCCCGCCACGCCGTCGAACTGGCCCGCAGGGAGCTCGCCGCCCTGGTCGGTGCCTCCCCGAAAGAACTGGTCCTCACCTCCAGCGGCACCGAGTCGATCGACCTGGCGATCCGCGGCGTGCTTGCGGCCCGAGCGCCCCACACCGCCCCGGGGGGTGGGGTTGTCGGCCCGCGTGCTTCCGGCCCGCTGCTCAACCTCATCACCACCCCCATCGAGCACGCCGCGGTGCGCGAACTGGCCAAGCACCTCGAATCCACCGGCCAGGTCGAGCTCCGCCTGCTGCCCCTCGACGCCCGCGGCATGGCCGACCCCGACGCCCTGCCCGGCCTGCTCGACGACCGCACCGCCCTGGTCAGTGTCCAGTGGGCGAACAACGAGACCGGCGTCATCCAGCCGATCGAACGCCTCGCCGAGGTCTGCCGCCGGGCGGGCGTGGCGTTGCACTGCGACGCGGTGCAGTGGGTGGGGAAGATGCCGACCGGGGAAGGGACGAAGGCACGGAGCGACGGAGCGACGCAGGGGGAAGCAGGGGCCGCTGACCCTTCGTCGCTCCGTCGCTCTATCGCTCCGTCGCTCCACCTCCCCTGCGACCTGCTGACCTTCAGCCCGCACAAGTTTCACGGGCCCAAGGGGGTCGGGTGCCTGTGGATCCGGCGTGGGGTCGGGGTCGCGCCCCGGCTCCTGGGCACGCAGGAGATGGACCGGCGCGGGGGGACCGAGGCGGTCGCCTCCATCGTCGGCGCCGGTGTCGCCGCCCGCGAGGCGGCGGTCTGGCTCGCCGACCCCGCGGCCCGCGCCGGGTTCGCGGCGATGCGCGACCGGTTCGAGGAGGCGGTCTTGGCCCGGGTTGCCGGCGCCGTGGTCAACGGGCGGGACTGCCCGCGGCTCTGGAACACCAGCAGCCTCGCCTTCCCGGGGCTCGAATCGGAGGCGATGCTCATGCTCCTGAGCGAGCGGGGCGTGGCGGCGTCGGCCGGGGCGGCGTGCTCGTCGGGTTCTCTCGAGCCCAGCCCGGTGCTGCTGGCGATGGGCATCCCCGCTCGGCTCGCGCACGGGTCGATCCGATTCAGCCTGAGCCGCGAGACGACCGAGGCGGAGATCATTGAGGCGATCGAGATCGTGGTCGCGGCCGCCGCGCAGCTCTCCCGGTCGTCGTCGGCGAGCCTGTGAGACGGATGGCACCCTTCAGAGGCCCTGGCGCGAGCCTGGGCTTCCGCCGTGGCCGCGGAACAAATCAGGCAAGGCAGTTTCACCACAGAGGCCACGGAGGGGCACAGAGGAAGGCAAGAAAGGCACTCTCAACGCAGAGGGCGCAGAGGATCGCCGAGGAAGGCGGAGCGACCGGGTTTGGGTGGTCGGGCTTCGCCTGATCTCGGTTCCATGTGTATCCATCTGTGTTCATCCGCGTTCATCCGTGGCCACACTGTCTTTCTCTGCGTTCCTCTGCGTCCCCAGCGGTGAAAGGCATGGCGCGGCGCGGAACGCAAACCCCGGGCCGCATGTGCCTTGATTTGCTATTTGCTATTTGCCATTTGCTATTTCCACCGCTCGAGACATGCGGCGTGGAGGAAATCTCAGAAACGCCCAGGCTTGCGCCGGGGCCTCTGACGGTGTTCGCCGAGACGCGCCCGAGCGGGGCACGCCCGGCTCACTCCGTCGGCACCACGACCGTGGAATCGCCGGCGGTGATGAGCACCACGCCGTCGAGCAGGGCGATCCGGCGGGGCCGATCGGCGAGGGCCAGCGTGGTGGTCGAGAGCGCCCGCCCGGTGGCCGCGTCGAGGATGTGCAGCCGGTAGAGGCCCTGCTGGCCGGGGATCGGCTCGCGCTCCATGAGCGCGACCCGCTCTTGGCCCAGGGCCGGCTGGACCATCCCGGCGATGGGGTCGATCGCGTCGGCGGCGAGCAGCTCGCCGGTCGCCGCGTCGAGCATCGCGCAGCCGGCGGGGCTCAGCAGCACCAGTCTCTGGTCGGCCGCCACGCCATCGATCGGCTCGTCGAGGGCGAGGCAGCCGGCGGTCTCGAGGCGGCCATCGAGCAGCTCGCCGGTCTCGCTATCGACAATCGCCAGCTCGCGCATCGAGGTCTGGACGAACACCCGCCCGGGGGTGGTCCACGCGCCGGTGGACTGTTCGACCGCGAGGTCGGCGAGCGTCCAGTCGGGGGTGGCCTCGGGCAGGGCCAGGCCGACGATGCCTCGGGAGAGCCCGACAATCACCCGCCGAGACCCCGGCGCCAGGTGGAGCCAGCGGACCTTGCCGGTCGCCGGGCCGAGGGCGGGGGTGTACCGGCTGATTTCCTCGCCGCTGGCGAGGTCGAGGACGCAGACGATGGGCTCGCCGGCGGCGTCGCCGGTCTCGGCGGCCGCCGTGCCGCCGAGGGCCAGCACGCCGTCGCCGGCGGCGGCGTCGTGGACCTGCTGGCACTCGCTGCGCCGGGCCCAGGCGACCCGCCCGGTGGCCAGGTCGATCCCCACGACGCGTCCTGATCGCGAGACCATCGCGATGGTGGTTTCATCGATGGCCAGGAGCAGGTCGCCGGCGGCGACCTCGCCGTCGAGCGGGGTGTCGAACCGCTCTTGGCCCGCGACGGCGGCGGGGCCCGCGGCGCGGGCGAGCGCCTCGCCCAGCCGCTCGGCGCGCCAGAGTTCTCGCCCGTCGGCGGGGTCGAGGGCCAGGAGCGTGCCGCCCTGCTCGTCGGGCTCGAGCAGGAGCACCCGGTCCGGATCGACCCGCAGCAGGGCGGACTTCGCGCCGGTGGGGATGGTCCACGCGGGGATGAGGGTGTCGCCATCGAACCGCCAGAGCCCGACCCGGCCGGCCGAGAGGAGCATGACGCCGTGCCTGCGGGTGTGGGCGCCCCGGCGGTCGAGGGCGCGCATGAGCACCCAGCCGTCGATCTCGCTGGCCCGGCCGAGCGGCGTGTCGCCGAGGCGTGGGCGCTGGTTGCGGGCCTCGGCGCGGGCGTGGAGTGTCTCGGAGAGCGCGTCGCGATCGAGCGGGTCGCCGGCGCTCGTGAGCCCCACGCCGGGCCAGTCGGCCCGGCTCGCGTCGAGCAGGTCGGCGGCGGTGTCGAGCCGATTGGCTTCGAGCAGCGCGGTCAGGCGGCGCCCCAGCAACTCCCCGACGATCGCGGGGTCCGGCGTGAGCCCGGCGTCGCGGGCCGCCAGCGCGCACCGCAGGCCGCGGTCGAGGGCGCGGTCGTGGGCGAGGGCGTCGCCCAGCGCCGCGTGCAGGTCGGCGGCTGCGAGCCAGGCCTCGAGCGCCGCCGAGGCCCGGGGGTGGGTGCGGGCGAGCGACTCGAACGATCCGGCGGTGGCGTGCTCGGCGTGCAGCCGCGAGAGCGCCGCGTCGGCTTCGGCCTCGAAGGGGGCGTACACCGCGGCGCCGCCCATCGCGAGCAGCCGGTCGAGTCGGGAGAGGGCGTCGATCTCGGCGCGGACGCTCGAGGCGTCGCGCTCCCAGGTCGCACCGGCGAGCAGCGGGTCGGCGAGGATCGCCTGGCACTCGGCGACGGCATCACCGAATCGGCCGAGTTGCTCGTCGAGCTGGCTACTCATCAGCCGGTGCGCCGCGCGCTGGTCGGGGGAGGCCGCGACCATCCCCAGCCGCTCGGCCATGCCGTCGAGCAGCTCGGTGGGTGGGAGCGGGCCGGCATCGGGCCGGAGCGCCCCCCCCAGCGCCCCGAGCAGGAGCCGGAACAGCCGATCCTGGCTCGGGGCGACGGTCGGCGCGAGGGGGTCGGCGGCCATGGCGCCCAGGGCCGCGTCGATCGGCGCGAGCATCTCCTCGGGGTGCCCGGACCGCCGGGCGAGTTCGGCGTAGGTGATCGCGATCGCCGCGTCGGCCGGGTCGGCGTCGAGGCGGGCCTGGAGCACCGCCGCCGCGTCGCTCCACACCAGGTAGCTGTGCAGCCGCTGGTTGTCGGCGGTGAGGAGCTGCTGGCCGAGCGGGATCAGGTTGCCCGGGGCGCTGAGCGTGACGCCGCGCTCGGGCTCGAGCGTGGCGAGGTCGACCACGCCGAGGCCCGTGGCCAGGGGCAGGAGCAGCGAGTCCCCCGCCGCGACGACACGCCCCAGGATGCCCGGGTCGGGGACCAGCGACGAGACCATCGCCGGGGCCGACTCGGCCTGGGCGATGGGGAGCGTGGTGATGCGCGCGGGCGCGACGCCGATGAGCCGATCGCCGTGCGGGAAGATGTACCCGGGCAGCCCGAGCGGCTGGGTGTCGCGCCGGGCGAGGATGCGCCCGGTCGCCTGGTCGATCCGCAGCAGCTCGCGCCGGTCGGGCGCGAGGGCGAGCAGGGTGTCGCCATCGATCACGACCTGCGAGGCGGCCCAGGGCAGGCGCGGGCTGGGCAGGCGGCTCTCGACGCCGGGCAGGCGCAGCACCCAACGGTACCGCCCGCTGCCCGCCTCGACGGCGCAGATCACCCCGAGTTCGTCGACGCGGTAGACGACGCCCTGGTGCATGGTGGGCCAGTCGGTCCACTGCCCGCGCCCGCCGTAGGAGAGCCACCCCGCGCTGCCGGCCAGGCGGACCCACCGCGCCGAGCCGTCGGCCAGGTCGATCCCGACGAGAAACGCGCTGGCGAAGCGACGGCTCTGCGAGATCTTGCGCACCGCGACCACCGCCAGGTCGCCCTCGAAGACCGCCGGCCCGCGGGTCGAGCTCTCGTCGAGCTGGGGGTCGAGCTCGTCGATGTAGGCCGACCAGAGGACACGCCCTGTCGCGGCGTCGAGGGCGTGGAGGCGGGGGTCGCCCTCGCGACCGCCGTCGGCCACCAGGCCCGTCGCGCCCAGCAGCAGCCGGCCGTGCAGGGTGAGGGTGGTCGCCTCCTCGATGTCGCGGCTGCGATTCTGGCGGTAGGCGGCGGCGGCGTAGAGCTCTTCGAGGGTCTCGCGTTCGTTGTCGGCGCCGCGGGGTTTGGTCCGCCACCGGGGCGTGAGGGTGAAGCGGTCCCACGCGCCGATCCACAGGCCGTCGGTCGCGAACACCGTGTCGCCGGACACCAGCGGGAAGAGGTACGGGAACTCGACGATCGGCCTCGCCCGCCGTGACAGGGGCTCGTCCTCGACGAGCACCACCTCGCCCTCGCGGAGCTCGACCGAGCAGAGGGGCGTGTCGACCAGCTCGTCAAGATCAAAGCCCGGCGCGGAGGCCAGGGGCGACGCGATGGACGACCGGAGCGAGTCGGGCCAGGGCACGGGCTCGGCGGGCTGGTGCGCGAGCCCCGCCGCCCCGGCCCAGCGCTCGGCGGCGAGGGCGACCTCCGGCCGATCGAGGTACGCCTCGAGGCGCAGCCAGAGCGCGGCGGCCCGGGCGGCCCGCGCCGCGTCGGCGCGGTCGGGGTGGCTGTCCAACTGTTCGAGCGTCAGCCGGGCAGACTCGAACCGGGCCGCGGAGAGGTGGTCGGCGGCGACCCGCAGGGCCGCGTCGAAGCCGGGCGCGGTGAGCAGCCTCGCCCGCTCGACAGCGGCGGCGCCGCCCTCGGCAAGCAGCCTGGCGGCGGTCTCGGTCTCGACCGTTCGATAGCGTTCGAGGAGCTTGGGATCGGCGAGCAGCACGCGGTGGACCCGGGCACGCACGGACTCCAGCAGGTCGGGGTCGCCCGAAATCGCGACGAGCCGGTCGGCCTCCTGGTCGAGCAGCCGCTGGAGGAGCCGGACCGCCTCGCCGGTGTTGTCCGACGCGAGCAGGCCCGGCAGCCCGGCAAGCACATCGGCGGCGAGGGTCGAGTCGTCGAGGAAGACCGGGTTGGTCTGGGCTCGGGCGAGCCCCGGGAGCGCGAGGACCGCCGCGACCAGGACCCACACCGACCGCCCGGGCTTGCCCCGCGGCGCCTCGGCGCGCCTGTGTCGAGTTCTCGGCTCTGCCCGCACCGACCGGCCCTCCAATCCCCGGCATGACCCGACGAGCCCGTCCAGACCGCCGAGCCCGACGCCCACCCCGGGCCGGGTCCTCACCGGGCGGTTTGCACCTGCCGATCCGACCCGGTGATGAACCGGCCCGGGATCCAACCCGCCCTCGGCGTCGCCGACTGCCGCGCGACCCTCTCGCTGTGGTCATCGCTCACCCACAGCCTACCCCGCCGATCGGCCCGCGTGGTGGGCCTGCTCGGGATCGTGATGGCGCTCAGCCTGGCCGACCTGGCGCTGACCATGACCTATGTGATGGAAATCGGCCTGATCGAGGACAACCCGATTGCCCGCGTGGTGCTGCGGGCCGGGGGCCCCGGGCTGCTCGTCGCGGCCAAGCTGGTGAGCCTGGCGTTCGCGATCGGGGTCATCTTCTGGGCCCGAAAGCGGGGCATTGCCGAGGTCGCGGCGATCATCGGGGCCGTGGTCATGGGCTGGGTCACCGCGCGGTGGGTCGGCTATATCGACGCCTCCGCACACCTGAACGCCTCGGTCGAGGAGTTGGAGATCCACGGCGGGGACGCCTGGGTGACCGTCGAGGTCCAGACCGATTGACCGGGGATGCCGACGGGGGCCGCTGGCATCCCAGGGGCCGACCCGGGCGGGTGCGGGATGGCTGTGCTACGCTCCGCGCGTGATGCGACCCCTGCATACCCCCCGGATGCTGCTTGCGGGCCTGGTCCTTGGGTGCGCGGCGACCCTGACGGGCTGCTCGGGCGCCGCCAAGCCCACCGCCCTGGTCGGCGACGCGGCGATCCGCGATCGCTCCGCCGAGGCGGCGGTCGTTGAGTTCATCATCGAAACCGCCAACCCCAACGACATCGAGCTCCCGATGCGGGGTGTGGTCTACTCGCTCAGCGTCGATGGTCGCCGGGTCTTCTCCGGGCGTCGCGATGCCCAGGCGACCATGCCCCGCGGGGGGAGTCAGACGATCACCCTCCCCGCGGTCATCCCCATGGGCGAGGGCGGGGTGACGCCGGGCGTGCACCGCTACTCGCTGCGGGGGCGGGTGTTCTACAGCCTGCCCAGCCAACTCGCGGATGTGCTGTTCGATACCAAGCTGTCGAGGCCGAGCGTCGGGATCAGCGACGACGGGGAGATCGACCTGCGGTAGCGGCCCGGCGCCGGCGGCTTGCAGCGGCACGAACGCATGGGCCGCGCCCAAAACGCCACCGACCGCGGCACATGGTGCCGCGGTCGGTGCGTCCCGGCGAGATTGCAACCGCTCGATTAGGCGGCCTTGCGGGCCGTGCGGCGGGTCGTGGTCTTGCGGGCCGCGTTGAACTTGAAGTTGCGGGCGGCGGGCTTGCGGGCCGTGGTCTTGCGCGCCGTGGTGGTGCGCGTGGTGGCGGGCTTCGTGGCCGTGGTCTTGCGTGCGGTGGTGGTGCGCTTGGCGGCGGGCTTCTTGGCCGTGGTCTTGCGGGCGGTGGTCTTCCTGCCGGCGTTCTTGGATGTGGAGGTCTTGCGTTTGGCGGTGGTGTGCCGCTTGGTGGTGGTCTTGCGGGCCGAGGTCTTGCGAGCGGTGCTCTTGCGAGCAGTGGTGGTCTTGGTCGCCATGGTTCCTGTCTCCTGATATGGAATCTCGAGGGGCCGACACGGCCCGTGCTCCGGCATCCCGCGGCCGAACGCGACCCCGGCGTGGAGCGGTGTGACTGAGTCCCGGCGGGCGTCCGTGCCCGCCGGCGATGCCTCCGCGATTCCGTGTGAGGAATGCCTCGGCGGAAGGCCAATCGTCAGTTACACCAGGCGCCATGAGGATTTCGCTCAAGAATGTCCCTCCGACATAAAGAACATGCAGAAACCGCGCGGTCGGCAAGCCGATCGTCCCCCGTCGGCGAACAATCAGGCCGACCCGGAATCTGCAGGAGTTCAAGACCCTTGACCGAGCCAGCCGCCCCAACCGCCCCGCCGGCTCCCGCGTGGAGCCCGGAGTCCTGGCGCGGCAAGCTTGCCGCCCAGCAGGTCCGTTATGACGATCCCGAGGCGGTGTCGCGGGCGGTCGCCAAGCTGCGGGGGCTGCCGCCACTGGTCACGAGCTGGGAGATCGAGCGGCTGCGGGCCCTCTTCGCCGATGCCCAGGAGGGCAAGCGGTTCGTGCTCCAGGGCGGGGACTGCGCCGAGACGCTCGCCGACTGCCGCCCCGAGCCCATCGCTGCCAAGCTCAAGATCCTGCTGCAGATGTCGCTGGTGTTGGTCCAGGGGCTCCGCAAGCCGGTGGTCCGGGTGGGCCGCTTCGCCGGGCAGTACGCCAAGCCGCGGTCGTGCATGACCGAGACCCGGACCGTAGACGGCCGCGAGGTCACCCTGCCGAGCTACTTCGGGGATCTGGTCAACGAGACCGAGTTCACCGCGGAGGCCCGCAGGCCCAACCCCCACCTGATGGTGCGGGGCTACCAGCACGCGGCGATGACCTTGAACTTCATCCGCTCCCTCATTGACGGGGGCTTTGCCGATGTCCACCACCCCGAGTACTGGGATCTGTCGTTCCTCAGACACGCCAGCCTGCCGCCCGAGCGGCGGGAGGCCTACGAGCGCGTGAGCCGGAGTCTCGCCGATGCGCTCGAGTTCATGGAGGCCCTCGGCGAGGCGCAGGTCCACGAGCTGAGCCGGGTCGAGTTCTTCACGAGCCACGAGGCGCTGAACCTCCTGTATGAGAGCGCCCAGACGCGCCAGGTCCCGCGTCGGACGGGCTGGTACGACCTCACGACCCACCTGCCCTGGATCGGCGAGCGGACGCGATCGCTGGACGGGGCGCATGTCGAGTACATGCGGGGGATCGCCAACCCGGTGGGCGTGAAGCTCGGCCCCAAGACCGACCCGGCCGAGGCGGTGGAACTCTGCCGGGCGCTCAACCCCGCCAACGAGCCCGGCAAACTGGTGCTCATCACGCGGATGGGTGTGGGCCGGGTCGATGCCGCGCTGCCCGGGCTGATCGACGCGGTGACCGGCGCCGGCCGGCGCGTGCTCTGGATCGCCGACCCGATGCACGGCAACGGGATCGTGACCGAGGGGGGGATCAAGACCCGCTCGTTCGACGCCATCGCCGAGGAGCTGCGCAAGACTTGCGCGATCCACCGGGCGGCGGGCACCGTGCTCGGCGGGGTCCACTTCGAGCTCACCGGCGAGGATGTCACCGAGTGCATCGGCGGGGCGTCGGGAGTCACCGAGGCGTGCCTGAGCCGGAACTACGCCTCGCTCTGCGACCCACGCCTCAACTACCAGCAGTCGCTCGAGCTGGCGTTCGCCCTCTCGGAGTTGCTCCGCAACGGCGGGGCGAGCCGGTGACGATCGCCCGCGGGCGGGGCTCTCACGGGGAGTTCCCGGACTGGGATGAAGTCGGCCCCCCGGCGGACCGATCCATCCTGCATGGGCCAGACCACAGCGAGCACCGGGGGACTGCGGCTCTCCAGCAGGGATATTGACCTGGGCGCCCAGCGCCGGGCGACCGCTCCGGCGGCGATCGACGCGCCGATGCGGATCGAACGCCGTGCGGGTGACCGGTCCCGGGCCCGGGGCCAGGGGATCGGCACCTTCGTCGACCCCGATGGGCGTCTGTGGCTGACCCGGGTGACGCTGGTGGACCGCAGCGGCTCGGGGCTGGGCGTGCGGTGCCCGGTGCCGGTGGCGCAGGGCGCGACCTTCAGCCTCTCGGTTGAGGGCTCGATGACGCCGTTGCAGGGCGTGGTGGCGCATGCACGGGGGGGGGGGGGGGCGTTTGGGGGGGGGCTGCGGGGCGCGGGCCGCCTGGCGGCCTGAGAAAAGCTCAAAGCTAAAAGCTCAAAGCTCAAATCGAACCCTCGCGCCCGGTCGCCGCTGGAGTCCGAGCGCGGGTGCCTCTATTTGAGCTTTTCGTTTTTCGCTTTGAGCTTTCCGGCTTCCCGGCGAAACCTCTTCGCCATCGCCTCCAGCGACGCGGGGATCACGCGGACATTGCCGACCGTGCCCATGAAGTTCACATCGCCGTTCCACCGGGGGACCAGGTGCACATGCAGGTGCTGGGGCACGCCAGCGCCGCCGGCGCGCCCCTGGTTGATGCCGATGTTGATCCCCTGGGGCTCGAGGGTCCGCTGCATCAGCTCGGTCGCGAGGTCCACCAGTTTCCAGAGTTCGGCCCGCTGCTCGGGGGTGTAGTCGAGCAGCGTCGGCGCGGGCTCGCCCAGCGCGACGAGCAGGTGGCCCCCGGCGTAGGGGAAGCGGTTGAGCAGGATGAGGCCGTGCTCGGTGCGGGCGACGACATGGTGGCGCCCGGCGGGGGCGGGGTCGCGCCAGGCGGCGAGGCGGCACGAGCCCGAGCCGGCGAGGGGCGCGCCGGCGAGCTTCTCCTGGTCGCCGAGTGCCTCGAGGTATTCGAGGCGCCAGGGGGCGAAGAGGGTGTTGGGGGTTTCGGGGGGTTGCGCGGTCATGGGGGAGGGTATCGCCCCTGACGGACGCGGACCCCACGGGCCGGCGGCTGGGCGGGCGCCCCGCTCGCGCTTCGGGCTCTGTTTTGGCACCTACAGTGGGTTCTCTATCCCCAGGAGGTCGTGCATGTTCAAGTCTGTGAAGCTGGGTGGCCGTGGCGCGGCGCAGGTGCGCGTGGTCGGGCACTTCAAGGGTGGCAAGGTCGAGGGGCACGCGGGCGACGCGGCCCTCAACGATGCCCTCAAGCGCGGCGAGGCGACCGGCGAGGTCGGGCGCGTGGTCGAGGTCTTCACCGCCGCGGGGCGGGGTAAGGCGGCCGGGCGCGTGCTGATCGTCGGGCTGGGGGAGAAGGGATCGTGTAACGCCGAGACGATGCGGGGGGTCGCCGGGGCGGTGGGGCGTCGCCTCGCGGTGACCAAGGACACGCGGGCCGAGATCGATCTCGCGGCGGCGTGCAAGGCCGCCGGGCTTGATGTGCAGCGGGCCGGGTGCGCGTTCGGGGAGGGGCTCGGGCTCATCGCCTGGAACTGCGACCAGTTCCGCGGCAGCGCCTCACCCAAGAGCACGCTGGCGCCGCTTGAGGTGCGGGCAGAGAGCAAGCCCTTCGCGGCGGGGTTGGAGCGGGGGCTCGGGCTGGCGGTGAGCGCGAACATCACGCGCACGCTCAGCCAGACGCCGCCGAACATCGCGACCACGACCTTCATGGCGGCCGAGGCCCGCAAGCTCGCCCGGCAGACCGGCCTGAAGTGCACGGTAATCCAGGGCAGCAAGCTCGACGACGAGCGGCTGGTGGGGATCAAGACCGTGGGCGCGGCCAGCGAGAACAAGCCCTGCCTCATCCGGCTCGAGTACACCCCCAAGGGCAAGACACGCACCGGCAAGCCAGCGGTCCTCGTCGGCAAGACTGTCACCTACGACACCGGCGGGCTGTCGCTCAAGATCAACAACGGCATGGTCGGCATGAAGCGCGACAAGGACGGCGGGTGCGCGGTCCTCGGCGCCATGCACGCCATCGCCACCGTCATCAAGCCCAACCGCCGCGTCGTCGCCCTGCTCAGCGTCGCCGAGAACTCGATCTCTGACGAGGCGTACCGCCCCGACGATGTCCTCACCTTCCGCAACGGCGTGACCGTCGAGGTCACCAACACCGACGCCGAGGGAAGGCTCGTCCTCGCCGATGCCCTGTGCTGGGCGTGCGAGAAGGAGGACCCGGCGTACATCGTGGACCTGGCCACGCTGACCGGCGGCGTGGTGGTCGCCCTGGGCTCGACCTACGCGGGCATGTGGTGCGACGACGACAAGCTGCGGGCGAAGATCGAGGCGGCCAGCGAGGCCAGCGGCGAGCGGGTCTGGAGGCTGCCGCACCACCAGGAATACCGCGACATGATGAAGTCGCCGGTGGCGGATATCCTGAACAGCAACCCCAACCGCAAGGCCCACCCGATCCAGGGGGCGGCGTTCCTGAGCTACTTCGTGGAGGAGGGCATCCCGTGGTGCCACCTGGATATCGCCGGGGCGCACGAGGCGGAGAAGGACACCGGGCCGTATGTCGCCGGGCCGAAAGGGTGGGGGGCGCGGCTGCTGGCGGAGTTGTTGGCGGGTGGGTGAGCGGGCAGGAGGAGCACCGGTGGATGGATCGACGCTAGCAACGACGGAGGTAAAGCGGATCGCCAAGGGCTGGCAGCCCTACGGCCCGCTCAGGCCCGACGAACGCCTGCACTTCCTGCACATCCCCAAGACCGCGGGGACGAGCGTGCGGATATTCGTGCAGAATCACTTCGATTGGGCGGACGCCTGCCCCGGTACCGAGCTGCGCGACCTGTACGCCTTGTCGACAGGCGAGCTCGAAAAGTGGCGCCTCTTCTGCGGCCACTACGGGCGGTACATCCACAGGCTGCTCTCGCGTCCGCCGGTGGAGTTCACCTTCCTGCGGGACCCGATCGCCCGCTCGGTCTCGCACTACCGCGACCTCAAGAGCCGCGAGGGGACATGGCTCCACGAGTTCGTCAACACGCACTCGTTCGACGAGTTCGTGCTCGATCCGACCACGAGCACCGAGCTGATGAACCTGCAGACCCGGTACCTGGTGCTCGATGACATCGACAATGACTACTTCGGCTACTCACGCCAGCGCGAGGATGCTCTCCCCGAGTTGACCGCCAGGTTCACGGACGACGCACTCTGCGAGCGGGCAATCCGCAACCTCGAGGCGATGGCGTTCGTGGGGCTCCAGGAGCGGTTCGACGAGTCGCTGCGGCTGCTCGCCGCGACCTTCGGCTGGACGCCGCCGCGCGTGGCCCCGCGTGAGAACATCGGCACGGCCTCGTTCGATCCCGCCACGATCTCGGACCGTGGGATGGAGCGCCTGCGAGAGATCACCGCGCTCGATCAGCGCCTCTACGACCATGCCGCGGCGCGCTTCGCGGCGGTGGCGGACGCCATGCCCGCCGAGCGGTGCGACGCGGCGTACGCGGCGGCCATGGCGGGGCGCCCGAGGTTGCGAGAACTGCGCCTGGGGTTCGAGCGGTCGTTCGAGGGCCGCGGGTGGTACGACCGCGAGCGCGGTTCGGACGGGATCTACCGCCGCTGGATCGGGCCCGACGCGGTCGCGTGGATGGATCTCCCGCTCGAAACCTCTCGCCCGCTGCGCCTGCGGTTCGGCGCAGGGGCCCAGACGCTGGATGTCATCCAGGGCGTGCGCATCCTGGTCAACGGTGTGGCGATCCCCATGGAGTCCTGGCCGCTCGTCCTGCCCGAGAAACCGAGACGAGTGTTCAACCTCACCATCCCCACCGCTGCCCTTGCGGCGCGCCGCGAGTTCACCAGGATTGAGTTCCGCCTTCCCCGGACGGTCTGTCCGGCGGAGGAATTCGAGGGGGCGAGGGACAAGCGGCGGCTGGGTCTCTACTTCGAGTGGCTCGAGATCTTCCCCGCCGGCGACTGATACGCGCCGCCTCAGGCCGTGGCCAAGGGGGCGCCCCGAGAGGGCGCCCCGCCGCTCAGGGCCGCCAAACGCGCCTGCAGGCGCACGACCATCATCCCGAGCCCCAGCACCCCCGCGCCCAGCGTCGCCAGCATCGCGTCCCGCCAGCCCAGCCCACCCCCCGTGGGGCCACCCGGCGTGAGCCCCGCGCCCTGCGCCTCCTCCTGGCCGGCCGTGAGCTTCTCAAAGTCGACCATCTTGCCGTTCACATACACCGTCCCGCGCAGGTAAATCCCGCCGTGGTTGTCCACGCGGATGAACTCCTTGGTATTGTCGCGGCTGGCCACCCTGATGCCTCCGTCTCCGGCGCGCAGGGTGAGCCAGTTTTTCTTGTCCTCGAACCCCGGCCATCGCAGCCCGCCGTAGATCTCTCCGGAGGCGCCGCCGTTGATGAGGATGCCCGTGCCGACCCCTTCCGAGCGGAAGCGCATGGCGCCCTGTCGGAAGAGCGGTCGCTGCATGTCGAAGCCGATGCGTGAGTCGTCGAAATCGGCGACGAGCATGCGGCCGTCCTTGTGGAGGCTATTGAGGAAGTAGAAGCCGTTCATGAACTGGCCCTTCCAGTCCACGGGGTCCTTGCTCCCGGAGCCCTGGCAGCGGACCTCGACGGCCATGGAGTTGGGGTTGCCGAACCCGACGAGTTGGAGGGCGGTCTTGGATTTGTTGGGCCAGTCGCCGATCTTCCCGCCGTTGAGGACATCGATCTCGACGCCGATGAGTTGGCAGTCGAAATCCTTCGGGTCGTTGGGGGCGAGGCCCTCGGGCCAGTAGGGGGCGAAGCGTTTGTCGACGACGAAGGCGCTGGGGTTGGAGCGCGCCGAGAAGAACGCCCCCCAGCTCTTCGCCCCGTCCACCCAGGACGCCGAGTCTCCCCACACCGACACCGCGTTGGCCGCCTTTTTGAAGTTCCACACCTCGCTCAGCACATTCTGGTAGTGGTTGTGTGTGTGGGCGAAGTTGGCCTCGGTGACCTTCGTCTCGTCGTGGGGTTCGATCGTCTTACCCAGGTAGTTCTCCCACGGGCTGTCGGGGTAGATGATGTCGGTGAGCGTGATGTTCTGACGCAGGCCGGTGTTGAGCCCGAGGTATTGGATCCAGAGGCCCTCCTCGCGCGGGTGGCGGCCCCGGATGATCGTCAGCGGCGTCTCGTCGCGGCGCAGGATGTGCCCCGGCAGCGGCTCGTCCGCCGCCGATTGCGCGAGCGAGGCGGGGGCAAGGGCCGACGCGACGATCGTCGCGGTGATGAGGTATCTGATCATCGTGATCTCCAAGGATGCAGCGGGGTGAAAGGCGAGCGACGGCCCGGGCCGCCGCGGCCGGAGTATACGAGCAGCCCTCGGCAAGGGCACCGCGAGTGATGCGCGCCGCCTCAGGCGGTGGCCAGCGGGGCGCCCCGCGCGGGCGCCCCGTGGCTCAGGGCCGCCAAACGCGCCTGCAGGCGCACGACCATCATCCCGAGCCCCAGCACCCCCGCGCCCAGCGCCGCCAGCATCGCGTCCCGCCAGCCGCCCCCCGTCGGGCCGCCCGGTGTCAGGTCCGCGCCCCGCGCCTCCTCTTGGTCCGCCGCGAGCTTCTTGAAGTCGATCATCGTGCCGTTCACATACACCGTCCCGCGCAGGTAGATCCCGCCGTGGTTGTCGACGCGGATGAACTCCTTGGTGTTGTCGCGGCTGGCCATCCTGATGCCTCCCTCGCCCGCGCGAAGGGTGAGCCAGTTTTTCTTGTCCTCGAAGTCCGGCCAGCGCAGCCCGCCGTAGATCTCTCCGGAGGCGCCGCCGTTGTAGAGGATGCCGGTCCCCACCCCCTCCGAACGCAGGCGGATGGCGCCCTGCTTGAACAGGGGCCTGTCCATGTCGAGCCCGATCCGCGCCTCGCTCATGTCCGCGACCAGCATCCGCCCGTCCTTGTGCACGCTGTTGAGGAAGTAGATCCCGTTCATGAACTGCCCCTGCCAGTTGGCCGGGTCCTTGCTCCCGGACCCTTGGCAGCGGACCTCGATGGCCATGGAGTTGGGGTTGCCGAAGCCGACGAGCTGCAGCGCGGTCTTGGACATGTTGGGCCAGTTGCCGGGCTTGCCCCCGTTGAGCACATCGATCTCCACGCCGATGAGCTGGCAGTCGAAGTTCTCCGGGTCGTTCGGCTCCAGCCCCTCCGGCCAGTACGGCGTCATCCGCTCGTCCTGCACGAACGCGGACGGGTTCGACCGCGAGGAGAAGAACGCCCCCCAGCTCTTCGCCCCGTCCGCCCACGCCGCCGAATCTCCCCACACCGACACCGCGTTGGCGGCCCGCTTGAAGTTCCACACCTCGCTCAGCACATTCTGGTAGTGGTTGTGCGTGTTGCCGAAGTTGGTCGCGCCGACCACCTTCTCATCGTGCGGGTCCATCCGTTCGCCCAGGTAGTTCTCCCACGGGCTGTCCGGGTAGATGATGTCCGTCACCGTGATATTCTGCCGCAGCCCGGTGTCCAGGCCCAGGTACTGGATCCACATCCCCTCCTCGCGCGGGTGGCTGCCCCGGATGATCGCCAGCGGCGCTTCGTCGCGGCGCAGGATGTGGCCGGGCAGCGGCTCGTCCGTCCCCGATTGCGCGAGCGAGGCGGGGGCAAGGGCCGACGCGGCGATCGTCGCGGCGATGAGGTGTCTGATCATCGTGAGCTCCCAGGATGCAGCGGGGTGAAAGTCGAGCGGCGGCCCGGGGGCGCCGCGGGGGCGGGTTGGAGAAGCTCGCGGGGGGGGGCGCCCCGCCCCCCCCCGGCCC
>CAYJPX010000002.1:63334-109785 GCA_964372195.1 uncultured Phycisphaeraceae bacterium
GGGGGGGGCGGGGGCCGCCGCGCGGGAGTATACGAGAAGCTCGCGGCAGGTGGCGCCGATCGACCCGCATGCGCCACCCGCGCGCTGCCGCGGGTGCGATCGGCCTGGACCAGCCGCACCGGCGGGCCGGCCGGCACCGGCACACTCGGAGATCGACCGTACCACCCGCCGGGCGATGCTCGCGGCTAGATCACATCCGCGAATGCCTTCCGGCTCTTCATGAAAAACGCGTACCCCGCGAGGCTCAGCAGCACGCCCACGCCGGTCATCGCGCCCCAGATGCGCCAGTCGGGCCAGCCATCGCCGAACAGCACGGCACGCCCCGCCGTGACGCCCTGGGCCATGGGGTTCCACGCGATCGCCCAGCGGAACTTCTCGGGGACATCCTCGATGCGGTAGAAGACCGCCGACAGGAAAAAGAGCATCTGCAGAACGCTGCCCACCGGCGTGCGCAGGTCGCGGAGGAACACGCCCAGCGACGCCAGGAACCAGGAGAGGCCCAGGGCCAGCAACGCCACCGGCAGCAAGACCACCGGGAGCAGCAGCATGCGCGGGCTGGGGAGGTGGGACTCCGAGAAGATGGCGTACCCCAGCAGCCAGACCGCGAGGCCCACGCCGAGGTTGAACAGCGCGACCAGGAGCTGGGAGACCACGAGCGTTTCGAGCGGGTAGACCACCTTCTTGACGAAGTTGGCGTGGCTGACGATGAGGAAGGGGGAGGGGCCGACGGTGTCTCGGAAGACGCCGAAGATCAGGATGCCGGCGAAGACCTCGAGGGCGTAGCGGGCGATGCCCCCCTCGGCCCCCCCCACGCCCGCGGCGTCCTCACCGCCCCGCTTGAAGATCACGCCGAAGACGAAGGTGTAGATCGCCAGGAGCATCAGCGGGTCGAGCAGCGCCCAGACCGAGCCGAGGGCCTGGCCCTTGTAGCGGCCGCGGATGTTTCGGGCGGCGAACTGGCCGGTGAGCTCGCGGTAGGCCCACAGCGAGCGGGCCATCGCGACCGGGTCGAGGAAGCTGGCGAACGAGCGGGGTTGGTCGAGAAGTTGGAGCGGGGGCATCACTTGCGTCAAACTGGGAGGGCTTTGGTCGGGGGTCTCGATACCCGGACGGCGTATAGTAGTGGCTACGGAGAACCGGCAGGAGGAGGCGACGCTACGGTGGGGGCTCCCGTGGGGGCCACGGCGAGGGTCACGGCGGACGCGCGCATGGTGCAGACAGCGGTACACACCCAGCCCGAGCAGTCCAAGCCCGAGGGAGACGGGGTGGGCGTCGCGCGCGCGGTGGGGGTCGTGGGGGTGGCGGGGGTCGTGGGCGCGGTGGGTGTCGTCGAGCCCAAGGGGGCCGTCCCCGGAGCGGGGAGCGCCCCCCGCCCGGCCGCCACGCCGGCGGCGGGGCCGGCGATCGAGCTCCGCGGCGTCGGGAAGTGCTACCAGATCTACAAGCACCCCGCCGACCGGCTCAAGCAGGCGATCACCCGCTGGAAGAAGAAGTACTACCGCGAGTTCTGGGCCGTGCGGGATGTCAGCTTCACTGTCGGGCGCGGCGAGAGCGTGGGCATCATCGGCCGCAACGGCTCGGGCAAGTCCACGCTGGTGCAGATGATCGCCGGCACGCTCACGCCCACGACGGGGACGATCCGGACCAACGGCCAGGTCTCGGCGCTGCTCGAGCTGGGCGCGGGGTTCAACCACGAGTTCACCGGGCGCGAGAACATCTACCTCGCCGGGTCGATCCGCGGCATGACCCGCAAGCAGATCAACACCCTGTTCGACGACATCGTCGAGTTCGCCGACATCGGCGAGTTCCTCGACCAGCCGGTGAAGACCTATTCGAGCGGCATGTATGTGCGTCTGGCGTTCGCGGTGGCGGCCCAGGTCCGGCCCGAGATCCTGGTGGTCGACGAAGCCCTCGCCGTGGGCGATGTGTTCTTCAAGCAGCGCTGCCACAAGTACATGCGCGAGGACCTCAGGGACACCACCAAGCTGCTGGTGACCCACGACCTCAACGCCGTGGCCAACCACTGCGACCGGGCGATCGTGATGAGCCGGGGGCTTGTCGCCTTCGCGGGCAGCCCGCTCGACGCCATCGCGTTCTATACCAAGATCATGCACACCGAGCGGTTCGCCGGCACCGCCAAGGGCGGCCCGCAGGGCGAGGTCCGCGGCGCCAACACCGGCGGGCGGGACGCCGCGGTCGATGAGACGCTGCCCTGGGTCGAGGTGCGCGACGACCAGCGGGGTGGGGCCGGCGAGGTCGCCATCCGGCGCGTCGCCATCGCCGACGCCGACGGCGAGGCGATCCAGGCCATCCAGCCCCAGGACGCCTTCGCCTGCCACTACGACATCGAGGTCACCGCCCCGAAGGCGGACCTCATGTTCGGCTTCATGGTCAACGACCGCTTCGGCAAGGCGGTGTGCGGGGACAACTCGCTGAGCCTCGAGCACGGGCGCGTCGACTGCCCCGAGCCCGGGCGGTACCTCGTGCAGGCCGACTTTGTCTGGCCCGAGCTCCAGCCGGGCGAGTACACCGCGACCTTCGGCGTGGGCGAGGGCAGGCACGCGCACCACCACACCGTGCAGTGCTGGGCCCACAATGTCATCGCCCTCACGGCGATCGCGCCGCGTCGGCCCGTCCACGGGCTGTTCACCAACCCGATGAAGGATGTGAGGGTCACCCGCATTGGCTAAGCGCGCGTGGAGATACTGGGAGCCGACCTTCCTCGCCGACCAGGTCTGCGAGATGAACCCCGTCTGGCCCTGGGGCGGGCACCGGCGGTTCGCGTACGACCTGGTGCGCTGGATGCGGCCGGCCCGCATCGGCGAGCTGGGCGTCCACTGGGGGACCAGCTTCTTCACCTTCGCCCAGGCGATCAAAGACGGGCGGATGAAGGACACCGAGCTGATCGGCGTCGATACCTTCGAGGGCGAGGACCACGCCGGGCACTACGGGCCCGAGGTCTACGACACCGTGCGGCGGATCGTCCGCGAGTACTTCCCCAAGCAGCCGATCACGCTGCACCGGATGTACTTCCGCGACGCGCTGGCGCATGTCGAGGACGGGTCGATCGACCTCCTGCACATCGACGGGCTGCACACCTTCGAGGCCGTCAAGGACGACTTCGAGACCTGGCTGCCCAAGCTCGCGCCCGAGGGGGTCATGCTCTTCCACGATGTCGCGCCGGACACCGGCTACGGCTCGACCGACTTCTGGAACCAGCTCGTCGGGCAGCACCCCGGCTTCGCGTTCGAGCACTCGTGGGGGCTGGGGGTGCTCTTCCCCAAGGGAGACGCACGCCTAGCCCAACTGCGGGCCGAGGGGCTCGACGACAAGCTGATCGCGTACCCGGCGCTGGCCCGCGCCGAGCGGGCGAGCCACGAGGTCCGCGACCTGGGCAGGATGGCGAGGGACCGGTTCGAGACCATCTCGAAACTGGGCGAGACGATCACCGAGCTGCGCCAGCAGCTCGCGGAGCTGCGGGCCTCGACCGTGGCGAGCGCCGCCCACCAGCGCACCGTCACCCGGGCCGAGGCCGCCGAGAACCTCGCCAAGGAACGGTACGAGGTGATGCAGAAGCAGTCGCAGGTGATCGGGCAGCGAGACGACCGCATCGAGGGGCTGGGCAAGCAGCTCGAGGCGGCACGGAACCTCGCGGTCGAACGCCTCGAGGCGCTCCGGCAGGCCGGCGCCCGGGCCGCCCAGGCCGAGAAGGCCATCGCCACGCTCGAGACCCGGGCCGCGAGCGCCGAGGCGGCACGCGACGAGCTGCGCGAACGCGTCGGCGATCTGCGCGACCGGGTCAAGACGCAGGACGAACGCCTCGCCGAGCTCCGCGCCGCCCAGCAGACCGCGGCGGAGCGCAACAGCGAGCTGCGCGAGAACAACGCGGCGCTCCGCGAGAAGCTGGCCGCCAAACACGAGGCGGTCGAGCGGCTCCGCGAGCAGGTCGAGGCGGCACGGGCCGCCCAGGCCGCGCTCGAAGGTCGGCTCGGGGACATGGCCGCCCATGTCGCCGCCCTGGTCGGCTCGCACGCCCGCTCGCGCGACGAGTCGGCCGAGAAGCTCGCGGGCCTGGCCGCGGCCGTCGAGCAGGCCCGCCGCGCCGGAGAGGCCGCCGCGACCACGCTCGCCCAGCGGCTGACCCGCCTCGACACCGACGCCGACCTGCTCGCCATGCGGGCCGAGCACCTCGAGGATGTGGTCGGCCAACACCGCGCAAAGCTGCGCGACCCCGACGACCGCGCGGGCGAGGCCGACTGGCTGACCGGCGAGAAGGCCAAGCCCGCCCCGCCCCCAACGAGGAGACCACGGAACTCATGAGCCAGACCAACGGCCCATCGCCGGCAGACCCCGCCCCGCGCTCGCGGATCGCGTGGCTTGTCCCGCGCCCGCTCGAGGGCTCGGGCGGCCACCGCACCATCCTGCAGAATATCGATGCGCTCGAGGCCGCCGGGCACCAGTGCCATGTCTTCGTCGAGGACCCGCCCGCCAAGCCCGGCGAGGAACGCCCCGCCGCCGACCAGCGGCTGCTCGCCCTGCGCCAGCAGTTCGAGCGGTTCTTCGGCTTCCGCGGCGAGCGCGTCCACCTGGGCCTGGACATCGGCGAGGGGTTCGATCTGGTGTTCGCCACCGCCTGGTACACCGCCGCGTTCGCGGCCCGTCCCAGGCACAAGTGCAAGAAGGCGTACTTCGTCCAGGACTACGAGGCGTACTTCATGCCCGTCAGCGATGGGTACCTGCGGGCCGAGGATTCCTACCGCCTGGGCCTGCCCGTGGTCTCGATCGGCCGCTGGCTCACCCAGCGGCTCACGCGCGAAGCGGGGTGCCCGGCGACGCACTTTGAGTTCTGCGCCAACTGCGACATCTATAGGCCCGACCCCGCGGCCGTGCGCGAGCGGGCGGTGTGCGCGATCTATCAGCCCGAGAAGCCCCGACGCTGCCCCAACCTCCTCATCAACTCCCTCGCCCTGCTCAAGCAGCACAAGCCCGATGTCAAGATCTACCTCTACGGCACGCGGGAGAAGCCCGACCTGCCGTTCGAGCACGAGCACTTCGGGCTCGTCAGCGTGGAGGAATGCGCGGCCCTGTACAACCGCTGCTCGGTCGGCCTCTGCATCAGCGCTACCAACCCCTCGCGCATCCCGTTTGAAATGATGGCCTGCGGGCTGCCGGTCGTGGATATCCACCGCGAGAACAACCTCTTCGACATGCCCGAGAACGGGGTGATGCTCGCCAACCCCCGCGCCGACTCCCTCGCCCGGGCCGCGGCGATGCTGCTCGACGACCAGGCCCGGTGGGGGGCGATGAGCGCCTACGCCCGCGAGTTCATGCGGCCCCGCTCGCTCGAGTACGGCTACCGGCAGTTCGTCGCCGCGGTCGAGGACCTCCTCGCCGGGCGCGAGGGGCAGTGGAAGGCACGCGCGAGCCGGATCGAGCCCTCCTACCGGCGCCCCGCGGCGCTCCCGGTCAACAAGGACCCGCTCACCGGCCACCCCATCGGCGAGCCGACCACCGCGGGGCAGGGGGCGGCCGTCGCCCGCGGCGTGCGCGAGCGCCTGGCGGCCATG
The DNA here is from genome assembly GCA_964372195.1 of uncultured Phycisphaeraceae bacterium. Taxonomy (GTDB): domain Bacteria; phylum Planctomycetota; class Phycisphaerae; order Phycisphaerales; family UBA1924; genus PNC22. The sequence goes on from CAYJPX010000002.1 coordinate 68,902, forward strand.
GAAGAGCTCGACCGCATCTTCGGCGCTCGCTCGTGGCAGACGGTCCAGCGTCTCAAGGCCAACCCGCTCTACCGTGCCGTCGCCAACGCGCGGTTCGGGCCCGGATGGGAGTTGGCGGACCACAAGGAAGACCCACGGGTCGTGCTCGAGCGCGTCCGCAACAGCCGGTCGTACAGGCTCATCGCCGCGACCAAGGCCAGCCCCCTGCCCAAGCTCCTGGGGCGTGGCGAGGCCGACGACGGGAGCGACCCCTTCCGACCCAAGCGCACGCCCTCACTGCCCAAACCCCAGAGGAAGTAACACACGATGCCCACGCTGCTGAGCGTCGACATCTGGGACACGCTTCTGCGGCGTCGCTGCCACCCCGACGAGGTGAAGCTGTTCACCGCGCGCACGCTGTGGGCGATGCACCGGCCCAGGCTGGCGCCCCGGTTCGCGGACGCGTGGAGTCTGCTCGAGGAGCGCGTGCGGTGCGAGGCCGCCATCGCCAAGGAGCGCGAAGCGGCCGGGCTCGATAACGAATACGCGGTCGAGGAGGTCTTCGACCGCTGGCTCGCGCAGGCACTCCGGCCCGAGGCGCCCCACGCGCGGCGGGCGGCGATCGCGGCGCAGCTGGTCGGGGTCGAGGTCGAGCAGGAGCAGCGGGTCGTCTACCCCGACGCGCGCATGCTCCGCCTGCTCGCCCACCACGACGCCGACCGGGTGGTCGGGCTCTCCGACTTCTACCTCGGCGAGCGGCACCTCCGGCGGATCATCGAGCACGCCTGCGGCGGCGTGCCCTTCGAGCGGGTGTTCGTCTCGGCCGACTGCCTGGTCAACAAGGCGCGGGGCCGGCTCTTCGCCCACGCCCAACGCGAGATGCTCGCCGAGCCGGCACACCACACGCACATCGGCGACCACGAGTGGTCCGATGTCGGCAGCCCCAAGCGGTTCGGCATCCGCGCGGTGCACTACCTCAACCCCGACCAGGAGCCCAAGCGGGCGGCCCACCGGGCCCGCTTTGAGGCCCGGCGCAAGGGGTCGTTCATCGCCACCGCGCAGACTCTCACGCGCCGGCTCGACACCTCGTGCCGCCCGCCGGCCGGGCTGGACCCCAGGCAGCGGCAGCTCTTCGAGATCGGCTACCGGGCCGCGCCGATCTATGTCGCGCTGGTGCTCGCGGCGATGCAGGAGGCCCACGCCCTGGGCTGCCCCGCGGTCCACTACTGCACGCGCGAGGGCGAGTTCTTCCGGCGCGTCCACCAGGCCGTCGCCCCCGCGCAGCCCTTCGGCATGCCCGCGCCCCGCGCCGAACTGCTCGAGGTCAGCCGCATCTGCACCTTCCTGCCCAGCCTGCGCGAGGTTACGACCCGCGAGATGATGCGCGTCTGGAACCTCTACAGCGAGCAGTCGGCCGGCCAGCTCCTGCGCACACTCGATGTCAACGCCTTCCCCTTCGAGCCGCTGCTCGCCCGCCACGGGCTCGACGCCGACGAATCGATACGCCACCCGTGGAAGGACCGGCGTGTGCAGGGGCTCTTCGCCGACCCGCTCTTCCGACGGCTCGTCGAGCAGCAGCGCGACCGGCGCCGCGAGGTCGCCCGGGAGTACCTGCGCGGCAAGGGCCTCGGCGCCGGGCCGGCGGTGCTCGTCGATATCGGCTGGCGGGGCACGATCCAGGACAACATCGCGCACCTCTTCCCCGGGCGTCACATCGCCGGGTGGTACCTGGGCCTGGTGCGGTTCCTCAACGACCAGCCGCCCAACGCGACCAAGCACGCCATCGGCCCCGACGCACGCACCGACCCCGAGCTCGTGATGCAGGTCATCTACAACTGCTCGCCGCTCGAAATGCTCGCCAACACCGACACCGGGAGCGTCCGCCGTTACGAACACGGCCCCGACGGCGCGATCGCCGCGACCCGTGTGCACGACGAGGGCGAGGACGAGGTCTGGCGCAGGTCCACCCGCTACTTCCAGCAGGGCGTGCTCGCCGCGGCCCCGGTGGTCGCCGAGTGGGCCCGCACCCTCGCGGTCGATCCCGTCGAGATGAAGCCGATGGTGCTCGACCTGCTCCGCACCATCAAGGCGAGCCCGCCCCGCGTGCTCGCCGAGGCGTACTTCTCGCTCAAGCACAACGAGACCTTCGGCGTGGGCGGCTTCGTCCACAAGCGGCCCGAGCTCGCCGCGCCGCTCGTCCGCAAGGGCGAAGAGTCCGGCGGCTCGGACCCCGACTTCGTCCGCGCGGTCGAGTCGAGCGACTGGCCCCAGGGCCTGCTCCGCCTGCTCGGCCACGAGGAACTCTGCCGCCAGTACAACGCCTTCCGTGAGGACCGCGCCCGCAAGACCGACCAGCGCCTCGCGGCGCGCAGGGCCCAGGCCGAACCCCGGCCGGTGGTCAAGGTCGTGCCGACCAACGCCGCGCCCAACGGCAAGGCGCCGCACGAGCCGGCGTCGGTCCATCGCGCCGGAGCCGCGCCGTGACCGACGCCGGCCCCACCGCCCAGACCCACGCGCACCCCGACCTCTCCGCCGCCGAGCAGCGGGTCGTCGACGCGTACCACGAGCTCTACTACCGCCGGCGGCTGTGGGACAAGACCACCTGGCTGGGCGCCCCCTGCCTCAAGAGCCCGCACGATGTGTGGGTCTATCAGGAGATCCTCTCCGAGACCCGCCCCACGCTCATCATTGAGACCGGCACCGCGTGGGGCGGCAGCGCGCTCTACCTCGGCTCCGTCCTCGATGCGATCCACGCCCACGACGGGCACGACGCCCGCCTCGTCACGATCGACACCGAGACCCGCCCGCGCGAGGCCACCCACCCGCGCGTGACCAAGATCAAGGCATCGAGCCTCGCGCCCGAGACCATCGAGCAGGTCCGAGGCATGGTCGCCCCCGGCGACCGCGTCATGCTCATCCTCGACAGCCTGCACAGCCGCGACCAGGTCTACGCCGAGCTCCTCGCCTACGGGCCGATGGTCACGCCCGGCTGCTACGCGGTCGTCGAGGACTCCAACATCAACGGCCACCCGGTCCACACCGACTTCGCGCCAGACCAGGGCCCGGGCCCCTTCGAGGCGGTGATGGACTACCTCCGCACCACCGACCGCTTCGAGATCGACCGCGCGCGAGAGAAGCTGTTCATGACCCTCAACCCCTGCGGGTATCTGCGCTGCGTGCGGGGCTGATCACCCGCAAGCACTCGGATCAACCAAGCTCTGCGAAAGCATCCACCCGTTGCCGTCGGGGTCGAAGAAGGTCGCCAGCCGGACCATGCCGGGGATGGTGATGGTGTCGCCGTCGAAACGGACCGACTTAGACTCCAGCCGCGCCCGGGCGGCGTCGATGTCGGCGACCGACCACACCGGGACGCAGCCGCTGGTCTTGGGCTTCTCGACCTGGCTGAGCCCGATGGCGACCTTGCCCGGGACGGGGCTGGTGACCTCGGCCCAGCCCATCTCGGCGACCTTGTAGATGACCTCGCTGCCGAGCATGGCCTGGTACCAGGCAAGGGCCCTGTCGAGATCGGAGACCTGGGTCGCGATGGTCAGTTCGCCGGTGAAGCCCATGGGCATGGTTGTGCTCCTCTGTTGGTGCAAGTCGTTGTGGCCGGGGCACTTGCCCCGGTGGTGACCAGAATATAGGGGAGTGTGTACCTATTGAAAACGCCACTCTAGAGGGCGTGGGGGCCGATTCGGTCCCGTTGACGGGTTAGCCCTTTTCGGGCTTCTCGACGCCCTCCTCCGGCGCAGGCTCCTCATCGGCAGGCTTGGCCTTGGGCCAGCCGCCTTCAGGTCGCTTGCGGCCAAGGGCTTTGTCTACGGCCTCCTCCCACGGACCTGGGAGCCGGAGCCGTTCGGGGTCGGGGCCTGGATTGGACTTCTTCTCTGGCATCACCAGATTGTACCACGGGGGGTAGATCACGGGTGCCCTGGCTGTCGGTTGACAGTTGGATCTGTCGCCACGATTCGATCCGTGGCGCTCTTGACACGCCAAAGTTTAGGAGTAGGATGATCGGTACCCAATCTGGAGGGCCTAGCAGTGTCGCCCACGACCAATGGCGGTTTCGACCGCCTGACCGCAAAGTACGAGCTTCCCAGCCGCATTCTCAAACTCGTCGCCGAGTACCGGCAGCTTGACCCAGAAGCCGCCGATGCGCTCGTGGGAGAGATGGCCGAGGCGTGTGGACTCCAGGCGCGGCCGGGGTTGGTGCCGTCAGCCGATTCCGATGAGGCTGTCAAGCTGGTTCGGGCCTTCTTCGCCGAGCATCGCGGGGAGAGCTTCACCAAGCCGGACATGGCTGCGTTGACCGGGCTTTCCGAGAACACCATCCACACGCTGATATACCGGACTCTCAAGGACGAATTCGAGCGCCTGCCGAACCCCGAGGGTGGGCGGGCGCGGCTGTACCGACTCAAAGGAGTAAAAGGACCATGATGACAAGTCGAGGGCTGGCCCAGCAGCCCAAAGCGCACCGCGACCCCCGGGGACTTTGACGGGCTCCTGGGATGACGGTGTGGCCTGGGACGCCCCGAAAGGGGCTCCAAACTCCACAGCTAGCGTGGCGAAACTGGCAAACGCAGACGGTTTGGGACCGTCCGTCCTCTCAGGGATTTGCGGGTTCGAGTCCCGCCGCTAGCAATGCTGATTCACTGTACCAGTGATCGGCATAGATGTCAAACCGGGGCAATCCATTTATCCGGATGGGTGGATTATCTCATTTCCTCGATCGATCCGAACCGATCCCTTGACTGGGGTGTACAAACACTGTACACTTGGTCGGGAAAGGTTCGGTCATGGGCAAGTATGCACGGGCAAACACATCTGCGCTGGACGCTGCCAACTACCTCATCGAGGTGGCTTCCAGGGAGGACGAGCATCTGGAGCCAATGCAGCTTCAGAAGCTGCTGTACTTCGCCCAATGCTGGTTCCTCGCCGACCATGGTCGAAAGCTGTTCGACGATGCGTTCCAGGCATGGTCCTGGGGGCCGGTGGTGCCGGAAGTGTGGAAGGCGCACGCAGGAAAGCGCAAGATCATCGTAGATCGTGTGTACTACGAAGGACTCGCCGAGGATCAGATGGAGATGCTCGAAGAAATCTGGTCGGCGTATCGGGAGTATTCGAGTATCGAACTCTCCCGCATGACGCATGCGGCCGGAACTCCATGGCGGGCCGCCCGTGGGTCTATTCCAGACGATGTCCGGTCAAGTACCCCCCTGGATCTAGACGCGATGCGCAGCCATACGCTAGACGCCATCGACAGGGAGAATCGGTGGATGTCGCAGAACTGGGACGAGATCAAAAAAATGGCAAGCGCATAGTGCCCGATCTCCCGAGACAGCGTGGGGTATTCCGGTTGGAGTCGTGTCCAGGACTTCATGGCAACGAAGCAAAGCCACGCTTCGTCATCATCATCAGCCCAGACGAACAGATCAATAGCACTGACCGTGTTCTGGTGATACCAACTTCAAGCTCTAGTCTTTCGGCGTACAAAATCCCGCTTCCGAACCGAGGGCAGTACCCGAACTGCAAAAGCGGACTTCCGCAACCCTGCGACGCCGTTTGTGACGAACCGAAACTGATTCCTGTCGCGGATCTGATTGACTATCGGGGATGCCTGACGAATGCCACATTCGTGAAGGTCTGCAAGCGCATGCGCGAGTACCTGATTTGCGTGGGCAAGTTGCCTCCCGTCGAAGACAGTAGCAAGTGACTACTGACTGACTGGCTCCCGGTACAGCAGCCGCTTTCCCTGCGCGCCCCGGATAGCCGCTTCGGTCCTGGCCCCGTCGTCCACATACCGATGGTTGTAGATGAAGGCCGCTTCGGCCAGATATCTCCATAGGTGCCTGGGGCTCACCGAGTGGTGGATGCCGTTCAATTTCCGCTTGAACAGGCCGAAGAAGCCCTCAATCTGGTTGGTGGTGACCTTCTGGTCCCCCTCGACCCGGACATACTCGCCCAGGTGGTGGGTCACCCGCTTGTGGATCGCCCGGAGCCTCCAGGCGGGAATGTGGTAGGCGGGAAGCTCGTCGGTCATGAGGGTGCATCCGGGCTCCAGGTTGGCGAGCAAGAAGGGCTCCAGGTTCTCGCGGTTGACCTTGGCGATCACCTGCGCCCGGATATCCCCGCCGCGCTGGACCGCCGCCACCACCACGGACTTTCGGTCCTGCCAGTGCTTCCGCCGCCCGTCGGCATTGCGGTCCCCGAGCATGATCCGCTCGGATCGCTTCTGGCCCCGGGGCTTGCCGCCGATGAAGGTCTCGTCGGCCTCGACCGTGCCCGACAGCTTCGGTGGGGTGGTGGTGTCCTCGGTCATGGCGAACCGAATCCGGTGCATCATGAACAGGGCCGATTTGTAGCTGAGCCCGGTCTGGCGCTGGATCTGCTTGGCGCTCACGCCCTTCTTGGACGAACAGGCGGCCCAGAAGGCAAAGGCCCAGTGCCGCATGGGAATCCGGCTGTCCTCAAACACCGTGCCGGTCCGGACCGAGAACTGCTGCTTACAGGTCCGGCAGCGCCACCGGTAGTGCTTCTCCCGCTGCCCGTCCCGCCCGGTCATCCGGTAGACTTGCTCGGCCTCACAGTGGGGGCACCGGGGCTCAGAGCCCCACCGGCGCTTCTCCATGAACTCGACCGCCGCGGATTCATCGGCGCAGGCCAATGGCACCTCACGGACGATGTCCGACTTGTTCTCACCGACCTTGCCGGGCTTCTTGCGTGGCTTGCGGGCCTTCTGGGTATCCATGCGATCATGATACTTGATGCACAAGCACAAATCAACAGGGACAACCACCAGATTTCAACAGGTACACACTCCCCAGAATATATAGTTACTATCCTTCAAGGTCAAGCGGCCCCGCCGCCCCGAGCACCCCGTGCCTCAGCCCCAAACCACGATCCCACCAGCCTGCCTAGCCCGGGTGGTCGACCTCGCCCACCGCCGTTGGACCATCCCCCTGCTGGCCCAGCTCCACCACGCCCGGGTCAGCACCGACTCGACCGGCGCCCGGTTCGTCGGCCTCGTCCACCGTCTGGGCGTCGGGCGGGAGACCCTCCGCCAGACCCTCGAATACGCCACCGCCCACGGCTGGGTCGCCCGCAACCCCGGCCACGGCCACCCGCTCCGCCCCGAGTTCGTCCTGACCGAGCGGGGCGTGATCCTCGCCCCGGCGTGTGCCCGGCTCTGGCGGACGGCGGTCCTGCTCGACCTCGCCGGCCCGATCGGCCGCAAGTGGACGCTGCCCATCCTGTGCGTGCTCGGCGCCGGGGCGTCCCGCTTCGGCGAGTGCAAGACGGCCCTGGCGCCGCACGGGCTGACCGACCGGGCGCTCGCCCAGTCCCTCCGCGATCTGGCCGCCGCCGACCTGGTGACCCGCCGGGTCACGCCCGAGCCGGTGGTGTGGTACGCCGCCACCGATCGCGCCAGGCCCCTGGTGCAGGCTCTTACCCGACTCTAATAGCCGAAGCCGCGCCGTGCAACGCCTCGATGCCTCGATGCCTTCTTCGCGTCCCCAAGCATCCCTCCCCCCCATCACTTACACTCCCCCCATGCACTTCGCCGGCTGGCTGACCGCGGCGCTGATCGTGGTGGAGGCGATGCTCCAGGCCGGGCTCAGCCTCCGGGTGCTCATGCGCCGATTGCCGACGGCGGTCACGACCTCGTGGATCGTCCTCATCCTGGTCTTCCCGATCTTCGGCGCGGTGGCGTACCTGCTCGTGGGCGAGAGCCGCATCGGGCGCTTCCGCCTGTCGCGCGAGCGGGCGGTGCACCCGACCTACGCCGCGTACCTCGACCAGCTCCGCGAGCACACCGAGCACATGCCCAGCGAGATGAGCGCCATCGATCAGCGTCTCGCCCGCGAGGCCGAGGCGGCCGATGGGCTGCCGGTGCTCGCGGGCAACGAGGTGCGCCTGCTCGCCGACGCCGACGCCTGCTTCGACCAGTTCGTGCGCATGATCGACGACGCCGAGCGCAGCCTGCTGCTGGAGTTCTTCATCTGGCACCCGGCCGGTCGCGTGGGCGAGGTCGCCGCGGCGCTGCTGCGCGCGCGGGGGCGTGGGGTCGAGTGCCGCCTGCTCGTCGACGCGGTGGGCAGCCGGTCGTTCCTGCGGAGCAGCCAGGCGGGCGAGCTCCGGGCGGCGGGTGTGCGCATCGCCGCGGCCCTCCCGCCCCTGATCATCCGCACGCCGCTGCTCCGCCGGGCCGACCACCGCAACCACCGCAAGCTGCTGATCGCCGATGACTGCACCGCGGTCGTCGGCAGCATGAACATGGCCGACCCAGCGCACTTCAAGACAGAAGCGGGTGTCGGGGCGTGGGTCGACCTCATGGCGGTGGTCGGCGGCCCGGTGGTCGAGCTCTGCAGCCTGATCGCCGTCCGCGATTGGGAGCTGGAGACCGGCGACGATCTCGGCGCCCTGCGGGATGCGCTGCGCGGCCGCTGCCTCTCGCCGGCGGGGGCGATGGCGGTGCAGGTCGTGCCCTCCGGCCCGGCGCTGGGTGTGGGCAGCATCCACGCGCTGGTGCTCTCGGCGATGTACGCCGCCGAGCACCGGCTGACGATCACCACGCCGTACTTCGTGCCAGATCAGTCGATCGTGACCGCGCTGCAGACCGCCGCGCGGCGCGGTGTCGAGGTCACGATCATCCTCCCCCGCCGGTCCGACACGGTGCTCACCCACCACGCCGGGCGTGCGTTCTTTGCCGACCTGCTCGACGCGGGCATCACGATCGCCGAGTTCGCCGGGGGCATGCTCCATACCAAGAGCATCGTCGTCGACGACGAGATCGCCCTGTTCGGCACCGTGAACCTCGACCCCCGCAGCTTCTGGCTCAACTACGAGCTGACCGTCATCGTCTACGACAACGACGCCACCCGCGCCGTCTCCGAACGCCAGCAGCAGTACCTCCGCGAGAGCACGCCGGTCGACCCGGCGGCGTGGCGGGAGCGGTCCTTCGTTAGGCGCCTCGCCGCGAATGTCGCCCAGTTCTTTGCGCCGCTGCTCTGAGAAGGGTGGCGGCGGTCGCGGTGCGCCCTGCCTGCGCTGGCCCACCTCCCCCCTGTTCGGTTGCGCTCTCGACCCCCGCTCGGGGAAGACTCCCCTCGGGTGAACCCCCGGTCGCCCGGAGCGGTACATTGCACATCGAGCCCCGGAGCACGCCATGGACAGTCCACGCAGCAATCCAGTTGCTCTTCGCCCGGCGGTCTGGGCTGCCGCGGCCGCGGTGGCGTTGCTCGCTTCGCCAGCGGTCGCCAACCCCGGGACCGCCGGGTGGGTCGAGATCTCGATCCTCGTGGTCGGGAACTTCTTCATCGGCCTTATCGAGGGCGGCGTTGCTTGGGCGATGGGTTCGCGATGGTGGGCGCTACCGCTCATGGTCTTCGCCAACTACTTCTCCGCGTGGGCCGGGTGGAACATCATCTGGGCGTACGCCGGGTACTGGCAGGTGCTGGATGCAATGGGCGGCGAGCCGCTGCAACACGCGGTCCCCGCGGTGTGGATCACCTTTGCGGGGCTCTCGGTGTTCGGCCTGCTCGCCGAGTTGCCGTTCTACCGTCTCGCCTTCGCCCGTGCCCCGAAGGCGCGGTGGAAGAAGGCCGGTCTCGCCCTGCTGGTCGCCAACGCCCTGACCGGTGCGGGTCTCGGCGCGTTTTTCGCGGCCAACATGCAGACGACGCTTACCTCCGAGCTGCGGGTCGTGGACGCGCCCGGCGCGGTGGCGGCGGATCTCGAGGGTGAGCGGCCGTGGGTGTACTACATCGCGACGGACGAACGCACCGTCCGCCGGGTGCGCCTCGACGGGACGGCCGATGAAGCGGTGCGCGAGTTTGCCAGCTCGCTGGAGGAGGTGCGATTGCTCGCGTTCCAGCGCGAGAGTGCACCCTACGCGCTGGGGCTCACCGAGTCAGACCTCGACACCCCGCTCGCCGCGGAGGTGCTGCGGGGCAGGGGGCGGGACGAGGACGAGGAGTTCTGGTTCTTCCTCAAGGTCGAGCCGGATGTCGGCCGTGCGGCGAGCGTCTTCGAGTCGGATCGAATGAGCGGGGCGGCCTTCGACGCGGTCGCGCCGTACGGTCCCGCGGCCGATCTGCGGCCGGAGGGCGCGCGGCCGTTCACTGTGAGCTTCACCTGGGACGGGTGGGTCGGGATGAAGTTGGAGGGTGCGGGCGTGCCCCCGGCGCTCGCGCTGGACGGGCCGTTTATCCGGCGCAACCTCACGCCCTTCGGCGTGACGGTGCTGCCGGGCGGCGTGCTGGTGTTCGAGCTGGCCCACGAGTACAACGGCTACCACGCCGGCATCTACGCCGCCTCGCTCCGTTCACGGACGATCGCCCGCCTGGCCGACGGCCGGAACCCGGTGGTGGTCTACCCGCACGCCGACCCCGCCGATTGACCCGCGACGCCGCCCACAAACCGCCGCCACGCCCACAACAGGCCCCTCGCACGGCTTGCCCGTCGGCCCCCGCCGCGATGGTGTACCATGCTGCTGAACCCCAAGGAGACTCCGATGGCCGAGGTGAAACGCAAGAAGATCCGCTGGGCGACCAAGAAGCGCAATGCCAAGAGCCGGCGCCGGAAGAGCAAGTGGGTGATCGTGCACCACGGGGACAAGAAGCGCTAAGCGGGGCGGCCTACGGAGGCGAGGCGTCCTCGCGGACGCGGTCGGTTCCCATGAACACAAATCTCCTGCCGGCCTTGCGGCGATGGAGGTACCCTCGGGCCTCCAGGTCGAGCATGTCCGCGCGAGCGGTGTGGTAGGAGATCCGCTGCCTCACTCGGTGCTCCTCGATCGTGAACTCCCGCGTGGGCCGCTCCAAGATGTCCAGCAGCACGGACCGCTGCCGATCGTTGACCTCCAACGAGCGGAACGCGAGCCGCGCGGTCTGCATTTCGTGGCGCTTCCGCGCGAGGTACTGCTGGAGGTCGCGCCGGGCCAGGCGGATGACCGTGGCGTGATACATCAGGAAGTAGGTCAGGTCGGCCTCGTCGGTTTCCACATACTGGAACGCGAGGCTGTACTTCGACGGGCTACGGTAGATGAGCTTGGAAATCGGCAGGAACTCGAATAGCCAGTAGCCCTCTCGGAGCATGAACCAGTAGAAGAGGGCCCGCGCGGTGCGGCCGTTTCCGTCACAGAAGGGATGGTCGTACGCGAGCTGGAAGTGCAGCGTCATCGCACGGACGACCGGGTGGACGAAGGGCGTGTCCCCGCCCGGTGCGTGGTTGGCGAACGCGCACAGCGCCCGGAGGCGGTCGGGCAGCGTCGGGGCGGGGGGTGGGGTGTGGAGCACCTCGCCGTGGGGGTCCTCGACCACGACCTGCTCGCCCTCGCGCCGCAGCCTCCCGCATTCATCGGGCCGATCGAGCGTGCCGTCGGTGAGGATGCGCTGGAGTTCGACCAGGAACTCGGGGCTCAGGGGTGTGCGCTTCTGCTCGCGGATGAACATGATCGCCCTGTAGTTGTTGACGATCATCTGCTCGCTGCGGTCGCGCGCGGGCCTGTTCTGGCGCAGCATCTCCTTGGCGACACGGTGCGTGGTGGAGGCGCCTTCGAGCTGGCTGGAGGCGATCGCCTCCTCCATCAGCGCCGACACGATGAAGCGGTCGCGCTGGTGGTCGGTGATCGGGCTCTCGTCGTCGAAGGTGATGTGCCCCGCCAGGTCGCGGTCGATCATCATCAGCTCTTCCTGGAGCCGGTCCGGGACCGTGTACGCCAAGGGCTGCCCCGCCCGGTCGGTGAAGGGGAGGGTGCGCCGGCGCGGAAGCCGGGAGAACTTGATCATCGCCCAGAGCAGATCGGGGTCGAGCCCCTCGGCGCGGGCGATGTACCGCACCTTGTGCCAGTGGCGGTACTTGGCCTCGCACCGGGCAACCGTCTCCGTGAGCCGGCGATCGGCCAGGAAATCGGTCAGCCGCTCCGGCGACCCGCGGAGCAGGGCCCAATGATCGGGTGGTGTTGGGATATGTGGCATGGCGTCTGGTGAACTATTGAATCAACACGAATCAATAGCAATCAATACCTGGGATCAATTATTGATTCAATAACAATCAATAATAAATCACCACACCATCCGTAGTGGCATCCCAGCCGAACACCCCATGGGTAGTGTACCCAGGCCTCAGCTCGCCCCCACCGTCGCCGTCACATAGGTCGGCCGAAGCTTCGCCTCGAACTCCCCGCGGTACTTCCCGATCAGCGTCTTGACGGCGAAGTTGTTCCCGTCCGCCAGGCCGCAGATCGTCGTCCCCGGCATCGTCCCCATGCTCTCGGCCACCTCCAGGGCGATATCCAGGTCGCGGCTCCGGGCGTCGCCGTCGGCCATGCGGCTCATGAGCTGGTAGAGCCACCCCGAGCCCTCACGGCATGGCGTGCACTGGCCGCAGCTCTCGTGCTTGTAGAACCGCGTGATGTTGCGGGCCACCGCGACCATGTCGGTGTCCTCGTCGAACACGGTCGGGCAGGCGGTGCCCAGGCCGAGCACGCCGTACTTGCGGCCGATGTCGAAGTCGAGCTCGGCGTCGTACTGGTCTGGCCCGAGGATGCCCATGGAGACCCCGCCGGGGATCGCGCCCTTGTACCGCTTGCCGCCGCGCATCCCCCCGCAGTGCTCCTCGACAAACCGGCGCAGCGGGATCCCCAGCTCCAGCTCATAGACGCCCGGCCGCTCGACATGCCCGCTGATGCCCATGAGCTTGGTGCCGTAGCTCGGCGGCCCGCCGACCGAGCTCTCGACGCCCTGCGCCGTGAACGCCCCGGCGCCCTCGTCCATGATGAACCCGACATGGCAGAGCGTCTCGACATTGTTGATGATCGTCGGCCTGCCGAAGAGGCCCTCGACCGCGGGGAAGGGCGGCTTGATGCGCGGCCAGCCGCGCTTGCCCTCGATCGCCTCGAGCAGCCCGGTCTCCTCGCCGCAGATGTACGCCCCCGCCCCCCGGTGCACGAAGCAGTCCACGCGGAACTTCTCGCCCCCGGTGTTGGCGTCGGAGAGCTGCAGGCACTTCTCGCCGAAGATGCCCTGCGCGTACGCCTCGGCGAGGGCCATCTCGAGCCGCTCTGCCTGGAGGTGGTACTCGCCGCGGATGAAGATGTACGCCCGGTGCAGCCTGCACGCATGGCAGCAGATCGCGATGCCCTCGAGCAGCTGGTGCGGGTCAAACTCCATCAGCAGCCGGTCCTTGAAGGTGCCCGGCTCGGACTCGTCGGCGTTGACCGCCAGGTACCGCTCGGCCCCGGGGTCGCCGGGCTTCTTGCCCGCGGGCACCGGCGGCAGGAAGGTCCACTTCACGCCCGCCGGGAACCCCGCCCCGCCGCGCCCCCGGACCACGCCCTTCTTGACCTCCTCGATCACCCGCTCGGGCGTCTGGGCGAGGGCCTTGCGGAGGCCGACATAGCCGCCGGTCGCGACGAACTCGTCGTAGCCGACATAGTGGCGGTCGTTCCAGTCGCCGTAGGGCGGCGTGGGGATCCGCTTGCAGAGCACATGGCGGGGGGTATCGGTGTATGCGGTCTTGCCCATGGGTCCAAGGCTCCCAGGCGGGGTGTGCCGGGCCGAGGGGGCCCGAGTCGCGTTCGTGGAGGCGATTGTAGGTGGTCCCCGAGCGAGCCGGCCCGTGCCGGGCCGAGGGGGAAGGGGGGAGGCATGGTCAGAGTCTCGGGGATTCCCTGGCTCTGGCTCGCGTTTCTCGGATACCCCGGTATGCTTTAGGGGTGGGACAAGTTCGGGAGGCCACGCCATGTTCAGACGCACCCTGGGGATCGCGACCCTCGCCCTCGCGGCCGCCGCCGCGCCGACCCGGGCGGACATCATGCACTGGTTCTGGGAGGTGGAGGTCAACGGGGAGGCGGTCGAAGTCGGAAGTCCCATCGGCGTTGTGCCCGGCGACCAGGTGGACATCGAGCTCTGGGCGCACTTCGACCCGTACCGCGATGGGTTTGCCGCCGCCGAGTTTGCCGTCGTAACCGGGGACCGATTCTTCGAATCGGGCAGGGTGAGCGTCGACTACTCGGAGGGGTACGGCCTCAACCCCTATTTGACTCTGGGTGGCAAGAATGGGAAGTTCGCCGATTCTGACGGCGACGGGACCGCCGACATCGTTGATGACATCGTCGCATTCCAACTCCACCCGGACTGGGGCAGTGCATTCGACCCGTCCGAACCGGTTCTCGTGTACGGGATCGGATGGCAACTGGATTCGATGCTCGACGGATCTGTGGTACTTGCCCACACCCCGCAACTCAGCGGGCGCTTTCATAGCGCGGTGTGGGACGACCCCTACACAGCCATCGAGTACACGCCCAGCTCTGATTCGTTGGTGTTTGTTCCTTCTGCGGGATCGACTTGTGCGCTCGTGCTCGCGGGGGCGATCCGAATGCGAAGGCACCGGGTGTCTGGTGTGTGATACTCTTGGAGGCAGACTCGTGACGACGACGGCGGGGTGGCCTGGTTGAGCAGCCTTCCAGCTTCCTGTGGTGAGGCCAAGGGGGTGCACGAGCGTGTGGCATGCTGGCCGCGTTGGGTGGTCATGGGCGGGTGCCACGACGCTCGCGAGCACCGGCGCCTTCCCATGCCCACGCCGAGCCGTGGGCATGCCACACGCGGCCGAGGGCAGGCCACCCGTCGAAGGACTTGGTCGGGCAGGTGGTCGAGAAGTAGTGAATCTCGGAGGCATCGTGATGCGGGACGGGACGAAGCAACTGGGGATCGGGTTTGGGATGGTGGGGCTCGCGGTGTTCGCCGTGCCGCTGGTGTGGTGGTTCGGGTTCATGCGGCGGATGCTGCCGGGCGCGGGGATGGGTGATGGTGCGCCGGCGGATGTCGAGTCGTTCTTCGGGGGGATGGTGGTGTGGGCAATCGTGCTCAACGGCGTGGGGATGCTGCTCGTCGTGGGCGGGATCACGATGATCGTGCTCGGGGCGGCGCGGATGAGCCGGGAGGGTGGCCAGGTGTCCAGCGCCCCCAAGGGCCAGATCCGTGGGTAGAGGCGTGGCGGGGTGTCCGGCGCGGGCGTAGACAGCTGCCGGTTGGCGCCTACTGCTTCTTGAGCATCCCCACCCCGAACCCCGCCGCCGCGGTGCCGCCGGAGGGGATGTACCCGCGCAGGAACGCCGTCAGGCTCTGGGTCTGCGTCGCCAGCCACGCGGTCGAGTTGTCGTAGAGGCCCTGCATCGCCTCCCAGTTCACGGTGATCAGCCCCGCCATCTGCAGCCCCACCAGCAGCAGGAGCACCGTGCCGACCACGATCAGCACGACCTTGAACGCCGCCCGCAGCGCGAACGCGATCGCAAAGCCCACGAAGAACGCGAAGCCCAGGCGGAAGACGGTGGGGGAGTAGAGTTCGAGCGCGGTCTTGTCGGCGTCGCCCGCGGCCTCACCATCGGCGTTCCCCTCCGGCGTGCCCGCGGTCGCGTCGTCGGTGAAGCCCTCGGGCCGGTAACCCGGGTCACCCTCCGGCGGCGCGACCTCGGCCGTGCTGTCCCCGCGTGCCGGCGCGGTGGTGGCCGCCACGCCCCACATCCCCGCCCCCGACATGCTCACGATCGCCGCGAACGCCAACGCCAGCTTCTGCAGCCCCGTCAGGCTCGCCATGATCCCGGCCTTGGCGGCGGCTTGCTCGCTCACGGGTTCACCCCTCCGGCCTGCTTGCCGGGGCGATCGGGGTCGAGGATCTCCACCTCTTCGATCGTGGTCCGCCGCACGGTGACCTTGCGCCCGTCGGGCGCGGTCTCCTCGCGCTCCTCGACCTCTCGTCGCACCTCGTGGGTGCGCGGCTCGGGGCCGGCGGGGCTGGCGGTGATGCCGTGGGCGATATGGCCGAAGAACGCCCCGAGGTTGCGCATCAGGGATTTGGGCTTCTCGCCGGGTTGGTTGGTCATGTTGGTCATGGCCGGCGCCTTCCCTGTGCCACTGGCGGCTTGCCCGCCAGTGCCAACACCCTTGCCCAATCCCACCGGCCGACGAGCCGCCGGTGGCACACTAGTGGGCCGCGTGCGCCTTGGCCGCGGCGAGCAAACCCGGGATCTGCCGCGGCGTGACATTCTCGTGCAGCGTGTGGTCGAGGAGCATGGCCGGGGCGCCGCCGCAGGCCCCGATGCACTCCAGCTCGATCAGCGTGAACTCCCCGTCCTCGGTCGTCTCGCCGACATCGATCCCCAGCGCCCCGCGCACCGCGTCGGTGATCTCCGGCTGGCCGCAGAATTCGCACGCGATCGAGCGGCACACCGCCACCACATGCTTGCCCTTGGGCTTGAGCCAGTACTCCTCATAGAAGGTCGCCGTGTCGATCACCTGCGAGGGCGCCAGCTCCAGCAACTGGGCGATCTCCACCATCGCCTGGTGGGGGATCCACCCGTACTCGTGCTGCACCAGGTGCAGCGCCGGCAGCAACGCCCCCGCCTTCTGCTCGTACCGGGGCAGGTACTTGTCCACCACCTCGGCCCGCAACGCCTTGGTCAGGTACGGCTCGTCACGGCGGCTGATCTGCGTGTGGGCGGAGTCTTTGGTGATCCAGGGCATCGGCCGATCCTCACAGAAACGGGTGCTCGCCGCCGCCTAGCGGTCCGGCTCGGGCGCCGCTGCGGCGACCTCGGGCGGCGGGGGCTTCCCCGGGCTGCATCGTAGACCCTCGACGCTCGGATGGGCCTCGAACACCCCGCCCGGCCCGGCCAGCGTCAGTTGCACGCTGGCGTTCGAGGCGTTGGGCAGCCTGACCAGCCGATCGTCCGCCACCGGTGGGGTCTCGTCGGGGTCGCCCCACACCAGGCAGCTCACCACCTCGCCCGCCGCGGTCTTCAGGCACACCCAGTCGGCGGAGTTCGCCAGGCCGACATTCGACGAGGTGTTGCCCGCGGTAAAGACCCAGGCCTCGCCAAACTCCCCGTTGGCCTTGGGCGGGGCTTGGTCGGCCGTGCCCACCGGGCCGGGGATGTGCTGCTCCACCCCGTTGAACACCACCGCCGTCCCCCCCGCGTCGAGCGTGAACTCGGGGAAGACAAACAGGAACTGCCCGGCCTCGGGGGCGTTGCGGTCGGTGATGGTCCAGCCGGCAAGTCGGATCGGCGTGTCGGTCGGGTTGTGGATCTCGACGAACTCGTCCCCGGTAGCGTGGCGTGAGCCGTCCCTCGAGGCGTCGCCCGCCTCGCCCTTGGGCACCGAGTAGAGCACCTCGGTGATGAGGGGCATCGGCTCAGGGCTCTGCGCGCGGGCCACACCCGGGAGCGAACACAACCCCGCCGAGCACACCCGAAGCATGGCCTGAGAGCACCGCATGGCCGAAGTGTACCGTCCCGCCCCCCCGAGCGCCAAGACAAAGGCCGAACCCGCTCACCCCCGTGCCGCGGTCCGCCGGGGCTGGGGGACCGGGCGGGTCTGCTCCCGCAGCCCGCGGCTGGCCAGGTGCTCGTGCCAGGCCCTGGTGTGCACCTCCCAGAAGTGCTCGAAGGAGTTGGCCAGCGAGTACTTCTGGACGCTCTCGTGGGCCGCGGCCCCCATCCGGCGCCGCCTCTCCTCGTCGCCGACCAGGTCCACAATCCGCCCGACCCACCCCGACGGCTCGGTCACCGGCAGCACGAACCCGGTCCGCCCGTGGCCGACGACCTCCTTGGGCCCGCCCTGGTCGGTGACGAGCACGGGCAGCCCCGAGCCCTGGCTCTCCATCACCACCTGGCCCAGGGTGTCGGTCACGCTGGGGAAGACGAAGAGATCGCTCGATGCGTAGATCGTGCTGAGCTCCTGCCCCCGCCGATAGCCCAGGAAGTGGGCCCGCTGCCCGCGCAGCTCGCGGGCCATCTTCTCGCGGTAGGGCCCGTCGCCCACCACCACCAGCTCGGCGGACAGCCCGCGCCCGCGGAGCTCGGCCTGCACGGTCTTCCACACCCCCGTCAGGAAGGGCAGGTTCTTCTCCACGCTCACCCGCCCGACATACAGCACCTTCACGCTCGTCGGGTCCATGCCCCCCAGCCGCTCCCAGACCGACCGGTCCCGGAACCCCGGCTGGAAGGCGGTGTGCTCGAACCCCGGCATGAGCGAGCAGCAGCGCTCCCGCGGCAGGCCGAGCCGGGCGAGCGCCTCGACATACTCCTCGCTGCGCGTGAAGATCGCGGTGAACGGGGCGTAGAAGTGCCGCATGAACTTCTCGCACCCGTAGGTGAACGCCCGGTCCTCGAAGAGGTTGTCCACATACGACGGGAAGTCGGTGTGGTACACGCCCAGCACCGGCACGCGCAGCATCTTGGCCGCGATGAACCCGATCAGCCCCACCGGGCCTGGCGTCGAGATATGGATGCAGTCCGGCTGGTGCCGGTCGATGTGGCGCAGGATCGGCACCAGCGGCGGCAGCACCAGCTCGAGCTCGGGGTACCGCGGGATCGACGCGGCGAACACCGGGTCAAAGTTGAACATGTTGATCTGCTCGGGGATCGCCCGGCGCGTCGAGGTGATGACCTGCAGGTCGCGCCCCGTCGCGCGCGCACGCTCGGCGACATCGCCGATGAACCGGCTCACGCCGTTGATATCGCCGAGGGTGTCGGTGAACAGGCTGACCCGCATGGACCGCTCGAGCACCGAGACGCCGGCGCCCGGCGCCGAGGTCTCGTGCTCGAAGCGCTCGACAAACTCACGCTCCTTGTTCTGGTAGAACAGGCTGAAGACATAGGGCAGCTGGGCCGCCGTCAGGATGGCGTAGGACAGCACATGATCGACCAGCCCGGTCTTGTCGCGCTTGCGCAGGGCCCGCATGGTCGACCCGCTCAGCTCGCGGGTGAGGAGGGCCGTGAGCTCGTCGGCGAACTCGGCCATCCGGTCGTGGTCGGAGAGGGCGCTCCCGTCGGCCCAGCGGTCCTGGCTCAGCCGCTCGCGCAGGTCCGGGTACCGCTGCAGGATGTCGTCGAGCGCCTCGCGCAGCGCATCGAGCAGCGGCAGGCCCTTGCCCCGCCTGCGCCGGAGCATCTTCCGCGTGGTCATGTGCGCCGCCAGCCGCGCCCGCGACGGGCGGGGCAGGTCCACCCCCGCGAACCGCAGCAGCTTGCTGGCCACATACCGGCCCCGCGGGTTCTGCCTGGCCGCGACCCGCTCGGCGTAGTAGTGCGCCCCGACCGTCGTCAGTTGGTGCGCCAGCAGCGAGCCGTGCCCCCCGGCCCCGCCCGGCTCGCACCGCCCGGCCATCACCAGCCCGAAAAACTCCGCCGGGTCGCTGATCCGCGCGCCCTCGCCCGTGCGCACACCCGTCCAGGTCCGCCCGACATTCAGCAGCCCGTGGTCGTCGGAACCCCCCGTCCGCGCCTTGTGCCAGATCCTGGGCCAGACCGGCTCGACCCCGTGCTCAGCCGCCAGCTCCTGCATCCGCCCCGGGGTCAGCCCGTCGAGGAACCGATCCAGCGGCGAGCGATGCCGCTCGGTGTGCGCGCCGTTGAGCAGCTCGAACCCCTTGAACAAGAGCGCGCACCGCTCGATGTGCGACCGCGTCAGCCGCCCATTCTGCATGTAGAGCGGGTGGGCCACCGCGTGGGCCAGCCGTCGCTCAAACAGCCACGCCGCGAACGCGTACACATCGTTGCGGAGCCCGCGCGTCGAGAGCTCCTCGTCTTGCTCGGGCGTGATCCCCCACACCAGGACATGCAGCTTGCAGCGATCCTCGGGGAAGTAGACGCTCACCTCCTGGCCGGGGATGAACCCCTCGAACCCCCGCTCGACTAGCTCCATCGCCCCCTTGATGGTGTCGTGGTCGGTGATGGTGACCAGGTCCATCCCCCGGGCCCGGGCCTGGTCATACACCTTCTCCGGCGGCGAGTAGCACTCGGGCATGTGCAGGAACGACAGCGCCGCGACCGCCGGGCCGTCCGACGCCCAGGAATGACAGTGGGTGTCCATCCGGGTCAGGCTGGCGTCCGGGATTCTCGACTCGATTTGCGACATGACGGTGCGCAATCTCCTTGGCATTCCCGCTCATATGGTAAGCGGGGCGCTCCCCCGACCCGGCGGTTGTTCCGGGACGCGGCCGGATGTTTGCGGATTCTTCGCGGCGGAGGGGGCGAGCCGGGTTTCCACCGTCGGGGGCCCAATGATGAAACCACGGACCCGCTCGGGTGCACCAATCCGCAGTAGGAAAGGAAATCCCCTATGCCACGCCTCCCAGTGATCAACCCCGCCACCGCCACCGGACGCGTCAAGGAGATCTTCGACGGCCCCCTGAAGGGCAAAGAACTGAACATCTTCAAGGGCATGGCCAACAGCCCCGCGGTGCTCGACGCCTACCTGGGGCTCGCCGGGGCTCTGGGCAAGGCGGGCCTGAGCGGGAAGGCCCGCGAGGTTGTTCAGCTTACGGTCGGTGAGGCCAACGACTGCGGGTATTGCGTAGCGGCGCACACCAAGATCGGAAAGAGCCTGGGGTTGACCGACGAGCAGTGCCTGGCCGCCCGGCGTGGCTCGATGCCCAACGACCCCAAGCTCGACGCGGTGGCGAAGTTCGCGCTGGCGATCCACGAAAAACACGGATTTGTCTCCGAGGCGGACATCGACACTTTCTGCAAGGCTGGGTATACTGTTCGAGAGGTCGCCGAGATGGTCGCGACCTACGCTCTTGCGTCGTTCACGAATTACTTCAACCACCTGAACGACACACAACTCGACTTCCCGGCGGTGCCCGCGGTCTGAGCAATCAGACATACGGGCTCGCCACCAAGACGCTTGGCCCCCAGCGCGTTGACCTCCTGTCCCCCGGTCGATGCGCGGGGGCCTTGCTTTTTTAGAGAGCGCGATTCGCGCACCCCGCGGGTAGACCATTCGGCCCGTCCGAAAAGAGACGGGCCCCGTGCCGCCGGGGCGCAGCACGGGGCCCTCGCAGGGGTCGGCCCCTCCCTTGACTCGCGGACACCGAGAAACTGCACCCCAAGCCTGCGATCCGTGTCCGCCCCGGGCGACCGCACGCCCGACCCCGCGTGCGGACCCCTGCGGGGTGGGTGGTTTATGCCGGGTACACTGGCCGCATGGCGCATCACCTCGCGGTGTTTCCCGGGTCGTTTGACCCCATGACCTTCGGCCACCTGGATGTCGTCCAGCGGGGCCGCCACCTCTTCGACGAGCTGGTCATCGCCGTGGGCCGCAACCCGGGCAAGGACCAGTTGTTCACCAGCGACGAGCGGGTCGCGATGGCCTCGACCCTGGCCGGGCAGCTCGTCGCCGAGGCCCCCGACGGGGCGCCGGTGCGGGTCGAGTCGTTCTCGGGGCTGACGGTCGACTTCGCGATCGCGGCCGGCGCCACCGCCCTGCTCCGGGGTATCCGCAACCTCTCCGACCTCCAGTACGAGATCCAGCAGGCGATCACCAACCGCCAGGTCGCCGGGCTCGAGACCGCCTTCGTGGTCGCCGGCCAGAGCTTCGCCTACACCAGCTCGAGCCTTATCCGCCAGATCACGGCCCTGGGGCGCGACCTCTCCCAGCTCGAGTCGATGGTCCCGCCCCTGGTCCTCGAGGCGCTGGTCGCGAAAAAGGCCCACAAGCACCCGGTGCTGGAGCGGCTGCTCGTGCAGCGGGAGGAGTAGGGGCCCATGGACATCCGCATCATCTCCCTGGGCACGCTACCCGAGCACCCGCTCCGCGACACCGCCCGGGGCGTGCGCACGGGGCACGCGACGACCACGCTTGTGCGCACGGAGGGCGCGGTGATCCTGGTCGACCCCGGCCTGCCGCCGGCGGCGGTCGTCGCCCGGCTCGACGAGCGCGCCGGGCTCGAGCCCTCGGACATCACCCATATATTCCTGACGAGCTTCCGGGCCGACACCTGCCGCGGCCTGCGGGCGTTCGACAACGCCGAGTGGCTGATCCACCAGGCCGAGCGGGAGGCGGTGGGCATCCCGCTGGCGACGCTGCTGCGCGACGCGGGCGATGCCGACGACGAGACCAGGGCCGAGCTCGAGTACCAGGTGTCGCTCCTGCGGGAGTGCCGTGCCGCGCCCGACTCGATCGCGCGCGGGGTCGACCTCTTTCCCCTGCCGGGCGTCACGCCGGGGCTCTGCGGGCTGCTGGTCGCCGAGCCGGACCGCACGACGCTCATCTGCGGCGACTCGATCCCGACACTCGAGCACTACGAGCAGGGCAAGGTGCTCAAGCACGCCGCCGACCCGGCCCTGGCGATGGACAGCTTCAAGGAGGCGGTCGAGATCGCGGATGTGCTGGTGCTGGGCCGCGACAACCTGGTGTTCAACAAGGGTCGGGGGATGCTCGGACGCTGACCGCGCCGGGCTCGCGCTCCGCAGCGCCCGACCAGCCCCAACGGGGCGTCAGACGCAGCACTCCAGCGCCCGACCAGCCCCAAAAGGGCGTCGATGCAGCACTGCAGCGCCCGACCAGCCCCAAAGGGGCATCAGAGCCCGAGCCCGGGGCACCGCCCCGGGTGTGCGGCGGCGTTCGTGTGCACCGAGCCCTGAAGGGGCGGCACAGCATGGTGTGTTGTTGCGCCCCTTCAGGGCTTGGTGTGCTCGTCGGGCGGTAGACCCAGGGCGGTGCCCTGGGCTCGGGCTATGCCACGCCGTTGGCGTGGTGGAGTCAGCGATCGCGGCCGCACTCGGGGCAAGTGAATGAGTCAAGCCCCGACAGGTCATACCCGCACGCGGCGCAGCGGCCGCGCTTGCGACGGCGCGTCCGGTGGCCCCAGGCGTTGAGTTGGTGCAGACAAGCGAGCAGCACGGCGTAGAACAGGGTGTCGGCGAGGAGGCCGGGCCAGTAGGGGAGGTAGGGGAGCAGCGTTGCATCCGAGGGTGGTCGATCTGGGCGGAAGGCGCACAGCGCATTGGAGACCACCTCCCGCGAACGGCCAAAGTCGTAGGAATCGGTCTTGCAGGAAAGCGCGTAGTAGGGCCAGCCTCGGCCTTCGGCCGCAAGGCTCCCTCCGAGGAACCTGTGGTCTCCGGGTGATGGATGCGCGGTCCCACGCACAATGCCGGGTAGCTCGCGCACGGTGAATCTCGGGTCCTCGCCGCCTCGGAGTCTCTCCACCATGTGCGCGTTCCCCCACACCACCACGACTATCGCGATCGCCCCGGGTCGTCTCGCCATGATCACCAAGCGGTATGGAGGCGAGGGTTCCAGGAAGTACGCGCCGTCGACGGGTTCCGGCTTCCAGATTACCGCCGACCCCCACGCCACCGCCCATGTCGCCGCCAGCCCGAGCAGCAGGTAGATGGCGGCGAGTTCGGAGTGGCGGCGGGTCATGGATGATGGCCGCATTCTGGGCATGGGTTGCCCGACGGGAGGCCGCGCAGGTCGTAGCCGCATCGGCTGCACGCTCCTTTACCGTACCACCATGACGGGACGAGCCGCTTCAAGACGAGCAGCACAAACGGCAATGCGAACACACAGCAGACCAAGATCGTCAGCACGACCTCGGCCGCACCCGCCGACAACGACCCGACGCCGAAGTAGAACAGCAGTGTCAACCCGGTCGCCAGCAAGCCCGCAAACACACGGCCCAGGATCGAGTTGTGTGGGCGATTGCTGGTCACCGTTCGTCCCCGCACTCGGGGCACACGCCGTCGATGCCGGTGAGGTCGTAGCCGCACAGCGAGCAGATGTGGCCGGCCCGTTGTCGCCGAAGACGCGAGTACGCAGGGAGCATGAAGAAGACCCCGATGAGGCAAGGGCACCAGAGCGGTAGATCAAAGTCGCTTGTTGCAGGGGAAGATCCCATGGCACTCCGCGGCATCCAGCACCAGTTGTCGGGCGGGTGCCACTCCCAGTGCGTGCCGTTCAATTCGATACCCGTGTACCTGAGTGCGACCCCCCCGGGCCGAAGTCCGATTATGCGACTGCCCGTCAACCAGAACCCCGAACCGAAGCACGACACGATGACGAGTGCGATTGAGGCCATGGAAAGTGCCGCACCGAGCACCGCGAGCACCCTGCGCCATCCGGGAACCTGCCCAAACCTCGCTCGCAGGCACCGCTTCATCGCTCCCCCCCACACTCCGGGCACACGCCGTCGATGCCGGTGAGGTCGTAGTTGCAGGTGGGGCAGCGGTGTACGCAAGCCAACGCTCGTGGACGCCGGTCGATCACCAGCAGTCCTCCGAGCGCGAGGCCGGAGCACGCCGTTGGCATCCACAGCGGCAGGCGAACATACAACGATCGTCCTCCGCCGTACTGGGTGCCGATCTGCGACCACCTCCAGCGGGGTTTGCTGAATTCAGCGTCGTATCCGGCAATGTACCAATGTGATTCCGCGACGATGGAGTTGTCGTACACAATCAGTTCGCCGTTGAACAGCGCCACGCTCCGCGGAGCCGCCCACTCCACACGGAACAAACTGATCGTCCACGCCGCCACCGACAGCCCCAGCACCACCCCCGCCGTCCGCATGACGGCCCGCAGGACTCGGCTGCGCCGCTTCATGGTCGCGGGCTCCCGCACTCCGGGCACACGCCGTCGATGCCGGTGAGGTCGTAGCCGCAGGTGGGGCAGTGGCCAATGTGCGAGCGCCGTTTCCAGGTCCAGGGGACCGAGAGGATGGACGCGGACACAACGGCAGGGATCCACAGCGGCACAACCGCATGCCAAAGGAGGGAACGACCCTGGAAGCGCGGGAGCCCCACTCCTGGAAGCCGCCAGCGGGGCGCGTCCGGAGACCACAAGAAAGTCCAGCCTGCGGGGGGCATGAGGCCACCCAGGTCGGACCTCCCACCCACCAGATTGCCTCTGTGAAGCCGGAAGTGAGAGGACCCAAAGGTGTCGGTCCATCCTACAAAGAGCAGGAGGCTGAGCATCCACGCCGTCACCGACAGCCCCAGCACCATCCCTGCCGCCCACATGACGGCCCGGCGCAGTCGGCGGGGCCTGGATGGGCGGGGGTGGGTCATGGAGCCAGTCTACCGGGGTGGGGTCGGGTCTCCGCGCGTGCAGCGCGGCGGCGGGGTTCCAGCCCCAAGGGGGCATCAGAGCCGGAGCCCGGGGCACCGCCCCGGGGGGTGTGCGGTGTTGGTGTTCATCGAGCCCTGAAGGGGCGGCACAGTGCGTTGTTGCGCCCCTTCAGGGCTTGGTTCGGTCGTCCGGCGACGGTCCCAGGGCGGTGCCCTGGGCTCGGGCTCTCGCGCCCCTTTGGGGCTGGGTCTGTTCGTGCGGCTTCCGACCAAGGGCGGCGCCCTGGGCTCCTGCTCTCGCGCTCCCTTGGGGACTGGGTGCGGGTGTCCGACGACCGGCCTGGGGGGTTGTGGGCGGATATGCTGCCCCGGGTCCGAGGGATCGGGCCGTGGGAGCACACGGATGCGGAAGCCCTTTGCGAACATTCTGGAGGCGGTCGGGGATACGCCGTTGGTCAGGCTCAACAAGGTCGTGCCCGCCGGGGCGGCCGAGGTGTGGGTCAAGTGCGAGTTCCTCAACCCCGCGGGGTCGATCAAGGACCGCATGGCCCTCTACATCGTCGAGGAGGCCGAGAAGCGGGGCTGGCTCAAGCCCGGCGGCACCATCGTCGAGAACACCTCGGGCAACACCGGGCTGGGGCTGGCGATGGTGGCCGCCGTCAAGGGCTACAAGTGCGTCTTCACCATGCCCGACAAGATGAGCCTCGAGAAGGTCAATATGCTCAAGGGCTTCGGGGCCGAGGTGGTGATCACGCCCACCGATGTGCCCGGCGACCACCCCGACCACTATGTCAACACCGCCAAGCGGATCGCCAGCCAGACGCCCGGCGGGTTCTATGTCAACCAGTACCACACCGAGCTGAACATCCAGGCCCACTACCGCTCGACGGCCCGGGAGATCTGGGAGCAGACCGGGGGCGAGTTCGACGCCTTCGTCGCCGGCATCGGCACCGGCGGCACGATCTCGGGCGTCGGGCGCTTTTTCAAGGAGAAGAACAGGGAACTGGGCCGGGCAATCCGCATCGTCGGGGCCGACCCCATCGGCAGCGTCCACTTCAGCCTGTTCTACACCGGCGTGCCCGGCGAGGCGAGCGTGTACAAGGTCGAGGGCGTGGGCGACGACATCGTCTGCGACGCGTTCGACCTCAAGGCGGTCGATGAGATCCAGCAGACCGACGACCGGCAGGCGTTCACGATGGCCCGGCGGCTGACGCGCGAGGAGGGGCTCTTCAGCGGCGGTTCGGCCGGGGCGATCGTGCATGTCGCGGTCGAGGTGGCCCGGCGGCTGGGCGCGGGCAAGAAGGTCGTGTGCGTGCTGCCCGACCATGGCAGCCGGTACATCACCAAGTACCTCGCCGACTCGTGGATGAAGGACTACGGCTTCATGGAGCCCGAGCGCCACCTCGGCTGCGTCGCGGATGTGCTGGCGGGCGAGCACCCGGCGGTCGTCACCGCCGGGCCGGAGACGCCGTTGCGCGAGGTGGTGGGCATGTTCCGCGAGCACGGCGTGAGCCAGGTGCCGCTGGTGAACGGGAGCGGGAAGCCCTCGAGCATCGTGCACGAGGTGGACCTGCTGCGGGCGCTGCAGCGGGGGGATGTGTCGATGGACGCGCCGGCGAGCAGCGTGGCGACGCCGGTGGGGGGGCTGGTGTACCCCAAGGCGAGGGTGGAGGAGCTGTACGCGATCTTCGCGAAGGACCAGGTGGCGATCGTGGTGGACGAGTCGCGGATCGTGGGGATCGTGTCGCAGATTGACCTGATTGACTACCTGTCGCGGAAGACGGGGAACTCCTAAGCTACTCATTCACCGCGGAGAGCGCGGAGCACGCGGAGCAGAACCCGGGCGACCAGCGCAGTCTCCGCGGCCTCCGCGCTCTCCGCGGTTTATTTGGAGTGTTCGAATGAACGACAACGCCCGCTTCGCCACCCGCGCCATCCACGCCGGGCAGCACCCCGACCCCGCGACCGGCGCGATCATGACGCCGATCTATCAGACGGCGACCTACGCCCAGACCTCGCCGGGCAAGTTCGTCGACGACTTCGACTACTCGCGGTCGAGCAACCCGACACGCAAGGCGCTCGAGGCCAACCTCGCCTCGCTGGAGGGGGGAAAGCACGGGCTGTGCTTCGGCTCGGGCTGCGCGGCGATGGACTGCGTCCTCCACCAGCTCAGCCCCGGCGACCATGTCATTCTCTGCGACGATGTCTACGGCGGGACCAACCGGCTCTTCAACAGGGTGTACGACCGGCACGGGATCGCGATTTCGCTGGTGGACCTCACCGACCACGACGCGGCGCGGGCGGCCTTCCGGCCCGAGACCAGGCTCGTGTGGCTGGAGACGCCGACTAACCCGATGCTCAAGGTCATCGACATCGCGGCGATCGCCGAGATGTGCAGAGGGCGGAGCGCGATGCTGGCGGTGGACAACACCTTCGCGACGCCGGTGCTGCAGAACCCGCTCGCGCTGGGCGCGGACATCGTGTGCCACAGCTCGACCAAGTACATCGGGGGGCACTCGGATGTGGTCGGCGGGGCGCTGATCACCCGCGATGCGGGCCTGCACGAGAAGCTCAAGTTCGTGCAGAACTCGGTGGGAGCCGTGCCGGGGCCGATGGACTGCTTCCTGCTGCTCCGCTCGACCAAGACGATCCATGTGCGCGTGCAGCGGCACTGTGAGAACGCGGTGAAGATCGCCCGGCACCTCGAGGCCCACCCCCGCTTCCCGCGCGTCGTCTACCCGGGCCTCGAGAGCCACCCGCAGCACAAGGTCGCGAAGAAGCAGATGTGCGGCTTCGGCGGCATGGTCACCGCCGAGATGGACGGCGGGCTCGACGACGCCCGCACCTTCCTCGAACGGCTCCGCATCTTCTCGATCGCGGAGAGTCTGGGCGGGGTGGAGAGCCTGATCGAGAGCCCGGCCATCATGACCCACGCCAGCGTGCCGCCCGAGCAGCGGGCGAAACTCGGCATCACCGATGGGCTGGTACGATTCAGCGTCGGCATCGAGGATGTCGAGGATCTGATTGCGGATATTGAGCAGGCGCTCGGATAAGGCATTGGAACGCGAAGGGCGCGAAGGGCGCGAAGAGCGCGGAGCGAGGCAGGAAGGAACCGGCATGGCTTTGCGCTACAAGCGTCAACTCATTCAGCACCTCCAGCACGACGACTACAAGCCCAAGGTGGTCGAGGCGCTGGCCGAGGAGCTGCGCATCGACGACGCGGCCGTCCTGGCCGAGGAGGTCCAGCAGCTCGTGGACGCCGGCGAGCTGGCGGTCGATGACGCGGGGCGCGTGCGGCTGCCCTCGCTCGGCGACATGGGCGGCGAGATCGTCGGCGAGTTCAAGGGGACCGACCGGGGGTTCGGGTTCGTCAAGCCCCGGAGCAAGACCCGCGAGGGCGATGTCTTCATCCCGCCGGGCTCGACGCTCGACGCGATGAGCGGGGACATCGTGCGGGTGGCGGTGAGCCGCGACAAGCGGCGGGAGCGGCGCGAGGAAGGCCCGCAGTTCGTCGGCGAGGTGGTCGAGGTCGTCGAGCGCAAACGCTCGTGCTTCACCGGCGAGATCTTCAAGCAGGGCCCGCTGTGGCTCGTCCAGCCCGACGGGCGGGAGATGCGCGAACAGATCGTGATCCGCGACGCCGAGAGCAAGCATGTCAACCCCGGCGACAAGGTCGTCGTCGAGATCATCGAGTACCCCGAGGGCAACAACCTCGCCGAGGGCGTCATCAGCCGCGTGCTGGGCGAGGCCGGGCTGCCCGATGTCGAGACCCAGGCGGTGATCGCGGCGTTCAACCTGCCCGGCGAGTTCCCGGCCGAGTGCGTCGAGCAGGCCCGGCGGGTGACGCGGTTCTTTGACGGGGAGATCGCCGAATGGGAGCGCCACGGGGCCAAGGCGTTGAAGGGGCGGCTGGACCTCACGGGCGAGTTCATCGCGACCATCGACCCGCCCGACGCCAAGGACTACGACGACGCCATCAGCATCAAGCGGCTCGACGACGGCTGGGAGCTGGGCATCCACATCGCCGATGTCGCCCACTTTATCGAGGCCGGCTCGGCCCTCGACCGCGAGGCCGCCGACCGCGCCAACTCGGTCTACCTGCCGCGGCTGGTCATCCCCATGCTGCCCGAGGTACTCAGCAACGGCATCTGCTCGCTGCAGGAGGGCGTGCCGCGGTACGCCAAGAGCGCCTTTATCCGCTACGACCGGCAGGGCAGGGTCGTGCGCGAGGGTGTCGCCCAGACGCTCATCAAGAGCGCCAAACGCATGACCTACCTCGAGGCCCAGGCCCTGATCGACGGCGACGCCGAGGAGGCCAAGGCCCACGCCAAGACCGAGCCCAACTACACGCCGCAGCTCTTTGCGACGCTCAAGGAGATGAACGCCCTGTCCCGCGCCATCCAGGGCCGGCGTCAGCGGCAGGGGATGATCTCGCTCGAGCTGCCCGATGTCGTGCTGCTCTTCGACGAGCATGGGCGGGTGATCGACGCCGAGCGCGAGGACAACGCGTTCACCCACACGCTGATCGAGATGTTCATGGTCGAGGCCAACGAGGTGCTCGCGCGGCTGTTCGACAAGCTCAATGTGCCGCTGCTGCGGCGGGTCCATCCCGAGCCCACGCCCGGCGAGACCTCGCACATGGAGAAGGCCGCCAAGGTCGCGGGGTTCACCATCCCCAAGCACCCGACGCGAGAAGAACTCCAGGGCCTGCTCAACGCCACGCGCGGCACGCCCGCCGCCCGCGCCGTGCACATGGCGGTCCTGCGGACGCTGACCAAGGCCGAGTACTCGCCGGCGAAGGTCGGGCACTTCGCCCTCGCCAGCGGCGCCTACGCCCACTTCACCAGCCCCATCCGCCGCTACCCCGACCTGACGGTGCACCGCTCGCTCGAGGAGTTCCTCCGCCGGACCAACAACGGCGACGCGGCCCCCCGGGATGAGCGGGCCTGGCGCAACCTGGGCAACGAGCTCGCCGCCACCCCCGCCTGCCCCGATGTCGACAAGCTCACCGACATCGGCCGCCACTGCACCAAGCGGGAGGAGAACGCCGAGAGCGCCGAGCGCGAGCTGCGGAGCTTCCTGGTGCTGCAGCTCCTCACGACGAAGATGGACGAGGAGTTCGACGGCGTGGTCACCGGCGTCAGCCCCCGCGGCATCTATGTCCAGATCGACAAGTACCTCGCCGACGGCATGATCCAGACCAAGGACCTGCCCGGCGATGTCACGCGCTCCAGCGCCCCGCCCCGCTGGCAGATCGACCAGCGCACCGGCGCCCTCGTCGACGCCAACAGCGGGCGCAGCTTCAACATGGGGCACTTGGTCAAGGTGCGGATCCTGGAGATCGACCTCTCCAAGCGGCAGATGAACATGGCCATCGCCGACGCCGAGGGCCGGGCCGCGGGCAAGGCCAAGCAGGTGCTGCCGAAACTCGGCGGCGGCGACAAATTCGGCGGCATCGGCGAGGGCAAGGGCGCGGGATTCGGCGGCATGACGGGCTCGGAGCGCCGCAGCCGCAAGAGCAAGTCGCGGGACAAGGGGAAGGGCAACCACCGGCGGGATAAGAAGTAGGTTGGATGGCGCATGGTCCAGGACAACCTCCAGATACCCTGCCCTGTCCGGTGTGCGGGTACCCCACGCAAGCCTTTCGCTCTGCGCGCTGTTCGGAGTGCGGGCGCGAGTGGGTGAAGCACGAGGTTCGAGCATTCTGGAGCAGGCAATACCGGTCGATATGTGTACTCCGGAAGGACCTCGTGAAGACAGGGCTCATCTTCGCGACGGTTGGGGTGATCTTGACCTTCGGGGCTTGGCAGAGCCGGGTCCTGGACCGCGTCGTCGTGGTCGTCATCGGCAGCTGCGCCGCGCTTGCGATTGGTAGCGGCTGGGGGGCCCGGTTTCTCGGTGTCCGTCTGCGACGCTGGGGGCGCCGCCCCTATCGGGTCCCAGTCTGGCTGAACTGGGTGGCGAATCTGTTCGTCACCACGGTTCTTGTGCTGGCTGCTTTCGCGCTGGTGTTCGGCATTGTTGCCGTGACCCTCATGATCCTCGGGGTGTGAGGCTTGTTCGGGCGGAGGACACTGCCCGGTGGACGCGGGGTGCCGCACATCAGGAAGCGAGTTCCTCCCGCACCCGCTCCAGCAGCCGCTTGGTCGCCAGGATCCCCTCGGGCTCGCTCAGCCTGTCCCCCTCGTACTCGATCCCCACGCGACCGCGGTACCCCGCATCGACCACGATCTTGAGCATCCGCCGGTAGTCGGTGGCCGTCTCGTTACCGGACTCGTCGAAGTCGTGGCTCTTGGCGCTCACCGCCTTGGCGAAGGGCATCATCTCCGCAACGCCCTTGTACCGGTCGTACCAGGCGTCGGGCTCCTCGCGCCGGCTCCAGTCCAGGCAGAAGTTCCCGAAGTCCGGCAGCGTGCCGATGCGCGGGTGGTCCACCAGCTTCATCACCCCCGCCAGCCACTCGCCGTTGGAGCTCAGCCCCCCGTGGTTCTCGACGATGACATTGATCTCCCCCTGGTCGGCAAACTCGACCAGCTTGCGCAGCCCGTCGGCGGCCCGTTTCTGCTGCTCCTCGAAGGTGCCGGAACTGGCCGCGTTCACGCGGATGGAGTGGCACCCCAGGTACCTCGCCGCGTAGACCCACGGCTTGTGGTTCTCGACCGCCTCGTTCCGCCGCCCGGCGTGGGCGTTGCCCAGCTCGCCGAGCCCATCGCACATGATCAGCAGGCTGGCCACGCCGTGGTCGTCGCACCGCTGGCGGAGGTCGGCGAGGTACTCCCGGTCCGCCACCTGCTCGCGGAAGAAGCTGTTGACATACTCGACCGCGTCGATTTCGTAGTCCACCTTGGCGAGGCGTGGGAAGTCGAGGTTGGAGATCTCGCCGGCCTGGAGGGCGCGGTGCAGCGACCACTCGGCGAGGGAGATGCCAAACACGGGCGCTGCTTTCTGCTCGGGTTCTGGCTGGTCCGCGGGCCCGGTACTCCGCGGGGTGTCCCCCGCCGCCGGCTGCTGCGCGCAAGCCCCCAACGCCAGACCCGCCGCCGAAACCGTCGACACCTGCAGGAAGTCTCGCCTGTTCATCGCCAGAGCCTACCGCGCCGCGGGCGCGGCGTCCCCGGTCCCGCTCCCCGGTCGGTGCACCGGGGCCTGTTCCGCCCCCGGCGGTGCTTTTTTGCTTGCCCCGGCCCGCGCGCGCTGGTATAGGTACATCGTCCGGAAATCCGTCCGGGCCCGGCCACGGTTTCTCCTGTGGTGTTCTCGGGCGGGCGTGTTTGGAGCAGAGCAGAGCGGCGCGGGTGCGATCGGTCATAGGGGCCGTCCGCCGGGTCGTGCTGCAAACCATGAGTTCGGGAGATCACCGTATGCAGCACTCGAGAACGATCGGCTTCCTCGCCCTTGCCCTCGCCGCGGGCACCGCCTCGGCCCAGTGGAGCGACAACTTCGACAGCTATGCCGTCGGACCGCTCAACATCGGCGGCTGGGACGGCTGGGACGGTTCCCCCAGCGCCTACGGCACGGTCACCACCGCCCAGTCCCGCTCGGCCCCCAACTCGATCGGCGTAGGCCCCGGCTCCGATGCCGTCCGCCTCTTCAGCGGGATCGATTCCGGCGCGTGGACCATGACCTGCCATGTCTACATCCCGGGCAATCTGGACGAGACCAGCTACTTCATCCTCAACAACGACTACGCCCATGGAGGCCCCTACGACTGGGCCGTCGAAATCGACATGGATCCCTTGAACGGGTACGCGAAGGATGTGTTCCGCGACCCGAACGGGGACCTGCTCGCCCTGCTGGTCTACGACCAGTGGGTCGAGATCCGCGTCGATTTTGATCTCGACAACAACACCGGCGATGTCTACTACAACGGGCAGTTGATCGGCACCGGCGTCTGGGACGCGTACAGCGGGAGCGGCATCCTGGAGCTCGAGGCGATCGACCTCTACGCCCCGCACAACGGCACCGTGTTCTACGACGACTTCGTCCTCGCGCCCGCCGGCGACCCCTGCCTCGACGGGTACGCCAACTGCAACGGCGACGGCGCCGTGAACACCGTCGACTTCCTCTGCTTCCTGCAGCTCTACTCGGCCGGGAACATGGCCGCCGACTGCAACAACAGCGGCAATATCAACACCCAGGACTTCCTCTGCTTCCTCGGCCTCTGGTCCGCCTGTCAATAAATGCCGGCGGGCGACGGTCCGCGTTTCAGGAAATGGCGACCCGCTCTGGTCTGCCGCCCAGGAATTGCCGATCGGCATAGACCTGGTAATCTGGGAAAGGAGCGTGTTCGGGTTTCCCAAGGATGAGGATGTAGGGGATTCTGGGCTGTCAACGGACAGCTTTGAGACCGCCTAAACCCCTGGGATGACCCACCGTTGGAAGAACTTTTTGCCGGATCCGCCGGAAATCCGGGGCCGGCGCTTGCGTCCGCCGGGGAGACCTGATATCCCTAGAGGCTGTATCGCGGAGGATGGAACGAGAGTGGGTCACCGGGTGTCGGCTGGCCCGTGGTTTGGACTCTTGATCGAGTGTTCTCACCGGGTCGCCGGTTCGCGGCCTGCGTTGTGTTGCGTGTTGAAAGGAGATTGAAGAATGAAGTATTCACAGGTTCTGTTGAGCGCTGCGGCGCTGCTGATGGCGGCCGGTACCGCCTCTGCCCAGTGGTCGGACAATTTCGATAGCTACGCCGTGGGCTCCCTCGGCACCCAGGGCGGCTGGGACGGCTGGGATGGCTCGTCCGGCGCCTACGGCACGGTCACGACCGCCCAGGCCCGGTCGGCCCCCAACTCGATGGCCGCCGCGGGTGGCACCGACGCCGTCCAGCGCTTCATCCCCCCGGTTGATTCCGGCCAGTGGACCTTCACCGGCCATGTCTATGTCCCCGGCAACATCGATGACAACACCTACTGGATCATCCAGAATGTCTACACCCACGACGGCGGCACCTACGACTGGACCGTCCAGGTCGTCATGGACCCGATCAACGGCTCCGTCAACGAGGACATGCAGGAGTTCTATGGCGACGGCCAGGACGACGGCTTCAACTACCTCGCCCTCATCCAGGACCAGTGGGTCGAGATCCGCTCCGAGTTCGACATCGACAACAACTATGTCGAGACCTACTACGGCGGCCAGCTCCTGAGCTGGGGCGACCTCGACACCCTCGGCGACGGCCTCGTCCAGGTCGAGAACCTCGACCTCTACGGCCCGCAGGCAGTCGCGGCCTACCACGACGACCTGTCCTTCACCTCCGGCGACCCCTGCCTCGACGGGTACGCCAACTGCAACGGCGACGGCGCTGTGAATACCGTCGACTTCCTCTGCTTCCTGCAGCTCTACTCGGCCGGCAACATGGCCGCCGACTGCAACAACAGCGGCAATATCAACACCCAGGACTTCCTCTGCTTCCTCGGCCTCTGGTCCGCCTGCCAATAAGCAGCAACCCCTGCGGCCCACGCCCGGCCCAGCGCCGGACCTGACCGCCGCAGAAACTTGGCCAAACGCAACCTCCCCCGCCCCTGCGCGGGGGAGGTTTTTTTCGCGCCCAGGATGCCCTCGGAGCCCTAACCCCCCGGCGTCAGCCAGCCCGGGAGCGCCCGCGGCCGTCCGCTGCCGTCGATGCACGCCAGCGTCGTCGACGCGGTCATCAGCAGGTCCTCCCCCGCCGCCCGCATGGCCCGGAGCGCGTCCGCCGCCACCCCGGGGCGTTCGACCAGCCGCACCGCGTACTCGTGCCGGAGTTTCACTCGCGACCCGCCGACCACCCGCACCTCGACCACCAGCAGGTCGTCGTACCGCGCCGGGCGTCGGTACGCGGCCTCGAGCCTGACCACCGCCAGAAACACGCCCGCGGCCTCGAGCTGGGCGTACGAGACGCCGCTGGTCCGGAGCAGCTCTGTCCGCGCCTCCTCCAGCCACGGGATGTAGGCGGCGTGGTGGGCCACGCCCATCGGGTCGCACTCGCAGTACCGGACGCGGAGCCGGAAGGCCCCCGCCGTGTCGGGCGGGCGAAGGGGGCTCGGGGCTGCTGTGTCACACATCGCCGGCATCCTACACTCTGCGTTCATGCCCCAGGCCCAGAGCCAACCCCCCGCCCAGCCCGCCCCGGTCGATCGAGAGCGGGTCGTGATCCGCCGATACCTCATCGACGACCCGATCACCGAGATCACCCAGCTGCTGCACCGCGCGTACCAGCCGCAGGTCGCCATGGGCCTCAAACCCCTCGCCGGCCGCCAGGACGACCAGACCACACTCGACCGCGTGCTCAACAGCGAGTGCTACCTGGCGACGATTCCGCGCGAGGGCGCCCGAGAACAGATCGTCGGCATCATCCTGCTCAACGAGCACGAGCGCGTCGCCTTCCCCCCGATCTTTCTGAGGCCCGGCGTCGCGCACTTTGCGATGTTCGGTGTCGAGCCCTCGCTCCAGGGCCTGGGCCTGGGCCGGCGTCTGCTCGACCACATCGAGGCCCGCGCTCGGGAGGTCGGGTTCACCGAGCTGGCCCTCAGCATGGCCGAGCCCGACACCAACCTCCGCGCCTACTACGACAAGCGGGGCTACCGGCTGGTCGAGCACTGGCAGTGGCCCTACACCAACTATCGCAGCTGCATCCTGAGCAAGCCCATCGGCTGACCGCCGGCGTGTGCGAGCGAGCTACTGGGCCCCGCCGGTCGGTGTGTCTGCCCAGCCCGGATGCCCGGCCCGGCCGGCGCTCGTGCCGAGCGGGTCGGCGGGCTCGAACTCGACGCGGGCGGCGCCCAGCAGCGTGCCGGTGGCGAAGGCCAGGTCGACCTGGGCGATTTGATACTCGACCAGCGCGTTGATCTCGGCGAGCCGCGCCTGGGCGAGGCGGGCGGTGGCGTCGAGCACATCGGTCGAGGTGGTCTCGCCGACATCGAACTGGCGCTCCTCGGCCTGGAGCGTGCGGGTGTTGAGGATGACGCTCTGCCGGGCCGCGAGGATGCGCTCCCAGGTCGAGTCGATCTGGTCGATCGCGTCGAGGACCTCGCGCTGGATCGACTGCTCGCGGGCGTCGCGGGTGGCGAGGCGTTGCAGGCGTTGGAGGAGCGATTGCCGC
The DNA here is from genome assembly GCA_964372195.1 of uncultured Phycisphaeraceae bacterium. GTDB lineage: Bacteria > Planctomycetota > Phycisphaerae > Phycisphaerales > UBA1924 > PNC22. The sequence goes on from CAYJPX010000002.1 coordinate 104,811, forward strand.
ACCGCGGCCTCGCGCTGCTCGTTGCCCATGGGGATCTCGCCGCGCAGGCCGATCGACCAGTCCTCGAAGTGGTTGTCCTGGAGGACGGTCATCGAGCTGGACAGCCCGCCGCCCAGGCCGTTGACGCGGTAGGTGTAGTCGAGCGCGAGCAGGGGCAGGGCCTGGTTGCGCGACCAGTCGGCGGTGACCAAGTCGGCCGCCAGGCGCAGCTCGAGTTCGAGCATCTCCATGCGGTTGGCGATCGCCGCGTCGGTGAGGGCCGCCGCATCGAACCCGAACCGCACGGGGTCGGGCGGCGAGGCGGGCACGACCTGCGTCGTCGTGTCGATCGAGAGGTCGGGCTGGTTGATGATGCGCTTGAGCTCGCGCTGCTGGGTGAGCACCGCGTTCTGGGCGCCGATGATGCCGTCGAGCTGCTCGGCGACGCCGGCCTGGGCGCGGAGCACCTCGATCTCGGCGGCGTCGCCGGCCTGGAGCTGGCGTTCGGCGCGGGCGAGCTGGGCCTGGGCCAGCCCGAGCGTCTGGAGGCGGACATCGAGCGTCTGGTGCGCGCCGTACAGGCGCCAGTAGGCGCGGTCGACCGCGGCGAGCTGGCGGATGACCTCGGCCTTGGTCTGGACCTCGGAGATCTGTCGGTCGTAGGAGGCGATGGTGATGGCGTAGGTCGACGCGCGACGCCCCGCGCCGCGCATCAGCGGCTGGCTCAGGCTGAACTCCAGGTCGCTGGTGTACGAGGGGTTGAGGGTGCTGAACTCGTTGTTGGTCTCGTTGCGGGTGACGGGCAGCGAGAGGGTCGTCGTGCCGCCGGTGCGCAGCGGGATGCGCACGCCGGGCTCGACGCGTTGAAACTTCTGCTGGGCGCTGTCGAGGGTCGAGCTGGTCGGGCTGTCGGTCTCGGACCACTGGGCGCCGAGCGTGAAGACCGACTCGAACATGCCCTCCTCCTGGGCGAGGCGTTCGGCGGCGAGCGCCGGGCTGAGGAGCGCGACCTGCAGGTCGAGGTTGTGCTCGAGCGCCCAGGCGCGGCACTCCTCGATCGAGAGCTCGACCCGCTCGGCGCCGGCGAAGCGGGCCTTGGTCGTGTCCGGGTCGGGCGCGACCGCGTCGGGGGTCTCGACCTTGTACCCGTCGAGCGGGGCGGGCTCGATGCGCCGGAGACGCTCGACGGAGACCGTCGGCGCGTAGTCCGAGCCGTGGGGGAAGAGCGGGTTGGTCGCGCAGCCGGCGAGGGCGATGATGCACGCGACCTGGAAACCCCCTCTCACCGCTGAGGACGCTGGGTCTCGCAGAGTTGCCGGCGGGGGTGGGTTGGATCGCATGGGCTCGGCTCTTCCTTGTCTTCCTCTGCGCAACTCAGCGTCCTCGGCGGTGAACCAACTCCTAGTCATGCCGCAGCGCCTCGATGGGGTCGAGCCGCGCGGCCTTGATCGCCGGGAACATGCCGAAGATCACGCCGGTGCCGGCGCTGAAGCCCACCGCGAGCAGCACCGCCCACGCCGGGACGCTGGCGTCCTGGAGCGGGCTGCCGGGGATGCTGCGCAGGGCGCTGATGAGCCCCTGCCCGGCGCCGAGCCCGATCGCGCCGCCCGCCAGGCAGAGGGTGACCGCCTCGACGAGGAACTGCACGAGGATGACCATGGGGCGTGCGCCGATGGCCTTGCGCAGGCCGATCTCGCGGGTGCGCTCGCTGACGCTGACGAGCATGATGTTCATGATCCCGATGCCGCCGACGAGCAGGCTGATCCCGACGATGCCGCCGGCGCCGGCGGTGATGGCCTTGGCCATCGAGTTGAACTGGTCGATGAACTGCTGGATGACGGCGATCTGGAAGGTGTCCTCATCGTCCCCGGCGATGCCCCGCATCTTGCGGAGCACGAAGGTGATCTCGGCCTTGGCGTCCTCCACTCTGTCCGGGCTGGCGAGCTGCCCCCAGGCGTTGGAGATGTGCCGGTCGGGGTTGAGCATCTGGGCGGTGCCGAAGGGGATGAAGATCTCGCTGGCGCTGTCGCCCCCGCCGAAGAGGTTGAGCTGGATCGTCTCCACGACCCCCACCACCATGAACCGACGCCCGGCCAGTCGAACGAACTCTCCCGCCGGGTCTCGCGGCAGGTCCAGCTCCTCGATGGCCTTGTCGTTGATCAGACAGACGAACCGGCGCTCGTTCTCGTCGATGGTGTTGAACTCGCGCCCCTGGATGACCTGCCGGCCGACGATATCGTGCCAGCTCGGCCAGATCCCCAGGGCCGGCACGCCGTCGAGCTTCCGATCGCCGTACTCGGCCGGGTAGCTGCCCCACATCTCGGGCGTGATGTCGGTGATCGACGGGCAGTTCTCGCGGATCGCCTCGATCTCGGGCATCTTGAGCTGGACATCGCGCCAGTTGATCTTGTGGCGCATCGAGTCCGGCCGGTCCCCGTCGATGTACACCCGCTTGGCGCCGAGCTTCTCGAACTCGCTGAGCACCGTCTGGCGCAGCCCCTGCAGCGCCGCGATCACCGCCACCACGCTCGCCACCCCGATGATCACGCCCAGCGTGGTCAGCAGCGAGCGGACCTTGTTGGCCCAGATCTGCCCGAGCGCCAGGCCGAAGGTCTGCAGGAACACCCGGAAGAGGATCATGCCCGGGCCCCCTCGGTCAGCGGCTCGGCGTCGGTCTGGGCCTGGGCGGCGGCGTCCGAGGCGGCGGCGGCGGCCCCCGCGAGCCACCGGCGGTGGATCGGGTCCGCGCCCGTCGGGTGGTCGCTCATGACCAGACCGTCGCGGAGGCGGACGATGCGGTGGGTGTGCTGGGCGACCTCCTCCTCGTGCGTGACGATGACGATCGTCTGCCCCTCGCGGTGGAGCTGCTTGAACAGGTCGATGATCTCGTGGGTGGTGGTGCTGTCGAGATTGCCGGTCGGCTCGTCGGCGAGCAGGATCGAGGGCTCGTTGACGAGGGCCCGCGCGATCGCCACCCGCTGCCGCTGCCCGCCGGAGAGCTGGTTGGGCTTGTGGCCCATGCGGTCGGAGAGGCCCACGCGGTCGAGGGACTTCTTGGCCCGGGCCCTCGCCGTCAGCCAATGCTTGCGAGAGTAGATCATGGGGAGCATGACATTCTTCAGCGCGCTGGCGCGGTTGAGCAGCTCGAAGCTCTGGAAGATGAAGCCGATCTCCTCGTTGCGCACCTTCGCCAGCCGCCCGGCGCTCATCTTGTGCATGGGCTTGCCGTTGAGCTCGTACACGCCGTCGGTCGGGCGGTCGAGGCAGCCGAGGATGTGCATGAGCGTGCTCTTGCCCGAGCCCGAGGCGCCCATGACGGCGACGAACTCGTTGGCCTCGATGTCGAGGTCGGCGCCGCGCAGGGCGTGCACGCGCTCGACCCCGAGCTTGTACACCTTCGTGAGCTTGCGGATTCGGATCGCCATATCGATCACAGGTCCGAGTCGGGCTTGGCGTCATCGCGGTCGGCGGTGGCGGTCGGCTCGGCCTGCTCCTTGGCGTCCTGCTCGGCCTGGTGCTCGACCTCGTCCTTGACCACCTGCTCCTCGGTCATCCCCACCAGGGTCTTGAACGGGCCGGTGATCACGCGGTTGCCCTCCTCGAGGCCCGCGAGGATCACCGTCTCGGCCAGGTCGCTGGGCCCGATCGAGACCGGCGTGGCGACCGCCTTGCCGTCGACGATCGTGTAGACCACCGTCGCGAAGGTCTTGCGCTTGTCGACCAGGCCGCCGGAGTTGTCGATCGTCGCCTTGGGCAGCTCGTCGACACGCCGGTCGAGCACCGCCTGGCTGGGCACGACCAGGACCTCGTGGAGCCGCTGGACCGCGATCTCGGCGGTGGCGCTAAGGCCCGAGAGCAGCGGGCGGACCGGGTCGTCGGCCAGCTTGATCTCGGCCTCGTAATAGAAGGTCCCGTCCTCCCAGCGCTTCCGCTCGAGCCCCACGCGCTCGACCAGGCCGGTGAAGGGCTCCTCGCGGTAGGCGTTGACGAAGACCGTGGCCTCCTGCTTGGCCTGCACCTGGGCGACATTCGACTCATCGACCCGGGCCTTGAGCAGCATGTCCGAGAGGTCGGCGATCTCGAGGATGATCGATCCGGCGTTGTTGAGCGTGCCGATCATGACCAGCTCGCCGACCTCGGCGTTGAGCGTCGTGATCACGCCGTCGATCGGGCTGGTGATGATCGCGTTGGCCAGGTCGCGCTCGGCCTCGATGATCTGGGCGCGGGCGATCTCGACATCGGCGCGGGCCATCTCGGTCGACGCGACCGCCTGGTTGTAGCGGTTCTCGGCCTGCTCGAAGATCGCGTCGGAGATATCGCCCGTGTCGTGCAGCTCGCGCTTGCGCCCGAAGTCGCTCAGGGCGACCGCGAGGTCGGCCTCGGACCCGCGGACCCGGGCCTCCTGCGCCTTGAGCCGGGCCTTGGCCGCCTCCAGCCGGGCGGTCAGGTCCTCGGCATCGAGCCGCACGACCACCTCACCGGCGCGGACGACCTCCCCCTCGTCGAAGGGCAGGGCGGTGATCCGGGCCGAGACCTGGGCGCTGATCTCGACCTTGGTCCGGGGCTCGACCAGGCCCGGTGCGCTGACGGTCCGCGTGATGCTGCTGCGGTACGCCGGCTCGATGCGGACGATCGACGGCTCGACCGGCTTCTTGAACTTCTCGCGGAGCCCGGCCCCCGCGGGGGTTGTGGCGACTACGAATCCCCCGACGCCGAGCAGCCCGGCAACGATGACCAAGCCCCCGACGATGATCAGCCCTTTGCGCACACCGAACCCCTTCCGTATTTGCCGCACCGGCCCGCGCACCGGCCGCGCGCGGGGTGCTCCTTGTTCCGATCCTGGCCCCGTGGGGTTTCAGGGTTGGGGGCCAAAGTCGGACAATGTGCCCGGGAATCTCTGATGCACGAGGATATGCAGGGGGTACCGGGGGGAGGTGGCACACCTCTTGGTGGCACGGCACTCCGAGCCGGGAGTTGCGTTTGCACGGCTCGGAGA
>CAYJPX010000002.1:109795-111412 GCA_964372195.1 uncultured Phycisphaeraceae bacterium
CCAGGCGGCGGGGGTTGTGGGGTTCCCCGGGCGGTGAGAGCCGTGCCACCAAGCGGTCGGATGGCGCGGGGACTTCAAACAGCACGAGGCCCCCGGCCACCGACCGTTCGACCGCCCGTCGGCGGCCGCAAGAGGGAGCGAAGCCCCGGCGCCCCGGGTGTGGGGCGCCGGGGCCTTATCAGGCCGGCGTCGGATCAGTGCTGGTCGATCGCCTCGCCGGCCTGGAGGTGGCAGCCGGGTCCGGAGAGCTCGGAGCTCTCAGGCCGCTCGCCGCGCATGGCGGCCTCGAGCGCCGCCCGCAGGTGGTTGACCGTCCCGGGCGTGCCCGGCTCGGTGGTGTTGTCGATAGGGCCCCGGTAGACAATCTCGCCGTCGACGCCGATCACCACGACCGTCGGCGACTGCGTGACCTCGTAGAGCTTCGCGACCGAGCGGTCGGGGTCGAGCAGGACCGGGTAGTCGATGCCCCACCGCTCCACGGCGGCGCGGTTGAGCTCGACGGCCTTTCTCCCCTCCGGAGGAGTGCTCGAGTAGACCGCGGCCCAGCGGACAGTGGGCGAACTGAACTCCGCCCGCAGGTCGCGCACGGTGGTCGTCGCGCTGTGGTACACCCTGACCCACTCACAGTCAGGGTCGAACCACTCGAGCACCACGACCCGGTCCTTGGCCTCGCCGCGGAGGTCGTCCAAGGTGACCTCGACCTCGTCGAGGTCGCGGAGCGAGAACGCGGGCGCGGGCCCTCCCCCGTGCGATGCCGTCGCCATGCCGACCATCGCGCGGGAGTCCACGATGTGCTCGGCCAGCCCCGCCGATGCGCCGAGCGCGCCGACGAGGCCCAGGTACGAGACGACGGCGATCCTCTTCACTCTGCTGTTCATGCCACGATCCTCCAAGCCGCCGGCTTCGGAACAACCGTTGCCGGCGCTCCCGCTCGCGGCGGGAGAGTTTCCGAGTCAGAGTCTCTTTGGTTGTCAGTCGGACCTTCCGAATCGCTACGGCGCGCGATTCTGGGGTGTTTCGCGGCGAGCGCGGAAAGCCGGAAAAACACGCCGTAGATGCCGTGAGCGTCGATCTTTTTGCGTGGCGATCTCTGGCCATGTGGCGACATGTAGCCGCGCGCGGAAAGCGCGAAATGGCACGCGAATCGCAGGGCGCAAAGCGGATCCAGGACGACGCTATCCGCGTGTGGAAACTTGGTTGCAGGAGTGGTCGCTGAACCGCAGTGGCGCGGCTCTCCGAGCCGTGCGGATGCAATCCACGACTCAGCGAGCCGGGCCCTGTGGGCCCGATCTATTGGGGATCGCCACACACACAAACAGACACACACTCTCAGGCGCAGTCACGACGGATTCCCCGCCCAACTCCGGGCCGACACGCCCCGGCTCGCTTCCGGGCCGACGCGCCCCGGCTCACTCGGAGCCTACGCCCCCAGCGCCTCGCCGAGGAACTCGCCGACCTTCCCGATCGCCATCCGCTCCTGCTTCCCCGTGTCGCGGTCGCGGACGGTGACGGTCTGGTCGGTCAGGGTGTCGCCGTCGATGGTGAAGCAGTAGGGGCACCCCGCCTCGTCCATGCGGGCGTAGCGCTTGCCGATCGACTGCTTGGCGTCGGTCTCGA
>CAYJPX010000003.1:0-40245 GCA_964372195.1 uncultured Phycisphaeraceae bacterium
CGGTCAGCCGTTCCACTTCCGCAGGGCCGGGCCGGTGTAGCTGGCGATCGGGCGGATGAGGCGGTTGTTGGCGTGCTGTTCCATGATGTGGGCGGCCCAGCCGGTGATGCGGCTGGCGACGAAGATGGGGGTGTACTGCGGGACGGGGATGTCCATCGTGAAGTAGGCCATGCCGCAGGGGAAGTCGACATTGGGCTTGATGTTCTTCTCGTCGAGCATGATCTGCTGGACCTTCTCGCCGAGCTCGAAGAGCCTGACAAACTCGACGCTGCGGGCCTTGGCGATCTTGCGCCCCAGGGCGTGGAGGATCGGCGCCCGGTGGTCGCCGTTCTTGTAGACGCGGTGGCCGAAGCCCATGAGCTTGCGCTTGTCGGCGAAGGCCTTGTGCATCCAGGCCTCGATCTTGGCCGGGTCGTTGCTGGGGCCGATGTCCCTGCGGATCTCGGCGAGCATGTCCATGGCGGCCTCGTTGGCCCCGCCGTGGAGCGGGCCCTTGAGCGCGGCGATGGCGCCGGTGACCGCGCCGTGCATGTCGCTGAGGGTCGCGCTGATGACGCGGCTAGCGAAGGTGCTCGCGTTGTAGTCGTGCTCGGCGTAGAGGATGAGCGAGACATCGATCGCGTGGGTGTAGTCGGCGTTGGGCTTGCGGCCGCTCATGAGGTAGAGCAGGTTGGCCGCGTGCCCGAGGTGGGCGTCGCCGCCGGTGTGGGGGGCGACGAGCTCCTTGCCATCGATGATCGTCTGCATGTGCCCGATGATGGTGGGGATCTTGGCGGTGAGGCGCTTGGCCTTGCGGAGGTTGGCCTCGGGCGAGTTGGACTGGCTGTCCTTGTCCATGTTGCCGAGGATGGAGACGCCGGTGCGGAGCACATCCATCGGGACGGCGGTGCCTTCCTTGAGCATCGGGCCGGCGGCGTGGAGGTAGTCGATGACCTGGGGCGGCAGGGCGCGGTTGGCGACCAGCTCGTCCTTGAAGAACTGGAGCTCCTTGGCGTCGGGCTTGTGGCCGACGAGGAGCAGGTGGGCCACCTCCTCGAAGGTCGCGTTGTCGGCCAGGTCGTGGATCTCGTAGCCGCGGTAGATCAGCGCGCCCTGCTCGACCGAGCAGATCTGCGTGTCGCCGGCGATGATGCCCTCGAGGCCTTTGGTGGGGGCGGTGGTCATGGACAATCCTCCTGCGGGATGGTGCGATCGACGGGTCCGGACACAACCATAGCAGCCCGTCCGGCCGCGGGGGGGGCGCTGCTGCGGGGTGCTTGGTATGGTGTGTGGGGCGACCAATTCACACGGAGGTACGCCATGAATGCGGAGATCGAACGGCTCGAAGCGGAGATCGGGGAGCTGACCAAGCGGCTCGGCGAGGCACGCCGGCGGGCGGGCGCCGAGCCGGTCAGAGACTACGAGCTGCGCGGGCTCGACGGCAGGGCCGTGCGGCTGAGCGAGCTGTTCGCCGGGCGCGAGGATCTGCTGGTGGTCCACAACATGGGCCGCCGGTGCGCGTACTGCACGCTCTGGGCCGATGGCTTCGTGAGCCTGCTGCCGCACCTGGAGAATCGGTGCGCCTTCGTGCTCAGCTCGGCCGACGAACCGGAGGTCGCCCGGGAGTTCGCCACGTCGCGGGGGTGGGGCTTCCCGGTGGTCTCGGCGGCCGGGTCGGGCTTCGCGCGGGACATGGGCTTTGCCTCGGAGCAGGGCGACCCGTGGCCGGGCGTGAGCGCGTTCCACAGGCGGGCGGACGGGTCGATCGTGCGGACCGGGCGGGCGAGTTTCGGGCCGGGGGACCCCTTCTGCGCGGCTTGGCACTTCTTCGACCTGCTCGCGGGCGGGGCGAAGGGCTGGTCGCCGAAGTTCCACTATCCGAGGTAGAGGCCGCGACCCCGCCTCCAGCCAGGCCCCGCCCCACCAAGCTATCCTGACGCTCGGCGGCGTGTGCCTCGATTTGCGATTTGCCATTTGCGATTTGCCATTTGAAAGGCCCCCCATGCCCTCAGTCATTGTGCTCGGCGCCGGGATGGTCGGCGGGGTGATGGCCGCCGATCTGGCGGGCGATGCCGGCCTCGCGGTCACCATCGCCGACAGCCGGCCCGAGGCGCTCGAGCGTGCCAAGGCCCGAGCGTCCGGCCGGGTCGAGACTATCCGGGCCGACCTGGGCGATGTCGAGACCCTCCGTCGGACGATCGCGCCCTTCGACATGGTGGTCGGGGCGCTCGCCAGCGCGATCGGGTTCCAGACGCTGCGGGCGGTGATCGAGAGCGGCAAGAACTACTGCGATATCTCGTTCATGCCCGAGGACGCGATCGACCTCGACGCCCTCGCGAAGCGGCACGGCGTGACGGCGGTGGTGGACTGCGGCGTCGCCCCCGGCATGAGCAACATGCTCGCCGCCCGGAGCGTGGCCGACCTCGACCGCGCCGACTCGATCGAGATCTATGTCGGCGGGCTGCCCCGCGAGCGGCGCTGGCCCTTCGAGTACAAGGCCGGATTCGCGCCCGGCGATGTGATCGAGGAGTACATCCGCCCCAGCCGCATCGTCGAGCACGGCAAGATCGTGACCCGCCCGGCGCTGAGCGAGCCGGAGCTGCTCGACTTCGACGGCGTGGGCACGCTCGAGGCGTTCAACACCGACGGCCTGCGCTCGCTGGCCTACACCATGGCCGTCCCCTTCATGAAGGAGAAGACCCTCCGCTACCCGGGGCACATCGAGCTCATGCGGGTGTTCCGCGAGACCGGGCTCTTCGGCCACGAGCCAATCGAGGTCGGCGGCGTGCGCGTCAAGCCCATCGATGTCATCAGCACGCTCATGTTCCCCAAGTGGACCTATGAGCCCGGCGAAGAAGACCTCACCGTCATGCGCATCGTCGTCGAGGGCGAGAAGGCGGGCCGGCGCGAGCGGCACACCTGGGACCTGCTGGAGTTCTACGACCGGCTGAGCGGCGCGACGAGCATGTCCCGCACGACCGCCTTCCCCTGCGCCATCATGGCGCGGCTGGTGGCCCGGGGCGAGTTCGTCATGCCCGGCGTGAACCCGCCGGAGCGCATCGGGCCAGATGCCGCGGTGGTCGAGCGGGTGCTGGCCGAGCACCGGGAGCGGGGCGTGGAGTACCGCCGCCGGGTGGAGCCGATCGCCGGCGCGGGCGGCTGAACGCATCCACAGCGAACAGAAAAAGAGCCCCGGACTCCTGTCCGGGGCTCGGGGCGATCCACAGGTTGATGGCGGCGAGCCGACCGGAGGGCCTGATCGACGGCCCCGGGTTTACTGCTCGCCTGCCTCGGCTTCTTCCTTGACCTCGCGGGGGAGCATCTCGGGCGCGCAGGCGAGGTTGTACGCGGCGATGGCGGTGTTGGTCGCGCTCTGGCGGAGGTAGTTGGGGATGGCGATATCGAGCCGGTCGTGCTGGGTGTGCCAGCCGTAGCCGTATTCCGAGCGACCGACCTCGTCCCAGAAGAACCCCGGCACGCCGATGGCGTTGAAGCTGGCGTGGTCGCTCCCGCCGCCCTGGGGCATGGACTCCTCGATATGGACATTGCAGTTCAGGTACTTGCCGTCTTCCTCGTCCCAGATCCGGCCGTTGATCGGCGCGGTGGCGGCGGCGAGGTAGTCCTTCATCGCCTCGATGCCGACGATGCCGCCCTGGGTGTTGGTCCCGCCGTCGTCGACGAGGCAGCAGACGATCTTGGCCCGCTCCTCCTCGCTCAGGCTCTCGACATAGCCCCGGGACCCCAGGAGGCCCTGCTCCTCGCCGGTCCAGAGGATGAACCGGATGGTGCGCTTGGGCTGGGCGCCGGCGGCGGCGAGGATGCGGGCCGCTTCGAGGGTCACGCTCGAACCGGTGCCGTTGTCGGTGACGCCCTGCGAGCCGGGCCCGTTCCAGCTATCGAGGTGGGCGCTGACGATCACGACCTCGTCGGGCCAGACGGTGCCGGGGATCTCGGCGACGGTGTCGTAGACCGCGAAGGGCCCCTCGGTGAGCGTGTTGTTCATGTCGAACTCGAGCTCGACCTCGCCGCCGTCGAAGATGCGGCTGTTGATGTAGTCGTAGTCGTTCCCGCTGATGACGACCTCGAGGTCCTTGGCCAGGGTCTCGGGGGTCAGCTCTCGCCAGCCGGAGATCGAGCTGGTCCAGACCCGCTCGTCGTTGGAGCTTGAGACATACCCGGCGGGGTTCATGGCGATGACCTGGGCGAGCATCGAGGGGCCTTCGGGCTCGGGGATCGGGCGGGCCAACACGATGTCGAAGGACCGCTCGGGATCTTCGACCGAGGTCGAGGTGCCGGTGAGCCCCTCGTCGGTGGAGGTGAACTCGTAGCGGGACCGACCGCGCGGGGTCTCGAACTCGAAGCGGACGGTGTCGCCCTCGATGGCGGCCTGCTCGACATCGCTGAGCTCGCCGCTCTCGCCGAAGCCCATCTTGCCGGTGACGCTGCCGTCGTCGTGCTTGGTGAGCTCGAGGCGGCAGGGGTACCCGCCCCGGTTGCCGATGCGGAGCGATCCCTGCCAGGGGCCGGCGAATGGGTCATCGGGGATGACCACCGGCGGGGGGGGCGGCTTGCCGATGCCGTCGCGGGCCTCCTGGCGTGCAGCGTAGCGGGCGTTGGTCGAGCCGGTGACGCCTCGGATCCCGCGGCGGCCGGAGAGCTCGGTGGGGATGATGACCCAGGCGCCCTCGAGCTCGTCCTTGACCTTGTCGAACTCCTCCTGGGTGGCGGGCATGCGGATAGCCCGGCCGCGGACCGGGCCGTCGGTGCCGGGCGCCCAGGCGAGGGTGGTGAGCGCGGAGATCTCGTGCTCGTCGCGGCCCATGTAGACCTTGCCCGACGAGGGCCCGCGGTCGAAGCGCATGGCGATGGTGCCCCACTCGAAGAGGTGGCTGTTGGTCAGCCCCCAGTTGTCGAACCGCTCGAGCGCCCAGCGGTTGGCCTGCTCGACCGCCGACGAGCCGGTGAGGCGCGGGCCGATCTCCTCGGCGAGGTGGGTGAGGATGTCCATCACCTGCGAGCGGTTGGCGCCCTCGTCGAAGATCCGGGCGATGGTGGCCGGGTCGCCCATGGGGATCGCCGGCGGGGCGACCCTCTCGCCGTTCACCACCGCGTAGGTCTCGACCTCGTTGCCCTGGTCGTCGTGGGCGGGCGGGAGCTCGGGCATCGCCTGGGCGAAGACGAGCGAGGGCGCCGCCAGGACAGTGCCGGCTGCGAAGGACAGAGCGAGGGTGCGGATCGAGCGCATGGGAAACCTCCGGTTGACAATCCCCCAGACCCCGACAGCATACCGTGGGATGCGCCGTCGTGGAATAGTGCACGGGGGGAGCCTTCTCCGGGGAGGCTCCGGGGGGTTTCTCGGGGTGGCGTGGGGGTGTGCGGGGGTGGTGTGGGGGTGGCGTGGGGGTCGAGGCTGCGGCGGCAGGCGGGGGCGACTTGCGGTAGGCTGCCGCGCCATGAGCACCACCCCGAACCGTCAGCGCTTGTTTATTGCCAGCTGCATGGCGTTGGTCGTGACCGCGATGAGCTTCGCGATCCGCGGCGACATCATGGGCGGCCTGGAGACCCAGTTCTCGCTCACCAAGGAGCAGATGGGCTGGATCGCCGGGACCGCCTTCTGGGGGTTCACGGTCGCGATGATGATCGGCGGGCCGCTCTGTGATGTGCTGGGGATGCGGAAGCTGGCCCTGTTCGCGTTCGTGGGGCACGCGGCGGGCATCCTGCTGACCATCTTCGCCAACGGGTTCGGCATGCTCTACGCCGGCACGCTGTGCATCGGCATCGCCAACGGCTTTGTCGAGGCGGCGTGCAACCCGCTGATCGCGACGATGTACGCCGACGACAAGACCCACAAGCTCAATCAGTTCCATGTGTGGTTCCCCGGCGGGATCGTCATCGGCGGGCTGGTAGCGTTCGCGATCTCGAACATGGACCTGGGCGTTCACTCCTGGCAGATCAAGATGGGGACGATGCTGCTGCCCATGCTCTGCTACGGGTTCCTTTTCTTCGGGCAGAAGTTCCCGGTGACCGAGCGCGTGGCGAGCGGCGTGTCGATGTCGAGCATGTTCGCCGAGTGCCTGAGGCCGCTGTTCATCGTCATGGTCCTCTGCATGTTCCTCACGGCGTCGACCGAGCTCGGCCCGGGGCAGTGGATCCCGAACATCCTGACCTTCTCGGCGGGCGTGTCCGGCATCCTGGTGCTGGTGTGGATCAACGGCCTGATGGCGGTCGGGCGGCAGTTCGCCGGGCCGGTGGTGCACAAGCTCTCGCCGTCGGGCATGCTCTTCGCCTCGTCGATCATGGCGGCGGTCGGGCTCTTCCTGCTGAGCCGGGCCGAGGGCGCGGTGGCGACCTTCGCGGCGGCGACGGTGTTCGCCGTCGGCGTGTGCTACTTCTGGCCGACGATGCTGGGGTTCGTCGCCGAGCGGATGCCCAAGACCGGGGCGCTGGGTCTGTCGACGATGGGCGGGGCGGGAATGCTGGCGGTGTCGTTCGTGCTGCCGATCATGGGGCGGGCGTACGACACCAAGATCGACGCGGCGATCCCCGAGGGCTACACCCGCGAGCAGGTCTCCGCCGCCGGCGCCGACCCGGCGATGCAGACGATCTGGAACCAGGTCCAGGCCGACGGCGGGGCGGCCACACTGGCGCTGGTCGCGGGCCTGCCGCTGGTCCTGGTCGTGGTCTTCGGCGCGATCTTCTTTACCGACAGGGCGAAGGGCGGGTACAAGGCGGAGAAGCTGGGCGGCGGGGAAGAGCCCTCCGGCCCAGCCCAAGACTAAGCACCGACCGAACAGCCCGGGATCTGCCTCTACGAGCCCCGAGCGCAAGCTCGGGTCCGGGTCATCGGTGGCCCAAAGCAACTGCCACCCCTGTGCTTGCGCACAGGGCTCGTAGTGGCATGTCACTCCTGTGCTTGCGCACAGGGCTCGTAGGGGCGTGTCGTGCGGCGCTACCCGTGCGGCCGGTGGCCGGCGCCGCGGTCGGCGGGCTTGGCGGCGGGGGCGTGGGGGGCGTGGTGGCGGCGCCAGAGGCGTTCGAGCCAGCCCGCGAACTTCCAGTCGGCGAGGAGCAGGAGCAGCGTCAGGATCCCCAGCCCGACGAGCGGCGCGATGGCCTGGTTGCTCGCGAGGGCCCGGCCGGCGCTACGCACAAACTGGCTCCACGCGGTGACGCCGTCCGACACCTGCGCCAGCGTCCACCCGAGACTTGCCAAGCCGTGCATCATGCGGAGCCTCCACCCGCCTTTCGGCAGGTCCGGCCCGCCCGATCAGCGGTCGGCGCGGGGAGTCGAAACTGGCGGGCTATCGGACCGGGCCTCGGCAGCCGGGTCGGCCGGGCTTGCCCCCGGCGCGGCCTCGCCCAGCCCCACCCCCACCACCAACCCCAGGCCCAGCCCACTGCGCACGATCGCGTGGAGCTCTTCCATCTGTCCCCGGGCGAGCCGCTGCCCGAACTGCGAGGAGAGGTACATGCCCAGGGCGGCGAGCAGGAGGGCCAACGCCAACACCAAGGCGAGCGTCGGCGAACGGCCGATGATCGCCTGCGAGGCGGCGAACATCAGCCCGAAACACCCGGCGGTGGTCAGGGCGATATACGAGAGCATGAACGCCGTCCAGATGGTGGGCTTGGGGCTGAACCGGCCGTGGAGCCGCACGCCCGAGTCGGTCGCCTGGGCTTCCATGGTCAGGTAGGGCGACCAGAAGTGGCGGGTGCTCCGCGGCACCGTGACGACGACATGCTGGCCTTCGTTCTGGAATGGGTGCCCGGCGTCGGCGGGGAACGCGGCGCGCAGGGCCGCCACCGTCTCCTCGATGGAGAGAGGCACCTCGTGGTCGAATGTCGGTCGGATGGGCGGCGGCATCACCACGCGGGGCGCTCCTGGGCTCGGTCGGGTGCTGCGGCTCAGCATACCTCCCCTCGCCGCCAACGCCGTCCGGCCTGCGACGCCGAGCCCCGTGGGGCTTCGCTGCTCGGCCCGCGGAGCGTCCGCAGGCCCCTCCCGGTACAATGGCACAAGCCCGGACCAGCGCAGCCGGGTCGGCGGGAGGACGCCATGAGTGGCAAGCCCGATCAGGTCCTGCGGCAGCTCTTCGGCCACCCCATACCCATGAACCTCAAGTGGCGGGATGTCGTCCGCCTGCTCGAATCGCTCGGCGCTCAACTCGAAATCGTCCACGGCGGGCGCGAGAAGGTCAGCCTCAACGGCCGCGAGCACACCTTCCATATCCCCCACGGCAAGATGATCGACAGCAAGGACGAGATCGTCCAGCTCAAGCACTTCCTCGAGAGCGCGGGCGTCACCCCCGACGCCCGCTAGACCACGGAGAACGCCCATGCCCGCACACCGCCCGCGTCCGGTCGCCCTCTTCTGCTTCGCCCTGGCGGCCCTCGTCGCCGGCTGGCCGGGCGGGTGCGCATCAACCTCCATCGCCCTCAAGGAGCAGTTCGGCTACGCCAAGCGCGAGCAGCTCGTCGATGGCGTGCAGGAGGCTCGCGACGCCCAGGAGCAGGCCAAGGAGCAGTTCGCCAGCGCGCTGGAGGAGTTCATCGCCGTCACGCGGGTTGACGCCGGGGAGCTGGAGGCGACCTACGCCCGGCTCAAGAAGGAGTTCGACACCAGCGAGAGCCGGGCCGGGCGGGTGCGGGACCGGATCAAGAGCGTCGAGCGCGTCGCCGACGCGTTGTTCCGCGAGTGGGAGGGCGAGCTCTCGGAGTACTCGAGCGAGTCGCTCCGCGAGTCAAGCCGCCGGCAGCTCGAGGACACCCGCGGCCAGTACGCGACACTGCTCGCGGCCATGAAGAAGGCCGAGAGCAAGATGGACCCGGTGCTGTCGGCGTTCTCCGACCAGGTGCTGTTCCTCAAGCACAACCTCAACGCCCGGGCGATCGCCTCGCTGGAGGGAACGGTGGGCGAGCTGGAGGCGGAGATCGGCGCGTTGATCCGCGACATGGAGGCCTCGATCGCCGAGGCCAACGCGTTCATCGATTCGATGGGGCGGTAGCGCGGGCGTCGGCGGCCTACGCCGCCTGCTTGCCGGGCCGGTGGATCCACTCGCGGTCGGAATGCACCCTCGCGATCTCCGTGAGCTCCCGCTGCATGGCCTCGGTGAGTTCGCCGAACTCCACGCCCAACTCGAAGCGGGCCCAGACGATCCGCCGCACCCAGACGATGTGGCAGGGGAAGGGGTTGGACTCGCCCATCGCGGTGTTGAACACGAGGTGTCGTCCCTCGCCCTTCCGCGGGCTTCGCCAGGCCCGGACGCGCAGGCGGGCCCCGGTCCGGGAGAGGTCGAGCACCTTGCCCGACTCGCACGAGAGCCGCTCGCAAGGCACCCGGCCCGGCCGACGCTGCTCGGCGCCCTTCGGGTGCTCGTCGTAGGAGGCGAGATTGGCCCAGGAGAGTTGCACGCGGTTCATGGGCCAGGGATCGGCCCCTCGCGGACCCCGGACCACCGAACTTCGGAGCTGGGTGGAGGAAGGCGGGCGACCCAGGCCGCGCGACCGCCAGAGCCCCGCCCCGCCAACGATCCCGCGGGCGGTCCGGGCGCGGTGACCGATTGCGTGCGGGTCCGATATCCTGCCCGGGCGACCGCAAGCCCCAACGGCCGATACGGAACAACCCCCCATGGACCCCACCACGCCCGCGACGCCCCTCCGCCCCGGCAGCGCCTTCGACCCCCGGGCCATCGAGCGCCCCGACCCGGTGCTGCTCAAGCACTACACGATCCGGGCGATCTGCGCCGGCCCGGCGTTCCCCATCGCCTTCCTCGCCCAGTACTGCCGCTACGCCACGCTCCGCTACCGCTTCGATGACGAGGGCGTCTGGATGGCCTGGGGCGTGCTCTTCAAACGCGAGATCAACCTGGCGTACCGGCGCATCCAGGACATCAATGTCACCCGCGGGCTCATCCAGCGGTGGCTGGGGCTGGCGAGCGTGTCGGTGCAGACCGCCTCGGGCAGCGCCACGCCGGAGATGACCATCGAGGGGGTGCTCGATGCCGACGCCCTGCGCGACTTCCTCTACGCCAAGATGCGCGGCGCCAAGGGCCTCGACGAGCCCCCCGGCGTCGAGACATCCGCCGGGCCCGACGAGGTGCTCACGCTGCTTAAGGAGATCCGCGACGGCGTGGGGGCGCTGCGGCGGCGCGTCGAGACGCTGGAGGCCGCCGGCGGGGAGGCCAGGCCATGAGCCGTGCCGCCGAGAGGGCCGCCGCGTGGGTCTACCGCGGCATGTGGGGCGTGCTCGCCGGGTGGCTCCGGGTGCCCGCGGACCCGCCCGGCACGCCGCCCGGCGCGGGCGGGGTGCTGCGGTCGGTCAAGCCGTCGATCGGGTTCCTCCGGTACCTCAAGCTGCAGTTCTGGGTTCTTCTCATGGTGATCGATGTGTGCATCATCGGGCTGTGGGTGGTACTGCTGGTCGCCAGCCCGCTCGCGGGGATCCTCACCGCGCCGGTGTTCTGGGGTGTCGCGATCATCCCGGACCTCTTCGCCTACGCGGCGATCCATGTCCGCTACGACACGACCTGGTACATCGTCACCGAGCGCGGCGTGCGGATCCGGCGGGGGGTGTGGCTGCTCCGCGAGAACACCATCACCTTCGAGAATGTCCAGAATGTCGAGGTCAAGCAGGGCCCGCTGCAGCGGTACTTCGGCATCTCCGACCTGGTCATCCAGACCGCCGGCGGCGGCGGGGCCGCGGGGCCGCACGGGCAGCAGGGGGCCGGCTCGCACCACGGCCTGATCGAGGGCATCGAGGGGGCGGCCGAGCTGCGCGACCTCATTATGAGCAAGGCCCTGGCCGGGCGTGGCGCGGGGCTCGGCGATGATCGCGACGAGTCACGCCACGCGCAGGGCCTCGCGCCCGCCCACCTCGCGATGCTCCGAGAGATCCGCACCGCGCTCCACGCCACCTGATGCCCGGGCGGTGGAGCCCCTCGCGTGAGCGGGGAGGGACGCCGGGCCGGCCCTACGCCATCCGCACCCACCGGATGAGCGTCTTGAGGTTCGGCGGCTTGCCGTACATCAGCAGGCCGACGCGGAAGACCTTGGCCGCGAACCAGACGCACCCCAGCGCGAAAGCCGTCGTGATCGCCATCGAGGCGAGGATCTGCCAGAGCGGCGGCGGCTCGGTGCTCCCGATCCGCACCATCATCGCGAAGGGCGACATCGGCGGCACCATGCTCAGCACGAGCGCCAGCACCGAGTTGGGGTCCCGGCTGATCGGCATCCAGAACAGGTAGGGCAGCATGACCGTCAGCATCACGGGGGTCATCAGCGACTGGGCCTCGCGCATCTCGTTGACCGCCGACCCGATCGCCGCCATCAGCGACGCGAAGATGAAGTACGCCAGCACGAAGTAGATCACAAGGTACACGATCTTGAGCGGGTCGATGAGGTCGAGGTACGCGAACGCCGACAGCGTCGCGAGCCCCATGCCCGTGTAGACGCTCAGGAGCACCATCCCCACGCCCATCTGGCCGAGGATCTTGCCGGTCATCAGCTGCATCGGGCTCACGGCGCTCAGCAGCACCTCGACCACGCGGCTGGACTTCTCCTCCACGGTCGTGGTCAGCAGGTACTGCCCCCCCACCATCACCGACATGATGAGCAGGACCATGAACCCCGCCGGGAGCAGCATGTTCAGCTCGCTGGTCGCGCGGCGCGCCTCGCCGGTGTCGGTGATCTCCTGGGTGTCCCCCGCGGGCACGGTCGTCAGCGCGACGATGTCGTCGCGGTTGACCCCGGCCTGCGCGTAGCGGGCATCGAGGATGGCGCTGCGCAGCCCGCGGCGCATCAGGTCGATGTGGCGATCGTCGGTCTTGGCCCGCACGAAGAACTCAAAGCCCCCGAACGCCTGCCCGCCCTCGGCCTTCTGGACCGCGTCGGGCGCCACGACCACCAGCGCCACCAGCGCATCGTCGGCCCCCTCGTTGGCGGGCTTGAGCCGCGCCCGGAGCGCATCGAGGTCGGCGTCGGCCGCCCCGATGCCCTCCACCGTCAGCACCGGCGGCCTGCCGAACGACTGCTCGATCGCCTGCTGCACCACCGGGCTGTCGAGCTGGTCCTCCAGCAGGTCCGCCAGCTTCCCGCCCTGCTGCTCGGCGAGCGCGGCCATCGCCTGGCGCGCCTGCGAGTTGGACTCGGCGATGATCGCCGACATCCCCTCCACGCTGAACCGCTCCTCGATCCCCGGCAGCACGGCCCCCGATTGATCCACCACCGCCACGCGCCCCTCGAGCACCGGGGCCTTGGCCTCCTCCATCAGCTTCACGATGAACGGCATGGCCACCGCGAAGAGGAGCGGCACGACGAACGCCCCGATCACGAACGCCTTGGTCAAGACCGTCGAGCTGAACTCGCGCCACGCGACCGCGGCAACCTTGGCGATCATGATCCCACCCCCACGCCGGCCTCTTCCCGCACCGAGGCGCGGAGCCGGGCCTCGTCCACGCTCTCGGTCACGCCCCGCCCCACGATGTCGATGAACACATCCTCCAGCGTCGGCCGGCGCAGCTCGATCCGCGTCACCGGCAGGTGCGCGACGATCCGCTGCATCACCTCGGTCGGGGGCACCCCCTCATCGACCGAGACCTCGAACCGCCCGTCGGCCCGCACCACCGACGCCACGCCCGGCAGGCTCCCGACCGACTCCCCCCGCCCGTCGCCCATCGGCTCGAACACGATCGTCCGCGGGTCGAACTGCGATCGGATCTCGTCCATCGGGGCGTCGAGCACCTTCGCCCCCTGGTTGATCATCACGATGTGGTCGCACAACTGCTCGGCCTGGAACATCACATGCGTCGAGAAGATCACCGTCCGCCCGGCCTGGTGCTGCTCGAGGAACAGGTCCCGCAGCAGCCGCATGTTCACCGGGTCCAGCCCGCTGAACGGCTCATCGAGGATGATCAGCTCGGGCTCGTGCAGCACGCTGGCGATGAACTGCACCTTCTGCTGCATGCCCTTGGAGAGCTCGTCGCAGCGCTTCTTGTAGCAGTCGGCCAGATCGACCCGCTCGAGCCAGCCCCGCACGGTGCGGTCCAGCTCGGTGCCGCGCACGCCCTTGAGCCGGCCCATGAGCTTGAGGAACGCCCCGACCTTCATCTTCTTGTAGACGCCCCGCTCCTCGGGCAGGTAGCCGATCCGGTCCTTGCTCTCGACCGCCGAGGGCTTGCCGAGCACGCTCAGCCGCCCTGAGTCGGGGAAGAGAATGGACATGATCATCCGGATCGCGGTCGTCTTGCCCGCCCCGTTGGGGCCGATGAACCCGTAGAGGGCCCCCTCGGGCACCCGCAGGTTCATCCCCCGCGCCGCCACCTTCGGGCCGAAGCTCTTGGTGATCCCCTCCATGATGACAGCATCCGGCACGATGACCCTCCCCGACTCGGGTGATGAACCCGCGATTATTGGCGGCCCGGGCGTCGTAGTTTCGCGAGGCGCGACGGGCGATCCCATCCGGCCTCGCTCACAGCCCAAACCTGGCCAACGGCACCGTCGACTCCACATGCACCGGCTCGACGCCACCGGCCCGCAGTTCCTCCACCGCCGCCGCCATGTCCGCCGGCAGCGGCGCGGTGAACACCATGGCTTCTCCGCTGATGGGGTGCTCGAACGCGAGGAGCCCCGCGTGCAGCATCTGCCTGGCCACCTCCCCCCCGTCGGCCAGCGCCAACGGCTTGCCGCCGTACATGTCGTCCCCCACGATCGGCCAGCCGTTGTAGCTCAGGTGGACGCGGATCTGGTGCGTGCGGCCGGTCTTGAGTTCGAGTTCGACGAGGGTGTGGAGGCACGGAAGGCACGAAGGCACGGAGGCACGGAGGCACGAAGGGTCTGCGGGCCTCCACCCTTCGTCGCTTCGTGCCTTCGTCGCTTCGTCGCTTCGTGCCTTCGTCGCTTCGTCGCTTCGTGCCTCCGTGCCTCCGTGCCTTCGTGCCTCCGTGCCTTCGTGCCTTCCGTACCTCTCCCTCACCCGGCAGATCGTCACGCTGGGCTTGCCCAGGTCGTCCCGCCGTACGACATACTTCTCGCGGTACCCCTTCTCCCGGGACTGGTGCGGCCCGATCGGCAGGTCGATCACCTGGCCGTCGGGCTCGACCCGGCCCTGGACCAGCGCCAGGTACCGCTTGTCCACCGTCCGCTTCTCGAACTGGCGGCCCAGCTTCCAGTGCGCCTCGTCGTCCTTGGCGAAGACGATGCACCCGGTCGTGTGCCGGTCGAGCCGGTGTACCACCCCGGGGCGTGCGAACTCCTCGCCCACACCCGAGAGCGCCCCGCCCGACACATGCCGGAAGTGCCACGCCAGCGCGTTGATCATCGTGCCGCTCAGCTCCGACCGCGCGGGGTGCACGATGATGTCCGCCTGCTTGTTGAGCACGATCAGGTGCTCGTCCTCGAAGAGCACCTCGAGCGGGATCTCCTGCGCCCGGATCGCCTTGTCCGGCGGCGGGGGCACCACCACCTCCACCCGGTCCCCCACGCTCAGCTTCGTCGAGGCCTTGGCGACCCGCTCGTTGACCGTCACACCGCCCGACCCGATCAGCCGCTGCAGCTGCGTGCGGCTCATGAAGGTGATACGGCTGGTCAGGTACTTGTCGAGCCGGGTCTGCAGGTCGCGCTGCAGGGTGAACAGCACCCGCGGCAGGGCCTCGTCGGCGCTGTCCTCGCCGCTCTCGGTGGCACGCTGTCGGGCCTCGTCGATCGCCCGGCGGATCGCCTCGGGGTCGACCTTGCCCCCCGGGAGCAGCAGATCGCCGCCGAGCGATGCCTGCACGACATCGTCCGACTCTCCGCTGCGCTTCGTTCGTGGATCGGTCATCACCCGCCGTCGGAGGTCCCGCCCTCGCCCCCGCCCCCACCCCCGCCGGCCTCGCCGGTCTCGGCGTCGCCCGCCGGTTGTCCCGGGTCGTCCCCTGCGGGCGGCTCGATCTGGCCTCCCTCGACGGGAGTTTCGGTCGGATCCTCGGTGGGAGTCTCGCCGGCGCCCTCGGGCAACTGCGGGCCGACCTCGGTCTCCGCGGGTGGGAATTCGGGGATCACGATCGGCGCGGGCTGGAGCGCCGGGATCTCGGGCAGGTCGGCCTTGCGCGGCAGGCTGACCTCCTCGCCGAGCGAGGGCAACGCCGCGATCCGCACCCTGGCCAGCGCGTTCTGCTCGAGGTAGCCGTGGCTCTCGGCCAGCGCCGCCGCCTGGTCGAGCACATTCTGCGCCGCCGCGGTATCGCCCCGCGACTCGGCGACGGCGGCCAAGCCGTAGAGCGCCCCCAGCGTGTGCAGGCCGTAGTTCGCGTGGCCGACCGTGGCGGCGTGGACCTCTTTGTAGAGGGCCTCGGCCTCGTTGAGGAAGCGCGCCCGGTCCTCGGGGGTCAGCAGGTCCTCCTGGTTCTCGATCTCCCCGGTCTGCGTGAGGCTCACGCCCGGCTTCACCCCGCGCTGCACCGCTCGGAGGTACTCATCGGCCGCCCGCTGGGTCGCGAGCAGGTAGACGCCCTCGACCTTCCGATAGTCCTGGGCGATCTGCTTGAGGGCGTCCGGCGAGGGCGAGAGGGTCTGGGTGGTGAGGTTGAACTGCTGGAACGCCTCATCGATCCGGGCGGCCCGGGACTCGATGCGCTTGTTGTTCAGAAAGTAGCCCACCGAGATCAACGCCGCGAGGAGGAGCACCGGCGTGCTCCACTTGCGGACGAAGTCGATGAACTCTTGATTGATGCGCGAGTCTTCGAGGCCCGCGCCCTCCTTGATCTGGTCAAGCCGATTGTCCCGTTCGTCGTTCGCCATCGCGCCACGCTCCGCGCCGCTGCGGGGCACGCAGCTGCGTCATACTTGTACGGCCACTGGTCGGGCCAGCCCGGCGGTCGGCCCGGTCGTGAGTGTAGCGCAGGGCCGCCGGGCGGGGCCTGAGACATCCCGCCCGCCGATCACCCCCAGAACCGCCAGGGGACGGCGCTCCGCAGCGCGTCATCGGAAACCAGCCGCCGCCGAACCAGGACCGCCAGCGCCGCGAGCCCCTCCCCCTTCGCGGCGGATACCGCGACCTCGCAATGCCAGTCCGGCACGCCCAGATCCGCCCGCAGCCCGACCGCGAGGAACGGCCCGCCGGCCGCTGCGACAACCGGCGGCGGGCTCAGCCGATCGCCGAGCCCGAGGACCAGGTCCGCCCCGGGCAGCAGGGCGTCTGCCAGCGCGAGGGCCTCCCGCTCGGCTTGGGGTGCGTCCGGGCGCCTCCCCGGCGTGTCCACCCACCGCACGACCAGCCCGTCGAGGTCGACCAGCGAGCCGACATGGTCCCGCGTGGTGCCCGGCTCGTCGGCCACCGCCGCCACGGGCCGGCCGCAGAGCCGGTTGAGCAGCGTGGACTTGCCGATGTTCGACGCCCCCACCGCGACAACCATCGGCGGCGTGACCAGGCGGTCGAGCTGTCGGGAGTGCTCGGCATCGGGCGCGGGCGCATCCAGCCCCGGCTCGCGGCCGAGGTGCTCGCGCCACCGCCGGGGCTGGTCGAGCAGCAGGTCGATCGCCCGCGGGCTGGCCGCCCGGGCCAGGGTGTCGAGCAGTTCGGCCTCGAAGGGCGTGCGGGCCTCGGGGTAGCGGGCCTGCGCGGAGAGATCGCGGTCGTGCGGGATGCCGGCCCGGGACATCGCCTCGCCGAGTTGGCGGATGATCTCTGGCCCGCCGTGGGGCATGAGCAAGGCCAGGTCGGCGCCGAGCCTGGCGACGACGCCGCGGTCGATGCCCGCGAGGTCGCGCAGGCGCAGGTCCCCCACCGCCACCGGGACGATGCCGAGGCGCACCATCGCCGGCTCGACCTCCCCGCGGAGCTGGATCACCGCGATCGCCCCGGCCCGCTCGGGGGCGGTGCAGAGCCGCCAAGTGGCCCGTAGCCCCGGGCTCCCGCCAGAGTGCCCCCCGCGCGGGATTCCCCGATCAGACGCCCCGGTCACGGCCTTACCCGCCATCGCTCTGCACCGCGTGCTCCAGGGTTCGCTGGATGCCGATGAGTTGCAGGTCGGGGATGACGCGCTCCACGAACCCGTCCTCCTCGAACAGCACCGCCGCGTCGCCGCCGGTCGCAAGGATGCGGGGATACGCCTCGTAGTAGACCGCGAACCGCTCGACCATTTCGCGCACCAGCCCCGTGGCCGCCGCCCGTACGCCCAGATGCATCGCGTGGGCGGTGGACTTCCCGAAAGGCCCCGTCGCATGTGGGTCGAAGGTCAGCTTCGGCAGCGCCGCGGTCTGTTCGTGGAGCGCCCGGAGCATCATGTTGAGCCCGGGGGCGATCGCCCCGCCGTGGAACACCCCCTCGCCATCGACGAAGTCCACGGTGATGGCGGTGCCGGCGTCGATGACCGCGACCGCCGACTCGGTGAGGGCGAAGGCCGCCAGAGCGCAGAGGGCCCGGTCGATGCCCAGGGTGGAGGCATCGTCGAGCGTGTGCCTGACCGGCGGCATGAGGTCGCGGCCTATGCGCACCGTGGCCGCCCCCGCCGCCCGGAGCGCTGCCTCGATCTCGCGCGCGGCCGGGTCGTTGACGCTGGCGATCGCAACGGTCTGGGGATCGGCCTGCTCCAGCAGCCGGAGGATGGGCCCGACGGCCTCGGCGTAGGGTTCGCTGCCGCCGGGCGTGAGTTCGCGGCCGGTGAACGACGCCCAACGGACCCGCGTGTTGCCGATGGCGACCGCGAGCACGGGACCGGTCGAGGGCGGGGAGTTGCTGACCATGGCGGGAGGGTAGTGGGCCCGGTGCCGGGCGGCGTCCGGAGCTACAGTCTCGCCACATGCTGACCTGTCGGGTCGATGAATCGCTGGAACGGGTGCGGATGGGGGACCTGGCGTTCTCCCTCGGCGCATATCCCGTGGAGCCGATGACCCCCCAGCCCGGGTACGAGATGCTCTTCGAGCAGGCCGACGGGGACAACGACGGCGAGTGGGAGGAGTGGCCGGACCGCTATGTCTTCGACATCGTGATCTCGGCTGACCGGGTGGAAGCCCTGGTGCGGCACCTGCTGACCCTGCTCCCCGGGCGGGTCTACCCGATCCTCGACATCCTGGGCCACGACGCCTACCGCGAGGTTGACCCGTATGTCTCGTACGAGCTGGTCGGGCTCGACCGCTTTACGGACACGGTCCGGCGGTTTCGGGGGTTTTTCTTCGAGGATGGGATGGTCGGCTTCGGGGCCATGAGCGACGAGCCGTTCATCTATCTCTTTGTGGACGAGCACAAGATCGTGACCCTCCGCTGCCTGATCGAGCAGCGGGAGAAGGTGGAGGCGATCCTGCGGGCGTTCGACCTGGAGGAGGTCGAGAAGCCCGCCGGGGCCGATGCGGCGCTGCACGAGCACCGCTCGGTGCTGGTCGCGCCGACCGATCAGGAGGATGTGCTCGGCTTCGAGGAAGTGGTCGAGGAGCTTCGCGACCAGTGGCGGCTGATGCTGAATGTGGACCCCGAGGGGAATGTGGACGACGAGGGGAACGACCTGGGGGTCACGGCGTGGCGGCTACTCGCCCGGGCCGAGTACGAAACCGAGCCGGTGGTGAGGTATGTGGAGGCTTTCCTCCGGGCCTCGAGCCTGGCCGAGGCCGAGGAGTTGGGGCGGGAGTTGGCAGACGGGCTCTTTGACGAGGAAGACCGCCAACCGAGCATGGCGTCGATGGTGGAAATCGATCGGGTCGGGCCAAAAGAGTTCGCGTCGATGCTGGCGGAGGCCGGGGCTGGTGAGGCGGCAATCCCCCCCGGAACCGGGGGGGTCTTCGCTCGCTGGGCTGGATAGCCGGTCGGCGAGCCGCGGGCCGGGGAAAATGTTGGCGCAACGAGGGGCAACCGGGGTCCATGTCGGGCGGAATAGAAGAAGTGCAATCCGGGGCCGGTCCAGAGAGGGATTGGCCCGTACAGTTGCGTTCCGAGGTTGGACGGGTTATCTTCAGACCCCGCACGCAAGGCCTGCCTTGCTGGGGGGGTGGAGGGCCCGCCGACGGCGGACTCGGGAAGCCGGGCGGCGTGACAGTCGCCTCCAGGAACCCATCGTGCGGAGAACTCGTCGCGCTGGAGAAGCGGACGCATGAAGTGATGGTGGACGCGGCGGGCGGATCGTCGCGCAGCCGGCCAGTTTGGAGATCAGCATGCTTAGGCGTTCATCTCGTCGTGTCGGATCCCTCCTGGCTGCGGCAGCGGCATGCGCCGGTGTGCAGGGCTTGGCGGCGCTCCCGGCGCTGGGCCAGTCTGTGCAGCCGACGATCGCCCAGGAGCTCGCCGCTCCCTCGGCCATCATCGATCGTGCCGAGCAGCTCGCCGAGTCCGGCAAGCTCGTGCACGCCTACGAGACGCTCGGCGATCTCCTCGCGGGGTCGGGGGCGGACCTCACCGACGACGAGCGGACCAGGGCGATCGCGCTGAGCGGGTCGCTCAACCGGCGGATCGCGTCGCTGGACTCCTACGAGGTCAGCCTGCAGAAGGCCGGCTACGCCCTGGCGACCGACGACCTCAAGGCCGCCGGGCACCACGCCCGGGCGGTCGCGACCTCGGGCACCGCGTCGACCGATCAGACGACCCGGGCCGGCGACATCCTCCGCGATGTCGAGGCCCGCAAGACCCAGCTCGCCCCGGCGATGCGCGGTAAGCTCGCGGACGCCCTGGCGGCCCTCGAGGCCGGGGAGTACGCCCACGCCAAGCTCCAGCTCGACGCGGTCAACCGCTCGGGCGTCTCGCTCTCGGCGGCGGACCGCGAGGACCTGCTGAGCGCCCAGGAGCGGATCCTGCTGGCCGAGGTTACGCGGGGCGAGACCTTCGGCGGCCCGATGGCCGCGGCCGGGATCATGCAGCCCGGCGTGGTCACCCGCGAGGGCGAGGGGGCCCAGCCCGAGGCGGCGACGACCCAGGTCCTGCCCGAGGACGAGGCCCAGCCCGTGGACGAGGCCACGCCTGCGGAAGCCGTCCAGCCCGAGGGCCAGGACCTCATCCAGGTCGCCAGGCAGCTCGAGGCCGGGAGCACGCTGGCCGAGGCCGACATCGCCTTCACCGAGAGCCGGTGGGCCGACGCCAAGAACAAGTACCAGCGGGCGCTCACCGAGTTCGCGGATGTGCTCAGCGCGGACCAGACCGCCCACGCCACCGGCCGGCTGTCCGAGGCACAGATCAGGATGGGTTCGGGCGGCGATACGCTGCTCGACGAGGTGGGGGCCATTCGCCACATCCAGGCCGAACAGAAGCGCTCCGAGCTGCGCAACCAGATGGCCGATGCGGCGCGTGCCCTGGCCTCGGGGGACACCGCCGGCGCCCGCGACAGCGCGGCGTACGCGGAGCTGACCTGGCGGGCGGCCAAGAGCGACCAGCTCTTCCCCGAGAGCGAGCTCGCCGAGCTGGCCAGCCAGTTGGCCAACCTCCGCGGCGACATCGCCCTGGCCGAGGAGCGCATCCAGCTCGAGCGGATCAGGGATCAGGAGAACCGCTCGGCCGACGCCGCCGCGGTCGCGGCCCTGCAGCGCGAGCGTGAGCGCTCCCGCAAGATCACCGAGGCGATCGACCGGGCCCGCGCCCTCCAGGCCGAGATGAAGTACGCCGAGGCGCTCGAGGTCGTGGAGAGCCAGATCCTCTTCCTCGACCCGATCAACCCCGCGGGCCTGCTGCTCCGCGACACCTACCGCGACATCATCATCTACCGGCTGCACAACGACGCGTCGCTGCGGAAGAACATCGGGATCGCGTACCAGCAGGGCGAGAACAGCGAGGCGTTCATCCCGCCCCGCGGCATCATCAACTACCCGAGCGACTGGCCGGCGCTCAGCGTCCTGCGGGCCGGCGTGCAGAGCATGCACGAGACCCCCGGCGACCGGCGCGTGCTGGCAACGCTCGACAACACCACCCTCCCGGCCAACTTCGCCGACAACACGCTCCAGCAGGCGCTGGACTACTTCGCGCAGATGACGGCGCTGGACATGGATGTCGACTGGGAGTCTCTCGAGGAGATCGGGATCGACCGGGAGACGACCGTCACCCTCAGCCTCAAGCAGGCAAACGCCCGCACCGTGCTCGAGCGGCTGCTCGACAAGGTCTCGGCCGACCCGGTCACCCAGGCCGACTGGGCGGTGGTCGACGGCATGCTGCAGGTCGCCAGCGAGGACCGCATCCGCCGCAATGTCGTGCTCGAGATCTACGACATCCGCGACCTGGTCTTCGAGGTGCCCGACTACGACGAGGCCCCCGAGATCGACCTCCAGAGCGTGCTCCAGAGCTCGCAGGGCGGCGGCGGCGGGCAGAGCCCGTTCCAGAACACCAACCAGCAGCAGCAGCAGGACCGCCTGCCGCTCGAGGAGCGGATCGAGCAGATCAAGGAGATCATCTACTCCAACATCGACGAGGAGAGCTGGCCCCAGGGCGGCGGCACGGAAGGGGCGATGTACGACCTCAACGGGCAACTCCTGATCCGCAACACGCCCAAGAACCACCGCGAGATCCGCTCGCTGCTCAGCAAGCTCCGCGAATCCAAGGCGATGCAGATCAATGTCGAGACCAGGTTCCTGCTGGTCGCCCAGGACTTCTTCGAGCAGATCGGGTTCGACCTCGATGTCTACTTCGGCGCCGAGAACAACCAGTTCAGGGCCGCCCAGGCCGCCACCAACGCCTCGCTGCTCCCCAGCGACTTCTTTGACTTCAAGACCGGGGGGCTGAAGCGCAATGTCTCGCCGCCCTCGGGCACCACCACCGGCGGGACGGCCGGTCCCACGGCCAGCGTCATCAACCCGACCCCGTGGTCGCCGATCGGCGCCGGGCAGAACTCGCTCGGCCTGGCCGCCGGCCTGATGCCCGGCGAGGGCATCGCGGCGACCATCCTCGGCGAGGCGCCCGCCCTGGGCATCGCCGGGCAGTTCCTCGACGACATCCAGGTCGACTTCCTGGTCAAGGCCACCCAGGCCGACCGGCGAAGCGTCCAGCTCACCGCCCCGCGCCTGACCTTCACCAACGGCCAGGTGTCCAACATCTATGTCGTCACGCAGCAGTCCTTTGTCTCGGACCTCCAGCCGATCGTGTCCGACTCGGCGGTGGGCTTCGACCCCGAGCTCGAGGTCGTGTCCGAGGGCGTGGTGATGCTCGTCGAGGGCCAGGTCACCGCCGACCGCCGGTATGTGCTCATCAACATCGATACCGCCGTGTCGCAGATCAAGGGCTTCGCCCAGCAGCCGGTCACCGCCGTCGCCGGCGGGCAGTTGGTCACCTCGTCGGACACCCAGTCGTTCATCCAGCTCCCGACGGTCACCGTCACGCGGGTGGCGACGACCGTAACCGTCCCCGACCAGGGCACGGTGCTCCTGGGCGGGCAGCGTCTGATCAACGAGACCGAGGTCGAGACCGGCATCCCTGTGCTCAGCAAGATCCCGATCCTCAACCGCTTCTTCAGCAACCGCATCGAATCCCGCGAGGAGCAGACCCTGCTCATCCTCGTCAAGCCCACGATCCTCATCCAGAGCGAGCAGGAGAACAACGCCCACCCGGGCCTCTCCCAGATGCTCCAGGGCCTGGGCGGCTGAACCGCCGAAGGGACCCACCGGATCACGACGGGGCCGCCATCCGGGGCGGCCCTGTTTCTTTTTCGCCCGCCCGAGCCCCCCACTGGCGGCGGGCGGCGGGGCGGTTACACTACCGGGGCTCGGCCCATGGGCCGGGGCTGTGGGGTAGTTCGTGCGTTCGCTGGAGCACAGGAGGTGTCGCCATGTCGGGGAGTGACTCTCGAATCCGGGTCAAGCAGGCCGAAGGGGTCACGCAGGTCGAGTTTATCGACCGCAACATCCTCGATGAGGCGAACATCCAGGCGATCGGCGAGGAGATCAGCACGATCATCGAGGGCTCGGCCAAGCCCCAGCTGCTGATCAGCTTCGCCAATGTCGACCACCTCTCCTCGGCCGCCCTGGGCACGCTGATCACGGTCAACACCAAGATCCGCAACAAGGGCGGCAAGCTCTGCCTCGCCAACATCGATCCACAGATCTACGAGGTGTTCGTCATCACCCGGCTCAACCAGCTTTTCGAGATCAAGGAATCGACCGACGAGGCGTTGAAGGCCTTTGGCTGAGCCGACGGCTCGGGGCTGCGACCCGGTCCGATCGGGGGAGTTTCGCTGCGTTTATGCCTGGGTCATCGATGTCAGGACGCGTCTCGCTCATCAACGACCGCGATCAGATCGGCGCGCTGCAGGATCTGGTCGTCGAGCACGCCGAGGAACTCGGCTACTCCCGCGGCGCCCGGTTCGCCCTGCGCCTCGCGATGGAGGAGGCGATCGCGAACGCCTTCCGGCACGGGCACCGCGACCTCCCCGACGACACCCCCATCGAGGTCGAGTACGCTATTTCAGACGATTCGATCCGATTGATCGTCGCGGACAAGGGCCCTGGGTTCTCGCCGCAGGAGGTCCCCGATCCGACGCTCGATGAGAATCTGGAGATCCCGGGCGGGCGGGGGCTGGTGCTCATGCGGGCGTACATGACGCGGATCGTCCACAACAAGGCGGGGAACCGGGTGGAGATGGAACTCCGACGCCCTGAGTCGGTGTAGGCGGACCATCGATTCCGAGGCCCCGGGGTCGCCGGGGTCGCCGAGGGGCTCCGGCGGAGTGCCGCGGGCCGGCGGGGGTGTTGCCCGCGGGGCCCGCCCGCCCTAGCATGGAATGATTCTAAATCTCGATAGCCACCCGCCCGCGGGTGATTCGGGGAGACTGACGATGCGATTGCCCATCTATATGGATCACGCGGCCACCACACCCTGCGACCCTCGGGTCGTCGAGGCCATGCTGCCGTACTTCACCGAGTACTTCGGCAACCCGGGGAGCCGCAACCACGCCTTCGGGTGGGAGGCCGAGGAGGCGGTGGAGGCCGCCCGGCGTCAGGTCGCCGACCTGCTCGGGGCCGACCGCAAGGAGATCGTCTTCACCAGCGGCTCGACGGAGAGCAACAACATCGCCATCAAGGGGGCGGCCTACTTGTACGCCAAGGCCGACGCCGGGCAGGCCGGGCGTGGGCACATCATCAGCTCGATCATCGAGCACAAGGCCGTACTCGACCCGTGCAAGCGGCTGGCCAAGGAGGGTTTCGAGGTCACCTTCCTCGAGCCCGGGCCCGAGGGGATCATCACCCGCGAGATGGTCGAGAGCGCCATGCGGGGGGACACCATCCTGGTCAGCCTCATGTGGGCCAACAACGAGATCGGGACGATCAACGAGGTCCCCGAGATCGGCGCCCTGTGCCACGACCGCGGCGTGATCTTCCACACCGACGCCACCCAGTGGGCAGGCAAGATGCCCGTCGATGTCGACGCCGACAGCATCGACCTGCTCAGCATGAGCGGGCACAAGATCTACGGCCCCAAGGGCGTGGGCGTGCTGTATGTCCGGCGGCGCAAGCCCCGGGTCCGGCTCCAGGCCCTCGTCGACGGCGGCGGGCAGGAGCGCGGCTTCCGCCCCGGCACGCTCAATGTTACCGGCATCGTCGGCATGGGCAAGGCGTGCGAGATCGCCAAGGCCGAGATGGACGCCGACCGCGAGCGGCTGCTCAAGCTCCGCAAGCGGATCGAGGACCGTGTCACCGCGGCGCTCGATGTGGTGCAGATCAACGGCCACGCCGAGAAACGCCTGCCGCACCTGACCAACATCTCCTTCGGCTTTGTCGAGGGCGAGGGGCTGATGATGGCGTGCAAGGACATCGCCATGAGCTCGGGCTCGGCCTGCACCAGCGCCAGCCTCGAGCCCAGCTATGTCCTCAAGGGCCTGGGCGTCGGCGACGAGCTGGCCCACAGCTCGCTGCGGCTGAGCCTGGGGCGGTGGACGACCGATGAGGAGGTCGAGTTCGCGGTGGCGAAGATCATCGAGGGCGTAACCAAGCTCCGCCTGCTCAGCCCCCTCTACGACATGCACAAAGAGGGCATCGACATCACCAAGATCGAGTGGGCGGCTCACTGAAAAGCAGCAAAGCAGCAAAGCGGAAAAACAGCAAATGAAGGCAGAGAACAAATGAAGACAGAGAAGGCGAAGAACGGGAAGCAGGCAGTAGGACAGGCGCGTCCGGGCGGGAGTGCCTTGGATTTGCTGCTTTGCTGCTTTTCCGCTTTGCTGCTTTCTCCCCCGGAGTATTGACATGGCCTACAGCCAAAAAGTCGTGGAGCACTACGAGAACCCCCGCAATGTCGGCAACTTCGGCACCGGGGACGAGGTCAAGAAGCGCTCCGACATCGGCGTGGGGCTGGTCGGCGCGCCCGAGTGCGGCGATGTGATGCAGCTCCAGATCAAGGTCGACGAGGAGACCGGCAAGATCGAGGACGCCAGGTTCAAGTGCTTCGGCTGCGGGTCGGCGATCGCCTCCAGCTCGCTGGCGACCGAGTGGCTCAAGGGCCGCACGCTCGACGAGGGCCTGGCGATCCGGAATACTGAGATCGTCGAGGAGCTGAGCCTGCCGCCGGTCAAGATCCACTGCTCGGTGCTCGCCGAGGACGCGATCAAGGCGGCGATCGCCGACTACAAGGCCAAGCACGCCGGGGCCGCCACGAAGTCCGGCGCCAACGCCGGGCACGCCTGATCCGCCCGGGCCGGGCCCGCGTATCATCTGGAAGCACCCCCACGCCCTCCCTTGACGGCCAAGCCCTGACGGAGACCGATCATGTCCGACACCCACACCAGCCAAGCCACCGAGAGCGGCATCATCCTGACCGAGACCGCCGCCCGCGAGATCAACACGATCATCGCACAGCAGGAGCTCGACAAGGACAAGGTCTGCCTGCGCGTCGGCGTCAAGGGCGGCGGGTGCTCGGGGTTCAGCTATGTCCTCGACCTCACCGAGAGCAAGAAGGACACCGACGAGGTGTTCGAGCAGCACGGGGTGCGGATTGTCTGCGACCCCAAGAGCCTGCTCTACCTCAACGGGACGACCGTCGACTTCCGCGACGAGATCATGGGGCGTGGGTTCGTGTTCAGCAACCCCAACGCCACCAGCAGTTGCGGGTGCGGGTCGAGCTTTACCGCCTGACCGCGGGTGCTCGGCCCCGTGCGCCGAGTCTCCGGCCGCGACGCTCCGGAGCCTTTCAGCGAAAAACGAGAACGGGCCCGGCGCGACGCCGGGCCCGTTGTGTGTTGGGATACGCGGGATCGATCAGCGGCGACGCCGGATCGCGGCCAGACCGCCGAGGCCCAGGAGGGCGACGGACGCGGGCGCGGGGACCGTGACGCTGAGGTTGTCGATCGAGGTGTTGCCGGAGACCTGGCTCCCGCCGTAGGGCGAGTGGTCCAGCTTGAAGTAGGAGACGCCATTGCCGGAGTTGGCGCTGTAGACGCTGACATGGTCGAAGTCGAAGCCGCCGCCGGAGAAGGTCATGGTGCCCAGCGAGTTGCCGCCCATGTCGTAGGCGGTGACATCGATCATCACGAAGGCCTCGAGGCCGAACTCGATGTGGGTGATGGTCGAGCCGAAGCCGGCGTTGAAGTGGATCTCGAGCGTGCTATCGAAGTCGCCGTTGCCGACGCCCTGGGGCGAGGCAATCCAGAGGCCCTGGGGGTTGTTGCCGCGGTTGCCGATGTTGGGGTCACCGGCGGCGACATAGTAGTTCTCCATGTCGGAGTTGGTGTACGCCCAGCGCGTGGTCCAGTCTCCAAACGGATCGTCCCAAGTCTCGGTGAGGACTTGGGCCTGCGCCAGGCCGGCGAACGCCGACAGGCAGACCGCGGTCAGAATCACTGTCTTCATCTTGCTCTCCCTCTGTCCAAGCGGACTCTCTCTCGTCGGAGCCCCCAACGGCGGTGGCATCCCGGAGCATCCAGACTATGGGAAAGTTTTCAGGAATGCAAGCCCTTTGGCAGATTAAGATTGACCGCAATCCGGCCCTTCTGGTCCAGGAACCGGGCTTTTCGGACGCGCCCCGATCCGGTATGCTGGGGTGGCCGCCCGAGACGACCACCCGGGCGGTGGCGTCCGTGGCCGGAGGATGCGCCTCACCGGCCTAGAATACTGGTGTAAATCCCGGTCTCGGCGGCATGGTCAGGAACGACAGGGGCATCCGCCCAGCCGGGCCAAACCCGGCCAACCAGTTCGGAAGGACCCGTATGGCTGAGGCAACCACGCCCGTCGAGACGACCCAGAGCTACTCCCCCCCCACCGTGACCCAGTTCAGCGTCTTCTTGGACAACCGTGTCGGGAAGCTCTACGACCTGGTCGAGGCCTTCGCGGACTCGCCGAATTGCTATATCTGCGCCCTGAGCGTCCACGAGGCGGCCGACCACGCGGTGGTCCGGCTCATCACGAACCACGCCAAGGCCGCCAAGAACATCCTCCGCGACCACAACCTGCCCCACTGCGAGATGGATGTGCTGATCGTGGAGTTCACCAAGGGACACACGCTCAGCGGGATGTGCCTGAGCCTGCTGGGGGCGGAGCTGAACATCCAGTTCGCCTACCCGCTCATGCTCAGGCCCAATGGCTCGCCGAGGATCGCGTTGGCGGTGGACGACAAGTTCCTGGCCGGGCAGATTCTGCGGCGGAAGGAGTTCCGCCTGCTTGGCGAGGCCGACATCACGGATGTACACTGACATCCGCCGCGCGGCTTGACAACCCCCGCGTCCTCCCCGAAACTCCCCCAGGCCACGGAAGGCCTGCACCAGCCGGAACGGAGACACCGGGATGCTCAAGCAGCAACACCAGCTCTTTGCCTCGTTGTTGGTCCTCGTCGACCTGCTGGTCGTCGTGGCGGCGTGCTACGCCGCGTGGTTGTTCCGGTTGTCGGCGCTCGGCCAGACCCTGCCCGAGCTGCCGGGCAACTGGGAGGCGTCGGTCCGTGGCTCGCTGTGCCTGTATGTCGCCCCGATCATGCTCGGGGCGATGTGGCTCAGCGGGTTGTACCGGCCGCGCCGGGATAAGTCGCTATGGGGGGAGTACGGCGAGCTCATCCGCGTCTCCCTCACCGCGATGGTGGTCCTGGTGGTCGCGCTCTACCTGATGCGCAACAGCATCATCGCCGCGCCCACCGACGACGCGACCCAGCGGCTGGTCAGCGCCAACCCCGACCCCGGGCGGGTGCAGTTCTTGGCCCTGGCCGTGGCGCTGCCCCTGTTCCTCTCCGCCCATCGGACCCTGTTCCGCTGGTCGCTCCGCCAGCTGCGGCGTCGGGGGTTCAACCTCAGGCATGTCGCGGTGATCGGCATCGGCAGGCTCGGACAGGTCGCGTGCAACACCATCGAACGCAACAGCTGGACGGGGATCAGCGTGGCGTACTTCATCTCCGCCGCCGAACGCACCGAGCGGGCGACCTGCCTGGGAAGGCCCGTCCGCGGCGGGATCGCCGACCTCGAGCGCACTCTCGACAAGCACCGCGTCGACGCGGTGTACCTCGCGGTGCCCAGCTCCCGCGCCAGCCGGCTGCCCGAGCTCCTGCGTCGGCTCGAGCGGTTCGCGGTCGAGGTACGGGTCATCCCCGATGTCCTGCCGCGGTACCTGCCGCAGAGCATGGCGGTCGGCGAGCTCGACGGCATGCCGGTCCTGAGCTACCGCGAGTGCCCGACGCGGGGGATGGGCGGGATCTCGAAGCGCGCGCTCGACATCGTCGGGTCGGCCGTCGGGCTGGTGGTCTTCCTGCCGGTGATGATCGCCTGCGCGATCGGCGTGCGGCTGTCGGGCCCCGGGCCGATCATCTTCAAGCAGCGCCGCGTCTCGATCGCCGGCGAGACCTTCAAGATCTACAAGTTCCGCACCATGGGCTGCGTGGAGGACGAGCAGTCGCCCGGCGACGCGAAGTGGACCGCCCGCGACGACCCCCGGATCACCCCGTTCGGGCGGTTCCTGCGTCGGACCAGCCTGGACGAACTCCCCCAGCTTCTCAATGTCTTCAAGGGGCAGATGTCCCTGGTCGGCCCGCGCCCGGAGCGGCCCGAGCTGATCGCGAAGTTCCGAGAGGACTGGCGGGGGTACATGCTCCGCCAGCATGTGAAGGCCGGCATGACCGGGTGGGCGCAGGTGAACGGCCTGCGGGGCGATACCTCGCTGCGGCGGCGCCTGCGGTACGACCTCCACTATGTCCGCCACTGGTCCCTGGGGTTTGACCTCAAGATCCTCTGGCTGACGGTGTTCCGGGGGTTCGCTCACCGCAACGCCCACTAGGCTCGGGGGCGAAGCCCGGGACGGTTTTTGCTTTCGGCGGCCGCGTGGTCCGGGAACCAGCGGGGTTGTGCTCCGTATAGGGAGGTCCCCATTCTGGGGCGGCTTTTTCGGGGCCGGATTCGAGATTCGGTGACACACTGGATGGCGGAACCCCCGTGGGGCTGGTATCCGTATAGACCTACGGCTGGACGAGGAGAAGCGCCCGATGAAGCTGGATGCCGAACAGCAAGGATGGCTCGCCAGGGCTCTGGCGGCTCTGCACACCGGCGATGAGCGGCGGTTCGAGGACTCGCTGTGGCTGGGCTTCGGGGACCGCTGGCAGCCGCTGAAGGTGGCGCTGGTCCGGCAGGGGTATCTGCTCAACGGCGACGGGCGGGCGCTCTCGCTCGCCGACCGGGGCGAGGCGCTCCTGGTCAGGCTCGCCCGCGAGGATGCCAGCAACAAGTCGGGCTCGGTCGCGGGGCTCAGCGACTCGACGCTGGGCTCACCCCGGTCCAAGTGACCGCGGGCCAGGGGGCGACGGGGCATAAAGTCCGGCCATGCGTCGGGAGTACCGGGTCATCGTGATCGGCGGGGGGCACGCGGGCGTCGAGGCGGCGTGGGCGGCGGCGAATCTGCTGCCGGTGGAGGGCGGGCGGGGCAGCGTCGCCCTCGTCACGCTTGACCCGTCCAAGATCGGTGTGATGTCGTGCAACCCCGCGATCGGGGGGCTGGCGAAGGGGCAACTGGTCCGCGAGGTCGACGCCCTGGGCGGCCTGATGGGGCTGGCGGCCGACGCGACGGGGATCCAGTTCAAGGTGCTCAACGCCTCCAAGGGGGCGGCCGTGCGCGGGCCACGCTGCCAGAGCGACAAGCACGCGTACGCCGAGGCCGTCCAGCGGCTGGTCGCCTCGCGCCCGGAGATCGAGGTGATCGCGGGGACCATCGAGGAACTGGTCGTCGAGGGTCGGCGCGTGCGCGGCGTGCGGGGGCGCGGGGCGCAGATCGCTAACGCTCAAAGCGATGAAGCTCAAAGCTCCAATAAAAGGCAGGGGACGCCGGATCCCGAGTGCCTTCATGTGAGCTTTGCCGATTTGAGCTTTGAGCTCTCCGCCCCGGCGGTCATCCTCACGACCGGCACCTTCATGCGTGGGCTCATGCACACCGGCGACGCCCGCACTCCCGGGGGGCGGTTCGGCGAAGAGGCGGCGACCGGGATCAGCGCGTGTCTGCGGGCGCTGGGGTTCGAGCTCGGACGCCTCAAGACCGGCACGCCGCCACGGCTGCGCCGGGGGTCGATCGATTGGGATGACCTGCCCGTCGCGCTGGGGGACGAGACCCCCACGCCCTTTAGCGAGCTCTCCACTCCGGAGCCCCTCGCGCCCGCGGGGCTCGATGCGATCGCGCCGAGCGTCGCACGCTTCCCCGTGCTCCCGCAGGTGGAGTGCCGTCAGACGCACACCACGCCCGAGGCCCACGCCCTGATCCGCGAGAACCTGCACCGGGCGCCGATGTTCTCCGGGGCGATCGAATCGGTCGGGCCGCGGTACTGCCCGAGCATCGAGGACAAGGTCGTGCGCTTCGCCGCGCGAGAGACGCACGGCGTGTTCCTCGAGCCCGAGAGCCTCCGCGACGACTGGGTCTACTGCAACGGCATCTCGACGAGCCTCCCCGCCGATGTGCAGGAGCGGGTGGTGCGGGCGATGCCCGGGTGCTCGCGGGCGGAGATCCTGCGGTTCGGGTACGCGGTCGAGTACGACATGGTCCGGCCGCACCAGATCCTCGCGACGGGCATGACCAAGTCGGTCGAGGGGCTGTTCCTGGCCGGGCAGATCAACGGCACGAGCGGGTACGAGGAGGCCGCGGCGCAGGGGCTGGTCGCGGGGGTGAACGCGGCGCGTTTCGCGCTCGGTCTTGGCGGGTGGATGGTCGGGCGCGACGAGGCGTACATCGGCGTGCT
This sequence comes from uncultured Phycisphaeraceae bacterium, assembly GCA_964372195.1. GTDB lineage: Bacteria > Planctomycetota > Phycisphaerae > Phycisphaerales > UBA1924 > PNC22. The sequence continues at coordinate 31,031 of CAYJPX010000003.1, forward strand.
CATGGACGACCTGGTGACCAAGACGCCGGTGGAGCCCTACCGCATGTTCACCAGCCGGGCCGAGCACCGGCTGGTGCTTCGGGCCGACAACGCGCCGGACCGGCTGACACCGATCGCGCGGGGGTTGGGGTTGCTCGATTCGCACCCGCTGGGGCGGGCGCGACTGGCGGACTTCGCGGCCCGCGAGCGAGTGCTCGGGGCGGCCAGGGCCGCGATGCGGGAGGCTGCGGTGGATGGCGTGCCGCTCGAGCAGCTCGTGCGGCAGGACCGGCTGACGGTCGGGGAGCTGGCGGGGGAGTTGGGGCGTGCAGGCCCACGGCTCGGAGAGCCGTGCCACCAAGAGCCGTGCCACCAAGAGCCGTGCCACCAGTGGGCGGTGCGCATCGCCCCCACGCTGCACGCCGAGCTGCGGTACGCGGGGTACATCCTGCGCCAGCGGGCCGAGATCAAACGACACGCCGAGATGGAGCGGCGCGAGCTGCCGGCGTGGGTGGACTACGCGGGCTTTGCCTCGATGCGGACCGAGGCCCGCGATGCGCTGTGCCGGTTCCGCCCCGCGACCTTCGGCCAGGCCTCGCGGCTGGAGGGTGTGACGCCGGCGGACCTGACGCTCCTGAGCGTGCTGGTGGAGCGGGCCAGGCGGGCGCGGTGAGGCCGCTCCCGGCGCTCGAGGGTACCATCCCGCCGATGTCGCACGGACCGCTGACACTTGCCGCCGCCGGCGTGAGCCCGCTGCTGGTCGACCTGGTCGTCATCCTGGCGACGGCGGCGGTGGTGAGCCTGGTCTTCGGGAAGCTGCGTCTGGCGGCGATCCCCGCGTACCTGGTGGTCGGGGTGCTGATCGGGCCCGAACTGCTCGGGCTGATCTCGGCCGGCGAGGAGATCGCGGATATCTCGAGCCTGGCGATCGTGCTGCTGATGTTCGGCATCGGGCTGCACATGGAGACCAGCGACATCCGCGGCGAGCTGGGCTCGGTGGTGGCCATCGGTTCGGTGATGTGCGCGGCGTGTACGCTGCTGTTCACCCCGCTGGCGATGCTGCTCGGCGAGTCGCTCCCGGCGGCGCTCCTGGTGGCGGCGGCGGTGACGATGTCGTCGACGGCGGCGGTGATGCGGCTGCTCCAGCAGCGCCGGGAGATCCGCGACCTGCACGGGCGCGTGGCCTTTGGGCTGCTCATCGTCCAGGACCTCTACGCGGTCATCGTGCTCGCGTGCATGCCCATCCTCGTCGCGTGGCAGGGGATGGGCGAGGGGCCGGGTCCCGAGGAGCCGATCGGCGAAGGGCTCGCCGGGCGCGCGGGTGCGGGCGTGGCGGGGCTACTGGCGATCGTGGTCGCCGGGCGGTGGCTCCTTCCCCGGGTCCTCTATCAGGCGGGAAAGGACGCCGGGACCGAGCTGGTGCTGATCGTGGGGGCGGGCGCGGCGCTGGGCTCGGCGGCCGCGACGGCGTGGCTGGGGTTCAGCCCCGAGCTGGGGGCGTTCCTGGCCGGCTTCCTGCTGGCCTCGACGCCGGCACGCCACCAGCTCATCGGGCAGCTCGCGCCGGTGCGGGACCTCTTCCTGCCGGTCTTCTTCGTGGCGGTCGGCCTGGGGCTCGACCTCAGCGCGGCGATGGAGAACTGGTGGGTCGTGCTGGTCGCGGTCCCCGTGGTCATGGGCGTCAAGACGGTGGTGACCGGGCTCTGCGCGTGGGTGTTCGGGATGTCCGGCCCGGTGTCGGCGATGAGCGGGACGGTGCTCGCCCAGACCGGGGAGTTCACGCTGGTGGTCGTGGCGGCCGGGGTGGGGGGCGGGCTTGTGACCGAGCCCACCGGGGCGATCGTCGGCGTGGTGGTGGGGATCACGCTGATGCTGACGCCGTCGCTCTTCGGCGTGGCGCCGGTAGTGGCGCGTTGGTTCGTGCGCGTGCCCCCGCCGCCTTGGAAGCGCGGTGCGCTACGGGACATCGCCGGGCGGCACCCGGGGCGACCGCCGGCGGGGCCGCGGGCGGTGGTGGCGGGCTTCGGGCCGGTGGGGCGGGAGACGACCAACCGGCTGGAGCGGGCGGGGTTCCGCGTGACGGTGATCGAGCTGAACCCCGAGACCGTGAAGAAGCAGCGCGGCCTGGGGCGGAGCGTCGTGTACGGCGATGTCGCGAACTCCGAGGTGCTCCACGAGGCCGGGGTGGAGCACGCCGACGCCGTGCTGCTGACCATGCCCGACCACGACGCCGTGCTTCGGGCGTGCCGCCTGGTGCGGTCGATGTCGCCGGATTGCTTCCTGGCGGTGCGATCGGGGTTCCTGAGCCGTGGGATGCAGGCGCTTGCGGTGGGGGCCGACCAGATCACCATCGACGAAATCGCGACCGCGGCGCAGATGGCCGAGGAGGTGTGCGGGCGGATGGCGGATCGGTTGGCCCGGCGCGCCGCCAAGGCCGAGCCCGCGAAGCCCGAGGCGGACCGGGGCTAGTCGGGCAGCATGCGCAGCTCGTCCCGGAGGATCGACGCGAGCTCGTAGTTCTCGTCGGCGATCGCCTTCTGCAGGCGCTGGCGGAGCTCGGACTTCTGGCTCACCGGCAGCCTGGGCACCAGCGAGTCGCGCATGCCGCGGAGCATCTGCACCTCGTTGGAGGTCTCGAAGAGGTCCATGGACCCCTGCTCGGCGAAGTACCGGCGGAGGCTCTCGATCCCCTCGTCGATCGCGTGCAGCGCCGCCTTGGGCTCGTTGTCGCGGAGGGCCTGGCTCGCCAGCGCCCGGGCGCGCATCATGGTGATGTACGGCCGGAACTGCTCGAGAATGGTCCGATCCTCCTCGGTCTGGGCGTACTCGGCGCAGAGGTCGAGCAACCGGAGGTTGCGGGTGGTGTCGCGGATCACCCGGTCGAAATCCTCGAGCACCAGCAGGGCGACATAGCGGTGGTAGTACTGCACGGCCTCCTCGCGGAGGCCGCGGCAGTCCTCGGGGCTGAGCAGGAGGGGCGGGGCATCGTCCCCGGATTCGGCGTCGTCGTCCGCAAAGGCGCTGTCGGCGCCGGCGTCCGGGTCTGGGGCGGGATCTCGGGTATCGGCCGTTCCTGGGGGATTATCCTGGTCCTCGGCGTCGGTCGGTTCGTCCTCGTCGTCGAGGGTGATCTCCTCCCCCCTGGCGGCCTGGTCGAGGAGGGCCTCGTAGTGCTCGAGGAGGCTGTCGTGGTCGTGGGGTCGGTGGCCGTCGGGACGCCCGTCGAGCTCCATCTGGAGGAGGCCCAGATCGAGCCGGACCTGTATTTTGTGCTCGCCGTCATCGCCCTCGATGAGGCGGACATTGATTTTCCCGGGCTCGAAGGGCCACTGGGCGAGGATTTCTGTGAGGTCAAGATTCATAGTGTGTTGGGGCGGATCCGGTGGAGCAAAACGGAGAAATATACATCGGGCAATGCGGCGTGCCAGCAAAACCGGAAAAACCGTGACAGATATCGGGGTTTCTTCCCAGGCGGCCCAGACGGCGCAGGGGTTGCCGCCGAACACCCGCCTGTCTTTGAGGACCGAGGCGGCTTGAAGTGGCAAACCTTGCGCCCCGATGCAACCAGTGCAACCGCAGAAACGAATCGGGAGGCGTGGTGCAAACGAGTGGGTTTGTGCTACAGTGAAGTGAGTGGGCCGGCCTATCGGCTACGAAAGGTTGGGTGGAGAAGTGAGTGGGAACCGAGAGAGAACCGCCCCCACCGGGGCGGGGTTGCAGTCCGATCTGCAGTTGTACCTCCGCGAGATCAACAAGACTGCCCTGCTCAGCGCCGATGAGGAACGCGAGCTCGGTTGGTCGATCATCAACGACAACTGCCCCCAATCGCGTGAGCGGATGATCCGGGCGAACCTCCGCCTGGTCGTCGCGATCGCCAAGAACTACACCGGGCGCGGCCTGCCGATGACCGACCTCATCGAGGAGGGCAACATCGGGCTCATGCGCGCGGTCGAGGGCTTCGACCCCTCGCAGGGCGCTCGCTTCAGCACCTACGCGAGCTGGTGGATCAAGCAGGGCATCAAGCGGGCGCTCATCAACGCCACCCAGCCGATCCACATCCCCGCGTACATGGTCGAGCTGATCGCCAAGTGGAAGGTCGCGGCCCGGGTGCTCAGCGCCGAGCTGGGACGCCAGCCCACCGTCGATGAGCTCGCAGCGCACATGGACCTGCCCGCCAAGAAGGTCAAGATCATCCGCCGGGCGATGAAGGCGATGCAGGCCCCCAACCAGGAGCCCACCGACGCCGACGGCGACATGATGGGCCTGGGCGAGCTGATCGCCGACCACCGCGCCGCCCCGCCCGAGTCGGCGGTCTTCCAGGACGACGAGCTCGCCATCCTCCGCCGCCTGCTCGAGGCGATCGACGAGCGGGAGGCCCGCATCCTCCGCCTGCGGTTCGGACTCGACGGCGAGCAACCGCTGACGCTGAAACAAATCGCCGATTCGGTCGGCATCAGCCGCGAGCGTGTCCGCCAGATCGTCGACGAGGCGCTGACCCGCCTGAACGCCCAGATCAACGATGCCAAGCCGACCCGGTTCTACCTCGAGAACCGACGCCCCGGGGCGGCCAACCCCACCGAAGAGCTCGAGGCCTACGAGGAGGCCCGCCGGGTCCGGGCCCGCGCCCGCAAGGCGATGACCTAGCCGACTCCCCGCGAACCAATGCCCGATCCGCGACCGCCCCGCCACCGGGGCGGTTGTCGCTTCTGGGGGAGTCGCGGGCGGGCCCCGCGATCGGGGTCCCGGCTCGGCGGTTTGTGCTACGATCGGCCTATGACCACGCATCAAGCAGCCGCGCCACGCGGCAAGGGATCGTTTGTCTCCGTCCTGGCCCGCTCGGCAGTCGTCGCGGCGGTGGCGATCGGGGGCCTGGCGGCGACGGCGCACGCCGATGAGTTCGTCGATCGGGTGAACGCCCCGTTCAACGATGTGCGCGACAGCCGGCGGAGCGATCCGATCATCCTCGGCGCCCTCGCCGGGATGACCCCGCCCCCGGCCGGGGTCGACCGCCCGCGGGCCGCGGCGCTGCAGCCGGCGTCGGGGGGCGTCTGGGACCAGGCCGTGGAATGGGCGACCGCGCCGACCCAGGTCGCGGTGCTCGAAGCGCTCGACCGGGTCACCAACGAAGATGACATCCGGCGGGCGATGGTGTTCGCGCAGCCGTACGGCCTGGCCGAACTGGGCTCGAGCGCCGAGCAGATCGCCTTCATCGAGGCTGGGCTCTATACCGACCTGGGCGACCCGGCGCTGCTCTCGGCGGCCCGGCACCTCTACCTCGATGCCTTCGATCAGGCGGCGTGCCTGGTGCAGGTCGAAGCGACCCGGCGGCTGGCCGAGGGCGATCCGGCGGGCGCGATGGGGGTGCTGGCCGACTGGATGTACTTCGGGCGGCAGATCGCCGACCGCGAGTTCTACGCCGAGAAGGCGTGGGCCTTCGACGCGATGATCCTCGCCGCCGAGCGCATCCGCGATGTCGCGTATGTCGACTTCCGTGACGCCGACGCACTCACGGGGGCGCAGGCGATCGAAATCATCGCCCGGCTCGCCGACGAGCGGGGGCCTATGTCCGTCGATCGTATCCAGCTGCCCAGGGGCGACTTTATCGGCGCCGAGCAGTTGATCGCCAGCGTGATGGCCCCCCGCGGGAGCGTGCGCCCCGAGCTGTTCGCCCCGACGATGGCCCGGCTCGCGGCGACGCAGCGTCCCCTCCGGCTGTTCGGCGAGGCGGCCCGGTGGGAGCAGATCTCGATGACCCATGTCGACTGGTTCGGCGCCAGCGACACGCTGGCCTCGCTCCGCAGCGACTACGAGTTCCGCTGGCCCCGCAGCCAGTTCGACCCGCTGCTCGCCCAGCCCTACTTCGCCGAGCGGTTTGTCGGCAGCGAGCTGCTCCGCGATTCGACCGCCGTGGTCACGCGCAGCGTCCCCGACATGCGCGACCTGTTCACCAGCCGGGTCATGCTCCGCGTCGAGCTGATCGGGACGCGGGACGCGCTGGGGCTGGTCGGCTTCCACGCCGAGCACGGCGCCTACCCGCTGGACCTCTCGGGCATCCGCCCGCGGTTTGTCCCGGAGCTGGAGATCGATCCCTACCACCCGGGCGTCGCGACGGGGCTCCGCCCGCCGCTGGAGTTCTTCGTGCCGGTCCGCGACACCAAGGACCGCTTCCCGGCGCAGTCGACGGTCCCGCCGCACCGGATCAGCGTGCTGGTCGCCGACGCGCCCAATGTCGAGATCCGGCTCCGGGACGACCAGTTTGTGCTTTTCTCGACCGGCCCCGACGGCGCCGCGTCGTGGGCCGACGAGGTGCAGAACTCGCCGGATGCGCCGTCCGGCCGCGACTACCTGCTCTGGCCGCCGGTGCTCTCGATCGTCCGGGACACGCTCGAGCAGGCCGGACGGTTCAACTAGCCCCCGGGGCCCCCCGACTCCCTGCGGAATAACTACCGCCGCAAGACCGTAATTGCTACGCCATGGCTGAGAACATCCACAAACTCGTGATCGTCGGGTCGGGCCCCGCGGGCTGGACCGCCGCAATCTACGCCGCCCGCGCGAGCCTCGACCCGGTGGTCTATATCGGCGTGCCCAAGCAGGACCCCGGCCCGATCCTGCCCGGCGGGCAGCTCATGCTCACGACCGAGGTCGAGAACTACCCCGGCTTCCCCGACGGCGTCGCGGGCCCCGAGATGATGGCCAAGTTCCAGGCCCAGGCCGAACGCTTCGGCACCAAGATCGTCGGCGAGGACATCACCCGCTGCGAGTTCGCCCGTGACGGCGGCGTCCATACGCTGCACACCTCGGGCGGCGGGGTGGTGCGGGCGCACGCGGTCATCATCGCCACCGGCGCGACCGCCAACTGGATCGGCCTCGAGAGCGAGATGCGCCTGGCCCGGGCCGGCGGCGGGGTCTCGGCGTGCGCGGTCTGCGACGGGGCGCTGCCGGTCTTCCGCGGCCAGCCCCTCGCGGTCGTCGGCGGCGGGGACACCGCGATGGAGGAGGCGACCTACCTCACCAAGTTCGCTTCGACGGTGCATGTCATCCACCGCCGCGATGCCTTGCGGGCCAGCAAGGTCATGCAGGAGCGGTTCCTCTCCAAGCCCAACGCCCGGGTCGAGTGGAACAAGACCGTCGTCGACTGCCTCAGCACCGGCGAGCCCGGCAAGAACGAGAAGCTCCGGGCGATCGTGCTCGAGGACACCGTCACCGGCGAGCGCAGCGAGCTGGCGGTCAAGGGCCTTTTCGTCGCCATCGGCCACACGCCGGCGACGAGGTTCCTCCGCCAGTCCGGGCTCGAGTTCGACGCCAAGGGCTACATCGACCTGCACCACCGGCACAGCGCGACCAACATCGACGGCGTGTTCGCGGCGGGCGATGTCGCCGACGCCGAATACCGCCAGGCCGTCACCGCCGCGGGCATGGGCTGCCAGGCGGCGCTCGATGCCGAACGCTGGCTGGGGCGGAAGGGGCTGGCGTAGGCGGGGGCGCGGCGATGGGGAGCCGATGGGAGCTTGCGAGGGACGGCGTCGAGGTCGTGCCGAGCTTGGTCGACCACGAGCTGCTGGCGCACCTGCTCGAATCATGCCCTGACGGGGCCGCCGGTGTGCGGGATCCGCTGTGCGGATGGGACGCCGGGTGTCGGGCTGCGCGGGTCGCCGCCGATCAGCTCGCCGCTCGGTTCGGGCGCCGGCCGATCCTCACCCGCGCGATCCTGTTCGATAAGCGGGGCGATGCCAACTGGCACCTGCCGATGCACCAGGACCTCGTGGTGGCGGTGGCCGAGCGGGTTGAGGCGGTCGGCTTCGGCCCCTGGTCGGTCAAGCACGGCCGGCCGCATGTGACACCGCCGGCGGGGGTGCTTGCCGAGATGGTGACGGTGCGGCTGCACCTCGACGCGGCCGACGAACGCAACGGCTGCCTGCGGGTCGTGCCGGGCTCTCACCTGCGCGGACGCGTCGACCCGGAGAGGCTGGACACCGCTCCGGGCTCGGGCGTGCCGATCATCGTCGGGGCGGGTGATGCGGTGCTGATGAAACCGCTCGTCCTGCACGGCAGCGAACGCTCGACGAGTGGCGCACGCCGGCGCGTGCTGCACCTGGAGTTCGCGTTCGGCCATCTGCCCGCACCACTCCGCTGGGAGCCGGTTTCGACCGCCTCGCCGATCGCCTGACGGCCCCCCGCTCGCCTCACCCCGGCCACCCACCACCCACCCGCAGCGGCGTCTGGCCGGCCGCCATCGCCTCCAGGGCCGACCGCTGGGCTTTGGTAAGCGAGTCGGGATCGGGCGGCACGATCCTCACCACCGCGTAGAGGTCCCCCTCGCGGCCCGTCTGGTCTTTCAGGCCCCGGCCTCGCACCCGGAGCCGCCGGCCGCTGGGCGAGGCTGGCGGCACCACCAGCTCGACCGAGCCGGTGAGGGTGGGGATGGTGACCCTGGCGCCGAGCGTCGCTTCGGCGATGGTGAGCGGCAGATCGAGGGAGAGGTCCAGCCCCTTGCCGGCCTCGGCGCCCTCCCCCCGGCGAAAGAGCGGGTGCCCCCCCACCGCTACACGCAGCAGCACCTCTCGCCCGTCGACGCCCCGCACGCGGAGCCGGGCCCCCGACTCGACCGCCGGGGGAATCTTGACCTCCAGCGAGGTGTCCTTGCCCTGCAGGGTCAGGCGGACGCGCTCGCTCCCGCCCCGGGCGGCGGTCACAAACGAGATCGGCAGCTCAACCTCCAGCGGCTGGGCGGCCCTGGGGCGTCGGCCAGCGCCCGGACCCGTCGCTGACCCCGGGCCCGGGCGTCCGGAGCGGAAGCCGCCGCCTGGGCGTGCGCCCGGTTGACCACCGCCGAAGAAGGCGTCGAACATGGTGCCCAGGTCGTCGAGGTCGACATCGAACCCCGCCGGCCCCGCGCCGGCGCCGGACCACGCGCCCGGCCCGGAGGCCGAGGCAGGGCCGGCGTGTCCGAACTGATCGTAGAGCGGGCGCTTTTTCTCGTCGGAGAGGACGGCGTAGGCCTCCTGGGCCTCGGCGAATCGCTGCTCGGCGTCGGGGGCCTTGCTGACATCGGGGTGGAACTTGCGCGCGAGCTTGCGGTAGGCAGCCTTGATCTCGTCGGCGCTGGCCGTGCGGGCCACGCCCAGGATGTCGTAGTAGTCTCGCTTGGCCATCGGGGAGGACTCTAGGTCGTGAACGAACAGCCGCCCGCGCGGGGCGCGGGCGGCGGGGGGATGGGTAACCGTACAGCTGGCGCG
>CAYJPX010000003.1:40255-90269 GCA_964372195.1 uncultured Phycisphaeraceae bacterium
GCTCCCCGTGGGCCCCCACCCCCCCCCCCCCGGGGGGGGGGGGGGGGGCCTGGGGGATGGGTCACGGTCCTGCTGGCGCTACTGCTGACCACCCGGCGCGGGCTGTACCTCGGGCAGCGGCGGGCCGTCGGTGACGCCGACGCACTCGGCCTCGAAGACCAGGGTCGAGTCGGGCGGGATGGCGCCGCCGGCGGCGCTGCTTGGGCCGTAGCCGAGCGCGGACGGCACGATGAACTTGCGCCAGTCCCGCTCGCTCATGTCCTTGGTGGCCATCATCCAGCCCGGGATCAGCGAGCCGGGGAGGGTGTACTCCAGGGGCTGGCGGTTGGCGTGGCGTGAGGTGTCGAACAGCCGACCGGTGGTCAGCCAGCCCGAGTACGCGAACGCCACACGATCGCCCGGCTCGGGGACGACCGTCGAGGAGTCCTCGTTGATCGTGATGATGACCAGGCCGTTCTCTCGACGCTCGACGCTAAAGGGCGCGTCGATGCGTTCGAAGACATAGTTCTCGCCCTCGCCGGGCCCCCAGAGCACGCCGCCGTCGGCGGCGAAACCGCGGTCGGCGGTCTCGATCCGATCGGCGGTGATCTTCATGCGCGAGGTCATCTCGACGGCCCCGCCGACCGCCGTCGGGTAGGGGTAGGGCGTCTCGCCGACCCACCCGGCGCCGGCCTTGACGAGCTCGAGGTCGAGGGTGGCGATGAGCTCATCGCGGGCGATGTCGGGCAGAAAGTCGGGGGTCGCCCAGAGCCCCGCGAGCAGGTTGAGGATCGGGTTGCCCGCGCCGCGGACCTCGAGCGTGCGGAGGCGGATCGCCCCCTGTCTGCGGTAGAGCTGCAGGAACGCCGAGCGGTAGGGCTTGCCCAGCGAGTCGGCGCGGGCGCACTCGATATAGAGCGCGTCGGGCAGCTCGGTGAGCCTGGCCGGACAGATCGACATGACGACCACGGCGGACTCGTCGGGGTTGCCGAACTCGGCGACCTCGCCCGTCGTCTGCCAGTTACCGACCAGGGCGCCGGCAATGGCCTCGAACTCCGGCTCGGTCCAGGTCATGCTCCAGGGCTCGACGACCGGGGGTTGGGCGGGGCCGGGCTCGGCATCCTGGGCCGTCGCCGCGAGAGGAAGGCCGGCCAGGAGCAGGCCCGCCAGCACGCACAGATTCACTTTCTTCATGGAGAGTCCTCGAACGGTGTTGGATCGATTGCTCTGGCCGCCGGTCGCGGGCGTGTGCCGCGTCAGGCCAGATCCGGGAACATCTTCTGCACGATCGCGACCAGGTCCTTGACATGCGACGCCGACTCTTTGAACAGGGTCTGCTCCTCGGCGGTGAGCTTGAACTCGATGATCTTCTCGACGCCGCCGGTGCCCAGAAGGGCCGGCACGCCGACGAAGTACCCGCCGACGCCGAACTCCTTGTCGCAGTAGGCGGCCGAGGGGATGATGCGCTTTTTGTCCTTGATGATGGCCTCGGCCATCTGGACCGAGCCGCTGGCGGGGGCGTAGTAGGCGCTGGTGCCCATGAGCTTGACGATCTCCCCGCCGCCGACCTTGGCGCGGTCGACGCAGGCGGTGATCTTGTCCATGGGGAGCAGGTCGGTGACGGGCACGCCGTGGACGCTGGTGAGCCGCGGCAGGGGGACCATGTCGTCACCGTGCCCGCCCAGGAGCAGGGCGCTGATGTCCTCGACCGAGCAGCCGATCTCCATCGCCAGGAACGCCCGGTAGCGGGCGACATCGAGCGCCCCGGCCTGGCCGACGACACGGTTGGTCGCAAAGCCCGTGACCTTCCACGCGGTGTAGACCATCGCGTCGAGCGGGTTGGAGACGACGATCACCGTCGAGTCCGGGGCGTACTCGGCGATCTTCTCGGAGACGGAGCGCACGATCTTGACATTGGTCCCGATCAGGTCGTCACGGCTCATGCCCGGCTTGCGGGGCAGGCCGGCGGTGAGGATCACCACCTCGGAGTTGGCGATGTCCTTGTAGTCGGCGGTGCCGATGACATTGCAGTCGAACCGCTCGATCGGCCCGCAGCAGGCCAGGTCGAGCGCCTTGCCCTTGGCGACACCCTCCCGGTCGGGGATATCGAGCAGGACCACATCGCCGAGTTCCTTGGCCGCGGCCCAGTGCGCGCAGGTGGCGCCGACATTGCCCGCACCGATGACAGAGATCTTCGCCCGTTGCATGTTTTCGGCCTCCGTTTGGCATGGTTGCGTCCACGCCCCGCTTCAGGCCGATCATAGGCATATGCCGGGCGGGGATGCCGCCGGTCCGCGTGGCGCGCGTCCGTCGGGGACGGGCTCGGGCGCGCGGGAAGGCCGGGTATGATGGTTCGCATGGCCGACCCCCAGGGCCGCCAGGCGGAAATACCAAGGAGGATCGAGAGATGAAAACGAGCTTGCTCTGTGGCCTCGCCCCGCTCGCGCTTGCCAGCGCCGCTGTCGCCCAGCCGACCGTCTTCGCCACCGAGGGCGCGACGATGTATCGGTTCCAACTCGGAGGGGCGGCACAGTCGTTTGACATGGGCGACACCCTGATCGGTATGACGGCTCGGCCGGATCAGACGCTGCTGGCGTCGAGCCAGGTCGACACCGGGCAGAACACGCCCGAGTTCTATGACATCTTCAACCCCCTCGGAAATCCCCCTGTCCTGAGCGGCACCGGCCTCCAACTGCCCTACACCGTCTCGTGCCTCACCCTCGCCAACGGCCTGGTCTACGGCGTCGGGGGCGACGCGCTCTACTCCTTTGACCCCAACAACGCCTATGCCCCAACGCTCATCGGCCCCACGGGGCTGACCGATGTGGGTGGGCTCGTCTACGACGCGGGCTCCGACAGCCTGATCGTCCTCGACAACGACGCCGACGCACTGTTCCCGCTGAGCTGGGTGGATGGCTCGGCGGGCGCAGCCATCGGCCCATTGGGAATCGACTCGCTCTCCTCGGGGATGGAGTTCTTCAACGGCGTGCTGTACGCAGCGGTGCAGAACGGCACCAGCAACGCCTTCGAGCTGGGCACCATCAACCTCAACACCGGGGCGTACACCACCACACAGGCCATCCACGCCGGGGCGGCCCAGGCGACCACCGCGGTCGCCATCATCCCGGCACCCGGCGCCCTCGCGGCGATGGGCCTGGGCCTGCTCGCCGGCCGCCGCCGCCGTCGCTGAACCCGGCGCCCGGCGTTGTCACCGTAACTCTCTCGAACGCCCGGCGGCGAGCCGGGCGTTCTCTTTGGCCGTGCTCCTTCGACCGCCGAAGGACCCCGCCACGGTGCGCGGGGCCGCCTGACCACGCCCCTATCCCGACCCGCCGGGCGACCGGGAGCCGATGGCCGCGGAAGCACCGCTGGCGTCAAGCGATGGTGGAATGGGGAGCGCCGACGAGACTCCCGCGGCAGTCGTCTCCCTGTCGGCGCCGGCGCGACGCTCGCTCGAGGGTCGGCGTGGCATGCCGGGATCAACCACCGCACCGGCTTTGGACGGCACCAGCACGCAAAAAAACCGCCGGGCCCAAGCGGGCCCGGCGGTCGAGGACGAGAGGGGAATGCCGCGGATCAGCGGCGACGACGCCCCGCGAGCAGCCCGCCGAGGCCGAGCAGCGCGACGGCGCCGGGGGCCGGGACGATGGAGGGGTTGTCGAAGGCGAGGACATTACCCGCGACACTGCCCGAGCCCGCGAAGAAGCGGAATCCCGTGGGGGTCGCGCCGCCGCCCGCGCCGCCGTCGAGGTAACGGTCGACGGGGTTGTAGGTGTACACATTGCCGTTCGTGATGTCGGTGAGGGCGACCTCAAGGATGCGGTTGGAGCTCAGGTCGAAGCTGGTGCTCCAGCGGTACCAGTGGTCGATCGCGAGGTTCTGGAAATTCGAATCGGGAACGACCTCGGTCAGCTGGGTGTCGCTGGCATTGAACCAGACATAGTTGGCGTTCCAGCTTGTCGGGTTGTTGGGATCAGCCCAGGTGGCCAGGGCGATAAAGGTCGAGGCGCCGGGGAAGGTCTGGGTCGAGAAGCTGCCGATATTCTGGCCCGCCGCGCCGTTGCCGACGAACGAGGCGGCGATATCAAACGCCGCGGACCACACACCCGTGCCGCTGCCGTAGCTCATGTCACGCTGGGCACGCTCGAAGGTGCTGCCGGCTTGGCCGACGCCGGCGATGAACTTGGTGCTCCCGGTGGGGTTGACGGGCATGCGCAGCGAGTTGGCCGAGTAGGTGTACACCTCGAAGTCGGTGCTCCCGCTCGCCGGCAGGTAGTAGCCGTCCTGCCCGGTGAGGTCGATACCGTCGGAATCCCCGAAGATGTCCTCGAAGCCCGAACTGTACTGGGCGCTCGCGACCGAGGCCGAAACCAGCGCGGTCACCACGAAACCAATTTTGCACGACAGGCTCTTCATCTCTCTTCTCCTCTATTTCCAAGGACGGGGACTGCTCCAGAACGGAGCGCCCCGCGACGAAGCGATCTTTCCTCTGCTGGAACTTTCTCCGAACAGCGGATCGCTGTCAAGGGACTTTCGAGGCGTGGCAAGAAAATCGCGCAAATGACCACAGGGCCTGAGGCGTGCGTGCCAGTGGATGACGCATTATCGGACCTCTATTGTGATCGTATTTTGTTCGGTATTCAGCGCCTGCCGACAAAAAGGCCCCCGAGCGTCGGTGGGTCGCTCGGGGGCTGGGAGGCCCGGGGTCCGGTGCCGGCTTGAGAAGCCGCGCTCGCAGACCCCGGATGGTGGGGCTCACTGGATCGGGTTGTCGAGGCAGGCGCTCCTGGCCGACGGTCGTGCCCGCGTGCTCGCGAGCGGGTTCCTCCGTGGCGCCGCTGCGCCGTTTGGACCCGCCTGAGCGGGCTGTGAGGGTGACGGTGCACTCCTTGTCGTCACCCCGGCTTCAGTCCGTTGTCGTGCCGACCCTCCCGAACTCCGGTCGTCGGCCGCTCCTGCCTGCCCGATCCGATCTAGCTGCACCCCATGCTGTTCCCGCAGTTGAGGCACTTGTAGCAGGTGCCGCTGCGGACGGTAATCGTGCCGCACACATCGCACGGCGGGGCGTCGTTCACGCTCTCCATCGCCATCGAGAGTGTCGCGGCCTGTGTGGTCTGATAGGCGGAATCGCCCTGCTCGACGCGCTCGGTGAACGAGGCGGTCGAGGTGACAATCGTCCCGCCGGCCTGGCGCCTGGGCCCCGTGTCGATCGGCCCGTGCCGGACCGGCGCCTCGTTCCCCACGCCGGCGAGGCGCGAGATCTCGGCCCGCTGACCGGCGCGGTCGGCGGCGGCGGCGGGCTTGTTCATCTCGCTCGGCCGCTGCGGGATGTTCGCCTCGCGGTACCCGGGGATGAACTCCATCCCCATCCACCGGAAGATGTAGTCGACCAGGCTCTTGGCCATCGGGATATCCCGGTTGGTCGTCATCCCCGCCGGCTCGAACCGCTGGTGGGTGAACTTGTTGACAAGGCTCTCGATCGGCACGCCGTACTGCAGCGCGACGCTCGTCGCGGTGCCGAGTGAGTCCATCAGCCCGCCGATGGTCGAGCCCTCCTTGGCCATGGTGATGAACAACTCGCCGGGCTTGCGGTCCTCGTAGAGCCCGACGGTGAGGTACCCCTCGTGCCCGGCGACATTGAACTTGTGGGTGAGCGAGCTGCGGGTGTCGGGCAGGCGCCGACGCATGGGCCGGTGCACGATCTGCGCGACCTGCTCGACCGCCTTGGCGGGTGTGGCGTCACCAGCGGCAATCGTCGCCGCAAGGCCCGCAACGGCCGTGGCGACCTCGGCCTTGGCGTCGGACTCCCCCAGCTCGTCAACCTCCTCGTCGCGGTCGACCTCGACATCGACCTTGGTCTCCGACTTGTTGCTGAGGGGCTGGCTCAGCTTGCATCCGTCGCGGTAGAGCGCGTTGGCCTTGAGGCCCAGCTCCCAGCTCATCCGGTAGCACCGCTCGATCTCCTGGACCGTGGCGTCGTTGGGCAGGTTGATGGTCTTGCTGATCGCCCCGGAGATGAAGGGCTGGGCGGCGGCCATCATCCGGATGTGCCCCTCGGGCGCGATGAACCGCGTGCCGCCGCGCCCGCAGGTGTTCGCACAATCAAACACCGGCAGGTGCTCGTCGCGGAGGTGCGGCGCCCCCTCGACGGTCTGCGTGCCGCAGACCGTCTCGTTGAGCTGCTCGATGTGCTTGTCCTTGAGCCCGAGCTTGCGGAGCATGTCGAACCGCGGGTCGGCCTTGGCCTTGTCGGGGTCGATCCCCAGCCGCTTGACCGCCTCGTCGCCGATCGCCCAGGGCGCGAACGCGTAGCCCAGCTCGAACACCCCGCGCAGCGACTTGGTGATGCGCCCCAGGTCGTCCTCGGTCAGCCCCTTGCCGCGGAGCCACTGGGCGAAGGTCTGGCCGGGCTGCGCGCCGCGGACCCCTTTGGGCATCGGCACCTCGAGGTGCAGCGTGCCGAGGATGGAGGTCATGATGTCCCGCCGCTGGGCCGCGTCGTACCCCAGGGACACCAACGCCGGCTCGACGGACTCGTTGATGATCTTGAAGTACCCGCCGCCGGCGAGCTTTTTGAACTTCACCAGCGCAAAGTCCGGCTCGACGCCCGTGGTGTCGCAGTCCATGAGCAGGCCGATCGTCCCGGTCGGGGCGATCACCGTCACCTGGGCGTTGCGGTACCCGTGGCGGTCGCCGAAGGCCAGGGCGTCGTCCCACGCCCGGGTCGCGTGCTCGGCCATCTCGCCGATGTTGGTGAGCTTCACCCCGCCGCCCGCGCACAGGTCGTGGTCGATCGGCACGGGGCGGACCCGCAGGCCCTCCCACTCCTTGGCCTCCCGCGCCACGCCGTGCGCCGCGCGCCGGTGGTTGCGCACCACCCGCAGCATGTCGTCCCGGTTGGCCTCGAAGCCGGCAAAGGGCCCGTGTTCGGCCGCCAGCAGCGCCGACTGCCGGTACGACCGGCCCGTCAGGATCGCCGACACGCACCCGCAGACCGCCCGCGCCTCGTCGGAGTCGTAGGGGATCCCCGCCTGCATGACCATGGCGCCGAGGTTGGCGTACCCCAGCCCCAGCGTGCGGTACCGGTAGCTCAGCTCGGCGACCTCCTCGCTGGGGTAGGCCGCCATCAGCACGCTGATCTCGAGCACGGTCGTCCACAGGTCGACCCCGTGCTCGAAGCCGGCGGCGTCGAACTCCCGCGTCTGGGCGTCGAAGAACCGGAGCACATTGAGCGACGCGAGGTTGCACGCGGTGTTGTCGAGGAACATGTACTCGCTGCAGTTGTGCACCACCACGCCGTTGGCCACGAAGTGATTCGACACCGGCTCGGTCAGATCGAAGACCTCCTCCTGCCCGACCGCCCGCAGCGACGCGACCCGATCGGTCATCCGCTCCGCGTAGGCCACCACGCCCGCGTTCAGGGCCCGCAGCCGCTCAGCCTTCACGCTCGCCGCCGAGAACCCGATCTCCCGCTCGAACACCACCCGCGAGGCCCGGGAGATCCGCAGCGAGTGCATCTGCCGGACCGCGTACGCCGCCTCGCCGCCGTGCCCGTCGGGCAGCAGGGCCGCGATCTCGCCGGCCGCACGCCGGTTCTCGTAGATCTTGCCCTTGATCCCGAACGACAGGAGCAGAAGCTGCACCTGCCGGAGCAGCTCCAGGCTCGTGCTGTCCAGGGCGACATACTGGGACTTGTCGCCGTAGTTCGCCACGGTCCCGTCGGTGGTGAACAGCCCCCGCAGCACCGCCGCGACCGACTGCCGGTCCAGCGAGTGCACCGCGTCGGTGAATCGCTTGTCATGCGAGCCGGCATCGAGCACCGCGTACTCCCCAAGCTTGGAGAGCACGCGCCCGACCGAGGTGCCGACGCGGAGCCCCGTTGCCGTGGCCGTCACACCCGTCGGCCGCGTCCCCCGCCCGTCGCCGGACGAGAGCCACGCCTTGGTGTGGTCGATGTGCCCCCGCAGCTCCTCGGCGTAGGCCCCTTCGGCCTCGCCCAACGACACAAAGAGGAAGTCCTGCCCCGGCTGGTGCGTCACGCAACCGTCGCCCACCGCGGCGCCGAGCAGCTCGGCGGTCGGCAACGGCAGGAACTCCCCGCCGAAACCGCCCCGCTCCAGTCGGACCTCGTCATCGACCGTCAGCTCGCACGCGGGGACATCCCCCCGGTTGGTCGTCCATACCCGGTGATCGGCCGTCAGCTTCAGCGTGAAGCCCGACCGCGTCTTTAATTCGTACACCGGCTTGCGCCCCGTCGGGAAGATGCGGTCCACGACCACCGCTTGCCCGTCGCCGTTGATGATCTCCGCCGTCTGGCCGACCAGCTCCCCGATCCGCCTATACCCAGAGCTCGTTGCCACCAGCGTGTCACCGGTCACACAGGGATTGCTCGCGTTGATCCGCCCGCCGTTGGGGCAGGTGTGCCAGGCGTTGATCGTGCTGTCGTACTGCACGCCCGGGTCGGCGCACCGCCAGGCGGCGTAGCCGATCTCGTCCCACAGCGTGCGGGCCTTGACCGTCTTGGCCACCTCGCCGGTGGTCCGCCAGGTCATGCTCCAGTCGGCGTCGGCATCGACCGCTTCGAAGAACGCGTCGGGGACCCGCACGCTGTTGTTGGAGTTCTGCCCGCTGACGGTCGCGTACGCCTCGCCGTTGAAGTCGTAGTCGAGGCTGAGCCCCAGCCGCTCGGCGGTCTCCTTGATCGACTCGTCCGCGGCCTTGAGCAGCTTAAGCCCCTCGACCATGGCGGCGACCTTGATCTCCTCGCGGACCTTCCAGTTGATGAACTGCTCGATGTCGGGGTGGTCCATGTCCAGGCAGACCATCTTCGCCGCCCGCCGGGTCGTCCCGCCGCTCTTGATCGCCGACGCCGCCCGGTCGCCGATCCGCAGCCAGCTCATGAGGCCCGAGCTCTTGCCCCCGCCGCTCAGCCGCTCGCCCTCGGCCCGGAGCTTGCTGAAGTTGGTCCCGGTGCCCGAACCATACTTGAACAGCCGGGCCTCCCGGGTCCAGAGGTCCATGATCCCGCCGGGGTTGACCAGGTTGTCGGTCACCGACTGGATGAAGCACGCGTGCGGCTGGGGGTGGGTGTAGGCGTCGGCGGCGACGAACACCTCGCCGGTCTTGGGGTCGGGCACGAAGTGCCCCTGCGCCGGGCCGGTGATGCCGTACGCCCAGTTGAGGCCGGTGTTGAACCACTGCGGGCTGTTGGGGGCGCACATCTGGTGCACCATCATGTAGACCAGCTCGTCGTAGAACGCCTCGGCATCGTCGGGCGTGTCGAAGTAGCCGTGCGTCTCGCCCCAGAACCGCCAGCACCCGGCCAGGCGGTGGATCACCTGCCGGGCGCTGCGCTCGGGGCCGGTGACGACCTTGCCCGACTCGTCGCGCCTGGCGACCGCCTGGGGCGTGTTGGGCAGCGCGAAGCTCTGCTCAAACTGCGGCACGCCGGCCTTGCGGAAGTACTTGCTGACCATGATGTCGGTCGCAAGCTGGCTCCAGGTCACAGGCACCTCCGCGTCGGGCATCTCGAAGACGACCGACCCGTCGGGGTTGGAGATCTTGCTCGACCTCGTGGTCCACTCGACGGTGGAGAAGGGGTCGTGGCCGGCGGTGGTGAACTTCCTTGTGACCTTCATCTTGTTCCTACCCCTGTGGTTCCGGCAATGAACTTCATTTCGACTTCGCTGCTGATACGAACCGTTCCGCCACTGGGGCGTGCGCCCAGGGTGTGCTCGAGTGCATTTGCAACGGATATCACGAGCTGTTTGCGACCTTCATCCGAAGTGAGCGAGAACTCGAAGTGCCTGAATCGCCGCAAATCGAATGGGATACTGTCAAGCGGGTCGCGGGTGATCAACACCAACGGCTTTCCAAGCGTGATCGCCATCCCGAGTTCCAGGAACACATTTGGATTGAACTTTGTTGTCTCCACAATCACGCAAGCCGCTGATGCCATCGACTCGTAGACATCCTGCATCACATCGTGGCCGCACAAGTCATCTGCTCGCACACACCGCAGGGGACCGGCATCACATGCCAAGGCACCGACTGTGTCCTTGACCAATTGTGTGACGCGCCTCGACGGCGGAAGCGGCCTAAATGGCAAAGCCAGAAACACCAGAGTGGGATCGAGCACCACATCCCTGCGATGAAAATGGCAGTCCGTTCGAATCACTCGTGGTTCCTTCATCCGGCCCTGCGGTAAACCGACATTCATCCTTCAGAAACACGACCATCGCGGTCACTTGTACTTGATCGCGACTCCGTTTCCCCAGAGATAGCCGTTGTAGTCGCGACCGGTATCCGTCAGGATGACCGCATCCGCCCCCAGCGGAGCGGTCTTGGCACGCAGGGCGTTGTGCATCTTCGCAGTGTCGCTTGCGACCCAGCGCGATGTTGTCACGGTCCCGAGCTCGACATACGCCCGCTCGGGGACGGTCATGAGGATCTCGATGTCATCGGCTGTGGTGGGCTCAAAGTAGCCTTTGGCCGTCTTCGTCACATCCACGGTGGCACAGCCCGACAGCCCCGCAAGCAACGCAATGCCAAACACGGCCGCCATCAGCACTCGAATTCGATTCATCGCCTTCCCCTTTCATTTGTACTTGATCGCGGTCCCCGTCACACGCGAGTAGCTTTGCGACTGACTATCCTGGCCAGCCCACTCATCACCGCGATCGCGGTACCCGCCCAGGTAGCTCACAATGACCGCATCCGCCCCGATCGCCGCCGCCTTCTTGCGCATGTAGTCGTCATCAGCCCCCCGAGCCTGAAAGTCCGCGATGACGATGTACGGCCGCTGTGGCTCCGACCTCAGAACCTCAACCGCAGTTGGATCAACCTCCGGATACCGCTCGTCGCTGTAGTAACGACCAGCTGAGTCAGAAACGCACGCAGACACGCCCACCAGCACTACTGGTAGAAGTGCGAACGCGACTGCGACTGACGGACGAATTCTCGGTTCCATGCTCAATCAACCCTCGGCAGCGTCAACCCTTCCTGATCTTGATACTTCCCCGCCTTATCCGCGTAGCTCTTCTCGCACACCATGTCCGCCTTCAGGAAGACCAACTGCGCGATCCCCTCGTTGGCGTACACCTTTGCCGGCAGCGGCGTCGTGTTGCTGATCTCCAGCGTCACCTTGCCCCGCCACTCCGGCTCCAACGGCGTCACATTCACGATCAGCCCGCACCGCGCGTAGGTACTTTTCCCCACGCAGATCGCCAGCACATCCCGCGGAACCTCGATGTACTCGACGGTTTCGCACAGCGCAAAGCTGTTGGGCGGGATGATCACATAGGCCGACCCGGTGACGGCCGTGTCGACCTCGACCATCATGTCGTCGCTGAAGCGCTTGGGGTCCACGACCGCGATATCCCCGTGCCGCGGCGTGGGCGTGAAGATCTTGAACCGCGTCCCCACTCTGACATCGTACCCGTAGCTCGACACGCCATACGAGATCCGCCCCTCGCGCTTCTCGGCGGCCGAGAACGGCTCGATCCGGACGAGTTCCCTGATCTGGCTGTCGCAGAGCACCGGCATGACCTGACCAACCTCCCACATTGCCGACGCCACTTTGCTGTCGTCGCGTGGACGCACCGACCGCCTGCCCGATCCGGGGGCTTTCCTTGGCGTCTTTGCCCTAGCCCTGGGTCGGGGAGCGGCTCGAAGCCGTCCGTTCCTGATTTCAATCCACCGAGACAGGTGCTCCACCGGAGCGAGGGGGAGCATACCACTACCCATCGTGGCAGCAAGTGGCTTGGTCCCCAAAATCGGGTAGAGGAAGCTGGGGATATCCTGTCGGCTCGCACGCAAACCCGGATTTGAGCGAAGTTTGCGCGAGATAAAGGAAACTTGAAAAAAACACGCCGCCGGAGCCCACTTGCACCCCCGAGGCCGCGAACATGCAGGTACAACGCCCCGGGCGGGTGGTTCGGTGCGCCAAACACGGCGCCGTACACCGGGGAACAGCATGGCGTAAGTGGCCGCAGGACAGTGACTTAGACGGTATTCTCGCCTCGCGACAGACGCCCCGACCCGCCCGGTGCGCCCGTCAGGAGTTCCCGACGATGAACACCCTCCTCCGCGGTTCTGCCCTCCTCGCGGCCCTCACCCTCGGGCTGACGGCCCTTTCCGCCTGCTCGGGAGGCGAGAAACGCCAGGTCGAGGCCCGCCCGGACATCACACCCCGAGCCGTCCCCGAGCCGCTCCGGGGCACCATCGGCAGCCTCGCCCAGTCCTCGGCGGGCGAGCCCATCCTGGTCTCGGGCTTCGGGCTGGTGGTCGGGCTCAACGGCACGGGCGGCGGGCTGCTCGACGAACGCATCGCCGCCACACTCGAACGCGAGATGGCCCTCATGGAGATCGGCCTGGCCGGCGATGTGGACGGCACCTCCCTGGAGGATCCCCTCCGCCAGCGCCCCAAGACCCCCGGCGAATTGCTCCGGGACAAGAATGTCGCGGTGGTGCTCGTGCAGGCGGTCCTGCCCCGCGGGGCGCCCTCGGACTTTCAGTTCGACGCCTACATGCAGGCGATGAACGCCACCAGCCTCGAGGGCGGGCGGCTGTGGACCACCAAGCTCCGCCTCGGGCCGGTGGGCGTGTTCGGCGCCGTGCAGACCCGCGAGGTCGCCGAGGCCCGCGGTGAGCTCTTCATCAACCCCTTCGAGGACCCCGCCGAGGCCTCGGCCATGCAGTCGCGGACCGTGGCCCGGGTGCTCGCCGGGGGGCGGGTGACCGACCCCATGCCCATCCGCCTGACCCTCGATGTCCCCAGCCATCAACGGGCCAGGCTCATCACCCACGCGATCAACAGCCGCTTCCCCGAGCGGGCCTACGCCCGCGAGCCCGCGGCCAAGGGGCGCGACGACTCCATGATCGAGCTGCATGTCCCCCGCAGCCTCGAGGCCCGCCCCAACGAGTTCCTCCGGATCGTCGAGCACCTGCCGATCGACCAGAGCTTCCCCCGCGAGCGGGCCAAGGTGTACGCCGACGCCATGGAGGAGTACCCCAACCTGATCGAAGACCTGACCTGGTGCCTGGTGGCCCTGGGGGACCAGGCGCTCCCGGCGGTCCGCGGGCTGTATGAGGCCCCCGACACCGCCCGACGCCTGGCCTCCCTGCGGGCTGGGTCGCTGCTGGGTGACGCCAGGGCCGGCCCCCCGCTGTTGGAGATCGCCCGGACCGGCGCCGCGGCCGACCGCAACGAGGCCATCGCGCTGCTCGGCGAGCTCGACGGCGGGCCGAGCGTGGACATCGGCCTGCGTGAACTGCTCGAGAGCTCCACCCTGACCACCCGGATCGCCGCCTACGAGGCCCTGGCGAGGCGCGCCGAGCGGGCGGAGTACTCCCGGCTGCTCGCGATCGAGGCCGCCCGCCCGGCGTCGAGCGGCATGGCCCGGACGCCCGAGGAACTCGCCCTGATCTCCCGCCTGGTCATCCCCGCGAGGTCGCTCCAGGGCATCCAGAGGGTGACGATCCCCGGCAAGTTCGTGCTCGATGTCGCGCCCTTCGGCGAGCCGTTGGTCTATGTCACCCAGCAGGGCACGCCCCGGGTGGTGCTCTTCGGGGCGAACCTCGACCTCCGGCGCCCCCTGCTGGCCTCCGCGTGGGACGACCGGCTCCTGGTGGTGGCCGACTCCGAGGGCGAGAAGCCCCGGCTCCGCTACGAGGACTACCGGACCGGCAGCGTGCGTATCGAAGAGGTCGGCCCCGGCCTGCCCGACCTGGTCGTGTTCATGGCCAAAGACCCCAAGCCCGAGGACAAGCAGCCGGGGCTGGGGATGAGCTACTCGGAGGTCGTCGGGGCGCTGTACGCCCTCTACGACTCGGGCGGCACCTACGCGGCCTTCGCCACCGAGACCGACCGCCTCATGGCCGAGCTGGTCGAGGCGGCCCGGACCGGCCAGGTGCTCGAACGCCCCGAGACCATGGCGGAGAAGGACCAGCCGCGGGCCGTGGACGAGGGCCTGGCGGTGGATGTGTCGTACCTCAAGGCCGAGCGGGCCCGCAAACCGCAGGTTGTGCCTCTCCCGCCGAAGGAGCCGAAGAAGTAGAGGGCCGAGGGCGCCGGATGGAAGGCGGCGCCACGGGTTTGAGACCCCGGGCTTGCGCCCCGCCGGGGAATGCGATACCCTGTCCACGCTCGCGGGCGGCTGTGTGGATGAAGCCCGCGTTGGTCAGGACGACCGGCGTCACCCGGAGGCAAGGCCCGGGGCCCCCAAGGCTCCGCCCCCGGCACGCGACGACACGGAGGTTGTGGATGCGGCTTGCTAAGCTCACGCTCAACGGATTCAAGTCCTTCGCCGACCGGACGGAGTTCACTTTCGATGACTCCCTCACCGGCATCGTCGGGCCCAACGGCTGCGGCAAGTCCAATGTCGTCGACGCCATCAAGTGGGTCCTCGGCGAGCGCTCCAGCAAGAGCCTCCGCGGCAAGGAGATGATCGATGTCATCTTCGCCGGCTCGGCCGGGCGCAAGCCCGCGGGCATGGCGAGCGTGGTGCTGTCGTTTGATAACCCGGTGGTCGGGGAGGCGAGGGACGGAGCGACGGAGCGACAGAGCGACGAAGGGGAGGCCGCCCCCGGCGGAGGCGTGGACCTCGAGGCCGCGGAGCTGGACGAGGAGTTCGAGGCGGGGGCAGGCCCGGCGGTCATCGACGCCCGCATCCGGGGCCGGCGGGTGCTGCCGATCGACGCCGACGAGGTCGCGGTCGAACGCCGCCTCTACCGCGACGGCACCAGCCAGTACCTGATAAACGCCCGGCGTGCCCGGCTGCGGGACATCCGCGAGCTGTTCCTCGATACGGGCGTGGGCGCCGACGCCTACTCGATCATCGAGCAGGGCAAGGTCGACGCGATGCTGCTGGCCTCGCCGCAGGAGCGCCGGACGATCTTCGAGGAGGCCGCGGGCATCGCCCGGTACAAGCAGCGCCGCGTGGAGAGCGAGCGGAAGCTCGAACGGGCCATCGCCAACCTGGCCGTCACCCGCGAGCAGCTCGAGAACACCGAGCGGCGCCTGCGCATCGTCAAGGGCCAGGCCGCCAAGGCCCGGCGGTTCAAGGACCTCGACAGCGAGCTCGGCGCGTGGCGCACGGCGCTGGCCCTCGAGCAGTACGACGACCTCCGCCAGCGGCTCGACGGGCTGACCAGCCGGCTCCGCGATCTGGAGCAGACCCGCGCCGACGCGGCCCGGGTCCTCGCCGAGGCCGAGCACGACAAGCAGGAGGCCGAGCTCGCCCGCGGCGACGCGGCGGACGCGGACCGCCGGCTCGAGCAGGCGCTCGCGCAGGCCAACCACACCGCCGAGCGGTCCGAGCAGCGTCGCCAGATGGCCGAGCGCTCGGTCGCCGACCTCCGGCGCCAACGGGAGACCGACGCGGCGCGGCTGGAGGAGATCGGCCGGCGTGCCGCC
This sequence comes from uncultured Phycisphaeraceae bacterium, assembly GCA_964372195.1. GTDB lineage: Bacteria > Planctomycetota > Phycisphaerae > Phycisphaerales > UBA1924 > PNC22. The sequence continues at coordinate 55,650 of CAYJPX010000003.1, forward strand.
ACGCTCGATGTCGCGGCCGAGGACCTCGCCGAGCAGGTGGCGGCCCTGGCCGAGCAGGTGGGCGACGCCCAGCGCCGGCTCGATGCCGCCGGCGAGCAGCGCGGGCTGGTCTCCGAGCAGCTGGCCGCCCAGCAGAGCGCGGTGGCCGAGCGCCGGGCGGCGGTGACCAACATCGACCGCGAGCGGGCGGGCCTGCTGGCGTCGATCGCCGGCGACGAACGGCGTGCCGAGGGGGTGCGCGAGCAGCTCGCCAAGCTCGCCGACCGCCGAGATGCGCTCACCGCCGACGCCGCCACCCACGCCGCCGAGCGGGAGGCCCTGGCCAGGCAGATCGCCGACCGCAAGACCGAACTGGCCGAGATCGGCGCTGCCCTGGCGCAGCACGAGTGCTCCGCCGACGAGATGTCGGCCGACCGCCGCGAGCGGGCCGAGGCGCTCGCCGAGCTCGAACAGCACGCCGTGCGGCTGGAGAGCCGCCAGCAGACGCTGCAGGAGCTGATCGACGCCCGGGCCGGCCTGGGCGATGCGGTCCGCGAGGTGCTCGACCGCAAGAGCCGCGGCGAGGGTTTCGGCGGCGTGGTCTCGCCGTTGGCCGACCTCATCGACGCCGACGAGCAGGCCGCCGCCTCGGTCGAGACCGCACTGGGCTCGATGCTCCAGGCGCTGGTCGTCGAGACCGTCGGCGACCTGCCGACGGCCGGCGAGATCGCCTCGCTCCCCGGGCGGGTCGCGTTCGTGCCGATCTCCCGCCTGGGCGTCTTCCCCCGGCGCCAGGTGCTCGACACCGCCAGCCTGTTCAGCCAGCGCGTCGTGCCGGTCCGCACGCTGGTGCGGGCACGGACGCCACTACGAGCCCCGAGCGCGAGCTCGGGGACTGAACCGACCGGGGGGGCCGAAACCCCGAGCTTGCGCTCGGGGCTCGTAGACACAGCAGAGGCCCCGAGCTTGCGCTCGGGGCTCGTATACGCCGTCAACCCCGAACGCGTCGAGGCCCTGCTCGACCGCCTGCTCGGCGTGACCTACCTGGTGCCCGACCTCGACGCGGCCCTGCTGCTCGCCAGCGGCCCGCTCGCCGGACGCCGGCTCGTCACCCGCGACGGGTGCGTGCTGGAATGCGACGGCCGCATCCTCGCCGGGCCCATGGGCACCGCCGAGTCCTCCGGCGTGCTCCAGCAGCGCGGCGAGCTGCAGCGGCTCGACCGCGAGCTGACCGACCTGCGCGAGCGCCTCGGCGCGGCACGCCACGAACTCGCCCGCGTCGACACCCAGGCCGCCGCGCTCAACGAGACCATGACCGGGCTCCGCCAGCAGCAGGCGGCCGGGCAGCGCCTGCTCGCGGGGGAGTCGGCCAAGCTCGACCGGCTGGTCGCCGAGAGCGACCGCCTCACCCGGGAGACCCGGTCCCTCGCCGCCGAGGCCGAGCAGACCGAGCAGCGGCTGGCCAAGATCGATGCCGACCGCGGGCAGCTTCGCGAGCGGGCCGACCGGCTCGAACGCCTGCACGCCGACGAGGAGACCCGAGCCTTCGAGGCCCAGCGCGCCCTGGAGTCGATCCAGGCCGAACGCGACGCGATGGCCGAGCGGCTGAGCGTCGCCCGCGTCGATGTCTCCCGCCTCGGCGAGCAGGCCGCCGCGGCGAGACGCGACCTCAACCGCACCAACATCGAACGCGACGAGCTCGACCGCCAGCGGCGAGACCTCGCCAACCACATGGAGCAGGCGGTCGGCCGCGCCGCCGAGTACGAGCGAGAGATCGCCGAGGCCCAGCAGCAGGCCCGGCTCGCCACCGAGGACGCACGCCGTCTCGGCGGCGAGGTCGAGCAGGCCCGCGAGACCCTCGCCGCCCGAGAGGCCGAGGTGCAGCGGCTCGGCGAGCGGGTGCTCGAGGCCCGCGCCCACGCCCAGCACATCGAACGCGACTGGCACAGCCTCGAGGTCTCGCGCCGCGAGATCGAGGTCAAGCGCGAGAACCTCGAGGACCGTACCGGCGAGGAGCTCGGCTTCGAGCTGGCGTTCGTGTACTACGAGTACCGGGCGATGATGGCCGACGGGGAGGACGGCGTCCGGGTCACGCGGGTCGATATCGACGAGGCCGCCGCCCAGATCGACGCCCTCCGCGCCGAGATCAAGACCCTCGGCAATGTCAACCTCGACTCGATCGAGGAGGAGCTGAACCTCGCCAGCCGCAACGAGGAGCTGGTCCGCCAGGTCGCGGACATCGACCAGGCCCGCGAGCAGCTCACGGTGCTCATCGACAAGCTCAACCATGTCTGCCGTGAGCGTTTCGGCGAGGCGTTCGCCCGCATCCAGGCCGAGTTCGGCGGCAACAGCGGCATGTTCCGCAAGCTCTTCGGCGGCGGACGGGCCGAGGTCCGGCTCATGCCCCTGGTCAAGGTCGTCGAGACCCCCGACGGGCCCAAGAAGGTCGAGACCGACCAGACCGACCTGCTCGAGTCCGGCATCGAGGTCATCGCCAAGCCCCCGGGCAAGGAGCCGCGCTCGATCAGCCAGCTCTCCGGCGGCGAGAAGACCATGACCGCCGTCGCCCTCCTGCTCTCGATCTTCCGGAGCAAGCCGAGCTGCTTCTGCATCCTCGACGAGGTGGACGCGGCGCTCGACGAGGCCAATGTCGGCCGCTATGTCGAGGTCGTCCGCCAGTACACCGACCAGTCCCACTTCATCGTCATCACCCACAACAAGCGGACCATGCAGGCCATGGACCGGCTGTACGGCGTGACGATGCAGGAGCGGGGTGTCTCGACGCGAGTGGCGGTGAAGCTGGAAGGGCTGGGGGGCGTGGAGGCAGGGAGGCACGAAGGGACGGAGGGACGGAGGCACGAAGCGACGGAGGCACGAAGCGACGAAGGCACGGAGGGCGCGGCGCCCGACGCCGAGGACGCCCAGACCACCCAGAACGGCGCCTCCGCCAAGCCCTCCCTCCGCAAGGCTCTCGCCGCCCTGCGGGAGGAGCAGGCGGTCGAGGTCGAGTAGGCACGGGCGACGATCCACAAGCTCCGCGAGTTCTTTGCGAGCAGGGCGTGAGCCCCGGCCGGCGCCGCCGCTTGCCCTGTCAGCGGGCCTCACGGCGCCCGACGGATCGGCGGGTGCTCCCGGCGGGTTGGCCAGCGTGTGCGGGCCGCGGCCGAAGGGCCCGACCGGCCCGGGCCTGAGCCGCAAGGAGCTTCCCATGCACTCGTTGACTCGCCTCGCCCTCTGTGTTGGCGTGCTCGCCTCGACCTTGCTGGCCGCCGACAACTGGCTCATCCACATGACCGTCGACAACCAGTTCGACGCCTATGTCGGCACCGCCTCCTCGACCGTCGGCTCGGCGGTCGGCACCGGCAACAACTGGGCCGCTTCCTACACCATCCCCGTCACCGGCATGCTGCCCACCGACTACTTCTATGTCTCCACCGCCTCGGACTTCGGCGGGGCGCAGGGTTTCCTGGGCGATTTCACCAACACGACCCAGAACCTCAGTTTCGACACCGGTTCGAGCGCCTGGGAGGTCTTCCCGGTCGGCAAGTACCTCCAGCAGATCGACGCGAGTTGGCCGGCGACTTGGCCCTACCTCACGATGCCCACGCAGGGGGAGGTCGACCAGGCCCTCAACTGGGCGGCGAGTAACACCGGCGTCTGGGTGACCCCCGCGGAGTTCCTCAACTGGGACAACCGCACCACCGGCAACATCACCACCTGGGGCCACAACCCCGGCATCGCTCCCACCGCCGAGTGGATCTGGCATAACGCCCGAGGCTCCGGCAACCCCTTCAGCCCTGGCTACAACCACGACGAGTTCCTGATCTTCCGTGTGCGCGGCGTGCCCACTCCCGCGACCGCCGGCCTGCTCGGCGTCGCCGGCCTGGCCAGCGCCCGGCGTCGGCGTGCATGAAGCGCCAACGGCCGGCGTCCATCACCCCACGCAAACCCACCCAAGCCCCGGACCAGCGTCCGGGGTTCTCGATGCGCGTGTTCGCCGCCGGGCCCTTCGTCCTTCACCCCCGGCCCGTACACTTCCCCCATGCCCATCCACCAGCCGGACCAGCAGGCAGCCACGCGCCAGCCAGAGGCCACGCCCCAGCCCGAGGCCCAGCCCGGGGCCCAGCCCGCCCACACCAACCGGCTCGCCCGCGAGACGAGCCCCTACCTCCTCCAGCATGCGCACAACCCCGTCGACTGGTGGCCGTGGGGGCACGAGGCGTTCGAGGAGGCACGGCGTCGGGATGTCCCGATCTTTCTCTCGGTGGGCTATAGCACCTGCTACTGGTGCCATGTCATGGAGCGCGAGAGCTTCGAGAACGAGCAGATCGCCGCCCTGATGAACAAGCACTTCGTGTGCATCAAGGTCGACCGCGAGGAGCGGCCCGATGTGGACAACCTCTACATGACCGCCACCCAGGTCTTCAGCGGCCGGGGCGGGTGGCCCATGAGCGTGTTCCTCGAGCCCGAGAGCCTGCGCCCCTTCTGGTGCGGGACCTACTTCCCCGCCGAGCCTAGGCCGGGCATGGGCATCCCCGCCTTCCCGCAGGTGCTCGAAGGGATGGCCGGGGCGTGGGCCAACCAGCGGGAGAGCGTCCTCCAGCAGGCCGAGTCGATCGCCGGCACGGTCCGGGAGAACCTCACCGGGTCGAGCGCCCCCGTGCCCGTCGGGCACCGCGATGTCGAGCGGGCGGCCGACCGGCTGCTGCGGGCGTTCGACCAAGTCAACGGCGGGTTCGGCGGGGCGCCCAAGTTCCCGCAGACCGTCTACGCCGACTTCCTGCTCGACGCCCGCGAGCAGGCCGAGGACAAGACCACCCGCGATGCCATCGACCGGGCGGTGCGGGCGAGCCTCGACGCGATGGCGATCGGGGGCATCCGCGACCATGTGGGCGGCGGGTTCCATCGCTACGCGGTCGACGCGACCTGGACCGTGCCGCACTTCGAGAAGATGCTCTACGACCAGGGGCTGCTGGCGCTGCTCTACACCCGGGCCGCCGCGGTCTATGACGATGCCGAGTACAAGCGGGTGGTGCGCGAGACGCTGGAGTATGTGCTCCGGGAGATGACCGACGCCGCGGGCGGGTTCTACTCGGCCCAGGACGCCGAGGTGGACGGGCGCGAGGGGCTCAACTACCTCTGGACGCCCACGCAGCTGGCCGAGGTGCTCGACCCGGGCGATGCCGAGTTCGCCGCCGAGGTCTATGGGCTGACCAAGGGCCCGAACTTCCAGGACCCCCACCACCCGGGCGAGCCGGCGTCGAATGTCCTGCGCCTCTCGGCCCGGCCCGCCGAACTGGCCGCGCGGCACAACCTCTCGCGCGACGAGTTCCTCATGAAGCTGGCCGCGGTGAACCGCCGGCTCTACGCGGCCCGCAAGGCCCGCAAGCAGCCGCGCCTCGACGACAAGGTCATCGCCGAGTGGAATGGGCTGGCGATCGCCGCCTTCGCGGGGGCGGCGGTGCTGTTCAAGGACAAGCGCTACTTCGACGCCGCCGAGAAGGCCGCGGGGTTCGCGATGGCCGCGATGACCGACCCCGACGGGCGGCTCAAGCGGAGCTGGCGGGCGGGCGCCTCGACGGTGCCCGGCGTGCTCGAAGACTCGGCCGCGATGATCCTGGGCCTGCTCGCCCTGCACCGGGCCGCCCTGGCTCGCACCGGCGCCGACCGCGCCCCCACGCCCTACCTCGCCTCGGCGGTCCGGCTCTACGAGCTGGCGGTCGCCGACTTCCGCGGCGAGGACTTCGGCTATCACGACACCCGCGCCGACCGAGAGGACCTCTTCGTCCGCTCGCGCACCACCTACGACGGGGCCACGCCCTGCGGCTCGAGCCTCATGCTCCACGCCCTGCTCGACCTGGCTGACGCGACGGGCGAGCCCAGCTACCTCGACCGGGCGGTCTCGCTGCTCCGCACGGTCTCCAGCGCCATCAGCCGCGACCCGGTCGCGACCGTCAACTCGACGCGGGGCCTGCTCCGCCTGCTCCGCACCGACCGCTCGAAGCAGGACCCCGAGACCTTCGCCCCGCTCGACCTCGGGGGCGGCGAAGCGGCCGAGGCGCCCTGCCCCGAGGCCCCCGACACCACGCCCGTCGAGATCTACGCCGAGACTGACCGGCTCAAGGTCTCCCCCGACAAGCCCGCCGAGCTGGTGCTGCTCGTGCGGATCGCCGAGGGCTTCCATGTCACCGCGGCCGACCCCAAGCCCAGCGACGAGTCGCTGGGGCTGGCCCCCTTCCGGGTGCTCGTGGTCGGCGGCGAGGGGATCGCCGCCTACGCCGACTACCCAGAGGGCGACGAGCACGGCCTGGCCGACGACTCGTTCCGCGCCTACACCGACAGCTTCGAGCTGCGCATCGCGATCGAGCAGACCGGCGACCTCCTGGGCCGGCCGCGGCTGGCGATCACCTACCAGGCGTGCACGCAGACCGAGTGCCTCCTGCCCCGGACGGTGGAGCTGGATGTGGCGATCGAGACCGAGTGAGGCGGGCCGGGCTCGTCGGGTCCGCCGACTGCCGCGCGCCGGCGTCCCCGGTACACTCCCCCCATGCCCATCGACTTCCGCCAGCACACGCTCGCCAACGGCCTGACCATCATCGCCGAGATCGACCCCAACGCCTACACCTCGGCGGCGGGGTTCTTCGTCCGCACCGGCGCCCGCGACGAGGCCCCGCCCCTCATGGGCGTGAGCCACTTCCTCGAGCACATGATGTTCAAGGGCACCGTTGACCTCTCGGCCGAGGCGATCAACCAGGGCTTCGACGACCTGGGCGCGTCCAACAACGCCTTCACCAGCAACGAGATCACCTGCTTCTACGCCCACACCCTGCCCGAGTACGCCGGCTCGACCCTCGACCTGCTCGGCAGGATGATGCGCCCCGCCCTCCGCCAGGGCGATTTCGACACCGAGAAGGGCGTCATCCTCGAAGAGATCGCCATGTACAAGGACAACCCCTTCTGGGTGCTCTACGAGGAGACGGTCGACCGCTTCTACGCCCCGCACCCGCTGCGACACCGCGTGCTCGGCACCGCCGACACCATCACCGAACTCGCCCGCGACAGCATGCAGGGCTACTTCGACACCCGGTACTCGGCCGACAACACCGTCGTCGCCCTCGCCGGGCAAGTCGAGTTCGACGCGGTGGTGGCCCAGCTCGACGCGCTCTGCGGCTCGTGGCAGCGCACCCGGGCCACCCGCGACGCCCACCGCCCGCCCACCAACGCCGGGGCCTTCGCCCTCCGCGATGCCCGGATCAACCGCGCGTACCTGCTGGGCCTCGCCGACGCCCCCGATGGCAACGACCCCCGCCGCTACGACGCCACGCTCGCCAGCCAGGTGCTCGGCGGCCCGGACAACTCCCGCCTGCACTGGGCCGTCCTAGAGACCGGCATCGCCGACGAGGCCCAGGCGGCCTACGACGGGCACGAGGGCGTGGGCGAGTTCTTCGTCTACGCCAGTTGCGATCCTGACAAGGCCGACGAGGTCTGGGGCATCGTCGAACGCGAGTGTGCCGCCCTGGCCGACTCGCTCGAGGAGGACGACCTCGCCAAGCTCCGCGCCAAGCTGCTCACCAGCGTGACGCTCCAGGCCGAACGCCCGATGGGCCGCATGATGCGCCTGGGCCGGCAGTGGACGCTCCAGCACGAGTACACCCCGCTGGAAACCGAACTGGACCGCATCGCCGCGGTGACCATCGATGGCGTCCGCGAGACGCTGGCGGCCTTCCCGATCTCGCCCAAGATCGCCGGGCGGCTCCTGCCCGGCGAATAGGCCCGAACCGCGGCCGGGAACGCCGTCCGGGGCCCCGGCGGGGCCTGCCCGGACGGCTCACGCTGCGCCGTCCACCCTGCCGATACCCTCCTCTATGCCCGACGCGCCAAAGCTCGCCGATACCCACGCTGCGCCTCAAGCCCACACCCGGCCCCAGATGCGACCCGACCAGCCCTTCGAGATCACCGGACGCCATGTCTCGATGCTCGGCATCGGCGGCTGCGGCATGTCCGGGCTCGCTCAGATGCTCCACGCCCGTGGGGCCATCGTCTCGGGGAGCGACCAGGCCCCCTCGCCCGTGACCGAACGCTTGGGGGCCGCCGGCATCCATATCACCTTCGACCAGGCCGCCGGGCAGTTGCCCGAGGCCTGCGACCTGGTCATCGCTTCGGCGGCCCTCCGCCACGACCACCCGGAGATGCTCGCGGCCACCACCCGCGGCCTGCCCACCCTGACCTACGCCGAGGCGCTCGGTCGGTGCATGCTCGGGCGGACCAGCGTCTGCCTGGCCGGCACCCACGGCAAGAGCTCCATCACCGCCATGCTCGGCACCGCCCTCACCGACGCGGGGCTCGATCCCACGGTCATCGTCGGCGCGACCTGCGAGCAGCTGCCCCTCGGGTGCTTTGGCGCCGTCTCAACGCACCCCGCACACCAGGGGGGAACCACTCTCTACGAGGGGGGCGGGCTTTCCAGCCCGCGAACCGGCTTCCGCCTCGGCGCCGACACCATCCCCATCGGCCCCTTCGCCGGGCGCCCGGGGCTCCTCCTCGCCGAGTCGTGCGAGTTCAACCGGTCGTTCCACAACCACCGCCCCACCCTGGCGGCGATTTCCTCGGTCGAGGCCGACCACCTCGACATCTACGGCTCGCTCGAAGCGGTCATCAAGAGCTTCGCCGAGTTTGCCAAGCTCGTCCCCCCCGCCGCCGAGGGCGGGTACCTGCTCATCGCCGACGAGGGCGCCCACCGCCGCCAGATCACCGCGGGGCTGGCGTGCCAGGTCGAGACCATCGGGTTCAGCCCGGCGGCGGACTGGGTGGTGTGGGTCGATTCACGCTCGCGTGAGGTGGCGCTGACCTACCGGCGCGAGCTGGCGGCACGCTGGACGATGCGCCTGCCCGGCGTCCACAACGCCATGAACGCCGCGACCGCGTGCGTGCTGGCGCTGCGTCTCGGGGCCGATGCGGGCCGGGTGGCGAGGAGCCTGAGCGCGTTCCGCGGCGTCGACCGGCGCACGCAACTGCTCGGCGATCGGCCCGTGCCCGGCGGAGCGGTGCGGGTGTACGACGACTACGGGCACCACCCAACCGAGATCGACGCCACGCTGCGGGCGCTGCGTGACTTCGAGCGGCCGCAGGACCGGGGCGGGCGGCTGATCTGCGTCTTCCAGCCGCACCAGCACTCGCGGACCCGCTTCCTGCTCGAGGAGTTTGCCCAGGCGTTCAGCCAGGCCGACATCGTGATCGTGCCGCACATCTACTTCGTGCGCGACAGCGAGATCGAGAAGACCAAGGTCTCCGCGGCCGACCTGGTCGACCGCCTCCGCAAGCGCGGCGTGCGGGCGATGCACCTCTACCCCTTCGAGGCGATCGTCGAGCAGCTCGAGAACCTCTGCCAGCCCAACGACCTGCTGGTGGTCATGGGCGCGGGGCCGGTGTGGCAGGTGGGGCACGCGTACATGGGGATCGGGAAGCGGTAAACCGCGGAGCGCGCGGAGAGCGCGGAGGCAAGGCAGAAGGCGTGGCACACAGATGCACAGAGACATAGGGAACGAATAATGGTCCGGCTTTGCTCCATGTCTCTGTGCCTCCTTGTTGACAGCATGTTCTGGATTCTCTCCGCGTGCTCCGCGCCCTCCGCGGTTGATGAAAGTGCCCAGCAGTGACAGCCGTGACCGACATCCCCATCCAACGCGACGCGCCGATCCCCACCTGGTTCGGCATCGGCGGCGGCGCCGACGCCCTGGCCACGCCGCGCAGCGAGGACGAGCTGCTCGCCTGCCTCGATCTGGACCCCGCGTGCCGAATCCTCGGCGACGGGGCCAACCTGCTGGTGCACGACGCGGGCGTGAGCGAGCTGGTCGTGAGCCTCGCCCAGCCGGGGTTCAACAGCGTCGAGCCCCTGCCGGGGCGCGAGGGCGCGCCCGACGCCGAGACCGTGATCGTGCGCACAGGCGCGGGCGCCAACCTTGCCAAGATGATCGTCGAGGCGGTCCGCATGGGCCTGGGCGGGCTCGAAGGACTCGGCGGCATCCCCGCGTCGATCGGCGGGGCGCTCGTCATGAACGCCGGGGGAGCCTTCGGCCAGATCGCCGATGTGGTCCGGCGTGTCCACGCGCTCGACCGTCGGGGCGAGCGGTTGACCCTCGAGCGCGCGGACATCGACTTCGGCTACCGCCACAGCGGCCTGGGCGACCTCCTCATCACCGGGTGCGACCTGGAACTCCGGCGTGACGACCCGGCCAAGCTCCGCGAGAGGCTCAAAGAGGTCATGGCGTACAAGAAGTCAACCCAGCCCATGGGGGAGAAGAGCGCCGGGTGCTGCTACAAGAACCCCACGCTCGTGCGCACCACCGAGGGCATCGGCGAGGCCGGCGAGCGCGTGAGCGCCGGGCTCGTCATCGACCGCGCCGGGTGCAAGGGCCTGGCCCTCGGCGGGGCGAGAGTCAGCGAGCGGCACGCCAACTTCTTCCCCGTCGCACCCGGCGCCCGTGCCGCGGATGTCATCGCCCTCATGGAGGAGGTCGAGCGCCGCGTGCTCGACCGCTTCGGCATCTCGCTCGAACGCGAGGTCGTCGTGTGGCGGAGGGACCACGCATGACCGCCGCGAACGACACGAGCGCCGCGCTGCCCAGCGTCCTCGTCCTCGCCGGCGGGCCTGACGCCGAGCACGCCGTGAGCCTGAAGAGCGCCGACGGCGTCGCCGGGGCGCTGCGCGAGGCCGGGGCCGAGGTGCACCGCGTGGTCATCGACCGCCCCACGCTCGGCGAGCTGGCGGCGCTGCCGGGCGAGGTGGTCTTCCCGGCGCTCCACGGCAGCTTTGGCGAGGGCGGCCCGCTGCAGGACCTGCTCGCCGCGCTCGGCCGGCCCTTTGTCGGCTGCCGGGGCGGCGCGGCCCGCGCCGCGATGGACAAGGTCGCCACCAAGCTCCTGGCGGCGACGCTCGGCATCGCGACCAAGCCTTCGCATGTCTTCAACACCGCCGACCCGGCCTGCCCGCTCGACCTGCCGGTGGTGGTCAAGCCGATCCACGACGGGTCGAGCGTGGGGCTGCATCTCTGTCACGATCTGGAAGGTTGGGCGTGTGCGCACGCCGCGGTTTCTCGGGACATCCGCGAGCGTCCGGGTCGGGCGTACATGATCGAGCCGATGGTCAGGGGCCGGGAGCTGACGGTGGGTGTGCTCGAGGAGCCCGCGGGCCTGGTCGCCCTGCCGCTGATCGAGATCATCCCCGCCGAGCGGACCTACGACTACGCCGCCAAGTACGACCGCGACGACACGCGGTACATCGTTGATCCGGAGTTGCCCGGGCCGGTCGCCGAGCGGTGCCGGCGGGCGGGCGTCGCGCTGGCCGGGGCGCTGGGCGTGCGGCACCTCTGCCGGGTCGATTTCCTGCTTGATGCCCAGGACGAGCCCTGGCTGCTCGAGGCCAACACGATGCCGGGGTTCACCTCGCACTCGCTGCTGCCGATGGCGGCCAAGGCCGCCGGGCGCGAGATGCCGGCGTTGTGCGCACACCTGGTGCGGATGGCGGTGCGATCGTGAGGTTGTCGACGGCGCAGGGGAGTTTGGAGAGCTGGGGGGAGTTGAGCGTTGGAGGGGCGGAGGGGGCCCACAGTGCCCCGCCCCGAAGGTCAGAGGGAGCCCAGGGCGCCCCGCCCCGAGAGATTGGAAGGCATGGAGGATTCGTGACATGGCCAGGAAGGCAAAGAAAAAGACACGCATCGCCCGCCCCGCGTGGCTTGAGGGCTTCAGCTTCCGCGCCGCGGGCGCGATGACTCTCGCCCTCGCCGGGCTGGGCGCCGCGGGCTGGGGCGGGGCGGTGGTGCACGCGCGGGCGGGCGACATCCTCGCGGCCCAGGCGACGACCATCGAGATCGCGTGGCCGACGCTCCCCGGCGCCGAGACTACCTGGATGGGGGAGTCGCTGCAGGCCCAGATCACCGCGATGGTGGATGCCCAACTCACAGGGCGTGCGCTCGACGCCCGCGCCCTCGCCGGGGTCGGCGAGATGCTCACCGCCAGCGGCTGGTTCGACACCAGGCCGACCGTCCGGCGCACCGGCGACGGGTCGATCGGCATCACCGGGCGCTGGCGCGAGCCGGCGTGCGTGCTGCGCTCGGGCGTGCGCGACTACGCCCTCGACTGGCGGGGGCGACCCTTCCCCATCGACTACCCGGCGGGCAGCTCGGGGCTGCGGGTGATCCTGGGCGCCGCGTCGAACCCGCCGCTCCAGGCCGGCACGCTCGATGTGCTGCACCCCTGGCCGGGCGATGATGTCGCGGCGGGGCTCGAGCTGCTCGCGCCGCTGCTCGGCGAGTCCTTCGCCGCCCAGGTCGCGGGCGTCGATATCTCGGGCTACTACAACCAGGGCCAGCTCGCGATCGTCACCGACCGCGACACCCGCGTGGTCTGGGGCGGGCGCTTCGGGGAGTTCATCCCCGGCGAGGCGAGCACCGAGGAGAAGCTCGGACGCCTCCGCAACGCCGCGGCCAACCCGCTCTATGGGAACCGCATCGACGCGGGTGCCGTTCGGTTCGATATTTCCGGCGAGTACCTCATCCTCGATCGCATGGACAAGCCGTGAACCAGCCGACCGACGACCCCTCCCCCGACGGAGCGGCACCTCCTGAAACCGGAGACCGGGCCGACCCTACAACTCCCCTGGTGCAACAGGAATCGGCAGAAACCCGTCGCGCGGCCCTCGCCGCCATCACCGGCTCATCCTCGCCGGGCTCGCGACCCGATCCGGTCGCCAGCCCAACCCCAGACCTCGATATCTTCGGGCGTCCCGCGCCAGCGGGGCGGGACTGGTCGCACCGGCGCGGCGAGCCCCGCATCTTCGCCTTCTTCTGGACGCTCTACCTCCTGCTCGCGACGATCGCGGCGTTCTGGAGCGTGGGTGCGCCCGGCGCGCCCGACCCGATGGCCCTGCGCCCCGCGGCCCGCGCGGTGCTCGCCGCCATCACCGTCGGCGTCGCGCTGCTCTGGCCGATGACCCGGCTCAGCCAGGACCCGCCCAGCGTGCGGCCGGGCCGGATCATGCGTGCCGTCGGGCAGGACCTCATCGTCTTGCTCGTGCCGGCGCAGGCGATCATCTGGCCGCAGCTCGCCATGGCGGCCTGGCCCCTGCCGGTGGTCGCGGCACTGGCCTGCTCGCTGGCCGTCTGGGCGCTCCTGATCGGATCGCTGCTGGCGACGGCGCAGATGCTGGCCGGGGCACGCCGGGGGTGGTGGATGCTCGCCTTCGTCGCGATCGCCGGCCTGGGCCCGCTGGTCGCGCTGGGGCCCGGCGGCATGGGGCACGCCGACCGATCGTTCGACTGGTGGTGGATGACCAGCCCGATCACCACGGGGTTCGAGCTCTCGCGCGATCGCCCCTGGACCGGGGCCGCGGCCGCCGTCGCCGACGGGCACTGGCGGGCGATCGGGTTCGTGGGCGCCCTGGCGGCGTTCGGGTGGCTCTGGGCGGCCATCCTGGCGTCCTTTCGACGGGTCGGATCGAAGTGAGTAGACTTGAGACCGGGCGCTGCGCCGCCGAGACCCACGGTGCGGCGTCCTGTTGCTTGGTGTTGGCCGGAGGATCGCACGCGATGGAACTACTCACCGCCGAAGAGAAGGGACGCCTGGAGGAGAAGCTCGCCGAGCTGCGCGCCAATCGCCCCAGGCTCACCGAGCGCATCGCCGAGGCCCGCGCCCTGGGCGACCTCAAGGAGAACGCCGAGTACCACGCCGCCCGCGAGCAGCAGGGGTACGAAGAGGCGGAGATCAAGCGGCTGGAGAAGCGGCTCGAATCCGCCCATGTCATCGGCGACGCCGCCCAGGCCGACGGGGTCGTCTTCCTCGGCTCCATGGTCAAGCTCCGCGAGGTCGACAGCGGCGACGAGGACATGTACCGCCTGGTCGGCGAGGCGACCGGCGACCTCACGCTCGACTATGTCGAGGTCACCACCACCAGCCCCATGGGCGAGGCGCTCATGAAGGCCAGCGTCGGGGAGACCATCAGCGTGCGCGCCCCCCGCGGTCTCAAGCAGTTCCTCATCGTCGAGATCTGCTAGCTCGCCGCCGAGCCCGCGACGGTTTGAGACAGGAAACCGCATGGCACGACCCGAGCCGACCGTGGGGGACGCCATCCGGGGACAGCCCGGCCCGGTCTGCCCCGAATGCGGCACGCCGACCTCGGTCCGCGAGGCGGCCAGGCCTTGGTGGCATCGTCGCCGCGGGCTTGTGCAACTCGGCGCGGTGGTTGCGGTGCTGCTCTGGATGGGCTGGCGATTCTGGGAGGCGTGGCCCGTCGCCTCGCCGCCCCGGACATTCCCACCCGGCGTGCAGGGTGTCGAGTTCCCGCCGACGGGGTTCAGCCACGCAGATATCGAGCTGCTCGCCGAGCGCGGCACGGACGATTCGCTCGTCGATGCCCTGGGCTTATTGCCCGAGCATGCACTCCCAGGCACCGAGATCACCGCTGCCTTTGTCGAGCCCACCGGGTATGTCTCGGAGTTCCGCCGCTACGGCTGGCCAGTCGAGCTGATTGTCTATCGGTATGACACCAGCTATCAGGATGTCTACGCCCGCGCGGGGGCGGTGCCGGTAACGCTGCGCGGCAGCCGGGGGTGGCAGGGTCTCACCCACGGCCGCGAGCGGGTCGATGTCCTCGGCCGGCGCGAGATCCGCCTGCTGTTGCTGGGCGCGCTGGGGCCGATCGCCGTGGTGCTGATCGCCGCGTGGTGGCTGGGCCGGCTGTTGCGTCGCTTGTGCTGCTTGGCGGGCCTGGCACACCGTGACGCCACGCGGCGGCGCGATCGGTTTGCCCAACGGCTCCCCGAAGTCGCACTTTTCGGAGCCCTGGTGCTCACAGTCGGGCTGTCGGTTCGCCCTCGCGAGGAGGTGAGTGCCATTCTGCCGAACCCCTGGATGCCGCCAACCGCTCCGACGGGGCTTCGCACCGAACAACTGCTCGGACTGCGGGGCTCGGCGGACGCGGACCGCCAGGTCGCCCGCGCCGTCCTCGAAGCAACCGCAAACCTCACGCCGACAGGCGACACATTGCTGTTCGGCTGGTCTTCCCCCACAACGGTCAACCAGACGCAACGCACCGGCGCCTGGCCGGCGGGGCTGTTCTACGACTCGGCGACCTCGCGCCCCGGATCGGAGACCTCCGCGCTCCAGAGCCCCGTGCTGCGCCTGGAGCGAGGCGGCCTTATGTTCATGCAGCGGGCCAAGACTCCGGCAGCCCGCGCCCGAGACCTGACTGTGCAGCTCGACAAGCTCGCCGGCCCACTCCTCGCGCTCTGGGGCGTGGCGGTCGCGGCGGGCTTGGTGGTGCGTCTGGGCTGGTGGCTTCTGCGCCGGCGAGCCGCCGGCAGGTGGCGCCGATGGCAGTGCGTGCGCTGCGCTTACGACATCCGGCCGACCGAGGCCGTGCAAGGCGAGCCATGAGATGCCGGGGCGCCCGGTTGAGCGTCGCGGCTGCGTTCTAGCAGCCCGCTGTCCACGCGTTCAGGAACGCCAGCACATCGAGCGTGTTGACCACGCCGTCGCCGTTGATGTCGGCGCTCGCGTCGCCGGCCGACCAGGCGTTGAGGAAGGCCAGCACATCGAGCGTGTTGACCGTGCCGTCGGCGTTGAAGTCGGCGATGCACGCCGCCAGACCGCCGCTCGCCGAGAGGGCCAGGTCGCCGGTCATCGTCGTCGCCACCTGCTCGAGCACCAGGTTCAGCAGCAGGTGCGCGGTGAAGCCGGGGGGCAGGATGGTCGGGAGGTCGAGCGGGAACTCGGGCAACGCCTGGTTGGGGTTCTGGATGTCGCTGAGGTCGAAGGCCTGCACGCTGGTGAGCGTGGCGATGTCGCCGACGACCAGGATCTCCCCGGCCATCGCCAGCGCGAACGGCGTGGCGGGGATCTCGCTCGGCGTGCCGAGCAGCTCGATTGTGCCGGCGAGCGTGGCCGCCCCGGCGACCGCGAAGCTGTAACGCCCGGGCTCGATCTCGACGAGTACGCCCGGTGCCGAGCCGACCTGCGTCAGCGTGAGGCTGGTGATGGCCAGCTCACCGATGGGCAGGTCGACGGGGACGCCCGGGTAGACCGAGTCGGGCTGGCGGGTGCGGAAGCTCTCGGGCGCGAGGCTGAGCGTGGCGGGGATCGCCGCAGGCCCACCCGCGACCAGGTCGGCCGCGAGGTTGTCGAGCGTGATGAGCCCGGCGCCGGTGTCGAGCGTGATCGACAGCGACCCCGCGGTGAGGGTGTCAAGGTCGCCGGCGAGGGCCACGCCCAGGCCGACGGCGGCGGGCAGGTTCTCGGTCGAGCCGAACGAGCCGAAGAGCCCGGGCTTGGTGCGCGTGCCGGTGGGGTTGGTGTCGGGGTTCCAGTTGCCGATGAGCGTGCCGGCGGTGTCCACATCGATCCCGATGGCGCCGGTGAGGCCGGACTCGGGGGTGATGGCGAGGTCGTAGGTCTGGGCGTGGGCGCCGGCGGCGAGGCCGGCGAGGGCGAACAGTCCGAGAACAGGAGCGGTGCGTGGCATGGGGATCTCCTCCGAGGAGAGGATAGCCAGACGGGGTGGCGGCACAAGAGAAAAACTATTCGGCCGCTGGCACCGTCACCGAGTCGGCGCGACGGTGGCATGCATGCCCAGGCGAGAGAAATCGGCCCTGATGCGCTTGAGGGCGAGGTTGAAGTAGGTGCGTTCGATCTCGACGCCGATGCTGTTCCTGCCCCACCGCCCCGCCGCGATAGTCGTCGTTCCCGATCCCATGAACGGATCGACGACAGTATCGCCCACGAAGCTGAACATCCGGATGAGCCGCTCGGCGAGCTCGATGGGGAATGGCGCCGGGTGGTTTCGCGTGGAGGCTCCGGGAACGGTCCAGATCTGGCGGAACCACTCTTTGTGCCTGTCCTCGCCGATGACGCTGAGAAGGCGGCTCTCGAACGAGGGGGACCGGTAGCCGCCGGGCTTGCGCTGCATAAGAATAAACTCGATGTCGTTCTTGATGACCGCGTTGGGTTCGAAGGGCTTGCCGAGAAAGCCCCCAGCCCCGCTCGCCTCGAACTTGGCGTTGGCGATCTTGTGCCAGATGATGGGCGCGAGGTTGTCGAAGCCGATCGAGCGACAGGATTCCTGGATCGAGGCGTGCAGCGGGATGACCGCGTGCCGACCGTGCTCACGGCGGGAGAGACACACATCGCCGACGACAACGATGAGGCGGCCGCCCGGAACGAGCACGCGAAGGCACTCCCGCCAGACACCGGCGAGTTCCGCGTTGAACTGCTCGTAGTCTTCGACATCACCGAGTTGGCCCTCGCTGCCGACATAGTCCTTGAGCGTCCAATACGGGGGCGATGTGACGATCAGGTGCGTGGACCCATCGGGAATGCACGACAGGTCGCGGGCATCCCCAAGGTAGAGCCGGTGCTCGGTCGGCATCCCGAGCAGAGATTCCTCGATCGCCTCGATGGCCTGCGGGTTCTTGGCCAGCTTCGGGATCGTCGTCTTCAGCACGGCGTCGGAGAGGTCACTCTTCACAAACGCCCGAAGCTGGCTCGGTAGTCTCACGCCGGTGTGCTTCATGCCAGATCCTCCCTGATCCCCGGGTTCCGACGATGGACCTCCTCGACAAGGGTATCGAGCATGGCCCCGAAGCGGTCGGCCCCATCGACCAGCCGCGCCCCCTCGCTCAGATCGATGCCGATGATGCAGTGCCCCTCGAAGGTCCCCGGGCTCCAGTACGGGGCCCGACGGCCGGAGAGTGCGCCAAGCCGCTCTGCGAGGTAGACTGACCACAACATGCCGTGTTTCTGGCTGTAACTGTCGGCCGCCAAGTCGAAGAGCATGACATACCCGGTCACAACCTCGGGCGAGTAGAGCTGGATGCTCGCTGTCTCGCCCATCGCGTCGTCGATTCGGTTCGGTACCGTCCCGGAGATGTTCTTGAGGATCGATTTGAGCGACAAGACCAGCCGGTACTTGCCCCTCCAGCACCAGCCGACATCCCAAGCCTTGTCGCGCCCGCCGCCCGGGATATCGACCTCGGCTTCGGCCCCCGGCAGGCCCCGGGCGGAGAGCGCATCGACGCACGCCGAGGCCAGCATCGCCAGCCGCTTGGTCGAGGTGGTCTTGGCATCCCTGACCGCGATCTGGTACAGGGATTCCACGGCGTGCTGGAGGGTGGTTGGGGTGCGTTCGGGCATCGACCTAGTCTAGCCGATCAGAGCTCCGCCAGCCGCCTCGCCGTCTCCTGCTCGATCAGCCGGGCGAACATCGGCCCCAGCCCCCCCGCGAGGATCTCCCGCAGGTTGAACTTCTCGTCGAGCCGCTGGTCGGCGACGATGTTGTCCTGGTAGCGGTACACGCGGATCTTCTCGCTCCGCTCCCCCGAGCCGATCTGGCTGCGTCGCTCGGCCGACCGCTCGGCGTCGATCTTGGCGCGTTCGATCTCGTACACCCGCGCCAGGAGCAGCCGCTTGGCCTTCTCGCGGTTCTGGACCTGGCTCTTGGTCTCCTGCATGCGCACCTCGACGCCGGTGGGTTTGTGCAGCATGTGTACCGCGGTGGCGACCTTGTTGACATTCTGCCCGCCCGGCCCCTGCGCGGTGGTCACATGCTCATCGACATCGTTGGCCCAGTCGATCTTGACATCGACCTCCTCGGGCTCGGGCAGCACCGCCACGGTCGCGGTCGAGGTGTGCACCCGCCCCTGGGCCTCGGTCGCCGGCACGCGCTTCACCGAGTGCACCCCGGCCTCGAACGAGAGCTCGCTCCAGACGCCGTCGCCCTGGATATTGATGAGCGCCGAGCGGATCCCGCCCATCCCCCCGTCCTCGACCAGGTCGAGCGGCTCGACCTTCCAGCGCCGGGCCGCGGCGTACTTCTCGTAGATGCCCAGCAGGTCGCGGGCCCACAGCCCCGCCTCGTCGCCGCCGGCGCCGGCACGGATCTCGAGCATCACCGACCCCACGCGGCGGTCGTCGGCGTTGACCAGCCCGGCCTTGACCCGCTCGGCGAGGGCCAGCGCGCGGTCCTCGACCCCGGGCAGTTCCTCGCGGGCGAGTTGGGAGAGCTCGGCGTCCTCGCCCGAGTCGATCACCATGCGCAGCTCGTCGGCCTCGCCGCAGAGGCGGGTGAACGCCCGGTAGCCCGAGACCGTGGGCTCGATGGCCGCCCGCCGGATCGAGAGATCGCGGACCCGCCGGTGGTCGCTGACGACTTCGGGGTCGTGCAGATCGCGCTCGAGGGCGGCGAACTGCTCGTCGAGCTCGGCGAGTTTGTCGAGCACCGCCTTGGGCAACATGGTCCGGATCTCGGGCATGCCGGAGGATAGGGGGACGCAGGGGCGGCTGGGCGAGGGGGTGGACGGGCGCCAAGAAGCGTTCGACATGCCGCTGCGGTTGTGGCACAATAGGGACATGCCATCTCCCATCCGACGGACCATCCCCTGTCTGCTCCTGCTCGCCGCGGCCCCGGCGTGGGCCCAGCCCGAGGCCCGGCTCTCATCGGCGGCACGCGACCAGGGCTACCAAGTCGCCAGCCGTGCGATCGCCTACCTCCGCGCGCAGCAGGACCCCGAGACCGGCGGCTGGGGGGTCAACGAGGGCGGCGTGACCTTCCCCGCCATCACCGGGCTGGTCGTCGATGGCATGCTCCAGCACCCCGCGATCGACGCCGACGACCCGGCGGTGGCGCGCGGGGTCGAGTTCCTGCTCCGCTACCGCCAGCCCGACGGCGGGATCTACGACCGGGTGCTGCCCAGCTACAACACCGCCATCGCTGTCTCGGCCCTGGCCCGCGCGGGGACGCCCGAGGCCCTGGCCGCCATCCCGCCCGCCCAGCGGTTCCTCATCGGCCTGCAGTGGTCGGAGGACTCGCTCAGCGACGAGGTCTCCGAGCAACTCGGTGTGGGCAAAGTCGACCCCGAGCACCCGTTCTACGGCGGGGTCGGCTACGGCAGCCACGGCCGACCCGATCTCTCCAACCTCTCCTTCATGCTCCAGGCCCTGCACGACTCGGGGTACGAGCCCGAGAGCCCCCCGTTCCAGCGGGCGCTGGTCTTCCTCGAACGGGTGCAGATGGACGACCGGTTCAACGACATGCCCTACGCGGAGGGCTCGAGCCAGGGCGGCTTTGTCTATGCCACCGGGCCGGAGGCCGACCAGGTCCGCGAGGGGCAGTCGATGGCGGGGACCATCGAGGAGACGCTCGACGACGGCACAGTGGTCAGTCGGCTGCGGTGCTACGGGTCGATGTCGTACGCGGGGTTCAAGAGCTATGTCTACGCCGAACTCAGCCGCGACGACCCGCGCGTGCTCGCGGCCCACGACTGGATCACCCACAACTACACGCTCGCGGAGAACCCGGGGCTGGGTGACGAGGGGTACTACTACTACCTCGTGACCTTTGCCCGCGCGCTCGACGCATGGGGTGAGCCGACGATTGAGGTCACAAAGCTCCCCGACGCCCCGGGGAGCGAGCTTTCCAGCCCGCAGGGGAGCGGGCTTTCCAGCCCGCGCTCCGAAGCCCCGCCGACCACCGAGACCCGCCACTGGGCCGAGGACCTGATCGCCCAGCTCGCCGAACTCCAACTCCCCGACGGCTCGTTTGCCACCCGCCACGACCGCTGGCTCGAGAGCGACCCGGTGCTGGTCACCGCCTATGGCGTGCTGGCGTTGCAGGCTGCGCTCGACAAGCCTTGAGCGGAGCGGGCCCGCCCGCTGCGTCAGGCCGCCGCGGCCTTGGGCTGGAAGATCCGCATGCCCCCGCCGCCCGACCCCTGGCTGGCCCGCAGCGCCCTGGCGCAGGCCGTCACGAGCTTGCCCGGATCGGTGAAGAGCGCCCGCGTGTCGCTCTCGATCGCCGCGATGCCGATGCTGGTCGAGACCCGGAGCGGCTTGTCGGTCGCCGGGGCACTCCATGTCGATGCCAAGCGTCCCAGATCCGCGCGGAATGCCTCGGCCAGACCGCTCGCGGTCAGGCGGCCCATGTTGGGCAGCACGATGGCGAAGGCGCCGGGCGCGACGCGGCAGACCACGCCGCCGTGCCCCTCGAACATGCGCTTGAGCAGCCCGGCGACACCCATGACCGCCTCGATGTCCGCGGCCTCGCCCTGCTCGGCCTCGAGGGCGTCGTAGCGGTCGATCACCACCTGGACGAGGGCGAGGGTCTCGCCGGTCTGCTGCGCGACACGGAAGCCCTCGCGGATCGCGGTCTCAAAGCCCATGGGCCCGACGACGCCCGTCAGCGGGTCGTGGTCGCTGCCCGAGAGCACCGACCCCTCCTGGGCGTGCGACATCACCGCCGAGGCGTCGGGACACTCGCGGACCAGCGCGACCGCACGCGCCCCGGCGTTCGCGAGGATCGACTCGGCATCGCGGTACGGGCCGACATCGAGGCTGAACAAGGTCGCCAGCTCGCGCGACGCGGTCCCAGCCTCGGCGATGATCTCGTCGATCGTCGTGCTGCCCAGCTTGTACCACGCGCCCGCCTTCTCGTACAGGCCACGCAGCGCGGGCGACGAGTCCTCGTTGGTCAGCACATCGTGCACCAGGTTGCCCAGCCCCACGCAGCGGACATGGTCCACGCACCCGCCGGGGGCCGCGCCGGGCCGCTCGTGGTACTTGACGGGCATCACCAGCTCGTCGGGCAGCTTCCAACGCTGGACCAACATCGCCCCGACCTCGGGGTGCTGGAGGTCCAACGACTGCAGCTCGTGCCTCACGAGCGATCGATGGTCGGCGCCGGCCTGCTTGAGCACGCCGACATACTCACCGCCCAGGGCGGTGTACATCGCGATCATGCCCACATCCTGGAGCAGGCCGCCCAGGAACACCTCGTCGGCAAACTCGAACCCGGCCCGGTCGGCGATGATGCGCCCGGCGATCGCCGAGTACAGCCCCCGCCGCCAGTACGCCACATAGTCGAACTCACCCTGGTGGGAGGGGTCGTGGATCGAGTCGACCAGCGAGAAGCCCAGCGCCAGGCTCTTGACCGGGCTGAGCCCGAGCATGACCAGCGCCTTGTCGATCGTCGCGCACCGCTGGCGGAGGCCGTAGAAGCTCGAGTTCACGGTCTTGAGGATCTTCGCCGACAGCCCCTGGTCGTTCTGGATGGTCCGGCTGAGCTCCTTGAGCGAGACATTGACATCCGCCGTCAGGTCGATGACCTTCAGCGCCACGGCCGGAAGGGAGGGCAGCGTCGGGCACGACAGGATCTTCTCGAGAGCCGGGTTCATCCGTGACCCCAAAGCGCACCAGTGAACGAGCTATCGCGGCGCGCGACCGCCATCACCCTATCGACCGCGGGGAACATCCCGCGGAGTCCCGCCGCCGGATTTCTGGCCAATGCGCCGCACTTTCGGGTCGATTTGGGCCGATCCCGACCGCCGATAACCGGCCCGCGATCAACTCACCAGGCCGTCAGGCCCGAAGACCGCGCCCGCGCTGGGGAAGTCCTGGCCCAACACATAGCGGATGTATGAACCAAGCAACCGGCAGGCCCGCTCAACGGTCGCCGCGTCGGTGTTGGGCTCGGGGCGCTCGCCACGCCCGAGTGTGTCCAGCAGGGCGATCGTCTCCGGACGGACCCGCCACCCGTCGTGGGGGGGGGCGTTCCCCGCCCGCCACACACAGACCCCCTCCCTGGGCAGGAACCACAGCCCCCCGTCACCCCCCGGCCCCTCGGGCAGCCCGGGGGTATACCCGGTCTCGGCGAGCACCCCCCACTGCCCCAGGAGCAGCGCCAGCTCCGGCTGCCCGCCCACCAGGTCGAGGGCGTGGAGGAGTCTCTCGAAGAGCCCCGGGTGTGGGTCGGCATCGGTCACGGCGTGGTGGACCAGGTCGAGCAGGTAGCAGCCGACATAGAAACCCCGCAGCGATCGGCGGGCGCCGGGGTAGGCGTCGATGAGGTCCCAGGCAGTGATGGTGGCCAGGGCCCCGCTTGAGCGCACGATCGCGACCACCTCGCCGCGCGTGAGCAGCTCGATCCCGCCGGAGAAGGGCGCCTTCTCGCGCTTGGACCCCTTGGCCAGCCCCCGCACGATGCCGTGGTCACGGGTGAACAGCGACACCGTCTGGCTGGTCTCGGACCAATCCCAGTGGCGTATACAGACAGCTTCGTCGCGGATGGTGGCGCCCACAGCCGGGAGCCTATCGCCGCTGCGCCGGGCGGGTCCGGCTATTGTGTGCGCATGCACTTCGACCTTGTCGACCGCGTGGTAGAGGTCTCGGCCGAGGGGGCCGTCACCCTCAAGGCGGTCACCATGGCTGAAGAGTACCTCCAGGACCATTTCCCCACCTACCCGGTGCTGCCGGGCGTGCTGATGCTGGAGGCGATGGTCCAGGCCGGACGGGTGGTCGGGGCTCATCGGGGGGCGCCCGGGCCGCTGGTGCTCGGCGAGGTCCGGGCGCTCAAGTACAACCGCTTTGTCCCCCCGGGGAGCACCATCCGGGCGGTCGTGGAGCTTTCCAAGGCGGACGATGGGGGCGTGCTGGACTTCCGGGGGCGGGTCGAACTCCTCGAGCCGGCCAATCCCGACGCCCCCGAGACCGCGGCCTCCGGCCGATTCACCCTTCGGCCGGTCCAGGTGGGCAGCCCGGGCCTGGGCGCGTAGCATGGCGGCCCAGAGGCCGGGTCACCGGCCCCGGCCCCGAGAGCAGGAACACCCCCATGAGCAGAGACGACATCTTCGAGAAGGTCCAAGGCGTGCTGGTCGAAGCCCTCGGCGTGGACGACGACGAGGTCACCCCCGAGGCCTCGCTCGCGGGCGACCTGGGCGCCGAGTCGATCGACTTCCTCGACATCGTCTTCCAGCTCGAGCAGGCGTTCGGGTTCAAGATCCAGCAGGGCGAGTTGTTCCCCGAGAATGTCACGCAGGACCCTGATTTCGTGCAGGACGGGTTGGTCACCGCCAAGGGGCTCGCGACGCTCAAGGAGCGCCTGCCGCACATCGACTTTGCCGCCCTGGAGGCCGACCCGCAGGTGACGCGGGTGGCGCAGGTGTTCACGGTCGATGCGTTGGTGAACTTCTGCGAGCGCAAGCTCGCCGGGTGAGCCGGGAAGGGGTACGCCGCCGATGCGCTGGATGTGGATCGATCGGGTCGTCGAGCTCGTGCCCGGCGAGCGGCTTGTCGCGGTCAAGAACATCTCGCTGGCCGAGGACCACCTGCACGATCACTTCCCGGAGGTGCGCGACAGCTCGGGGACACTGTTGCGCGCAGCCCTGCCGGTCATGCCCGGCTCGCTGATCGTCGAGGGCATGGCCCAGACCGCCGGGATCTTGGTCGGCCACGCCGAGGGGTTCCGGGAGAAGGTCATCCTGGCGAAGGTGACGCGGGCGACGCTCGACCGCGACGCGGGGCCGGGGATGACCCTGCGATACTCCGCGGAGCTCGTCCAGCAGAGCCCGCAGGGGGCGTCGACCCGGGGGCTGGTGGAGCTGTTCGATCACGCCGACGCCGGGGCGGGGTGGGCCAAGGTCGGCCGGATCGACCTGGTGTTCAGCCACCTCGACCAGAACATGGCGGGGACGGCGTTCCCCTCGCACAACTTCGTGTTCGGCGAGTCGTTCCGCACGCTGCTCCGGACCAGCGGGATCGCCTGCGAGTTCTAGGCTCAGGCCGCGGCGTTGAACTTCTCTTCGAGGCGGCGGTGGATCGCCTCGGCCAGGGCCTCGCGGGAGCCCATCGCCGTCACCCGCAGACCGAAGTTCTCCCCGACCTTGACGGCGGTGCCCACGCCGACGCGGAGGTTGTTGACCAGCAGGTCGAGCTCGTCGTCGGCGGGCTTGGGGATCTCGATGATGGCGCCCGGCACCAGGGTGAGCACCTCGCGGAGGGTCATGGCGCGTTCGCCCAGGCGGACGATCACCGGCACCTCGAGGCTGAGAATCGACTTGAGGTCTGAGGGCATCACCCACTCCATCGGCCGCCCGGGGGCGCAACATCAGCCCGCGTCGGTGAGCGCACGAACTGCGCTCGGACGGTCGGCCGGAGGACGACTCGCAATCGGGGTGCCAAGGGGCCCCGGTCAGCCCCGGTAGCGTCCGAGGATCAGCGTGACATTGTGCCCGCCGAAGCCGAAGGTGTTGTTCATGGCGTAGCCGGTGGCCCGCTCGCGGGCATCGTGGGCGACCAGATCCAGGTCGAAGCCCTCGTCGGGGTTGTCGAGGTTGATGGTCGGGGCGATGATGCCATCGCGGACGGCGTGGAGGCAGGCGATCATCTCGACCGCCCCCGAGGCGCCGAGGCAGTGGCCGTGCATGCTCTTGGTCGAGCTCATCAGCAGCTTGCCCCCCGCGCTCCTGCGGGCGTGGTCGCCGAAGACCCCCAGCACCGCCGCCACCTCGGCCTTGTCGCCGAGCGGGGTCGAGGTGCCGTGGGCGTTGACATAGTCGATCTGCCCGGCCGCGAGCCCGGCGTCCTCGAGCGCCCAGCGCATGGAGCGCGAGGCGCCCCGGCCCTCGGGGTCCGGCGCGGTGATGTGCCCGGCGTCGCCCGAGTTGCCGAACCCGACCAGCTCGGCGTGGATGGTCGCTCCGCGGGCCTTGGCGTGCTCCTCGGTCTCGAGGACATACATCGCGGCGCCCTCGGCGAGCACGAACCCGTCGCGGTCCCTGTCGAACGGGCGGCTCGCCCTCGTCGGCTCGTCGTTGCGGGTGCTGAGGGCCTTCATGGTCATAAAGGCGCCCAGGCAGAGCGGGGTGAGGGCCCCCTCGGCCCCGCCGACGATCATGACATCGGCGCACCCGCGGCGCATGTACTGCATCGCGTCGCCGATGGCGTGGCCCGAACTTGCGCACGCCGTCGCGTGCGCCGACGCCGGGCCGCGCAGGCCGTAGCGGATGGAGATATTGCCGGTGACGGCGTTGACCATGAGGCGGGGGACGGTGAACGGGCTCAGGCGGTGCGGCCCCCGCTGGAGCAGGATGCCGACGCCCTCCTCGATGGTGGAGATCCCGCCGATGCCCGAGCCGATGATCACCCCGCAGCGGTCGCCATCCTCGGCGGCGAAGTCGATGCCGGAGTGGGCGACGGCCTCGGCCGCCGCCGCCATGCCGAGCTGGGTGCAGCGGTCGAGCCGCTTGGCCTCACGCGGGTCGATGGCGCTGGTGGGATCCCAGCCCTTGACCTGCCCGCCGATGGTGACGGTCCACCTGTCCTTGTAGTCGTCAAAGCCCCCACCCTCGATGGTGGCGATGCCGCTCCGGCCTTCGCGCATGGCGGCCCATGTCTCGGCGGCGTTGAGGCCGAGATCGGTCACCGCGCCAATCCCCGTAATCACGATCCGCGGCATCGAGAGTTCACCTCACAGGCAAGCAGCCCCCGCCCGGCACGGGCCAGCGCAAGGCGGCGGGCGCATCGGCGCGGGCCGCGACGCGGGTGCTGGACAGATCTAGGCCTTCCCGATCGCCTGGGCGATGAACTCTATGGCCTCACCAACGGTCTTGATCTTCTCCGCCTGCTCGTCGGGGATCGAGGTATCAAACTCGTCCTCGAACTCCATGACCAGCTCGACCGTGTCGAGGCTGTCGGCGTTGAGATCCTCCACGAAGTTCGTCGCGCGGGTGATCTTGGCCTTGTCGGCGCCCATCTGCTCGGCGACAATCTCGATCACCTTCGCCTCAATCTCTTGCTCGGTCACGCTTGGTCTCCGGTCACACGCCGACTGCACTCCAAGCCTTTCCAAAGGCGCGGAGCCAGCGTGGGGCCGATTGTATACCCGACCGCGCGGCCCGTGCCAAGCCGGGTGCCGACCCGGGGGCCATTTGCCCCCGCGCCGCCGCACAAGGGCCAAAAAAAGGTCCCGGCGGGAGGGGGGACCCCGCCGGGACGCATGGGAGAAGGAAACGCCCGGCCGAATCGGCAGAGCGCATCCCGCGTTCACCAGCAATCCGCGCGCCATGGCGCCCGACGGGCCGTCGGGGCGCATCCGGGGCTTATCGGGTCGGCGGTGGCCTGCCGCGGCCAAAACTTCCGCCAGCCAGGCTCATGGGGTGCACGCGGGCCTATTTGCCCGCGGGATGGGCGAGGGCCGCTGTCGCGGGATCGATCGCGCCCACGGCTGGCGGCGAGCCGGGACCGTCGCCCGTCGCCTCGCCCGCGGTCGCGGCCGCGGTACCGGATATCTGGGTCATCGCCGCCGGGTCGGCCTCGTGGCCGGTGGATCGGAAGAAGATCAGGTAGAACCAGATCGTCCCGGCGTTAAAGGCGGTCCAAAGGGCCAGCCATGCGAGGGAGTGCCGCATGAGCTTCGGCTGCCCGGCGAGCACGGCCGCCAGGGGCTCGATTCCCCGGGCCAGCAACTCGCCCACCTTCGCGGCGATGGGGGTCACCATCTTGCCGGCGATCGCCAAGAGGCGTGTCTTGAGGTCGGCCTTCACGGCCGGCGGCACGGCAGACCTTCGTGGGGCGGTTTCGCGGGAATCCGCCGGGACGCCGCCCGAGGCGGCAGCCCCTGGGGCGGGGAGCGCAGGGGCCCCCGGAGCGGGGATCGCTGTGGAGGACTGCTCGGCCTGTCTTTCGGCGTGGGCCACCGGGGCTGCGTCGGTCGGCGCAGCGGGATGAGGTCCGGCTGGCGATTCGGCCTCGGCTTCCGCTTCGGGTGCTGCCCCGGCCTCGTCGGAGGCCTCGAACTCCGCGACCGGCGGCTCCGATTCAGCGGCTTGGTCCTCGAGCGATTCCGCGACGGCCTCCATGGCCGCTTGGGGGTCCAGGAGCGGCTCGGCGGCGTCATCAAGCTCTGAAGCACCCCCCAGGTCCCCCGCCGCTTCTTGGAGGGCGGCCTCGACGACGGCTTGGACCTGGTCGATCTCGGCCAGGGGATCGGGCTGGGAGTTTGGCTGGGGCCTGGGCGGTGCGTCGGCCACAAGGCCGTCCGCATCGGCAAAGTCGCCCTCGAGATCGAACGCGTCGCCGTCCTCGCCCGACATCAGGAGGTTGGTCATCTCGCTGAGCGAGGCGTCCAGATCCTGGAGCTCGGCTTGGGGGTCCACGGGCGGTGACTCCGAGGCGGCATCCTGGACGCCGGCGGGCGAGCCTACGCCGCCCGATTCCGCGGCGGTTTCGGGGTTCGGGTTGGGGGTGTGTTCATCCATGGGGGCGGACCCAGAGCCATCATCGGCCGTGGGGGTCCACCGCTCAAGCCCCTTGCCCCCGGAACACTCGGCACAATCCGCCCGACCGGCGCAGTCCCCGGGCTGGGCCAGCCCCCTGCCCGCTACGCTCTGGCGATGTACACGCACCGGACCTCCCTGCCACACTGCGAGGCCGTGCCCGGGTCGATCGTGGAGATCGTCGGCGCCGAGGCCCACCACGCGGTGCGGGTCAAACGCCTGGAGGTCGGAGGGGAGATCGAGATCCTCGACGGGTGCGGGCTCCGGGCGGTCGGGGTCATCGACGAGGTCGTCAAAGAGTCGGGCGGTCGCGGCGGGGCAGTCTGGGTGATGCGGGTGCGGGTCGCCTCGGCGACGCGGGAGGCGAGGGTTTCGCCCCGCGTGCATGTGCTGGCGAGCGCGCCCAAGGGACCGCGGCTCGAGGAGATGATCGACCAGCTCAGCCAGGTGGGGGCGGCGGCGTGGTCGCCGCTGGCAACCCTCCGGACCGTGGTCTCGCCCCGGCTGGGCAAGATGCTCAAGGCCGAGCGGATCGCGGCCGAGTCGGCCAAGCAGTGCGGGCGGGCGTGGGTGCTGGAGGTCGGCGAGCCGGCGGTCCTGGCGGATGTGCTCGCCCGGCGCCACGCGGGGTGCGATCCGGCCACGCGGCTGGTGATCGCCGATGCCTCGGGCGGGGAGTTTGCGGCGGATGGGTCCGGGGACATCACGCTGCTGGTCGGGCCCGAGGGCGGGTTCGCGGAGCACGAGATCGCCGCGGCGCGGCAGGCCGGGGCGAGCGTGTGCCGGTTCGGGGTGCATGTGATGCGGGTCGAGACCGCGGCGGTGGTAGCGGCGGGGGTGGTGATGGACGCCGAGCGGCGCGCCGGCACGCGGCCGTAGACTCCGCCCATGACGCTCTTGTGTGTCCCCATCATGGTCGAGGGCGCCGACCGGGCCTGGGCGGAGGCGATCCGGGTGGCCGAGGACGGGGCCGACATGGTCGAGTACCGGATCGACCAGTTCCTGCACAGCCCCGACGACGAGGCCGAGGTGCTGCGGCTCGTTGAGGAGTCGCCCCTGCCGTGCATCGTGACCTGCCGCCCGCTCTGGGAGGGCGGGCTCTACGACGGCGACGAGGACCAGCGCCTGGCGTTCTTTGCGCAGCTCGGCGCGGCGGAGCACCCGCCGGCCTACATCGACGCCGAGCTGGCCGCGTACACCCGCTCGGCCGATGCCCGGCGGCAACTCGATCTCGCAGTTGGGCAATTCGGGCGGCAGCGCGAGGTGCGGACCCGGCTGATTCTCTCCTCGCACGACTTCGCGGGCCGGCCGTCGGACCTCACGCGCCGGATGCTGGCAATGCAGGGCGAGGAGGCCGCGGCGGTGTGCAAGGTCGCGTTCCGGGCGCGCAGCCTGCGGGACAATCTCGAGCTCTTCGACATGCTCGCCGAGCGGACCAAGCCGACGATCGCCCTGGGCATGGGCGAGTTCGGGCTGGCCAGCCGGGTGCTCGCCCCGAAGTTCGGCGGCTTCCTCACCTTTGCCAGCCTGCGCAGCGAGGCCGCCACCGCCCCCGGACAGCCCACCCTGCGCGACCTGCTGGACCAATACCGGTTCCGCTCGATCGGCCCGGCGACGAAGGTCTACGGCATCGTCGGCTGGCCGGTCGGGCACTCGATGAGCCCGCTGATCCACAACGCCGGGTTCGCCGAGGTCGGGCACGACGGCGTGTATGTCCCGCTGCCGATCGCGGTCGGGGAGGATGGGGCCGGGGGGTACGAGAGCTTCAAGGCAACCATGCTCGAACTGGTGCTCCACCCACGGCTCGACTTTGCCGGGTGCAGTGTGACCATGCCGCACAAGGAGCACCTGGTGCGGCTGGCGCGGGAGTGCGGCTGGTCGCTCGATGAGGTGTCCGGCCTGTCGGGCTCGGCGAACACGCTGGTGCTGGAGCGCGGTGAGACCGGCGATCTCCGCTCGGCGAGCGTTGCCAACACCGACGCCGCCGCGGCGTTGGGCTGCCTTGAGGGCGCCGCCGGCTCGCTCGCGGGCAAGCGTGTGGTCGTGCTCGGGGCGGGCGGGGTCGCCCGCGCGATCGCCTTCGGGGCAGCCGCGTCCGGCGCCTCGGTCGTCATCACCAACCGCTCGCCCGAGCGGGCGACGCGGTTGGCGGGCGAGGTCAACGGCGCGTTCGCGGGCCGCGCCGCGGCGGCGCCCTGGGCGGACCGGGCGGGCCAGGCCCCCGACGCCTACGCCCACTGCACCGGCGTCGGCATGACCGGGGGCCCGGCGCCCGACGAGTCGCCCCTGCCCCCCGAGGCCTTCGCCAATCGCAATATGGCGCTGCTGGAAACCGTTTATCACCCGGTCCGTACAAGGCTGTTGAGCCAAGCACAGGACGCGGGCTGGCGGACGGTCGACGGCGTGTCGATGTTCGTCGAGCAGGGCGCGAGGCAGTTTGAGATGTGGACCTCGCTCCCGGCACCCCGCGATCGGTTCGACCGCCTCGTCCGGAGCACGCTCAGCGGGTGAGCGTCTCGGCAACGGAGGCAGGTCATGCACGCGGCAATCAGGCAACCCGACGACCACCACGCGCTCGACGCCCAGGCCGAGGTGCTGTTCCCGACCGCCTACACCTGGCTCGTGCTGGCCGGGTCCCTCGACATCATCATGACCTATGTCATGCTCAGCCTGGGCGCGATCGAGGTCAACGCGCTCGCCGACCGGGCGTTGGCCGCGGCGGGGCTGTGGGGGTTGATCGCGCTGAAATTCGCGGTCATCGCCGGCGTGCTGTGGGTCTGCGAGTTTGTCGGGCGTCGCAGGCTCGGCACCGCGAGGTCGCTGGTGCGGGTGGGCGTGGCGATGAACTTCCTGCCGGTGGTCTTCTCGTTCGCGCAGCTGGTGGTGTTCTTCGACGACTGGACCGAGATGTTCATGCGGGGGTGATGGCCCGCCTCACTTCTCGACGACGCGGCCCTTGCCCTTGGTGATCTTGCCGATGGTGTAGACCGTCTCGCCCATGCGTTCTAGGCGTTCCTTCACCGCGTCGGCAAAGGTGGGGCGGACGACGACGCAGTAGCCGATGCCCATGTTGAAGACGCGGCGCATCTCGGCCTCGTCCACGCCTCCGCGGGCCCGCAATAGTCTGAAGATGCCGGGCACGGGCCAGCTTTCGGCTTTGATGACCGCGTCCACCTTGTCGCCCAGCACGCGGTTGAGGTTGCCGGGGATCCCGCCGCCGGTGATGTGGGCCATGGCGGTGATGACTTTCTTCACGCGGTAGGCCCGCCCGAGCTTCACGATAGGCTCGGCGTAGATGCGGGTGGGGCAGAGCAGTTCCACGCCGAGGGTCGGGGTCTCGCCGGTCTGGGGGTTGGTCAGCTCGTCGTAGCGCTGGTCGAGCCGGAGGCCGGCCTCGGTGATGACCTTCCGCGCGAGGGTGAAACCGTTGGAGTGGATGCCGCTGCTGGCCAGCCCCAGCACGATGTCACCGGGCTCGGGGTGGCGCCGGCTCATGGCCTTGTGCAGGTCGACCACGCCCAGGGCAAAGCCGGTGAGGTCGAAGTCGCCGGGCTTGAAGAGGTCGCCCATCTCGGCGGTCTCACCGCCCAGGAGCGCGCAGCCCGCGAGCCGGCAGCCCTCGACCACGCCTTGCATGATCTCGGCGCACTGCCGCTCGTCGACCTGCGGCACGCTGAGGCAGTCGAGGAAGAAGAGGGGCTCGGCGCCCTCGACGATGCAGTCGTTGACATTCATCGCGACCAGGTCGATCCCGATGGTGTGGAGGATGCCGAGCTGCTGGGCGACCTTGATCTTGGTCCCCACGCCGTCCGAGCAGGCCACCAGCACCGGGTCCCGGTAGTTCCGGGCGAAGAGCTTCTCGTTGTAGTCGAGGCGGAAGAGCCCCCCGAAGCCGCCGGGGTTGGCGATGACCCGCGGGCCGTGGGTCTTCTTGAGCATCGACCC
This sequence comes from uncultured Phycisphaeraceae bacterium, assembly GCA_964372195.1. GTDB lineage: Bacteria > Planctomycetota > Phycisphaerae > Phycisphaerales > UBA1924 > PNC22. The sequence goes on from CAYJPX010000003.1 coordinate 87,665, forward strand.
GAGCGTCTGGATGAACCCGTCGTAGCGTTCGAGGTCGATCCCCGCGGCGGCGTAGGTCAGGCCCGGGGCGGTGGGTTTGGACGCGGCTTTTGTGGCCATAGGGCCTGAGGATACGCGTCGCGGGGCGGGGGCGTTGGCGTGACGGCGGCGGGGCAGCTAGACTCGGCGTGAGCCGAGCCCCGGCGGGGTTGTCCGGGGCCTGGGCTTGCCGTGTGGGCATGGAGGTTTCAATGGCGGGCACGCATCTGTTCACATCCGAATCGGTCTCGATGGGGCACCCCGACAAGGTCGCCGACCAGATCTCCGACGCCATCCTGGACGCCATGCTGGCCGACGACCCCCACTCGCGGGTGGCGTGCGAGACCCTGGTGGCGACGGGCCTGGTGGTGGTGGCGGGCGAGGTGACCACGAACACCTATGTGGACATCCCGGATGTGGTGCGGGCGACGATCGCGGAGATCGGCTACACGGACGCGAATATGCGGTTCGACGCGGAGAGCTGCGCCGTGCTGGTCGCGCTGAACAAGCAGTCGAAGGACATCTCGCAGGGCGTGGACCGCGACGGCGCCGGCGACCAGGGCATGATGTTCGGCTTCGCCTGCCGCGAGACACCGGAATTGATGCCCCTGCCGATCCAGCTCGCCCACCGGCTGGTGGAGCAGCAGGCGCATGTGCGCCGCGCGGGGATTATCCCGGGCCTTCGCCCCGACGCCAAGAGCCAGGTGACGATCGAGTACGAGGGCAGCAGGCCGGTGCGGGTGGACACCCTGGTGCTGAGCACGCAGCACGACCCCTCCTGGAACGACCGGCAGGACGAACTGAAACGCCAGGTGATCCTCGAGGTCTTCAAGCCGGTGCTCAAGGAGTGGTGGAACCCGGCGATCACAATCCATGTCAACCCGACGGGCCGCTTCGAGATCGGCGGGCCCCACGGCGACTCCGGACTCACCGGGCGCAAGATCATCGTTGATACCTACGGCGGGCGCGGACGCCACGGCGGCGGGGCGTTCAGCGGCAAGGACCCGACCAAGGTCGATCGCTCGGCGGCCTACATGGCGCGGTACATCGCCAAGAATGTCGTCGCGGCGGGGCTCGCCGATGTGTGCGAGATCCAACTGAGCTACGCGATCGGCGTCGCGGAGCCGACGAGCGTCTGGGTGGACTGCGCCGACACGCAGAAGGCCGACCCAGAGAAGATCAGCCGCGCGATCCGCGAGGTCTTCAGCCTCACGCCCAGGGGCATCATCGAGACACTGGGCCTTCGTCGGCCGATCTACCTGCGCACGGCGCGGCACGGGCATTTCGGGCGCAAGGCGCAGGATGTGGAGCACCGCAAGCCGGACGGCACGGTCGTCCGCAGCCCCGGCTTCACCTGGGAGAAGACCGACAAGGTCGATGCCCTGCGCCGGGTGTGCGGCTGAGGCTCACGACCCCGAGCGACACACAACCCTCGCCCCAAAAGCGAACACGCGGCCGGCAAGCCGACCGCGTGCTCCGCAGCACAGGCTCGAAACCACCACGGTCGATCAGGCCGCGCCGGAGAGCCGGCGCAGCTGCGTTCGTTGGGCGTCCATCGTCAGCCGCTGGAGCCCCTTGTCGAGGCCACCCATCCCGGCGTCGTTGGTGCACAGCAGGCCGTAGCGGTAGCCGTCACGGACTTGCTTGATGCTCTGGATGAACCCCCGGCCGGTCGAGGATCTGCCGAGCACGGTGAGCTTGATCTCCACACACTCCCCCAGCGACAGCCTATTGGGCGCGATGAACGCGACCCCCTCGGCGGACACATCCGCGATCTTGCAGACCCCCACCTTGCCGAAGTCGGCGCTGTAGTCGGCGAGCACCGTGCTGACGCGGAAGCACTTGCGTGATTCGGCGCTCACCGGCGCGCCCAGCAGGCGGATGCCGGCGACCGTCTCCCCGGCCTCGTTCTCGAACTCGACCGGCTGGCCGGGCTGCTGCATGAACTCCTCCGGGCCGTGGAAGAAGACGATCATCGCGGCTGCCGGCTCGGTGGGCAGGCCTTCCGGCTCGGCGAACCGCACGGCGATGACGCCGTCGCGCTGCTGCTCGACCTTGCCCGCGTGGAGCGTCCGGATCCCTGTCCCCCCGGCGAAGTGGACAAAAACCTCGTCTCCGATGTGCACCATGTCTCTGTACTCCTTCTTGCCCGGGCTCGACTCGTGCCGGGGATCGTGCCATCGGATTCTCCCCTGGGTGTATTTGCCCAAACCGGACGCGCGTGAACATATTCAGTGGATTCACTAGGCTGTTCTACTCTGGGGGCCTCGGGGCCTCGCGCCCCATACCATCCCTTTCACCACTTCAAGGAGCGATGCGATGGCGATTCCGGCCTACGACACCCTGAGGGCAATGGCCCGAGAATCCGCCGTCCTCGGCGCAGTCGATGCCTTGCTCAACTGGGACCAGGAGACCTACATGCCCCCGGCCGGGGCGGCCAACCGGGCCGAGCAGGCCTCCGCGATCGCTTCGATTGTCCATGAGAAGCGGACCGACCCCCGTATCGGCGACCGGCTAGCGGCCGGGGGGCACGCCGCCCCCCCGGGGGGGGCCCCCCCCCGCCCCGCGGGCCGGCGGGGGAGGGGAG
>CAYJPX010000003.1:90279-100033 GCA_964372195.1 uncultured Phycisphaeraceae bacterium
CCATGCCCCCGCCCCCCCCCCCCGGCGCGGCCGCCGGGCGGGGGCCCGGCCGCCCCCACGCCACCCTGGTCGGAGACCCCGCGAGCCCGGCGGCCCGCAACCTCCGAGAGATCCGCCGGATCTACGACAAGAAGATCAAGCTGCCCACCTCCCTGGTCTCCGAGCTGGCCGGTGTCGGCAGCCAAGCCCAGGAGGCCTGGAAGCACGCCCGCGAGGCCAACGACTTCGCGGCATTTGCCCCGTGGCTCAGCAAAATGCTCGACCTCTCCAAGCAAAAGGCCGCGTGCTACGGCGTGCCGAGCGGGGGCGAGCTCTATGACGCCCTGCTCGACGACTACGAGCCCGGCGGACGGGCGGCCGAGATCGAGGCGGTCTTCACCCCGCTGGGCGAGCGCCTGAGCTCGCTGGTCAAGGACCTGCTCGACAACGGCGCCGCCCCGAGCGACGCCCCGCTCCATTGCACCATCGACGCGGCCAAGCAGAACACCTTCGGCAACTTCGTCATCGCGGCCCTGGGCTTTGACACCCAGGCCGGGCGGCTCGATGTCACCACGCACCCGTTCTGCTCGGGGATCGCCCCGGGGGACACCCGCCTGACCACCCGCTACCGGGACGAGAAGTTCACCGATGCGCTCTACGGCACGATGCACGAGTGCGGGCACGGGCTCTACGAGCAGGGCCTGCCCAAGGCCGACCACTTCGGCGAGCCGCTCGGCGATGCGGTCTCGCTGGGCATCCACGAGAGCCAGTCTCGCATGTGGGAGAACTTCGTCGGGCGGAGCAGGGAATTCTGGCGGTGGGCCCTCCCGCAGGCCCAGAGGATCATGGGCTCGGGGCTCGAGCGCTTCGGCGTCGACGACCTCTACGCCGCGACCAACCTCGTGCGGCGGAGCTACATCCGCGTGGAGGCCGACGAGGCGACCTACAACCTCCATGTCATGCTCCGCTTCGGGATCGAGCGGGCGATGGTGCGGGGCGATCTCGCGGTCGCCGACCTGCCGGGGGTGTGGAACGAGCGGTTCGAGGGGCTGCTGGGCGTCAAGGTGCCCGACAACCGCCGCGGCTGCCTGCAGGATGTCCACTGGAGCTTCGGCCTGATCGGGTACTTCCCCACCTACACGCTGGGGAACCTCTACGCGGCCCAGTTCTGGGAGAAGATCAACGCCGACATCCCCGACCTCGCGTCCCAGATCGCCCGCGGGCAGTTCGCCGGCCTGCTCGCCTGGCTGCGGACGCGCATCCACGAGCACGGCCAGCGCTACCGAGCCGGCGAGCTGTGCGAGCGAATCACCGGCTCGCCCCTCAGCCCCGACCCGCTGATGCGGCACCTCGAGGGCAAGCTGCGGCCGGTTTATGGGCTGTAGTCAGGGCGCCGTAGCCCCAAAGCGAGAGGGGCGACCACTGGTGGCCGCCCCTCCGCGTTGAACCGTGTTGGCAAGGCCGGCCTTCAGCAGCCGCCCGACCAGGCGCCCAGGAAGGCGATGAAGTCAATGGTGTTGGTCACACCGTTGCCGTCGATATCCGCCGGGCAGTCATTGACGGTGCAGTCCTGGGCATAGTTGGCGGACCAGTCGCCGAGGTAGGCGAGGAAGTCCTGGGTGTTGACACTCCCGTCGGAGTTCCAGTCGGCGATGCAGGCGCCGTCGGCCGCCGCCTGTACCCCCGCCGCGACATCCACTCGACCCCAACCGTAGGTGGAGTCGTTGCCGGCCTGCCCGAGATCAAAGCAGGTCTCAAACAGGATCTGCTCGACTTCGAGGTTGGAGAGCGTCGGGTCCGCGGCCCAGATCATGCTGGCCACGCCGTTGGTCACCGGCGTCGCCATGCTGGTCCCGCTCCACCAGCCGTACCCGCCGTCGCGGGTGGTCGAGCCGATGTCGACCCCCGGGGCGAACACATCGACCGCCGTGCCATACGCGGAGAAGCTCGCCCGGGCGTCGCCGTAGGTGCTCGCGCCCACCACGATCACATCGTTCCAGTCAAACCCGCTGAGGTTCCGTCCGTCGTTGCCGGCGGCGTACATGTAGATGCCGCCGATGGAGTGGATGTAGGCGCCCATGGTCTGGATCGGCGCGTAGCCGACGCCGGAGTAGCTGGCGCTGACGATTTTGGCGCCGTGCTCGATGGCCCACTGCGCGCCCTCGATGAGATCCTCCATGTACGCCCCGCCGCTGCCGTCGATCGCCACGCGGACCATCATGATCCGGGCGTCCCAGTTGACGCCGGCGACGCCGTTGCTGTTGTTGGTGACCGCGGCGGCACAGCCCGCGACATGCGTCCCGTGGCCGTGGATATCGTCGACGCTCCCGCCGTCGTCCTCGGAGATGTTGTTGTAGGCGTCGTACCCGTTGACGATCTTGCCGGCCAGGTCGGAGTGGGCCTTGTAGATGCCGGTATCGGTGAAGGCGACCACGACGCCCGCGTCGCCGTGGGTGATGTCCCACGCCGCGGACGAGTTGATCTGCGGGTGGTGCCACTGCGCGCCGTACTGCGGGTCGTTGGGTGTTTCGAGGGGGTAGCAGATCCAGTTGGGGACCGCGTACTCGAAGAGGCCGGTGGCCATGAGGGTCTGGCTCAGGGTGTTCTCGGACTCACCGGCGTCCACGCCGCCGCGGCCGATTGGCGCGTGGGCGATGTAGTAATCCACCACGGCGTTGTGGCGGGCCGAGAGGGCGGACATCATGGCGCGGGCCGCGGCCTCGTCGCCCTGGGCAAGGTCCTGCCGCATCCGCACGATCAGCGATCCGCTGAACTCGAGCGACCCGGGCTGCTCCACGAATGGCACAAACGCCCCCGCGTCGTCAAACTGACCGGGGCGGGTCACATCGCCCGCCAGGACCGCGGCGGCCAGCCCGGCCAAACACATGGTGGCACAAATGCTCTTCCTCATTGCCGAGGTTCCTTTCCCCGTGCAGGGGATCAATCGCAACTGGACAGGGAGACTCCCCCTCTGGGAGTGCTGCAGCCAGCATACCACCAGCCGGTACGCCGCACCAAGCCGAAACGGTTGCACGCCGCCCGATGAACCGGGCTATTTCGCGAGTTTGGCGACCAGACGCCACACATCGTGCGGCTGGAGGTCGCGCCCGGTCGCGGTGTTGAACTCGAGCACCAGCCGGTCAAACTCGGGCGTGAAGGGCAGGCGATCCCGCTGGCCTAGTGTACCCACCAGGCGCGTCACCCGCTCGGCGAGCTGCGTTTCCTCGTCGCGGTCGATCGCCGGCGGGCTCGACGCGGCCCGCCCGAGCCTTGGCAGCTTGCCCGCCTTGCGGAGGTTGTGGAGGCGGTGGAAGACCTCCCGCTCGCGGAGCCCCAGCCCGAGCCCGGCAAAGAGCGAGGCCCACTCGGGGGTGTAGGGCAGGTCGTCGAGCGTCCGACCCGCGACTTGGTACGCCGCCACGAGCAGCTCGTCGGTCTGGTCGCGCGCGGGCTGATCGCCGAAGAGGCCGGACTGCCCGCCGGTGATCGGCGTCTCGGCGCGCGTGGGCGCGCGGTCGCCCTCGACCAGCGCATCCTCCCACGCCATCATGGCGGCCGCCGGCTCACGGCCGGGGTCGAGGAAGTCGGCGAGGCACCGCTCGAATAGCGCGTGACGCCGGGCGCACGCCAGCGAGGGCTCGGTGTGCCCCTCGGGCACGAGGAACCGCCACTTGCCGCCCGGGTCGGTGCCCAGGGCGTTGTAGACCGCCGCTGCGGCGGGCGCGGGCACCACCTCGTCGCGCAGCGCCAGCTTGCACAGCGTGGGAGCCATCACCCGCCGGGCGTGGACCGCCGTGTCGCAGAGCCGGAGCACATCGACGGCGTGGGGCGAGTCGAGTGCACGGAGCAGCGAGAGCATCTGCGCGCCCGAGCCCAAGGCCATCCGCGCCGGGTCGGCCAAACGCCACGACCAATCGCCGAAGGTCGGCAGCCCCAGCGCGAGGCGCTCGAAGCGGACGAACCCCGCCGGCGTCCGGGCCGCCGCCATGACCGCAAGCCCGCCCCCGAAGCTCTCCCCGTGCAGGAACACCGGGGCGTCCGCCCTGCCACGCGACGCGAGCCAGTCACGCAGCGCCCGCCCGGCGCACGCCACATCGGCGACCGCCAACGGCAGCGACCAGCCCATCGCGTCCTCGGGCCGGTGCATCGCGGCGGGGAAGCCCCGCGTGATCCACCCCAGCGAGTCTGGCGCACCGACCCAGTCCCCCGCGTCGATCTGGCTGCCCGGGTACCCCCGCACGCGGGCGACGAGCACCGCCACCCCTTTCGCGGCAAGCCCTTGCCAGCGGCGCGCCAGGCCGGCGAGGGGCTCGCTCGACGAGTAGCCGTGGGTGGTCACCAGCCCGGCGCGCAGGGGCACACCGCTGGGCGGCAGCTCGAGCGCACACCCTACGCGCACCGACCCCACCGACACGAAGCGGTGCGTGGCGGTCGGGTCCGAGGGGTCGGCGGGCTCGGCGGGCCCGAGCCTGGGCCTGGCCCCGAGCAGCGCCTCCCGCCACGCGGCCCAGAAGGGCCGATGCATCGGCGCGGGCGTCGGGTCGGAGACATGCGCGAGGGTGGCGACGGGGCCGAGTCCGAAGTCATCGGGCGGTGACATCGACGCATGGTAGTGCCGCCCCGCCGGCTCGCGCACCCATCGCCGGGCCACCTATGCTCGGGGGCCGTGACCGCGACCACCCCCCCACTGCCCTACCGCATCGCCTGCCTGTGTGACCTGCGCGACCGGGACGGGCGGGTGCTGCTGCTGCACAGGATCAAGGCCCCCAACAAGGACCTCTACTCCCCCATCGGCGGCAAGCTGGACATGGACACCGGGGAGTCTCCCACCCAGTGCGCCCAGCGGGAGATCCGCGAGGAGGCCGGGATCGAGGTGCCGATCGAGCGGCTGCACCTGATGGGGCTGATCTCGGAGGCCGGGTTCGAGGGCACGGGGCACTGGCTGCTCTTCTACTACCGCGTGCTCGGGGCGGTCGAGGTCGAGGCCGGGCCGATGAACGAAGGGCGGCTGGAGTGGCACGAGCCGGGGGAGATCGAGGGGCTGAACCTGCCGGAGAGCGACCGGCGGGTGATCTGGCCGCTGGTCCGGCGGGCCGAGGCCGGGGGGGAGGGGCGGCTGCCGGGCTTCTTCGCAGTGCACATCGACTGCACCGGGGCGGAGATGGTGTGGCGGGTGGAGCAGGAGGAGCCGCCCAAGGGGTGAGGGCGGGTGAATCGGTTCGAGGCTTGTTCCGTATACTGCTGACATGGGTTCACTGCACGCACAAGGCGCACGCCTGTGGTCTCACTCCCCCGCCGCCTGGGGGCGGGCCGTTCGGTGGATGGTCTTGGTGCTGGTGCTGGGTTCGGGCCTGCTGGCGGCCGCGCAGGGAGACCAGCCCCCCGCTCAGTCGCAGGCTCCGGCCCAGGCGGCCGCGGTCCCCAGCCACCGCCAGGCGGACAATGTCGCGATCATCACGATCGAGGGCCTGATCGACCGGGTGACCTCGTACAGCTTCCAGCGGCGCCTGGCGCTCGCCGAGGCGGCGGGGGCCGACGCGATCGTGGTCGAACTCAATACGCCCGGGGGCGAGGTCGGGGCGGTGTTCGAGATCTGCAACGCCATCCGCAACTCCCAGATCACGAACAGCGTGGCCTGGATCAACACCAAGGCGTACTCGGGCGGCGCGATCATCGCGCTCGCTTGCAAGGAGATCGTCACGGCGAAGTCCGTGGAGATGGGTGATGCGCTGGTGATCGCCCAGGACCGGCTCGGGGGCCTGGTCCCGCTGCCCGAGGCCGAGCGCCAAAAGTTGACCGCGCCGCTCCTGGCCGAGGTCACGAATTCCGCAAGGCTCCGCGGGTGGGACGAGTTTGTCGTGCAGGCGTTCGTCTCGCTGGGCGTCGAGCTCTGGTGGGTGCGGGACAAGGAGACCGGGGAGCGGTTCGCCATTAACGAGGCGGAGTACCGGATGCTCTTCGAGGGCGACCCGCCGAGGGGGCGGCCCCTCATCCAGGCAGCGGCGGAACAGGGCGGGGGCGCGACGGCGGGCCCGGCGTCGCAGGCCGGGGGCCCACAGGTGGGCGATCCCGGCGCGTTCCAGCCGGCCTCGCCTTCGCTTGAGTCTCTCGGGGTCAAGCGTGAACTGCTCGAGGGGCTGAGCAACCGCCGCACGCTCTCCGCGGCCGAGCGCGGCCGGTACGAGCTGGTGGGCTACCTCATCACCGGCCGGAACCCGCTGACGCTCGACGCCGAGGAGCTCGCGTTCCTGGGCTTCTCGACGAACGCGAGATCGAGCAGCGCCCTCGACCCGATCGTCGATGACAGGGACCTGCAGGCCTACTTCGGCGCGAAAAACACCCGGAGGCTCAAGCCGAGCTGGTCCGAGATCGTGGTCGTCTTGGCCAGCACCAATGTGGTGCGGGGGCTGCTCATCACCGTCTTCCTCCTCATGCTCTTCCTCGAGATGTCGCACCCCGGGGTGGGTGTGCCCGGCGCGATCGCGCTGGTCGCGCTGGTCGGCCTGCTCGCCCCGCCGGCCCTGCTCGGGCTCGCCAACTGGTGGGAGGTCGGGGCGATCGCCATCGGCATCCTCCTCCTCTTCATTGAGATCCTCATCCTCCCCGGCTTCGGCGTGCCGGGGATCACAGGGCTGCTGTTGCTCTTCGGCGGGATGCTCGGGACCTTTGTCGGCGATGGGGGCGGGCTGTTCCCCGACAGCCCCACCGAGCAGACCAACCTCATGTACGGCCTGCTCACGATGGTGCTCAGCCTTGTCACCACCACGGTCGGGATGTATTACCTCTCCAAGCACTTCGGGTCGCTGCCGATCCTGGGCCGGCTCATCCTGAGCGACGAGGACGACAACGCCGACAGCCTGCTGGCCGCCATGGGCCCGGGTGGCCCGCGGGTCCCGGCGATCGGCGCGAGGGGCGCCGCCGTCACGGCCCTGCGCCCGTCGGGCCGGGGGCAGTTCGGCGAGCAGATCGTCGATGTGGTGAGCGACCTGGGCATCATCGACGCCGGGGCCGCCATCCGCGTGGTCTCGGCGGATGGGTTCCGCGTGGTGGTGGAGCAGGTCAACGAGCGCGGGCCAACGCAGGGTTCTTAGACACGGGAAGGGAGCGGCGTGGACGGAGAATCGATACTGCTTGTGGGGTTGGGGCTGCTCGCGGCCAGCCTGCTGCTGATGGTCGCCGAGCTTTTCATTCCCTCGGCGGGGTTGCTCGCCATCGGCGCGGGGGCCGCGGCGATCGCGGGGATCGTGATCCTGTTCCGCCACCCCGACGGGCCGATGTGGGGGTTCATCGGCATCGGGCTGGTGATGGTCGGGGCGCCGACGGCCCTGGCCCTGGGGCTCAAGGTCTGGCCGTACACCCCCGTCGGCAAGAAGATGCTGCAGGGTGAGACGACCGAGGAGGAACTCGAAGCCAAACGCCTCGCCGAACTCCAGGCCCGCGAGCAGCGGCGGGCGCTGGTGGGGGCCGAGGGGGAGGTGGTCACCCCGCTGCGGCCGGTGGGCGTGGTGCGGATCGCCGGCCAACGCTTCGACGCCCTGGCCGAAACGGGCATCATCGAGGCGGGCCAGCGGGTGCGGGTGACGGCGGTGCAGGACAACCAGCTCAAGGTGCGGGCGGTCTGAACTCGGCGGGCGCATGCCTCCGGCAAAGGCACGCACTCTCGCCCCGGCGTATACTGGGGTGCGGGATGAAATCCTACTCTCAAGGAGCGTACATGCAACGCCAATCTCCGAGTCTTGCCGCACTGCTCGCCGCAGGTGCCATGCTGGCGGCGCCGTCGATGGCCTTGGCCCAGTCCCCGACGCCGACGCTCGCCGCCCTGCCGCAGGGGGCGATGGTCGCGATCCTTGTGGTCGTCGGCCTGGCCATCGTCATCGGGGTCTTCCTGGTCGGGCAGTTCATCAACCTCTACATCCAGGCCCTGCTCTCCAAGGCCCCCGTGGGCATCTTCGAGCTGATCGGGATGCGGCTTCGGAAGGTGGACATCAAGACCATCGTCTACAGCCGCATCCGCGCGGTGAAGTCGGGCATGCAGATCTCGACCAACGAGCTCGAGACCCACTACCTCGCCGGCGGGCGGGTGCCCAATGTGGTCAGCGCCCTGATCGCGGCCCGCAAGGCCCGGATCGACCTGGACTTCGACACCTCGTGCGCCATCGACCTGGCCGGGCGCGACATCCTCGACGCGGTCAACACCAGCGTCAACCCCAAGGTCATCGACTGCCCCAACCCCGCCGGCGGGCGGTCGACCATCGACGCGGTAGCCAAGGACGGCATCCAGCTCAAGGCCCGGACCCGCGTGACGGTGCGGACGAACCTCGCGCGGCTGGTGGGCGGGGCGACCGAGGAGACGGTCGTCGCCCGCGTCGGCGAGGGCATCGTCTCGGCGATCGGCTCGGCGGACACGCACAAGCAAGTGCTGGAGAACCCCGACCGGATCTCCAAGGCCGTGATGGCCCGCGGGCTCGACGCGGGGACGGCGTTCGAGATCCTGTCGATCGATATAGCCGACATCGATGTGGGCGAGAACATCGGCGCCAAGCTGCAGGCCGACCAGGCCGAGGCCGACAAGCGCCGCTTCCAGGCCGAGGCCGAGAAGCGCCGCGCGATGGCCGTCGCGCAGGAGCAGGAGTTCAAGGCCGAGATCCAGAAGAACCAGGCGGTGGTGGTGCTGGCCCAGTCGGAGGTGCCCAAGGCGATCGCCGAGGCGTTCCGCGCGGGGCGGCTGGGCGTGATGGACTACTACCGGCTGCAGAACATCCAGGCCGACACGGGGATGCGCAGCGCCATCGCCGGCGACGGGTCCGACAAGAGCAGGCCGACGCCCTCGTAAGGCGCGCCGCGGCCCTCACGCACTCGGGAGGTCTCCATGGCGCAGCTCGAGTCCGCCGTCCACATCGACGCCCCGCCCGAGCGGGTGTGGGAGGTCGTCACCGATCTGGCCGGCGCGCCCGATCGCATCGCCGCCATCAAGTCGCTCGAGGTGCTCACTGAGCAGCCCTTCGGCGTCGGCACGCGCTGGCGCGAGACGCGGGCCATGTTCGGCAAGGAGGCCACCGAGGAGATGGAGGTCTCGGCCGTCACCCCCGGCGAGAGCTACACCACCGAGGCGGAGAGTTGCGGCTGCCACTACACCTGCGTCGTCCGCGTCGCGCCGGACGGCACCGGCTCGCGGCTCTCGATGTCGATGGCCGCCAAGCCGCTGACGCTGGTTGCCCGGGTGATGAGCGTGGTGATGATGCCGATGATGCGGGGGATGGTCGTCAAGGCCTTCGCCAAAGACCTCGCCGACATCAAGGCCGCCGCCGAACGCGGGTAGGGCCCCGCGAACGGGACGCCCGCCCCCGACCCCGCGCCGGCTGCGGAAGACGAAGTGACCCCGACGGGATTCGAACCCGTGTTACCAGGATGAAAACCTGGTGTCCTAGACCTGGCTAGACGACGGGGCCATGAAGGCGGGTTTGGGGGCAAGTGTAGCCCGGGTGGTCGGGAGCGTCCCCTCCCCGGGGTCTCGGACGCCGGGCGGGACGGGGCGGGGGCTCGCGGCGGTACCATCAGAGTCGACATGACCCGCAAAACCGACGAGACCGACGGAGAGGCTGGGGCGGTGATGCCGCTGCCGGTGCCCGAGGGGGCCGAGCGGGTGGTGCTGTTTGGGGGTTCGTTCGACCCGCCCACGCGCCCCCCCCCCCCGGGGGGGGGGCGGGGCCCCGCCCCGGGGGGGGGGGGGGGGGGGGGGGGGGGGGTTTTTGCCCCGGGGCGGGGGGCGGTGAAA
>CAYJPX010000003.1:100043-101275 GCA_964372195.1 uncultured Phycisphaeraceae bacterium
CGCTCGCCCACGCCGAGGTGGGCTCGCGGGCCCGCGACCTGGGGGCGGGGGCTGGGGCGTGGCTGGTGTTTGTGCCCGCGTCGAGGTCGCCGTTCAAAGACGCCGCCCCCACGCCCGATCGCCACCGGCTGGCGATGACCGAGCGCATGGCGGTTGGCATCGAGCGGGCGGCGGTGTGGGGCGACGAGCTTGCGCGGGCGTCGGGGGGCTCGCCCTCGTATTGGGTGGAGACCCTGCGGCGCGCGCACGCCGTGGCGCCTCATGCGCGGCTCTGGTTCATCCTCGGCGCCGACCAGGCGGCGGCGTTCCACCGCTGGCGTGAGCCTCGGGAGATCCTGGCGCTGGCGCAGCCGATCGTCGTGCTGCGCGAGCCGATCGTGAGTGTCGAGCGATTGCTCGGCGAGTTGGCCGCGGCGGGGTTCTGGACGGACCAGGAACTCGCGGAGTGGTGCGGCTCGGCGGTGGAGCTGCCGCCGATCGCGGGGAGCGCGACCGAGGCCCGCGAGGTGCTCGCGTCGCGGGGCGTGGACGACCCGTCGGTTGGGCGGATGCTCGACGCCGGGGTGCTCGCGTACATCCGGGAGAACGGGCTGTATGGGTGAGTGGGTGAAGGGGTGAATGGGTGAATGGGTGATGGGGTGTGATGGAAAGAGCCCAGGGGTTGGGGTCCCTGGGCTCTTGTGGGTTTGTCGGGATGGGTCAGGCGCGGGGTCGGGGCGTGTCGGGGTTGATCACTTGGTGATGCCCGGCTGACGATCGGGGGGTGTCTCGCGGTCGATGTCGACTCCGCCCGTCGCGGTGCCCGTGGGGCTCGCGCCGCCGCCGGTGCCGCCGACCGAACGCCCGAGGTAGATCTCGACACGCCGGTTCGCGGGCGTGTTGCCGGTGGCGGTGTTGGTGACCAGCGGACGCTGCTCACCCCATCCGGCGGCCTCGATCTTCGAGGCGGGGATGCCGAGGCCCATGAGCTCCGCGCGGACGCTGATCGCCCGGTGGCAGGAGAGGTGCATGTTGGTCGGGTGCTTCTGGGCGGTGACCGCGCCGACCCGCTGCGAGTCGGTGTGGCCGACGATGATCAGGTCGTACTGGGCGGCGCTCGAGCCCTTGAGGATGCCGGCGAGCGCGGAGAGCGTGGCCTTGGCCCCATCGCTGACGGCGTCGGAGCCGGACCCGAAGGTCAGGTCGCTGTTGAAGCGGAGCATGCCCTGGGCCGAGTCGTAGGTGAGGAGGTC
>CAYJPX010000004.1:0-87953 GCA_964372195.1 uncultured Phycisphaeraceae bacterium
GGGGTGGGGTGTGCGGTGGCCATGGGGCATTATTGGCGGACTGGATGAACGCCGAAGGATGAAGGAGGAAGGATGAAGGATGAACCGAGCAGGCCCCCCGGCCCCGCCTGCACCCTCCTGCCTTCATCCTTCATCCTTCCGCCTTCATCCTTGTCTTCACAGCTTTGCCGCCGTGAAGGCCTTGGCCACTTCGTCGCGGACCCAGAGGTTCGCCCGCTGGTGGCGGTCCTCGTACGAGGTCCAGAGCTCGAACCAGAAGCTCTTGAACTTGAACGGGCCGAAGGGTTCGTAGTGGCGGGCGAGCTTCTTGGTGATGGCGCCGTCGGTGCCCTTCATGCCCAAGACCGCCTTGCCGTGGCGGACGCTCTCGGTGTCGATCGCCAGGCGCGAGTAGCGGCCGAGCAGCATCATGATGTTCCCCGCGGCGTAGGGGCCGATCCCCGGCAGGCCCTTGAGGAACTTGAAGACCTCATCGTCGGGCGTGGCGGGGTTGGCGAGGTACGACTCATCGACCTCGGCCGCCCGCCCGCCGTGCGGGACGAACAGCTTCGCCAGCTCAACCAGCCGCACATCGCGGTAGCCCACACGGCAGCGGGCCCGGAGCGTGCCGGCCCGGGTCCGGGCCATCTTGCGCGGCGTGGGGAACGCCCCACGCCGGCCGAGCACCTCGCACATGTTCCGGTTCATGTTCACCGTGCTCGGCCAGGTGACATTGCAACTGGTCACGGTCTTGACCACATCCTCAAAGAGCGTCGGCGACCGGAAGAGGCGGCAGTGCCCGCTGGCCGCCCAGCGCGGGTCGACCGCGTGGAACGCCGCGGCGTGGTCGGCGTCCTCGTCGAGCCGGAGCATACGGATGAGCTGCCCGCGTGCCTCGGCCTGCTCGTCGCGGCTCAGTGTGCGGTCGAAGGCCGCGGCCAGCGGCGCGCCCGGCTGGTGCGGGAAGACCGCCCGCCCGCGGCGGACACTCGGCGCCGGCTTGCCCGGCCTCGCGGTCGCCCCCCGGGGCAGCGGCTCGAACACGCGGGGGGCGCCGGCCTTGAACGCCTGCGACACCCGGACGAGCGCCGGCCCGCCCTCCAGATCGAGCATCCGGTAGAGCGACTGGCTGGGCACATGCCACAGGTTCGGCGCGAGCACGAAGTAGCCGTAGGAGCACACATCCCGGCTCAGGATGTAGTCTTGCGGCACGCGGATGGTGAGTCGGGTGGGCATCGCGGCCGAGTGTATGCCCGACGCGTGGCGCGGAGCGCTCTTGCCGGGGGCGAGGTCAGGCCGGGCCTAGGCGGGGTCACTTCTTGCGGAGTTGGTAGAGCTTGCGGGCGACTGCGCCCTTGACCATCACGCTGCCGGCGATGAAGGGGATGATGCCGGTGGCGCCGAGGATGACCCCGCGGAACATGCCCTGCCGGGTGACATCGACCGCGTCGTCGGGCTGGCCGAGGGGGTCGTCGGAGTAGCCCTGGTAGAGGCCGCCGAGGGAGATCAGGGCCAGGACGATGCCCGTGACCATGACGGCGCCGCCGGCGAGCATGAGGAAGAGGCCGAGGATCAGTCGCATGGGCCGCCGCCCTCCGAGTCCGCCTTGCGCGCGGGGGGGTCCCCGACGGCAGGGGGCCGGATCGATGCGAGCTGCCGCACCGCGGCCCAGATTACAAGGAACCACGAGAGGTAGAACAGCGATGAGTAGGCTGTCTGCATGAGCGTGGCCGGCCGGGCGAGCGCGGCGAGGATCGACCCTGCCGCGCGGGATCGCTCCTCCAGCGGCGTCGCATCGGCCAGCGCGGTCCAGAGGTGGCTGGCGAGGAACGCCAGCACCAGCAGGATCGCCGCGTCGGCCAGGAGCGCCGCCGGCGATCTCGCGATCAGATACCAGGAGAGCTTGGCGTGCGGCCCACCTTTGGGGATCGAGTCGCTCGGTTCCCACTCGCTCATGTCGTCACCCCTCTCGGATGGTCCGCTGCTCGATCCGCTTCTCGCTGTCGGTGCGCACGATCCGGTCCACGAAGCTGCCGGGCGTGTGGATGGTGTCGGGGTCGAGGCTGCCGAGGGGGACGATCTCCTCGACCTCGGCGATGACGAACGCGGCGGCGGTGGCCATCATGGGGTTGAAGTTGCGGGCGGTCTTGCGGTAGACCAGGTTGCCGAACTCGTCGGCTTTGTGGGCCTTGACCAGGGCGAGGTCGGCGTAGAGGCCGGTCTCCATGACGAACTCGCGTTCGGCGGCGGAGGGGTCCTCGGCGTTGACCCGGGCGGCGTGGCGTGGGGGGCGCATCGCCCGGACCTCCTTGCCCTCGGCGATCAGGGTGCCGGCGCCGGTGGCGGTGAAGAACGCGGGGATCCCGGCGCCCCCCGCGCGGATGCGTTCGGCGAGGGTGCCCTGGGGGTTGAACTCGACTTCGAGGTCGCCGTCGATGAACTGTTTCTCGAATGTCGCGTTCTCGCCCACATAGCTGGAGACCATTTTTTTGATCTGCCGTGTCTGGAGCAGGAGGCCGAGCCCCCAGTCGTCAACCCCAGCGTTGTTGGAAATACATGTGATTTTCCCCACGCGTGAGTCGCGCAGGGCCAGGATCAGGTGTTCCGGGATGCCGCAGAGCCCAAAACCGCCCACCATGACGGTGCAGCCGTCGAAGAGGATGCCGCGGTCGCGCAGATCGGCGAGTGCATCGTGGGCGGAATCGCGGAGTTTGGAAGTCATGGAAACGCTCCGTCTGGTACGATACAGCTTCAGTGTAGCGTCCGGGGGCATCGACCGCCGCGTCGGGCCTCCCACGACACAGGGGTGCAAGATGACCGGATTCCGCTCGGGTGAAGAGTGCCTGGAAGCCTTCTCGGCCACGCCGGGCCTCGGGTTGTTGCTGGCCACGCCGGACGGGACATTCTTGTTCGTCAACGAGACCTTCGCGAGGATCTTTGGCGGCGGGAGCGCCGAGGAACACAGGGGGCGCAACTTCACCGATCTCTACCCGCGAGAATGGGCCGACGAGAAAGTCGCCCTGCTGCGCCGGGTCGCCTACGAGGACGAACGACTGCTCGTGCGGTGCATCTGGGAGGGCAGGGTGCTCGAGGCCCAGTTCCAGCGAATCACCGGCCTTGACGCTCTGGACGCCCATGACGCCCACGGCGACCAGGGGCCCCGCATCCTGGTCACCGTGCACGAGGGTGTGACCGGGGACGAGCTGCTCCCCGAGGGGCTCGAGATTGTCCGGTGCGATACCTCCAACTTCGGCCCGCTCAAGGTGCTCTCCCCGCGTGAGCTCGAGGTCCTGGCGCTCATCGGCCAGGGCAAGCACACCAAGGAGATCGGCGAGATCCTCGGCTGTTCGCCCCGGACCGTCGAGCGGCACCGCGACACCCTGGGCAAGAAGCTCAACAAGAAGGACCGCGTAAGCCTGGCCCTGGTGGCCCAGGCCGCCGGGCTCGAACTCAGCGATGCCCATGTCAAGCATGTTGAGCCGCTGCCGAAGCCCGCGGGCCACAAGCCGGGGACGCAGGCCGAGCCCAAGCCCCGGCGCCCCGGCGCACTCCACCCCCCGCCTGACGGGATCATCCGCCCGGCATGAACAGGTCTTGCTGGTCGCGGACATCGCGGGGTCTGGCGGAGAGGTCCTCGAGTTCCTGCTGGATCTCGGCGATGGTCTCCATCCCCAGGTGCTCGCTGGCGAACCGGATGTAAGCGATCGGGTCGACCACCCGCAGGCGCTTCATGATCCGCTCGCCGATGACCGCCGAGTCGACCTCCCGGTCGGCCTCGCGGCTCAGCTCTTCTTCGACCTCCTCGACGACCCGGCGTTTGACCGCGTCGGGCACCGGCCGCTTGCCGCAGGCGTTCATGATGCCGGCGAGGGCCTTCTCGGGGTCGAAGGGCACGCGCGAGCCGTCGCGCTTGATGACCATGAGCCGGGAGGTGTGCTCGACCCGCTCGTAGGTGGTGAAGCGCTTGCCGCACGCCAGGCACTCACGGCGGCGGCGGATGACCCGCCCGGCATCGCTGGCGCGGGAGTCGATCACCTTGTCGTGGTCCTTCTCGCAGTAGGGGCAGATCACGGCGGCACCTCGCGGGGCCCGGGCGGCAGGCCGGGGCGGGTGCCATCTTGACGCCAAACGGTTCCGGCGTCAAAGGGGGGCGTGGCGGCGCCCCCGGGGTCTAGCGTTCCGGGGCGACGGCGCTGTCGGCCACCGGCGGGGTCGGCGCCGCCCCGGCGTCGGCCCGGAGGGTGGAGTGCAGGCCGCGGATCTGCCCGGTGGTCGCCCCCGGTTCGGTCGCGTCGGGGGCCGGGGAGAGGGAGGACCGCTCCGCGGTGTCCAGGAGCTCGGTCAGGAGCCAGGCGACCTGGGCGTGGACGCGGGGCGGGGCGTTGACGAAGAGCTTGCCGCCGACGCAGTAGATGGACCCGATCTCGCCCCCGTTCTGAGCCCAGACATCCGTCTCGACGATCTCGGTGATGAGCTGGACGAGCACCTCGGACTCTTCGGTGGTCTGGAGGGGGGCGTCGGCGTAGACGAGGTCGGAGACACTGTATGTGACCAGCTCGCGTTCGCGCCGGTCGAAGTACTCGCGGCTGGCGACCTCCAAGAGGCCGTCGTCGGCGCGGTATTCGATGGCGACCTGGGCGTCGAGTTCGAGGGCGTCGTTGATCATCTCGAATGCGCGGTCGAGCTGCTGGCCGGCGAGTGGGAGGGCGGTGAGCTCGTCCTCCGGCAGGCCCTGCAGATCGCGCCAGTGGATGTAGGGGCGGAGGTCCTGGGACTCGGCGAGCATGGCGAGCACCTCGGCCAGCGGTGCGCCGTCGATGTCTTCAGGGATGGCCCGGGAGGGGGCGACGCCCTGGCTGGAGTAGTACCTGAGCAGCGGGATGCCCCCGAGGGCGGGGACGCCGTCGTCGGGGTCGGCTACGACGGCGGGCCCGAGCCGGAGCTGGTACGAGCCGTCGGCGAGGTCGTCGACGGACACCGAGGTAAACCCGCGCAGGGCGAGGGCCCGGAGCAGCGCGCGGTCGGGGACGGCGCCGAGGCGGTAGGTGCCCTGGCCATCGGGGCCGACATCCTCGGGGATGAGGCCGAGCTGGAAGAGCCCGGATGTCCCGCCGGGGAGGTCCTCGGGCCGGGTGTCGGCGGCCGGCTCGGGCTGGCGGTCCGGCTGGGCCTGGCGCAGAGCGGCGGTGCTGAGGCCGAGGGCGGCGCCGGCGGCGGCGATGAGGGCGATGTTCATGGTGAGCCTCCGTCTTGGGGTTCGGCTTGCTTCCCGGTAACGCTGGGCGAGCAGGGCCAGGTCGCCCAGCTCGCTGATGGACTTGTGGATGGCGTCGGGCTCGTCGTTGCCCGCGAGCATGAGGTCGCGGACCCGTTCGCGCAGGTGCGCATCGAGCTCGTCCCGCAGCTCGGCCGCCTCGGGCGCGGGCAGCCGTGTGAGACGGAGCAGCCGATCGAGCCAGGCGCCGATGGCGTCGGTCGAGGCGGGCGTCGGGGGGGAGGCGGCCTGGGGTTGGGCTGCGACGCCGGTGGTCATGCGCTGCCCTCCGGTTCCTCGGGCGGGAGGAAGGCCTCGACCAGCCGCTGGCGCTCGCGCTGGGCCGTGGCGTGCTGGGCGAGCCGGCGGCGGCCCTTGGCGCTGAGCCGGTACCACTTCCGGCGACGGCCCTCGGAGCCCTCCTCGGCCCGGTCCGAGCGGATGGTCTCCCAGGTTGCAGCGACCAGGCCGGCCTTCTCGAGCTTCTTGAGCAGGGGGTAGAGGACCCCGGGGGTGAGGCGGAGCTGGTCGTCGGAGCGGGCGGCGACGCGTTTGGCGATGGCGTAGCCGTAGAGCGCGTCCTCGGCGAGGACCGAGAGGACGACGAGTTCGGAGAGGGCGGTGTCGGTGGGCTTGGGCATGGGGGCTCCGGCGTCTGGCCGTCAATATATCGGTATACGATATATCTGTCAAGAGGGTTGCAGTGGAGTCCGGGAGAAATCGCACGAGTTCCCCAGCGAGCCGGGCCGTGTCGGCCCGAAGTCGGGTCTGAAATGCTGGGTCGTGGTCGGGTTCGTTCAGGGGGAGCCTCTCAAGACCTTCGGGCTGACACGGCCCGGCTCGCTTGAGGCCTCGGGCTGGCCATCCCCAAGAACGACTCAACCCGGGGGCGGATCCTGCCGTATACTGCGTCACGATGCCCGCCCGCCCGACGACCACCGCGACCACAACCGCAACCCCGCCACCGGCCGGGAGGTGATCGTTCTGGCGCGAGCCCGACTGACCCTGACCCGGCCCTGAGCCGGGTTTTTTGTTTGCCCGCCATATCCCGACCCGACGAGTACCCTTGCCGGAGACCCCGGCGTCGAACCCTGCGTTGCAGGAATTGGAGAGCCCCGATGAGCCCC
Source organism: uncultured Phycisphaeraceae bacterium (assembly GCA_964372195.1). GTDB lineage: Bacteria > Planctomycetota > Phycisphaerae > Phycisphaerales > UBA1924 > PNC22. The sequence goes on from CAYJPX010000004.1 coordinate 6,361, forward strand.
GCAGCCGCGTCCAGCACGATCCGCGTCACGCTCCCCGATGGGGCCGTCAAGGAATTCCAGGGGGCGGTGACCGCCCGCGAGGTGGCCGAGAGCATCGGGGCCAGGCTGGCGATGGCGGCGGTGGGGGCCAAGATCGACGGCGAGCTGGCGGACCTCTCGGCCCGGATCGAGCGGGATTGCGAGCTGGCGATCGTGACGGAGAAGACCAGGGATGGGCGGGCCGATCCGGACGCGCTGTACCTGCTCCGCCACTCGGCGGCCCATGTGATGGCCGAGGCGATCCAGCGGGTCGTGCCGGGGGCGGAGCTGGTGTACGGGCCGCCGCTGGACACGGGGTTCTACTACGACATCCGGTTTCCGGATGACCGGCCGCTGAAGGAGGGGGACTTCGAGGCGATCGAGGCGGAGATGGTCAAGATCGTGAAGGAGGACCGGCGGTTTACGCGGTATGAGCTGGGGGTCGAGGAGGGCATCAAGAAGCTCAAGGCCGAGGGCAGCAAGTACAAGATCGACAACGCGGAGAGGGCAATCGAAGCGACGAAGCGACGGAGCGACGGAGCGACGGAGGGGGGGAGCGCGGCCGGCAGGGGCGTGGCACACGAGCCGGTGAGGCTGTCGTGGTACGCCACGGGCGAGCCGGGCAAGCACTGGGAAGACCTGTGCCGCGGGCCTCATGTGCCGAGCACGGGGCGGATCGGGGCGGTCAAGATCATGAGCCTGGCCAGCAGCTACTGGCACGGCGACGAGACCTCCGACCGGCTCACCCGCGTCTACGGCACGGCGTTCTTCAAGCAGAAGGACCTCGATGAGTACCTCGACCGGCTCGAGCAGGCCAAGGCCCGCGACCACCGGGTGATCGGCAAGCACCTGCGCCTGTTCCACATCGACGAGATGGTCGGGCAGGGGCTGATCCTGTGGACGCCGAACGGCTCGATCGTGCGCAAGGAGCTGCAGAACTTCATCAGCGAGGAGCTGAAGAAGCAGGGGTACACCGAGGTCTTCACGCCCAACATCGGGCGGCTCGAGCTGTTCCGCACCAGCGGGCACTTCCCGTACTACGCCGCCAGCCAGTACCCGCCGGTCATCGAGCGTGAGTCGCTGGCGGCCATGGCCAGCGAGGGCTGCACCTGCGCCCAACTCTCCAACAAGCTCAGCCAGGGCGACATCGACGGCTACCTGCTCAAGCCGATGAACTGCCCGTTCCACATCAAGATCTTCGACAGCCAGCCGCACAGCTACCGCGACATGCCGGTGCGCCTCGCCGAGTTCGGCACGGTCTACCGGTGGGAGCAGTCGGGCGAACTGAACGGGATGACGCGGGTGCGCGGGTTCACGCAGGACGATGCGCACCTCTTCTGCACGCCCGAGCAGGTGCAGGCCGAGCTGCTGGGGTGCCTCTCGCTGGTCAAGATCATCTTCGCGACGCTGGGCATGAAGGACTACCGCGTCCGCGTGGGCCTGCGCGACCCGGACTCGTCGAAGTATGTGGGCGACCCAGCCAACTGGGACAAGGCCGAGGAGGCCTGCCGCCAGGCGGCCAAGACGCTCGGCGTGCCCTTCAACGAGGAGCCGGGCGAGGCGGCGTTCTACGGGCCCAAGATCGACTTTGTGGTCAAGGATGTGATCGGGCGCGAGTGGCAGCTCGGCACGGTGCAGGTGGACTACAACCTGCCGGAGCGGTTCGAGCTCAGCTACATCGGCCCGGACAACAAGCCGCACCGGCCGGTGATGATCCACCGGGCGCCGTTCGGGAGCATGGAGCGTTTCTGCGGCGTGCTGATCGAGCACTTCGCGGGGGCGTTCCCGACCTGGCTGAGCCCCGAGCAGGTGCGGGTGCTGCCGATCAGCGAGAAGAGCAACGACTACGCGGCCCGGGTGGTCGCGGAGCTGAAGGCGGCCGGGGTTCGGGCCTCGCTCGACGACGGCAACGACCGGGTGCAGGCGAAGATCAAGCACGCGGCGGAGATGAAGACCCCGTACATGGCGGTGGTGGGCCCGCGGGACGCGGAGGAGGGGAAGGTGAGCGTGCGTGCCCGGGGCGTGCAGCACGACCTGGGGGCGCTCGCGCTGCATGAGTTTGTCGCGGGCGTGCGGAAGGAGGCGGCGGCGCGGCTGGCGTGGGGCGAGCCGGGGACGGTGACGGCGACGATGCAGGGCGGCTGAGGAAGGCGGGGGCGGCGTGGTGGATCGGGCGTTCGAACTCGTCGGGTCCGTGCTGTTCCTGGCGGGCGCTGCGCTGCCGGTCTTCGTGCTGCTCGCCCGGCACAGGTCGCGGTTCATGGGCCGGTGCGTGGCGCGGCGGGGGTCGGCGGTGGGCTCGCTGCTGCCCTGGCGGTTTTTCCGCGTCCGGGTGTGCGGGTACTCGCTGCGGGGCATCGGGGTGGATGCCGGGGGGCTCGTGACCTGCCCGGAGTGCGGCACGCGGAGCGACCCCACGCGGCCGCGGGTCGCGCGGGGGTGGCGGCCGTGGCGGGTGGCTCTGGCGTGCCTGGTGGTGGGGGCGGGGCTGGCCGCGACGCCGTCGGTCCGGCACGGCACCTGGCCGCAGCGGCTGCCGACGCTTGTGGTGGTCGCCGGCGAGCGAGTGCTCGGCGATCGCCTGCCGTGGCCGATCGCCCGCGAGATCCCGCGTCGGGCGTGGGCCGGCGAGATCCGGGGCTTCTCGGCCCGGTGGCTGGCGGCGGGGCTGGTTGACGACCTGCGCGACGACACGCGGCGGTTCAACATGCACGACGCGCTTCAGCAAGTGCTGCGCCGCCTCCCGCCCGAGACCGCGCCCGCGTTCGAGCCCCTGCTCGACTCGGCCGACTGGCAGCAACGGCAGGCGGCCGCGATGTTGCTGCACGCGATCGTCCATCCGACCCAGGCGTCGGACCGGCTCCTCGAGGTTACCGTGGAGGGGCTCGCCGACGACGCCCTGCCTTACGACGGCGAGAACTACTCGTATGTGTTCAATGCGGCGACGGGCACGCCGTACCTGGCGCGGGTCGGGCCGCGGGTCTCGCCCTGGTTGCGGCCCGGACTCGAGGGCGGCGATGAACAGCAGCGGCTGCTCTGCGCGATCTCGGCGGGGTTCGCCGGGTGCGGGGATCTGGCCGACTTGGCGGCCCCGGTGCTGGTCGAGCACCTCCGCGACAACACCATCGACGAGGACGCCAAGGTCTGCGCCCCGGCGCTGTACCACCTCGGACCCGGGGCTTCGGCGTACCTGCTGCCGCATGTCGATGCCGCGGATGCGCAGCTGCGAGGGCTTGCCCGGGCGATCCTGGATGCGCTCGGGGTCGAGTACGCGGTCGCCCGCTACCCGGAGGGCCCCACGCCGCGCGTGACGGGGCTCGTCCGCGACCCGATCCGCGAGATGACGATCGAGCGCATGGAGTGGGGCTGGCTCCATGGCGCGGGGGAGTAGCGGCGTCGGCTTACAAGCCGGCGAACAGCTGCGGGAGGTAGAACACCGCGATGATGAGCAGCGCGAACTTGGCGAGCCAGGTAAGGAAGATGACGATGAAGGAGTCCTGCCAGTCGGTGTCGAAGGCGTCGGAGAACAGGCCGATGTAGGCGAGCAGCTTGATCACGAAGGGGATGATGAAGATGGGGATGAACCCGACGAAGACGCCGATGAGGTCGACCATCACATAGATGGAGGCGAGCCGGACGAGGTTGAGGAGTGGCGTGCCGATGTCGCCGATGAAGTTGAAGCAGAGCCAGAGGACGGCGTATCCGACGAGGATCTGGACGCCGAGCAGGATCGAGTAGCCGACCAGCGCCTCGGGCTGGCCCATGGCGGTGTGGAAGAGGGCCAGGCCGCCGGCGCCGACGCCGAAGTAGATGCCGGGCTTGCGCCACTCCTCCTTGAGCACATCCCGGGCGATGCGTTCGCGCTCCTCTTCTTTCGTGAGCTTGACCCGGGTGCCGCACTCGGGGCAGATGCCGCTGCGCAGGCCTCGCAGGTCGTAGCCGCACTCGCGGCACTCGTACTTCCGGCCGCCGCGCTTGGTCTTGGTTTTCTCGATCTGCGTCGAGCTCTGGATGCCCTTCTCGACATGGTACCCGCAGGCGACGCACACCTTGGCCTCCGGCGGCATGGAGTGCATGCACACCGGGCAGGGCGGCGAGCGATCCACATAGTCGAGCATCTCGATGGGCAGCGGGGAAGCGCCCGGGTCGGAGTCGTCCAGGGCGTAGGGGTCGTCGTCGGGCGCCGGCTCGGCGGCGGCGGGCTTCTTGGCGTGGGCCATGGCGCAGGTCTTGCAGAAGTAGCGGCCCTGGCGGTCCTTGACGCGGGGCCTGTCGCTGCAATCCTCGTGGCAGATGCCGCAGATCTTGTCCATGCGTCCCTTCCCCGTGAGCCTGGCCGCGCCGCGCGGCCATCGTCGTGAGCATACTTGTTTGGGGACCGGGCCGCAAGGCTCTCGATCAGGGCTCCCGGGGCTCAGACAGGGTGCAGTATGTGGTGTACCGCTCGTCGGTCACGCTGATCCAGGGGATGAAGGTCGTCCCGCCAAGCCGGAAGTTCAGGGGCTTCCCCTCGACCGGGATGATCCGCGAGGCAGGGTCTGCGGCGGCGGCGACGGCGTCGACCGGTCCGTCGGCGAGGGCGACGAGCATCACCGGGCCGGCCATGAGCGCAGCGAGGTCCGGGCTCTCCGGGGCGAGCGGCGCCCAGCGGAGTTCCATGGGCAGGGTCAGTTCGACGCGGGTGGTCCCGCTCCACCGGCGCTCGATCGAGAGGAACCCTCGCTGCGGTCGGCCGACATCGACGGCCTCGCCGTCGACCGTGACTCGCACCCCGGCGTTCGCCCACGCCGGAACGCGGAGCCGCAGGTCGAACCGCTGCGGCACGGCGGTGGCGACCTCGATGCGGACGGCGCCCTCGGCGGGGAAGGCGGTGCGTTGCTCGACGCGCACCCCGCCGCCCGGCCCCTGCCATGTGACGACCGAGGGGGTGTAGAGCACGACGGCGAGCGCGTCGGCCGAGTGCACGAACACATCCAGCGGGTAGTCGGCGGCGATCTGGGAGTAGGTGCCGATGCAGCAGGTCCATTGATCATCGCGGTACCGCTTCCGTGCGCCCGGCGAGTAGTCCGAGTAATAGAACCCCAGTCCGTCGGTGCGCGGAGGGAGCGCGCCCAGCATGGCGCTAAACAGGACCCGCTCCATGTGGTCGGCGTAGGCGGCGTCGCCGGTCTGGCAGAGGAGCCAGCGGTCGATATTGACATGGGCGTACGAGCCGCAGACGGTCTCAAAGTGACTCGTGGTGGACCCGAGCATCGAGGCCAGCTCGCCCTCGCCCGGGTCGACGAAGTGCTCATCGGGGCCCCAGCCGCCGGACGCCCACTGCTGGTCTCGGGCGAGCATGGCCCAGCCGTTGCGTGCGGCGGCCAGGTACATCGGGTCTCCCGTCCGCTCGTAGGCACGGCAGGCCGAGAGCAGGGCGTTGACATGGCTGTAAGCGTGGCGGTCGGTGTGCCAGGCGTTGCCTCCCCGGGCGAGGTCGCCCCAGTAGTACTCGCCGGCGTCGAACTCGCGTGCCAGGTCGAGGTAGCGTTCCTCGCCGGTCAGGTCGTGGCACAGGTAGAGACTCTCGCCGAGGATGTACCACTCGTCGTTGCGCCGGTCGAGGTTGGGGACGGCCCAGTCGGTGAGTCGGCGGAGCGTCTGCAGCGCGCCGGGGCTGCCGGCGAGGGTGTGGGCCTCGCGCATGGCGACGCAGCTCTTGTCGTAGATGTAGCAGCCCCAGTCGTCGAAGGCCTTCTGGGAGGAGTAGAAGAACCCGTCGTCTCGGATCGTCTCGGCGAAGCCCGCGACCAGGCGGTCGGCCTTGGCCTTGCACTCGGGGTCGCCGGTGTCGGCGTGGAAGCGGGCGAGGGCGGAGATGAACTGGCCGAAGGGGTGGGCGCCGGCGAAGCCGTCGGGGTCGTACCAGCCGCCCATCGCGTGGCCGGGCGCATCGGCGCCGTCCCGGGTGCGGAAGCCATGGAGGAGGTTGTCCTCGTCGAGGGCGAGCAGGAAGGCGCGAGCGGTGTCGGCCTGGTCGGCCAGCGGGCCGGCGGTGAGCATGACCTCGCCCCGCTCGAAGGGCTGGTAGTGGGGCAGTGGCGCGGGCTGGGCGTGCAGTGCGGCGGCGGCGCACGCGGCGAACCCGAGGTGGAAAAGGACGGGACGACGAGTTGTGGCTGTGCGCATGGGGGCCTCCCGCGCTGCAGTCTACTCGGTCGGGCGCTCGCCGTCGGCGATCTCCAGGAGGCGCCGGAGGGTGTCGAAGGCCTGCATGGGCGTCATGGCGTCGAGCTTGAGCTCGCGGAGTTCGGCGAGGGCGGGGTGGTCGAGGTACTCGATGAAGAGCGACATCTGGGCGGCGGGGGGGTCGGCCTTGCGGGGGCTGGCGGGCTTGACCTTGGACTGCTCGCCCTCGCGCTGGACGCTGAGCGAGCCGAGGACCTCGGTGGCGCGGGCGATGACCTCGCGGGGGACGCCGGCGAGCTTGGCGACATGCAGGCCGTAGGACTGGTCGGCCCTGCCCGGCCCGATGCGGTGGAGGAAGACGATCTCGTGGTGGCCGTCGGGCGTGGTCCACTCGCGGACCTGGACCTGGAGGTTGGCGACGCGGCCTGGGAGCTGGTCTTCGAGCTCGGTGAGTTCGTGGTAGTGGGTGGCGAAGAGGGTGCGAGAGGAAGGCACGGAGGCACGCAGGGACGGAGGCACGGAGGGGCCGCCCTCGGCATCCTCTGCGGCTTCCCTTCGTGCCTTCGTGCCTTCGTGCCTTCGTCCCTTCTCCGCTGCCAGCCACTCCGCGATGGCCCAGGCCAGGCTCAGCCCGTCGAGCGTGCTCGTCCCCCGCCCGATCTCGTCGAGAATCACGAGCGACCGCCCAGTTGCGTGATTGAGGATGTTGGCGGTCTCGGTCATCTCGACCATGAAGGTGGACTGCCCGCGGTGGAGCGCGTCGTCGGCGCCGACGCGGGTGAAGATGCGGTCGGCCAGGCCGATGGTGGCGCGGTCGGCGGGGATGAAGCTGCCGGTGTGGGCGAGCAGGGTGAGGAGGGCGACCTGGCGGATGAAGGTGCTCTTGCCGGCCATGTTGGGGCCGGTGAGGAGGGCCAGCGGCGGGCGGTCCGTGCCGTCGCCGCCGGCGCGGGCGCCCAGCTCGACATCGTTGGGGACGAAGTCTGAGCCGAGCAGCTCGTCGAGCACGGGGTGGCGGCCGTCGTGGATGGTGAGGGTGTTGGCCTCGACGACCTCTGGCCTGCGCCAGCCGCGGTGGGCGGCCTTGTCGGCGAGGGCGAGCAGGGCGTCGAGCCGGGCGATGGTCTCGGCGAAGGTCGCGATCGGCGCGAGCTGCGCCGCCGCCGCGTCGCAGAGCCGCTTGAAGAGCGCCAGCTCGCGGGCGATGGCCCGGGCCTCGGCGGTGGTGACTTTGTCTTCGAAGTCCTTGAGCTCGGGGGTGATGTAGCGCTCGGCGTTGCGGAGGGTCTGCTTGCGGGTGAGGGCTCCGGCGTCGATCCGGTCGGCGTAGTCGCGCACCTGGGTCTTGGTGAGCTCGATGTAGTAGCCGAACACCGAGTTGTACCCCACCTTGCACCCGGCGAGGCCCAGCTCCGCGGCCAGGCGGGTCTGATATTCCGCCAGCCACGCGCCGGCGTCGCGCTGCAGGCCGCGGGCCTCGTCGAGCTCGGCGTCGATCCCGTAGCGGAAGAGCCCGCCCTCGCGGAGGTGGGCGGGGGGCGATTCGACGCACTGGGCCACGATGTCGGCGCCCAGCGGCGCGAGGGCGTCGCGCACGCCGCCGAGGGCCTCGGCGAGCGGGCCGAAGGCCTCGGCAGGGGCGATCACCGCGTGCACGCGGTCGAGCGCGTCGAGCGACCTGCCCAGGGCGACCAGGTCGCGGGGGGTGGCCCGCGCCAGGGCGATCCGCCCGGCGATGCGGGCGACATCCTGCACGCCGTCGAGGGCGGTGCCCAGCTCGCCGGCCGAGCGGCGGTCCTCGACCATCGCGCCCACGCACCGCTGCCTGGCGTCGATGGCGGCGATCTCGCCGAGCGGGGCGCAGAGCCAGTCGCGGAGCAGGCGGCGCCCCATGGCGGTGCGGCAGTTGCCCGCGCCCGTGCGCGCGCCGAGGAACACGCCCAGCAGCGAGCCATCCAAGTCGCCGCCGCCGGTCGGGCGGATCGTGCGCTCGACCTCGAGCGCCCGCAGGCTGATGGAGTCGACGACGCAGCGCCCCCTGTCGCTCTCGCGGCGGGGGGGCTGGAGGTGGGCCAGGGTGGGCAGGCGGCTCTCGGGCCTGGCGTCGCGGGCGCTGTCGCCCATGGGGGTCTGGGTCTCTTTGAGATACCGGATCACCGCCCCGGCGGCGGGCAGGGCCGGGTCGTCGTCGCGGAGGCCGAACCCGTCGAGGGTGGCGGTGCCGAAGGCCTCGCTGATGGCCTCAATCGCCTCGTCGAGCCTGAACTGCCAGGCCGGGCGCGGGGTGCCGGGGACGCCCAGCGCGTCGAGCGCGAGCCGCACGCGCTCGGGCGGTTTGTCGGCGTGGACCTCGGCGTAGAGCAGCTCGCGCACGCCGCGGCGGGCGAGCTCGTCGCCGGCGCGGTCGGGCGCGCAGTCGAGCACGGTGAACGCGCCGGTCGAGGCCTCGACGACCGCGAGCCCGGCGCGCAGGCCGCGGTCGGTCTCGACGAAGGCGACCGCGGCCAGACGGTTGACCGCGCCGTCGTCGAGCAGCCCGTCGTCGATGAGCGTGCCGGAGGTTACAACGCGGGTCACGGCCCGGTCGACCACGCCCTTGGCGTCCTTGGGGTCCTGGATCTGGTCGGCGACCGCGACCCGGAGCCCGGCGGCGAGGGCCTTGCGGAGGTAGTTGTCGAGCTGGTGGTGGGGGGCCCCGGCCATGGGCTGGCCCTCGGTCCGCTGGGTGAGCGTGAGGCCGAGGAGCTTGGAGGCGATCACCGCGTCGTCGTAGAACAGCTCGTAGAAGTCGCCCATGCGGAAGAAGAGCAGGCACCCGGGGTGCTGGTCCTTGAACCGGTGGTACTGGGCCATCGCCGGGCTGAGCTTTCCCCTGGCCTTGCTCTTCGGCCGGGCGTCGGGCTGGGGCGGGTGGGTTGGTGCTTCCTCGGCCATTCGGCAGTAGGGTAGTGGGGGAGGGCGGTTGTTGCGAGGGCGCGAAGCCCGGCGCGAATGCAGCAAAACCGCCGCGCTCCACCCCACGGCCGCCTCGGCTGTGCCAGAATGGGTGGTACCACTTTCCCGGAGTGCCAGGTATGCCCAAGTTCCGGTCCGCCGTCCTTGCAGTTGTGCTCGCGACTTCCGCCGGCCCCGTAGCCGCCCAGCCGGTGGTCGGCCCGACGGACGGCGGCGGGACGGTCGTGCCGACCTCCCAGTTCATTCACCCCGCCGGTGAGAGCCTCGAGATCGCCTCCCGGCCGGTCGAGATCCGGCTGACGCCCGACGGGCGGCACGCGATCGCCAAGGACAGCGGCGGGCTGGTCGTCGTGGATACCGCCCGATGGGAGATCGTCCAGCAGCTCGCGCTCCCCACCGGGGGCGCGTCGATGACCGGGCTGGCGATCTCGCCCGACGGCAGCCGGGTCGTCGCCACCGACACGGGCAGCCGGCTGCACGAGGCCCGCTTCGGCGGGGACGGCACACTCGCGTGGGTGGGCGAGGTGGTGCTGCCCGATGCGGGCGTCGGCGGGACGCCCTACCCCTGCGGCGCGGCGTTCCTGCCCGACGGCGAGCGGGTCGTCGTCTGCCTCTCGCGCAGCAACCTGGTCGCGGTCGTGTCGCTCGACAGCGGCGAGGTGCTACGGCAGGTCGGGGTCGGCGTCGCGCCCTTCGCGGTGGTGGTATCGGCGGACGGCTCGACCGCATGGGTGACCAACCGCGGCGGGCGGCGGCCACGCGATGGCGACGACACCGCGGACTCCGCCGGCACGCCCACGGTCATCGACCAGCGCGGGATCGCGGCCAGCGGCACGGTCTCGGTCGTCGACCTGGAGGCCGGGCTCGAGACCGCGCAGATCGAGGTCGGGCTGAGCCCGGGCGGCCTGGCCCTCGGTCCCGACGGCGGGACGCTCTTTGTCGCCAACTCCAACTCCGACACGCTCAGCGCCATCGACACCGCCTCGGGCAGCGTCCGGCGCTCGGTCGTGGTCCGGCCCGACGAGTCGCTTCCGTTCGGAAGCATGCCCAGCGCCGTCGCGGTCTCGCCCGATGGGCGGACGGTCTTTGTCGCGTGCGCGGGCAACAACGCCGTTGCGGTGCTCGACACGGCCGGCGACATGGCGATCCGGGGCTGGATCCCGACGGGGTGGTACCCCGGCGGCGTGGCGGTCGACGACGGGCGCCTCTTCATCGCCAATATCAAGGGCGTCGGCTCACGCACGCCCCGGGGCGGCAAGGCCGGCACATTCAACAGCCACGGACACCGGGGCACGCTGCAGCGGGTGGTGCTGCCGGACGCGGGAGAGCTGGCCCGCCTGACCGCGCGGGTGCTCGAGGACGCCCGTGTGCCGCAGGTGTTGCGGAGCCTCGAACGCGCGACGGCCGACGCGGTCCCCGTGCCCGTGCCCGCCGAGCTCGGGCAGCCGAGCGTGTTCGAGCATGTCGTCTATGTCATCAAGGAGAACCGTACCTACGACCAGGTCTTCGGCGACATGCCCCAGTCCAACGCCGACCCCGACCTGTGCATCTACGGCCGGGAGGTCACGCCCAACCAGCACGCGATGGCCGAGCAGTTCGTGCTGCTGGACAACTTCTACTGCAACGGGGTGCTCTCGGCCGACGGGCACTCGTGGGCGACCGAGGGCAATGTCACGCCCTACCTCGAGCGCAGCTTCGGCGGGTTCGTCCGCAGCTACACCTTCGGCGACGACCCGCTGACCTATTCCTCGAGCGGGTTCGTGTGGGACCATGTGCTCGCCGCCGGGCTCAGCTTCCGCAACTACGGCGAGTTTGATTATGCCGGCATCGAGCCCGGGGGCGACTACTTCGCGGTGCGGGAGGACTGGCTCAACAAGGGCGGCAGGTACGCGTTCACGCAGACCATCGGCGTGGCCAATGTGCTGCGCTACACCTGCCCGGACTACCCGGGCTGGAACATGAACATCCCCGATGTGCTCCGGGCCGAGCGGTTCCTCGCCGAGCTGGCCGGGTTCGAGCGTGAGGGCACGCTGCCGAACTTCGTCCTGATCTATCTGCCCAACGACCACACCTCGGGTTCCGGCCCGGGCAACCCCAGGCCGCGGGCGCTGGTCGCGGACAACGACCTGGCGCTCGGGCAGATCGTCGAGGGGCTCAGCCGGTCCCGGTTCTGGGCGAAGACCTGCATCTTCGTGATCGAAGACGACCCGCAGGACGGGTTCGACCATGTCGATGGCCACCGCTCGACCTGCCAGGTGATCAGCCCCTACAGCCGGCGTGGCGCGGTGGTGAGTGCGTTCTACAACCAGACCTCGGTGCTTCACACGATGGAGCGGATCCTGGGCGTGCCGCCGTACAACCAGCTCTACGCCCTGGCGCCGCTGATGACCGAGTGCTTCGCGGGCGGGGCCGACCTGACGCCGTTCGAGGCTGTCCCCAACCGGGTCCCGCTCGACGAGGCCAACCCCAGCGCCGAGTTGCTCGAGGGGGACGCCCTGCGGTACGCCCGGCAGAGCGAGGCGGTGGACTGGTCGAAGTTCGACTCGGCCGACGAGGACACGCTCAACCGCATCCTCTGGCACGCGGCCAAGGGCGTGGACACGCCCTACCCCGCGGCGTTCGCCGGGGCCCACGGCAAGGGGCTCGAGGCGCTCGGGTTGCGTCTGGCCAAGCCGGGAGAGTGGGCGGGCGAGGGGGTCAAGCTGGACGAGGACGACTAGGCGGGCCGCGGGGCCGGCTAGCAGGCCGCTAAGGAACCGCCCACCCCCCCGCGCGTAGGGTCTCCGGAAGGAGGCCCCGGCCATGCGAGGACGCGTTGAACGGCAGCAGTCGATGTTCGTGGCGTTCGATCTGGAGCAGCACATCCCAGAGGACCACCCCCTCCGGCCCATCAAGCGGTGGTGCGACGCGCTCTTGGCCGGCATGAGCCGGGACTTCGACCGGGCCTACGGCCTGTGCGGGCGCAAGGGCATCCCGCCCGAGTCGCTGATCAAGTGCCTGCTGCTCCGCGCCCTATTCGGCATCCCCAGCGAACGCCGGCTGTGCGAGGCCTGCGAGTTCAACCTGCTCTACCGCTGGTTCATCGACCGCCCGCTGGGCGAGCCGATGTGGACCCCCGAGGCCTTCAGCATGAACCGCGACCGCTTCGAGCTGCACGACCTGGTCCGCAAGTTCTTCGACCGGCTGGTGGCCGAGGGGATCCTCGCGGGGCTGATCGGCGACGACCGCTTCAGCGTCGACGGGACGCTCATCCGCTCGCTGGCCGGGCACAAGAGCGTCAGGCCCATCGACCACGACGACGAGCACGACGGCAACAGCTGGGGGCAGTTCAAGGGCCAGACGCGCTCCAACGCGACCCACCGCAGCGTGGTGGACCCCGAGGCCAGGCTGATGCGCAAGGGCGGCGAGGCCCACCTGCGGCACTCGATGCACCTGCTGACCGACGCGGCGAGCGGGCTGGTGGTGGGGCTGCGGGTGGACACCGCCGACGGGCGTGCCGAGCGACGCAACGCGCTGCTGATGCTCGACCATGCGCGCCGGCGGCACGGGCTCAGGCCGCGCGTGGTGGCGGCCGACGCGGGGTACGGGGCCGGGGAGTTCCTGTGCGCGCTGGAGTCGCGTGGGATCACGCCGCACGCGGCGTTGCCGGGGAGCAAGATCGGCGGCGACAGCGAGCAACACCGCGCGAGGCGGCGGATGCGTCGGCGGACGCGGACCAAGGGCTACCGGGTGAGCCAGAGGCTGCGTCGGATGATCGAGCCGGTGATCGGCTGGTGCAAGCAGACCGGCGGGCTGGGTCGGACACGGTTCCTCGGGCACGAGCGGATGCAGAACGACGGCCTGCTCGCGGCGGCGGCGTGGAACCTGATACGGATGACGACGTTGCGGGGCGTCACCTGACGCCCTGGCGAGCGATGACCGGGCCTCAGACCGGCCGAGCCCAGTCACACGCCGGAGATCCCCACGACTCAGCCACCCCATCTCCGAGGCAACATCCGGTCAGAACCGTTGCTTAGCGGCCTGCTAGTGCCCGCCGACGGGCAGGAAGGGGAGGAGGATCGAGACGGCGATGAGCACGATGATGATGATCTCGAGGACCTCCATCCGGCGTCCGGTCTCGAACTGGCTGAGTTTCTGGTAGGTGCTCTCCGCGGTCTGGAGCTTGCGGAGGATCGCCGTGTCCCATTCGGCGAGGTGCACGCGGGCGGCGGCGAGGCCGTACACCCGGGCGAGGTGCTGGTCGCCGACGAGCTTGATGGCGTTGTCGACGCTCTCGAAGAGCATGGCCGCGTCCATCTGGGCCAGGGCGATCTCCCGCAGGCCCGCCGGCCCCGGCCCGCGAGGCCAGAAGCGACGCTGCGACTGTCGCTGCATGAGCGTGTAGGCGTGTTCGAGCACCCCGTCGAGCACGCTATCGAGCAGGCGCATCTCGGCGAGTTCCATGTTCACATGTTCGAGGACGGTCAGCACATCGGCGGCGTCGGGGTCGAGCACCACCGCGTTCTCCCAGCTGGCGAGCACCGCGTCGCCGGGGCCGAAGCTCACGCATTCGGCGAGCGACTCGCGGGTCTGCTGCTCGCTCAGGGGGCCGGTCTCGGCGCGGAGGATCCTTGCGATGCACGGGGCGTGGGCGGCGAGCAGGCCCTCGGGCGACTGGCCGCTCTCCCAGCTGCCGAGGACGAAGACGGTGTAGTCCTCGACGATCGGCGCGATCTTCGGCCTGTGGATCGCCGGCGTGAGCGTGGCGCAGAGTTGCTCGACCAGGCGGCGCGAGGCGTCGAGCAGGGCGGGGTTCTCGTAGAGCGCGTCGGCGAGGGTGGGCAGCTCGGCGAGCGGGGCGTCGAGCGGGATGCGGTAGCGCACGGACACGCCACCAAAGTCGAAGACCGTGCACTCGACCGCGGCCTCGGTGGCGAAACCGCCCAGGTCGATGGGGTCGGCGCGGAGGGTGATGCACAGGGGGGCGGGCTCGTAGGCCAGCCACGGCGCGCCGCGCCGCCTCTGCACCGGCAACTGCTGCCGCCGGGTCGCCTCCCCGACGAAGGTCGATGCGCGGTCGAGGTCGACCGACAGACCGATGTCGTAGGCGAAGCACGCGTGGCATGTCCCGCCCACGCGGGGGGAAGCCGGGGCACGATCTGGCGGCGGGGCGGACATTCGGTACTCCCGTCGGAAGAACCGCATGCAAGGACAACCGCACGAGTATAGTTCGGTTCCCAGGATGGCAATCGCTATGTCCCCCGACGGCCCGCACCAATTCGATATCTTTGCCCAGCCCAACGACACCACCTGCGGGCCGACCTGCCTGCAGGCGGTCTATCGACACTTCGGCGACGACATCGGGCTCGACCAGGTCATCGAAGAGACGCGGATGCTCCGGGAGGGCGGCACGCTCTCGTCGCTCCTGGGCATCCACGCCCTCGACCGGGGGTACAAGGTGGTCATCCACCCCTACAACCTCGATATCTGGGACCCGACCTGGTTTGACCGCAAGGTCGACCTGGCCGCCAAGCTCCGCGCCCAGCTCGAACTCGAGTCCGACGACACCTTCCGCTTTGTCAGCAACCGGTACATCGAGTTCCTCGAGCGTGGCGGGTCGATCCAGTTCAAGGAGCTGACCGCCCGGCTGCTGCGCGGGTACCTCTCCCGCGGCCTGCCGATCCTGACCATGGTCAGCGCGACCTACCTCTACATGGAGTCCCGCGAGATCTGGGCCACTGGCGCGGAGGACGATGTCCGCGGCGAGCCGGCGGGCCACTTCATCATCCTCTTCGAGCTCAACGACAACGGCCGGCATGTCTCGATCGCCGACCCCCTCGGCCACGAGCAGCCGCTGGGCTCGCATGTGTACCATGTCCGCCTGGAGCGGTTGATCGGGGCCATCCTGCTGGGCGTCCTGACCTACGACTCCACGCTGATGGTCCTCGAGCCCCCCGAGCGCCTCGGCTGGACGGGGGGCAGGAAGGCCATCGGGCCGGAGTCGATTGCCTGACGGGATGGGGGCGGCGGCGCATCGGGGTGGGGGCCCGGGCGGTTGCCCCCCGGGCGGTCGCGGGTAGTATTTCGCTCGGTCGGCGGCCGTGGGCGGCAGGTCCCGGGTTGCCGACGCCCGACGCAGGGTGCGAGACGGTTCACGCGGGAGTTCCTCATGATCGAGCTTCGAGACCTCCACAAGAGCTTCGGCCCGGTCGTCGCGGTCGATGGCATCTCCATGTCGGTCGGCCGCGGCGAGGTGCTCGGCTTCCTCGGGCCCAACGGCGCGGGCAAGAGCACCACCATGAAGATGATCACCGGCTTCCTCACGCCCACCTCGGGCACGGCGGTGGTCGCCGGGCACGATGTCCGCGAGGACTCGCTGGCGGTGCGGCGGGTGCTGGGGTATCTGCCCGAGGGCGCCCCGGCGTACCCGGACATGACGCCGTCGGGCTTCCTGCGGTGGGTGGCGGAGATCCGGGGGTTCCGGGGGACCGAGCGGGCGAGGCGTGTCGGCCGGGTCGTCGAGCGGGTGCAGCTCGAGGGCGTGCTGCACCAGTCGATCGAGACGCTCAGCAAGGGGTTCAAGCGGCGGGTGGGGCTGGCCCAGGCGCTGCTGCACGACCCGGATGTGCTGATCCTCGACGAGCCGACGGACGGGCTCGACCCGAATCAGAAGCACGAGGTCCGCGGGCTCATCCGCGACCTGGGCAGCGAGAAGGTGGTGGTGCTCAGCACGCACATCCTGGAGGAGGTCGAGGCGGTCTGCACGCGGGCGGTGATTATCGCCCGGGGCAAGATCGTCGCCGACAAGACGCCCGCCGAGCTGCAGGGCATGTCGCGCCTGCACAACGCGGTGCGGCTGCGGATCCCGCGGGGCTCGGGGGCGGTGCTCGAGGCGTTGGGCAGGCTCGCGGGCGTGGGCGCGGTCGAGCGCGAGGCGAGCGACGACGGGCACATCGCCTGCACCATCATCCCCAAGCAGGGCGGGGCGATCGTCGGCGAGGTCAGCCGTGTGCTCCAGCAGCAGGGTGTCGAGGTCGACGGCCTGAGCGTCGAGGCCGGGCGGCTGGACGAGGTATTCCGGACGGTCACGACGGGGCCTGGCTCGGCTGGAGTTGTCTCGGCCGCGGCCTCCAAGGGAGGGGAAGCCTGATGCCCGCCATGTTCTCGATCCTCAAGCGCGAGCTCACCGGCTACTTCGCCACGCCGGTGGCGTATGTGTTCATCGTCATCTTCCTGGTGCTCACCGGCGTGTTCAGCTTCGCGCAGGAGTTGGGGGGGTTCTTCGAGCGCGGCCAGGCCGACCTCCAGCCGTTCTTCGGGTTCCACCCGTGGCTCTACCTGTTCCTGATCCCCGCGCTCTCGATGCGGCTGTGGGCCGAGGAGCGCCGTGGCGGGACGATCGAGCTCCTGCTCACACTGCCGGTCCCCACCTGGGCGGCGGTCGTCGGCAAGTTCCTCGCGGCGTGGGCGTTCGCGGGGATCGCCCTGGCCCTGACCTTCCCGATCTGGATCACCGTCAATATCCTCGGCGAGCCGGACAACGGGGCGATCGTGACGGCGTACCTGGGCAGCCTGCTCATGGCGGGGGGGTTCCTGGCCGTCGGGTCGTGCATCTCGGCCATGACCAAGAGCCAGGTGATCGCCTTCGTGTGCACCGCTGTGGCGTGCTTCCTGCTCCTCCTCACGGGCTTCCCGCTGGTGCAGGGTGTCTTCAAGGGCTGGGCGCCGCCCTTTGTCGCTGAGACCGTCGCGGGGCTGAGCTTCCTGACCCGCTTTGACTCGATCTCCAACGGGGTGGTCGCGCTGCGCGACCTGGTCTACTTCTTCTCGCTGATGGCGGTCGCCCTGGCCGCCAACGGCATCATCATCGACCTCAAGAAGGCCGGCTGAGGGAGCACCACCATGAACACACGCAACGCCGCCCTCCTGAGCCTGCTGCTGCTCGTCGTGCTCTTCTTCGCGGTCAACATCGCCGGCGACCGCGCCCTCCGCCGGGCCCGCATCGACCTGACCGAGCACAAGCTCTACACGCTGAGCACGGGCACGCGGAACATCCTCCGCGGGGTGGAGGAGCCGATCACCCTCACGCTGTTTTTCTCGGAGGATCTGGCTTCGGGGCAGCCCCAGCTGCAGAACCACGGCAAGCGCGTCACCGAGCTGCTCGAGGAGTTCAGCCTGGTCTCGGGCGGCAAGGTCAGGGTCGAGTTCGTCAACCCCGAGCCCTTCAGCGAGGGCGAGGAGCGGGCGCAGCTCGCGGGCATCCAGGGCCTGAGCGCCGGGCCCGGTGGGCAGTTCTACTTCGGGCTGCTCGGGGTCAACTCGACCGACGGGCGCGAGGTCGTGCCCTTCTTTGACCCGCGGGAGGAGCGGTTCCTCGAGTACACCCTTGCCAAGCTCGTCTACACCCTCGACCACCCCGAGAAGAAGAAGGTCGGCGTGCTCAGCTCGCTGCCGATCGACGGCGGCCAGGCGATGATGCCCGGCCAGCAGCCGCCGCGCCCGTGGCAGATCATGACCGAACTGCGGTCGATGTTCGAGGTGGAGTCGATCGACCCCGGCGCCGGGGCGATCCCCGAGGGCACCGATGTGCTGCTCATCATCCACCCCAAGATGCTCGGCGAGCCGACGCTGCGGGCGATCGACGCCTTCGTGATCGGCGGCGGGCGAGCTATCGTCTTCGTCGACCCGGTCTGCGAGGCCGACATCCCGCCGGGGGCCGAGCAGAACCCGATGGCGGCGATGCAGGCGGATCGCTCCAGCAACCTCAACACGCTGCTCGAGGCGTGGGGCGCGATGGTCGACCCCGCGCAGGTGGCCGCGGACCGGACGCTGGCGTTGCGGGGCCAGGGCCGCGACGGGCAGCCGGTGTCGTATGTGCAGTACCTGGGCCCGGGCGCTGCGCAGTGCAACGCCGACGACGCGGTGACCGGCTCGCTGGGGCAGCTGCAGATTGGGGTTGCCGGGGCGATCGCCCCGACGCCCGGCGCGACGACCTCGTGCACGCCGCTCCTCCAGACCACCAACGAGTCGATGCTGCTCGCGGCCCAGGCCGTCTCGTTCTTCGCCGACCCGGCGCAGCTGCTCGCCGACTTTGTGCCCCGGGGTGAGCCCCTCACGCTCGCGGCCCGCATCACCGGGACTGCGACCTCGGCCTTCCCCGACGCCACCCCCGCGGCCGATGATCCGGCCGGCCCGCCCGCGCCCGACGCGGCGCCGCCCGCCAAGTCCGGCGACATCAACATCATCGTCGTCGCCGATGTCGACATGCTCAGCGACCCGATGTGGGTCCGCGAGGTCCGCATCGGCGGGGCGGTGCTCGGCTATCAGCAGCTCACCGACAACGGGAGCTTCCTCATCAACGCCGTCGACAACATGACCGGGTCGAGCGACCTCATCAGCGTCCGCGCCCGGGGCTCGGCGACCCGGCCTTTCACCCTGGTCGACAACATCCGTCAAAAGGCCGAGGGCAAGTACCTCAAAGAACAGCAAGCCCTCGAAGCCAAGCGCCGCGAGGCCGAGCAGCGCATCGCCGAGCTGCAGCGGGCCCGGCCCGACCAGGGCGGCATGATCCTCACCCCCGAGCAGCAGGCCGAGATCGAGCGGTTCCGGGAGGAACTCGTCGGCACCAACCGCGACCTGCGGGATGTGCAGTACAACCTCAACAAGGATGTCGAGCGGCTGGGGCTCAGGCTCAAGGTCATCAATATCGCCGCGACTCCCCTCGCGGTGTTCCTCGCCGCCATCGGGCTGGCGGGGTTCCGCGCCGCCCGGCGCCGGGCGCACCGGGCCCAGCTCGCGACCGGCCGCACCGGCTGACCGCTCTCCACACGACCCCCACTCGACCCGCCACGAGGTCACGCACGATGAACGCCAAGACCCTGAGAATCCTCGTCATCGCCACGCTCGTGTGCGTGGCCGCCGCGTTCGCCTTCCAGAAGCTCGGCGCCCCGGGCTCGGGCCAGGCCGACCTGCCCGACCGCGTCGCCCCCGGGCTCGCGGCCAGGCTCAACGAAGTCGCCGCGATCGAGATCACCGGCGCCGAGGGCGCCCTCCGGCTTGCCCGCGCGGGCGAGGAGTGGACCGTCGCCAGCAAGGACGGCTACCCGGCGAAGTTCGAGATCGTCAAGCAACTGCTCGTCGCGCTCGCCGAGCTTGCCCCGCGCGAACGGAAGACCACCGACCCCGAACGCTACACCCGGCTCGGCCTCGCCGACCCCGGCGCGAGCAGCGAGTCGCTGGGCGTCACGCTCGCCGCGGCCGACGGGTCGGAGATCGCCGGGTTTATCCTCGGCGAGCAGGTCGATGCCGGCGGCAAACCGCAGCGGTTTGTCCGCACCGCCGGCGACCCCCAGAGCTGGCTGGCGGAGGGCAAGATCGACGCGCCGACCGACGCCATGCGCTGGCTCGACGCCGCCATCACCCAGATCGCCCGCGACCGCGTCACGCGGGTGACCATCACCCACCCCGACGCCGAGGTCGTGAGCCTCGCCCGCGAGCAGGGCGGCACCAACTACACCCTCGAGACCGTGCCGGAGGGCCGCACGCCGAAGCCCGCGGGGGAGGTCGGCGCGCCGGCCAGCGCGCTGGCATACCTGCGCTTCGACGATGTCCGCGCGGGCGGGGGGACGGACGGGCAAGCCGGCGACCCGGTCGTCGCGGTGTACGAGACCGCCGACGGCCTGCGGGTGACGGTGCGCACCTGGGAGGTCGAGGGCAAGTGGTGGGCGACCTTCGATGCCGAGGCAATCGCCGAGCCGACGGCGCCCGCCGGGGAATCTCCCGAGGACGAGGCTCCGTCAGCCGATCCCGCCGCCGATCCCCAGGCCGAGGCCGACACGCTCAATGCCAAGCTCTCGGGCTGGCTCTTCTCCATCCCCGAGTACCAGGCCAAGTCCTTCCGCAAACGCCTGGCCGACCTCACCGAGGAGCCCCAGCCGACCGAGGACGCGGCAGAGGGCGATCTCCTGGCGCCTCCCCCGGACAGGCCCGCGTCTGTCCCGAGTCTCGACGCGGTCGACCCTCCCAAGGGCGGCGGCTGAGCCGCGGGTGTTTGGGGGCTGATCCCCTCCACGCCGGATCGGCCGTACCGGCGGCGTGATATCGTCTCCGGATGACTACCCGCGCCCTGACGCTCGCCGTCTGCACCCTGCTCGCCGTGGCACTGCCCGGCGTCGCCCAGCCCGACGCCGACGGCTGGAGGCCGATCACCACCCCGGCCGCGTGGGAGACCCTCGGCGAGGAGTTCGCCGGGCTCGACGGCTTCGCGTGGTACCAGACCGCCGTCACCATCCCCGAGTCCTGGCGCGGCGGTCGGCCGCTGTTCATGGTCGGCGGGATCGACGACGCGGACGAGACCTACTTCAACGGCACGCGCATTGGCGCGACCGGCGCCATGCCGCCCGATGCGAAGACTGCCTGGAGCGAGCCCCGCAACTACACCATCCCCGCCGACCTGCTCAAGCCGGGCGAGGCCAACACCATCGCGATCCGCGTGCACGACTCCGGCGGCGCCGGGGGGCTGACGACCAGCGCCCCGATGCTGCTCGGCCCGGGCGACGACATCAGGCTGCTCACCGACTGGCGCATCCGCGCCGGGGACGATGCGGCGTGGGCCTCGCCGGCGCTCACCGCGGCGCTCGGCGGTCTGGCCGCGCGGTCGGCCGGCCAGCCGGGCGACCCCCGTATCGCCAGGGCCATCCCGCCGCGCGAGCTGACCATGTGGTTCGACCGCCCCGCGGCGGCGTGGACGCAGGCCCTGCCGGTGGGCAACGGACGCCTGGGGGCGATGGTCTTCGGCGGCACCGCCGAGGAGCGCATCCAGCTCAACGAGGAGACCATCTGGGCAGGCCCGCCGGTCCCAACCCAGCGTGAGGGCGCCGCCGAGGCCCTCGCCCGTTCGCGCGAGCTCTACTTCGCGGGCAAGCCCGACGAGGCCGAGGCGTTGCTCCAGGCCGAGGCCCTCGCCGAACACATCGACCCCCGCAGCTACCAGCCGCTGGGCGACCTGCGCCTGCACTTCGAGGGGCTCGGCGAGGTCACCGCCTACCGACGGGCGCTCAACCTCGAACACGCGCTCGCGACCACCGCCTTTGTCGCCGACGGGTCGATGCATGTCCGCCGGGTCTTCGCCAGCCACCCCGACAATGTCATCGTCGTCCAGTTGCGCACAGAGACCCCCGGCGGGATGACCCTCACCGTGGCGCTCGACCGCCCCGCTGACTTTGAGACTGTGGCACTCGGCGAGACCGGCCTGGCGATCCGGGGCCGGGCCCAGCACGATGGCGAGCACCTCGGCGTGCGGTACGAGGGACAGCTCCGCGCGGTCGTCGAGGACGGCGCCGTCGCCGCGACCGGGGCGGGGCTGCGCATCGAGGGGGCGAGCCAGGTGGTGCTCTACCTCACCGCCGCGACCGACTACAACATGGCCGACCCATCCGCCCCGCTCGAGCGGGACCTCGCCGCGGCCTGCGCCGCGACGCTCGACGCCGCGGCCGCCAAGGAGTACCGCCAGCTCATCACCGACCATGTGCGCGACCACGCGGGCCTCATGGGCCGGGTCGAGCTCGACCTGGGCGAGGGCTCACGCAAGCTCTCGACCGACCAGCGGCTCGCGCTGGTCCGCGCCGGGCGGATTGACCCGTCCCTGGAGGCCCTCTACTTCCAGTTCGGCCGCTACCTGCTCATCGGCTCCTCGCGCGAGGGCGACATGCCCGCCAACCTCCAGGGCCTGTGGAACGAGCACATGGAGGCGCCCTGGAACGCCGACTACCACACCAACATCAACCTGCAAATGAACTACTGGCCCGCGGAGGTCGCCAACCTCGCCGAGTGTCACGAGCCCATGCTCGCCTTCGTCGACCGCCTGCGCGCCGATGGCCGCCGGACCGCGGCGGCGTTCGGCTTCGGCGGGTGGGCGGCCGGGCATGTCTCCGACGCCTGGCTCTGGACCGCCCCCTCGGGGCAGGTCGTCTGGGGCATGTGGCTCATGGGCGGCGCCTGGTGCAGCCAGCACTGCATGGAGCACTACCGCTTCACCCGCGACCGCGAGTACCTCGCCAACCACGGCTACCCGATCATCAAGGAGTCCGCCGAGTTCCTGCTCGGGTACCTCACCACCGACCCACGCCCCGGCCCGCGACAGGGGCTGCTCGTCGGGGGTCCCTCCACCTCGCCCGAGAACGCCTACCGCGACAGCCAGGGGCGAGTGCTCCACGCCGCCATGGGCACCGCGATGGACCAGCAGATCATCTGGGACAACCTCACCAACGCCCTGGAGGCCGCGGCGGCGCTGGAGATCGAGGACGACTTCACCGCCCGCTGCCGCGATGCGCTCGCCCGCCTCGCCCCCAGCCAGATCGGCCCCGACGGGCGCATCCTCGAGTGGGACCAGCCCTACGAGGAGCCCGAGCCCGGTCACCGCCACATGTCCCACCTCTGCGGCCTGCACCCGGGTCACCAGTTCAACTCGACCGACACCCCCGAATTCATGGCCGCCGCACGGGCCACGCTCGAGGCACGCCTCGCCCAGGGCGGCGGGCACACCGGCTGGAGCCGTGCCTGGATCATCAACTTCTTCGCCCGCCTCCGCGACGGCGACACCGCCCACCACCACATCGAGCAACTCCTCGCCAAGAGCACCCACCCCAACCTCTTCGACAACCACCCGCCCTTCCAGATCGACGGCAACTTCGGCGGCACGGCGGGCATCGCCGAGATGCTCATCCAGAGCCACGAGGGCGCCGCCGCCCAGCCGCTGGTCCGCCTCCTGCCCGCGTTGCCCGCTGCCTGGCCCACCGGCGTGGTCCGCGGCCTCCGCGCCCGCGGGGCCTTCGAGGTCGACATCGTCTGGAACGACGGCGTGCTGGCCGCGGCCGAAATCCGATCACTGCAGGGGACGAGCTGCCGTGTGTGGTGCCCCCAGCAGTCCCGGATCTTCGCCAAGGGTGGCGAGCAGCTCGCCGAGACCGACGACACCGGGTTCGCGAGCTTCGAGACCAGCGTGGGCGCGGTCTACCGCATCGTCCCGAGCCGCGATCGCTGAGCGGCCAGGGCGGGCTGCACGCACGGTCCCGTTCGTACGGTTTCCACACCCGCGCATCGCGGTTGCTCCCTGCGCGCCTCGATTCGAGATTTGAGATTTGCGATTTGAGATTCGAGATTCGAGATTTGAGATTTGAGATTTGAGATCTGGGCTCCTTGCGTCAAGCGGCGCCCGTTCCGGATCTATCCAACGCCACCGCCGGAGCCTGCCCCCTCCGCATTCTCGCTGCCCTCCCGGGGAATACAGTCGCCCCGTCCGAGCTTCACTCGGAGGAGGCCCGCGTGTCGACCACTGCCACACCAACCCCCACGGAATCGCCCGACCTCGTCCGCCTCCGGATCGAGGGCATGCACTGCGCCGGGTGCACGGGCAAGGTGGAGACCGCCCTGCGGGGCATGCCCGGCGTGACCGGCGCCGAGGTCAGCCTCACCGGCGCGATGGCGGTCGTCGAGGGAGACGCCCTCGACCCGGCGGCCCTCGTCCGAGCCGTCCGCTCCACCGGCTTCGGCGCCGAGCCGATGATCCGGCGCGAGTCCCTCGCCGAGCGCCGCGAGGCGATGGAGGCCCGACGCCAACGCACCGTCAAGCGCTGGCGCAGCCGAGTGATCGTCGGCGGCCTGATCTGGCTGCCGCTCGAAACGCTCCACTGGTTCGATGGTGCTCTGGGTATCGAAGCGCACTCGGGGGCGTGGCTCTGGGGCAGCGTCCTCGGCGCCACGATCGCGCTGGTCTGGGTCGGGAGTGCCTTCTACACCTCCGCGTTCAAGGCCGCCCTCTCGCGCTCCACCAACATGGACACGCTGGTCTCGATCGGCGCGACCGCGGCCTTCTGCCTCTCGATCGCCAACCTCATCCGCATGCAGGCCGGCGTGCACGGCCTGCCGCTCTACTTTACCGAGGCCGCCGGGCTGCTCTGCCTGATCGCCACCGGGCACTGGCTCGAGGCCTCGATGACCGCCCGCGCCGGCGTCGCCCTGCGCGAGCTGCTCGCGCTCCAGCCCGACGAGGTCACCCGCCTGGCCTCGCCCGACGCGGCCGAGGGCCAGACCGTGCGCACCGAGGCGGTCATGCCCGGCGACCTGGTGCTCGTCCGCCCCGGCGAGCGCGTCGCGGTCGATGGCCAGATCGTCGCCGGGGCCTCGTCGATCGACGAGTCGGTTGTCACCGGCGAGTCCATCCCCGTCGACCGCGCCGAGGGCGGGCCCGTCGTGGCCGGCAGCATGAACCTCACCGGGCGGCTGGTCGTCCGCTCGACCACCGACGGCTCGTCGACCACCCTCGCCCGCATCGCCGAGATCGTGCTCAACGCCCAGTCGGGCAAGACGCAGATCCAACGCCTCGCCGACAAGGTCTCGTCGATCTTCGTCCCGGCGGTGCTGGGGATCGCGGCGGTGACGCTGGTGCTGTGGGGCCTGCTGGCGGGCGACTGGGTGACCGGCATCCTCAGCGCGACGACCGTGCTGGTGATCTCCTGCCCGTGCGCGCTGGGTTTGGCGACGCCCACCGCCGTCATGGTCGGCTCCGGGGCCGCCAGCAAGCGGGGCATCCTTATCCGCACCGCCGAGGCGCTCGAGCGATCGGCGGGCGTGCGGGCGGTCGCCTTCGACAAGACGGGCACCCTCACCCTCGGCACGCCCCGGGTGGTGCAGGCCGACGACGAGACGCTCGCCCGCGCCGCCGCCATCGCCGGTGGGAGCACGCACCCGCTCTCGGTGGCGATCGTCGAGGCGGCCCGCGCGCGGGGCCTCACCCCGCCCCGGGCCGGCAACATCGCCGAGACCCCAGGGGTCGGCCTCACCGGCATGGTGATGGGCGAGCGCATCGAGATCATCTCCGCGGCCCGCGCCGCCGAGCAGGGCCTGCAACTCCCCGACACCCCCGATGACGCCAGCGTCAGCGCCGTGCTCGTGGCGGGCCGGCTCGCCGGCGTCATCGCCTTCCGCGATGAGCCCCGGCGGGAGGCGGCCGACCTGCTCAACCACCTCCGCTCCCTGGGCATCGAGGCCCACCTGCTCAGCGGCGACCGCCCGACCGTCGTCCGGGCCATCGGCGAGCGCCTCGGCCTCGACCCCGAGCACACCCACGCCGGGCTCAGCCCCACAGACAAGGTCGACCGCGTGCGCACGCTCGCGGGCGCTGCCGGCGGCGGTCCACCGAGGACCCTCGCCATGGTTGGCGACGGGATCAACGACGCGGCCGCCCTGGCCGAGGCCGGGGCCGCCGGGGGCATCGGCATCGCCATCGGCACGGGCGCCAATGTGGCCATCGAGAGTGCCGGGGTGGTCATCCCCGGTGAGAACATCGCCGCCCTGGCCGAGTTCCTCGCCATCGGCCGGCTCACCGTCCGCACCATCAAGCAGAACCTCACGCTCTCCTTCGCCTACAACACCGTCGCCATCCCCGCGGCCGCGTTCGGGCTGCTGGGCGTCCATGGCCCGATCATCGCGGCGCTGGCCATGGCCTTCAGCGATGTCTCGGTCATCGGCAACTCGCTCCGCCTGGCGGCCCGGCTTCGGCGTCCGGGGCCTATCGCCGGTCGGATTGCCGGTCGGATTGCCGGGTAGGCCGCGGCGCGGTAGGCTCGGGGTCCCTCCCGGAGCCCAGCCATGCACGCCCGCGTCACCACGCCGTCCGCCCGAACCATCCGAGCCAGCCGAACCACCCCAACCGCCCTCACCCTCATGGGGATCGCCATGACCGCAAGCCTTGCCGGCTGCCACGCCGGCAGCCCGAACCGCTCGTTCGGCGATGATGTCGCCTACCTCCGCCAATACACGACCTCGACAGTCGTCCTCGGCGAGGACGCTACCGGCCCACGGGTCGCGGTCGTCGCCGACTACCAGGGTCGCGTGATGACCTCCTCGGCGACCGGCGACACGGGCACGAGCTACGGCTGGCTCAACTACGACCACATCGCCGCGGGCGAGATCGTCCCCCACATCAATGTCTACGGCGGCGAGGAGCGGTTCTGGCTCGGGCCCGAGGGTGGCCAGTTCTCGCTGTTCTTCGAGGCCGGCGACGGGTTCAACCTCGACGACTGGCAGACGCCGCCGGCGGTCGATTCCGAGCCCTTCGAGCTCGTCGAGCACGACGCGACGCGCGCCCGCTTCCGCCGGGTCGCGTCGCTGACCAACTATTCGGGCACCGTGTTCAACCTGCGGATCGACCGCGAGGTTGTGCTCCTCAGCGACTCGGAGATCGTCCAGGCCCTGGGCACGCCGATCGGCGAGGCCAACGCCGTCGCCTACGAGACCCGCAACAAGGTCACCAACATCGGCGAGCGAGGCTGGGACAAGGACACCGGCCTGGTCTCGATCTGGCTGCTGGGCATGTTCAAGCCGGGCCCGCGCACGACGGTCGTCCTGCCCTTCCGCGAGGGGCCCGAGGACCAGCTCGGCCGGATCGTCAACGACGAGTACTTCGGCAAGGTGCCCGCCGAACGCCTGGTCGTCGGCGATGGCAGGCTCTTCTTCCGCGCCGACACCCAGTACCGCTCCAAGATCGGCCTCAGCCCCCTGCGGGCCACCCCCGTCGCCGGCTCGTGGGACCCCGACCCGGGGGTGCTGACCATCGTCCAGTTCTCCTACCCGGGCCCGGAGGTCACCGACTATGTGAACTCCATGTGGGAGATGCAGGACCAGCCCTTCGCCGGCGACACCATCAACAGCTACAACGACGGCCCGACCACCCCCGGCGGCAAGGCCCTCGGCGGGTTCTACGAGATCGAGACCTCCAGCCCGGCCCTCGCCCTCGGGCGTGGGGAGACCGGCACCCATACCAGCCGAACGATCCACATCGAGGGCGGTCGCCGAGACCTGGACATGGTCGCCCGGCGAGTCCTCGGCGTCGGGCTCGACGAGATCGAGCGGGTGTTCGGCTCCTGAGGCTGGCGCCCGCGGAGGATCGACTCCCGGGCCGAGCGCGCATACGGTATATCCATATCCGGAGATTTTGTATGCCCGCCCTCACCCACGCCATCGTCTATGTCTCCGACATGGCCCGCTCGACGGAGTTCTACCGCGACACGCTCGGCCTGGCGGTCCGCAAGGCCACGCCCGTCTGGACCGAGTTTGCCACCGGCAGCACCATCCTCGCTCTCCACGCCACCCCGCCCGACGAGAAGCCCGTCGGTGAGTCCAAGCTGCCGCCGCCCGGCGCCGGCCAGATCGGGCTGACCGTGCCGGACCTCGACGACTACCACGACCGGCTGTTCCTCGCCGGAGTGCGGGTCGTGCGGGCGCCGCGACGCGAGGAGTTCGGCACGCGGATCGCTCACTACCTCGACCCCGACGGCATGGCGATCGCGGTCAGCGAGCGTCGCCGGTAGCGGCGCAAAGAGAACGCGAGGGCCACCGGAGCGGCCCTCGCGTTGGATCGTCGTTGAACCGGATTGTCAGTCGCGGCGACGCCGGACACCTCTCGCGCCGGCCAAGCCCAGCAGGCCGCAGGCGGCCAGCGCGGCGGTGCCGGGGAGCGGCACCACGGTGAGGGGGCTGTTCACAAACCCATCGCTATCCTCTTTGTCCCCGATCGACCGGATATGGAGGCCGATGCGAAGGGACCCATCCGCCAGCGCCGCAAGGGTATCGGCGTAGGTCTGCGTGCCCTGGAGGGTGAAGTTGATCTTCAGCCACTCGTCCGCCGCATCCACGCCGTCTTGGGTGTTGCCGTCTGCTTGCGTTGAAAACGCCTGCGTCGCGACGAACGCCGGATCGATGTCATTCCCGCCAGGAAGGTCGGCCGGGGTTGCGCCCCCGACATAGTCGACGCCGCCGGACGAGGTGATCTCCGCAATCTCCAGCAGCGTGCCGTCGTCGAAGTAGACCTCCGTGATCGACGAGGCGATGCCGACATTGTTGTAGAAAGTGAAATCGACTGTTCCGCCAGCGCCCGCGGTCACATCGACCGACAACTGCGAGGCGATATCTTCGTCGGCGTTGTCCGTGATCCTGAAGAAGCTGTAGACCGGATCCGCCCATGCCGCGCTGCTCAATCCCGCGACAGCCAGCAGGCTGCACGCCAGCGTTCCCCGTGTTCTGCCCTTCTGAAGCACTCCCATGCTTGTCGACCTCCCTACTCGTCGGCCCGCGTACAACGACGCGCATTGTTCACCGGCGTGGCTTTCCCCCCCCGGGAAGAGTCCACACGCACGGGCCACCAAGGAGTATCTCCGGGTGGCGGAGACCACGCAAGCACCGCTCATCCGTTTTGGAGGAAAAACTAGAGACAGCTCTTGCAACGGATACGCATCTCGCGAATGCTCTCGACGCGAGGCCACGGCTCTGGGCCTTCCGCCCGAGCGCAGATCTCCCCGTTGACCCTCTTGTCACAACCGCCGTGGGGTGTTGATGCGTGTCCCGCAGGAGCCTCCCTTTGCTGCAGCGGAGTTCGGGGTCCCCTGACGATCGCGGATGGTATTCCGGATGTGTCCGGAGGTTTCCGACAGCGGGGCAAAAACACGCGAGGCCCGGACTCGCCGGGCCTCGCCGAAAGCCGGATCGTGTCGACACTCAGCGCCGGCGACGCGCCCCGAGCAGCCCGAGTCCCGCGAGCGAGAGCACGGCCGCCGACGGCAGCGGGATGACCTGCACCTCTCCGTTGCGCCCCCAGATGCTGGATGCGCCCTCCACGCCCTGCACATGCTCCACGATGCGGAACGCCGGCGTTTCACCGGACAGCGCGTCGATGATGTCCTGGAAGCTGTAGTCGTCGTATTCGAACTCGAACACGACCTGCTCGCCCTGGTCGATCCCGTCCTTGTTCGGCCCGGACCGCTTCGCACCGGCGTCGAACAGGTTGCCCTGCCACGCCCCGCCGAAGCCGGCGATCGAGCCGGGCGGGGAGCCCGGGTGGGCGCCCTGCTCGAAGTCGACGCCCGCGGGCTGCGGGTTCTGCACCTCCCCGTCCTTGAGGGCGTCGCTCGAGAAGTCCGTCTCTTCGATGTAGATCGAGCGGACGAAGCTGGCCACGGTGGAGTCGTTGTGGAACACGAATTCGGCGTGTGTCCCCTGGTCCACCACATCGACCCAGAGGTCGAGGCCCGACACATCCGCACCGTCGGCGTTCTCAAAGACGAACAGGTCGATCCGGTCGGCGCTCGCCGCCGACACTGCGCCCGCAACGGCTGCAATCATCGCCACACGAACAGTCATGGCTCCGCTCCTCTTTCCCACATGACGATACCGCCGCCCCTCCTGGGGCTCTCTCAGGCCAAGAGTTTACCCCGATGGGGGGCGGTGGCAAGCAAATGGCGCCCCGAGCCGGGGATTTTCCATACCCACACCGGTTGGTCCGATTCGTTCTGGGCCCGCGGGCGACGGCGCGGGCCGATTATGAGACCGCGCTACCCGCCGAACCGCCAGGCGGGGCGTGTGTCGGGGTGGAGTTCCTGCCCGGTGAGCCCCGCGCGGATCAGCTCGATCGGGATCGAGTTGTGCGCCAGGACTGCGTCGTGGAACGCCCGCTCGGTCAGGCGGTCCGGGCCAACGAGTTCCCCCCGCAGCGCCCGGATCTGCAGCCCGCCGATCATGTATGCGCACTGGTAGAGCGGCGAGTACTCCCCGCCGACGAACCGCCGGACCTCGCTGGTCGCCCCGGACCGCTCGTGCCCGACGCGGTCGACCAGGAAGTCGATCATCTCCCCGGGGGACATCTCGCGGAGGTGGAACTTGAGGCTCACGATGATGCGCGCGCAGCGGTGCATCCGCCAGAACAGCATCCCGATGCGGTCCTCCGGAGACTGCGGGAACCCCGCGTCGTAGAGCACCATCTCCCAGTAGAGGCACCACCCCTCGCCCAGGAAGGGCGTCGAGAAGGCCCGACGGTAGGGCCGCTCGCGCTGGGCGATGAACCCCTGGAGGTGGTGGCCGGGGATGAGCTCGTGGTGGACCACGGCGCGGGTGAAGTGCCGGTTGTTGCCGCGCATGCTCATGAGCTTGTCGTCGTGGCTCATCTCGTCGGTGGGGTAGGCCACGCCCACATGGTTCCCGCCGTAGAACGCGAAGGGGTAGGTGCGCTGGCTGCGGGGCGGGATCATCTCGACCCGCCAGAGCTCGGCGGCCAGCGGCGGGATGGTCACCATGTCCCGCTCGGTGACAAAGTCGATCGCCTCCTGGGCGAGGAACGCGACCAGCTCGTCCTGCTCGCCCGGGGCGACATGGTCCTGCTTGACCGCTTCGAGGGCGGCGTGCCAGTCGTCACCGTGCCCCATCTCTTGCGAGGCCTTGAGCATCTCGGCCTCGCACCAGGCGAACTGGGCGTCGGCGATCGCCAGCAGCTCCTCGGGCGTGTAGGGGATCCACTCGGCGCGGAGGTCGGCGAGCAGCTTCTCGCGGCCGATGGGGTCGCCGATCAGCGGGTCGTCGTCGCCGCCGGTGGTCCCCGCGACGGTGCCGGAGAGGTAGTTGGCGTACTCGTCGAGTGCGCCGCGGGCGTCGGCGAAGGGCGCATCGACCCACCAGCCGAACTCGGGCTTGTACCCGTCGTAGTAGGCGTGCCAACTGTTGAGTGTCCGCGAGAGCTCACGCACCATCCCGGCGGCCCGGTTGGCGAGCACCGGGCCGACCACGAGGCGGTCCTCCTCGGCGTTGTCCTCCTGGCGTCCCTTCTCGATCCGGGCCCGCACCGCGGCGACCTCCTCGTCGAGCGTGTCGAGGATGGCAGCGGCGTGCTCGAAGTCGACGGGCTCGATGCCGACGCGGGCGCGTTCGAGTGCGGCGATCGTGTCGGCGAAGGGGATGAGGGGGGCCATCTCGGCCAGCCGCTGCCGCCGGAGCGTCAGGTCGGCCGCCTGGGATTCGAGCAGCGTCCGGAAGAGCAGGTAGTCGATCTTGCCCTGCTGGTCGAGGGCGGCAAAGTCGGTGGCCGCGAGGCGGGCGGCGGCGTCGGCCTCGAGGGCCGCCAGCCGGTCGAGCGAGGGCCCGTCGAAGGACATGGCGTAGAACTCGTCGATGCCGCGCCGGTCGGCTTGGTAGTCGTTGAGGAGGTCGATCAGCGCCACCGACTCGGGGCTGGTGGGGAGGTTGGCCGGCTGGGCAAGTGCCGCGGCGGTGATCGTGCAGGCGAGGATCGTCGGGAGCAGGTGGCGCATGGGGGCCTCCGGGGTGGGGCAGGATAGCGGAGCCCGGCCTGGAGCGATCATGCAGCAGGCTCGCGCTCGGCATCGCGGGGCGTGCCGCACTCGGGGCAGACCGCGCTGGCGAGGTCTCCCACCGGGTACCCGCACGCCCGGCATTCCCCGGGACGCCAGAGGCGCACGCGCCGGCCCGCCCACGCAAGGCACTCGCCGACGAGCAGCAGGCCAAGCCAACGCAGTGCGGCGGCTGGGATGCCCGTCCGCGCCTGGCGCCGAGCACTGGCCCGCATCCCCGCCGGGTCGAGGTACCGCCCCTCGTAGACCCCCGGGCCGCGCTTGGTGACGGCGTACTCCACCTCTGTCCCGACCCACCCGGTCGCGATGAGTAACTCCGCCACCGCGTCCAGGTCCGGGGGCGGCTCCCGGGAAGGATCCGCCCACTGCACGCTGGCGATCTCGACTCGCTGGACCTCGAACACCGTGTCGCGGCCCGGCGGCTCGATCCGGGCCGAACTGGTCCTGAAGTCGATGCCCACCGCATCGGCCGCGGGCCCATCGAGCGGGAGCAATCGGTCTTCGAGGATCTTGAACCAGATCACCGTCCCGCTGGGGGTGGGCGCGACGACCGGCCCCGTCACGCCGCCGGGCCAGGCCATCCACACGCGGTATACCCGCACGAGTGGCATGGTGGTCGCCGCCAGGGCGACGGCGTACGCCAGCACCCGGCAGTTGCGGCGGCGTCCCCACCCGGCGAGCAGGCGAAGCAGCGCGGTGACGACCCGCCCTCTCGGTGGTGGTGGGCTCATGCGTTGGAGCTTATCCGGAGGGTGCGTTGCTCGGTTGGCTGGCGACAGTGGAGATCGCGCAGGCGTGAGGCGTCGGTGCTTCCGCCGAGGGGAAGAACACTACCTCCTCCGGCTCCACAGGAGCCGGCTCGCTTTTGGGGAGTGGGGTCAGTTCGAGCGTTCGGGGTTCTGCACCGTTTCGAGTGCCCGCCGCCGTGCGGTCCGCACCGCGACGGCGGTGTCGTCCTTGGCTTCGAAGGGATTGACGCTCTCGAAGACCGTCGCGAACGCGAAGAGGCAGTAGCCATCGGCCGGCTCGCTCAGCCGGATCTGTTCGAGGGTCTGGGCGGCCTGGTGCTTGTAGGCCCCGATCCCGATGGTCACCGGCTTCTTGCCCGCCGCCTCGGTCCAGGCGGTCAGGTCGCGCACAAAGTCGGCGTTGTTGTCGGTGTAGATCATGGGCACGACGCGGTCGAGGGTTCCCTTCTTGAGCCAGGCGGCGGCGTCCTGGAGCTGGGTCTCGCGCCCCTGCGCCGGGTCGCGCCACACCGCCGCCGACATCTCGATCCCCGGCCTGATGCCCCGCGATTCCCGGCTGATCCGCTCGACCAGGGCTGTGATCTCGTCCCGCACCCAGGCGGCGTGGGCGCCCTTGTCCTCGGGGGTGGCGAGCGTCCGCCGTCCGGTGGCGGCGTAGAACCGCGAGATCGACTCGGGGTCGGCCGGGTAGATCTTGCCGTCGGGCAGGCTGTCGCCCACGAAGCGGACATAGTCGAGGTGCAGGCCGTCGATGGCGTACCGGCCCACGATGTCTCGGCAGACCGCCGCGATATGCCCCTGCACTGTCGGGTCGGTCGGGTTGGCGACGACATAGCTGTCGTTCTGCGGCTGGGGCTCACCGGCCTGGTCAAAGAGCCGCCACTCGGGGCGTCGGACGAAGGGGTGGCGGGCATCCTTGGGCAGGCCCTTGCCCTTCCAGAGCGGGTAGACATTGATCCAGGCGTGGAGGCGGAGGCCCTTCTGGTGAGCGCGGGCGACGGCGACCGCGAGGGGGTCGAACCCCGGGTCTGTGGCGCCGGGCTTGTCGCGGAAGAGGTCCTCGCCCCAGGGTTCGAGGCTCGAGCGGTAGAACGCATCGGCCTGGCCCCGGATCTGCCAGAAGAGGTCGGTAAAGCCCGCCGCCGCGGCCTCATCGACCGCCCGTTCGACATCGACCGCGGTGCGGTAGTCCCAGCGCGTGACCCAGATCCCCCGCATCTCCTCGGGCTGGCGGGAGGGGGAGAGCACGCGGAACGGGCTCTCGGAGGAGCAGCCCTGGATCATCGACCCGGTCAGCACGCCCGCCAGCACGATGGCCACCGAGGCGACCACCGCCATCGGCGAGGGGCGGAAGTTGGCGAGCGGGGTGGCGAGCCGGGTAGCGGGGTGGCTGGTGCGAGGCATGACGGTCTCCCGATCCGTGGGGTTCCTGTCGGTCTGGGCAAGGATACCGGGGAATCGAGCCGGGTGCGCGGGCGGGGCCCGGTGCATCGGGATTCCACAGATCTCGTCTGAGACGGTTCTGCGCCCGCCGGGCGAGACCTCCCCGCCCGATCGCTCTAGGCTTTCGGGCCGGGGCTTTCCGGCGGGATCGCGGGTTTCCTCGGCTTTGGAAGGAGCGGGCCAGATGGCAGAGCACCAGTGCGTGCGGGGCGGTGTCGAGAAGATGGCGGTCACGGTCCACCCCTCGGCCGGGGCGGCCAGCGCCGCGGTCGCGGCCGAGATCGCGGCCCTTATCCGCGAGCGGGCGGCGCTCGGCGGGAGGGCGGTGCTGGGCCTCGCGACCGGCTCGACGCCCTGCGGCGTGTACGAGGAGCTAGTCCGCCTCCACCGCGAGGAGGGGCTGAGCTTCGCCAATGTCGTGTCGTTCAACCTCGACGAGTACTGGCCCATGAAGCCCGAGGAGCTGCAGAGCTACCACCGCTTCATGAACGAGTACCTCTTCGACCACATCGATATCGACCGGGCCAATGTCCATGTGCCCGACGGCACGCAGGCGTTGGAGGCGGTGGGGGAGTACTGCCGGCGCTACGAAGCGCAGATCGCGGAGGCCGGCGGGATTGATATCCAGGTGCTGGGCATCGGGCGGACGGGGCACATCGGGTTCAACGAGCCGGGCTCCGGCGACCAGAGCCGCACACGGCTCATCACGCTCGACCGCATGACCCGGATGGACGCCGCCAGCGATTTCTTCGGCGAGTGGAATGTGCCCCGCAAGGCGATCACCATGGGGGTGGGCACCATCCTCGACGCCCGGCGCGTGGTGATGCTGGCCTTCGGTGAGCACAAGGCGCCGATTGTCGCCGAGGCGGTGGAGGGGGAGATCACCGCGAGCGTCGCGGCCAGCTTCCTCCAGAACCACCCCGACGCCCGGGTCGTGCTCGATCCGGCCGCCGCGGCCGAGTTGACCCGCTTCAAGACCCCGTGGCTGGCCGGCCCCGTCGGCGACTTCGGTCTGCAATGGGACACGGCGCTGACCAAGCGGGCGGTGATCTGGCTCGCGCAGACGGTCAAGAAGTCCATCCTCAAGCTCACGGCCGAGGACTACAACCAGTGCGGGCTGCAGGAGCTCATCAGCGTCCGGGGCACCGCCTACGAGATCAATATCGAGGTGTTCAAGGCGCTCCAGAAGACCATCACCGGCTGGCCGGGCGGCAAGCCGGGGCGTCCCAGGTTTGTCGTCGGCAGGGGGATCGACCACACCCAGCCCGACGACACCTTCCCCAAGCGGGTCATCGTCTTCAGCCCCCATCCCGACGACGATGTGATCAGCATGGGGGGCACCTTCATCCGCCTGTGCGACCAGGGTCACGAGGTGCATGTGGCGTACCAGACCTCGGGCAATATCGCGGTCTTCGACGCCGCGGCCGAGCGGCACGCGGACTTCGTCGCGGAATTCTGCGGGGCGTTCAACATCGGCGAGGGTGTCGAGCGGGCGGGCACGATCGCCCACGAGATCCAGGACTTCCTCAAGCACAAGCTGCAGGGCGAGGTGGACACCGCGGCCCTGCGCACGATCAAGGGCCTCATCCGCCGCACCGAGGCGCGGGCCGGGGCAAAGTTCAGCGGCGTGCGGCCCGAGAACATCCACTTCCTCGACATGCCCTTCTACGAGACCGGGAAGGTCAAGAAGAAACCGCTGGGCGAGGAGGATATCCAGATCATCATCGACCTCATGGACCGCGTGCGGCCGCACCTGGTGTACGCCGCCGGGGATCTGTCGGACCCGCACGGCACGCACCGCACTTGCCTCGCCTCGATCACGACCGCGTTCCACCGGATGCAGGACCGGGCGTGGATGCCCGACTGCGAGCTGTGGCTCTACCGCGGCGCGTGGCAGGAGTGGGGCGCCGAGGAGATCGAGATGGCGGTGCCCCTGTCGCCCGACGAGGTGGAGCGCAAGCGGATCGCGATCTTCAAGCACGAGAGCCAGAAGGACAAGGCGCTGTACCCGGGTTCCTGGGATACGCGGGAGTTCTGGCAGCGTGCCGAGGACCGCAACCGCAGGACCGCGGAGGTGTACGACCGGCTGGGGCTGCCGGAGTATCAGGCGATCGAGGGGTTTGTGAAGTGGACGCCGAGCGAGGCGGACGGGTCGCTCGGCGCTGCCGCCGACACGCGCGCCCGCACGGCCTCGCCCGTGGCGAAGGGGTCGGCCTGACCCACTCCCCCTTGAGTTTGTCATTGCCCGCGTCTCCGATGAGGGCAATCTGGAGATCGGAACGCGGCTGAACACGCGCACGCCAGCCCATGTGCCGGACCAGAAACGCCGTTCGCGCGAGGTGTGGGTAATGACAAGGCGGGGCGGCGGGGCAAGTGGTGGCGTCGCTTCGCTCGGCATACGGTGGGGCTGGCAGCCGGAAGGGCGAGCGCGACGCGACCCGGTGTACAGTGGTGCCGGAGATCACAGGCATGAACACACTCGGGGTCGGCGTCATCGGGCTGGGCTTCATGGGGCGCACGCACATCGCGGCCTACAGGGCCGCGGCGGGGGCGGGGTTGGCCTGCACGCTCGCGGGCGTGTGCGATCGGGACGCCTCGCGGCTGACCGGTCGCGTCGAGGCGGCGGGCAACTTCGACACCGGGAGCGGGGGGGAGCGGCTCTTCGACCCCGCCGAGGTCAGGGGGTACACCGATCCCGAGGCGTTCTTCGCCGACCCGGCGGTGCAGCTGGTCAGCATCTGCACGCACACCGACACGCATGTCGATCTCGCCATCCGGGCGCTGCGGGCGGGCAAGCATGTGCTCGTCGAGAAGCCCCTCGCCCTCACCAGCAGCCAAGCGCGCCTGGTCGCCGAGGTCGCCCGCGACGCGGGCACGATCTGCATGCCGGCGATGTGCATGCGCTTCTGGCCGGCGTGGGCGTGGCTCAAGCGGGCGATCGAGTCGGGGGAGTACGGCGGCGTCCGCAGCGCCACCTTCCACCGCCTCGGCAGCACGCCCGGCTGGGCCGATTTCTACGCCGACGCCTCGCGCAGCGGCGGGGCCCTCGTCGACCTGCACACCCACGATGCCGACTTCATCGCCTGGTGCTTCGGCAGGCCGGCCAGCGTCGTGAGCGCCGGCACGAGCAACCACCTCACCACGCTGTTCGGCTACGACAGCACGCCGCATGTCGTCGCCGAGGGCGGCTGGGCGCAGGACCCGGCGTTCGGCTTCAAGATACGGTTTGTCGTGTGCTTCGAGCGGGCGACCGCGGACTTTGACCTGGGTCGCGAGCCGCAGCTGCTCCTCTGCCGCGAAGGCCGGGCCGAGCCCATCGAGGTCGAGTCGATCAGCGGGTACGACGGGGAGATCCGGCACCTGCTGGTCTGCATCGCCGAGGGCAGGCCCCATGCGGCGGTGACGCCCGACGACGCGGTGCTGGCGCTGGAGATCCTCGAGGCGGAGAGGGCAAGCCTGGAGTCGGGGCGCCGCGTGGGCCTGTGAACGCACCCGGCGAGTTCGGAAACTGAGCGGGCCGCCGGTGGCCCGCCGGGGCCCCCTGCCGAATCGGCAGCCCGCTGCCGCCCGCGGCCGCGGAACCCCCCCTGATCATCGCCGAGGGCCTACAACCGGGCACCCGGATTTGGCACCCGGCTTGCAAATGGGGGTCATTGGAGGGGCGACCGCGCCCCGAGCGAGCGGTAGGGCTCAGCAATCACCATCCCGCATCAAGGAGACGCGGCCATGTCCAGAATCATCGGGATCGACCTCGGCACGACCAACTCGGTGGTCGCCATCATGGAGGGCGGCCAGCCGAAGGTGCTCATCAACTCGGCCGGCGACCGCACGACCCCCTCGGTCGTCGCCTTCAACGACAAGGGCGAGCGGCTCATCGGCAAGCAGGCCAAGCACCAGCAGGTGACCAACCCCACGAACACGATCAGCTCGATCAAGCGGTTCATGGGGCGTCGCCACGACGAGGTCTCGGCCGAGGAGCGGCTGGTGCCCTACAAGGTCACCGGCGCGGCGGGCGACTTTGTCAAGGTCACCGCCCGGGGCAAGGAGTACACGCCCCAGCAGATCTCGGCCTTCATCCTGCAGGACCTCAAGAAGGTCGCCGAGGACTACCTGGGCGAGAGCGTCGACCGTGCCGTCATCACCGTCCCGGCCTACTTCAACGACTCCCAGCGCCAGGCGACCAAGGACGCCGGCAAGATCGCCGGCCTCAAGGTCGAGCGCATCATCAACGAGCCCACCGCCGCGGCGCTGGCCTTCGGCCTGGCCGGCAAGAAGAACGAGAAGATCGCGGTCTTCGACCTCGGCGGCGGCACCTTCGATATCTCCATCCTCGATGTCGGCGACGGCGTGTTCGAGGTGCTCAGCACCAACGGCGACACCCACCTCGGCGGCGACGACTGGGACCAAAAGCTCATCGACTTCCTCGCCAACGACTTCAAGGCCAAGGAGGGGATCGACCTCCGCGGCGACGCGATGGCCATGCAGCGGCTCAAGGAGGCCGCCGAGCGGGCCAAGGTCGAGCTCTCGACCATGCAGGAAACCACGGTGAATCTGCCCTTTATCACCGCCGACCAGACCGGGCCCAAGCACCTGCAGATCACCATCACCCGCAGCAAGTTCGAGAGCCTGTGCGAGGACCTCTACAAGCGGCTGCGTGAGCCCTGCCTCAAGGCCATCAAGGACGCCAAGCTCGATACCTCTAAGATCGACGAGGTCGTGCTTGTCGGCGGCTCGACCCGCATGCCCAAGGCCCAGGCGATCGCCAAGGAGCTCTTCGGCAAGGAGCCCAACCGCACCGTCAACCCCGACGAGGTCGTCGCCATCGGCGCCGCGATCCAGGGCGGCGTGCTCCAGGGCGAGGTCAAGGATGTCCTCCTGCTCGATGTCACCCCGCTCAGCCTCGGCGTCGAGACCCTCGGCGGCGTGATGACCAAGCTCATCGAGAAGAACACGACCATCCCCACCAGCCGCAAGGAGGTCTTCTCCACCGCCGCCGACAACCAGCCCAGCGTGACCATCAAGGTCAGCCAGGGCGAGCGGCAGATGGCCAGCGACAATCGGCTGCTCGGGCAGTTTGACCTCGAGGGCATCCCGCCGGCGCCGCGCGGCATGCCGCAGATCGAGGTCGAGTTCAGCCTCGACGCCAACGGCATCCTGACGGTGACCGCGACCGAGAAGAAAACCGGCAAGACCGCCGACATCAAGATCACCAACTCGGGCGGGCTCGACAAGTCCGAGATCGAGCGCATGCAGCGGGACGCCGAGGCCCACGCCGCGGAGGACCAGAAGCGCCGCGACCTCATCGAGGTCAAGAACAAGGGCGACCAGTTGGTCTACCAGACCCGCAAGGCCCTCGAGGAGCACGGCGAGAAGGTGGGCCAGGAGGTGCGGTCCAAGATCGAGAGCGCCATCGCCGACCTCGAGCCCAAGCTCAAGGGGGACGACAAGGCCTCGATTGAGGCCGCCATGCGCGACCTGGAGCAGGCCTCGATGGAGCTCGGCAAGGTGATCTATGAGCAGGCCGCCAAGGGCGGCGGGGCCACGGCGACCCCCGAATCGGGTCATTCCCGGGCCGATTCGAGCGCCGGGGCCGGTGGCGACGATGTGATCGATGCCGAGTACAAGGTGCAGGACGACCAATAATCTCGAACCACAGGCCTCACCCGTCCGTATATAGGGGTGAAGCAGGACTCTCTCTCTCCTCCAGGCGGCTGCGTGCGAAAGTGCGCGGCCGTCTTTCGTTTGGGGCGGCGATCAGCGGGCCGTGCCGGGCTGTAGCATGCGGTCATGTTGAACTGGTTGCGAGACTTGTCCCGTTCCTGCTGTGGCGGCGGGGCGGCCTGGAGGCGGCTGGGTTCGACTGGAACTGCGGCGGAGGTTCTGGGGGCCGACCTCCGACTGGCGATCCAGTTCGCTGGCGAGCATCATGGTCTCGTCAAACGATGCTGGCCCGAACTCGCGGCGACCGCGGTGTGGGGCTGGCCCGGGGTCGAAGACGATGCCCAACTCATGGCGGCGGCCGCCGACCAGCTCGCGCGTCACACGACCGGGGAGGACGCTCGGGGATACCAGCGGCTCGCGCGGCGGTTCAAGGCCGGGGACAAGCGGCATATGCGCCGGGAGGTGCGCTACCGGCTGGATTGGCCCGACTGCGCAGGGCGGATCAGGTTCGGTGTGAAGTTTCCAAGATGTCGTGACCAGTTCCCCGGGATCGACCTCCGCATCGAAGGGCCCCGGGAGCGGGTGGGGCTGACTGTCGCATTCTGGTCCTCCGCGCTCGGCGGTGGTTTCGTGCTGCGAGAGCGCGACGCCAGGTTCATTGCCCCAAGCACCGGCGACGAATCAACCCCGATTGTTGGGGTGCTGACCGGCATCCGGACTGAGCGACTTGGCGTGCTGAGTTGGTGGCAGTGGACCGAGCACGGCCACGGCGGGCCGCAGTGGCCGTCTCCCCGATCGCAGGTCGTATCGCTGGAGGACCAGCAACTGCTGGATGAGGCGCTGGGCATTGCGCTCAGGGAGATCGAGGCGAGCGGCTCGTCGGGGGAGGTGATTCTGAACTCGTGGCGTGCGTCAGCGGATTACCGATTCCTCTAGGAATGGCGGAGGAGCAAGCGCAGCGATCGCAGCATTCGCTGGGCCGCTGCGCCCCGGTGGCTCAGCCGGTTCTTCTCCTCCGGCGGCAGTTCCGCGCTGGTGCGCACAAACATGGGCGCGACAAGAAACAACGGGTCGTAGCCGAAGCCGTTGTCTCCCCGCGGCACCTCGCCCCGCAGGCCGATGCGGCCTTCGAAGGTGCCGCGGGAGGTGGCGAGGATGGGGGCTTGATTCTCCGGGGCGGGGCACTGTGGGCCCCCTCTTCTTCTACCGGGCCTCCTTTCCCCAACCCCTTCCAGACTGCCGGCCGCTTGGCTTGCCCGCTCAACTTCCTCTCCACCGGCCCACGGGTAGTCCAGCCAACGCCCGACAAGCCCGGCGCGCACCGGGTTCAGGCCTGTGTACTCCAGCTTTGCGTAGAACTCCTCTCGGTCCCGGATGATCTCGTCCCTGTACTCATCCTGCCATAGCCTCCCCGAGCGCCCTCGAAGTCGGTTGACCTCCCGGCTGGAGAACGACTTGATGCTCTGCATCAACCAGGGGAGGCTTGGCCAACGGCCGGCGCAGACCTCCACCGGAGTGAACAGCATGTGGACATGGTCCGGCATCACGACGACCAGGTGCAGTCGGATCCGCTCGGGATGCCAGTGCAGGCAGGCGTCCAGCGCGATCGTCCGCTCCGCCTCGGTGAGCGTTCCGTTCTCCAGACAGAAAGTGATGAAGTAGGTGTGGCCGCCTTTCTCCCAATGGGGGAGGAGGTCGGTGTGGCGGATGGTGAGGTCGGGGCCGGTCAGGAAGCGTGGGGAGAGAGGAGGCTCAGTAGAAGAGGAGGGGGCCCAGAGTGCCCCGCCCCGGAGGGGGGGAGAGGCCAAGACCATCTGGCAGACGAAGCGCGCGGTCCGCTGCGCCGGCGGCACGCCCTCCAGCTCCCGCAGCAGCCTCGCGTTGTTGGCGGCATCGCGCTGGGGGCGGGTCAGGCCGGTTTCTTCGCCGTCGGTCGAGTAGTGGCTGCTGATGACGCCCGGCGCCCCGCCCAGCGCGTCGACCTCCAGCCCCGAGTCGTCGGCTAGGCAGGGCAGGCCTGTCTGCCGGGCGTAGGAGAGGGCCTTGATGGTCGCGTTGGCCTCGAAGGTCCTGCCGGTCTCCTCGGGCTCGGTGAAGTGCTCGTGGCCCGGCAGGTCTTTGAGGCCGAGGAACTCCACGCCCGGCAGGGCCAGCATGGCCCGCAGTTCCTCGACCTTGTGCGGGTTGCCGGTGGCGATGACGATCCGGTCGGGCGGCATGGGGCGAGTGTACGCTTCCGCCCATGCACGACGACCGCTCCGCCATCGCCCACGCCGCCGCCGACTCGCTCGAACGGGCGGCGGCCGAGGGACGCCTCGCCGCCACCCCCGCCCTCGCCGGTTTCGACGGCTTCATCGACTCGATCATCCGCGTGGTGGACCGGCGGCGGAGCATGCGGATGGACGACTTCGACGCGATCTCGACAATCGCCGGGTTCGCCGGGCGCGTCGCGGCTGCCGCGGGCAAGAGCGCCAATATCGAGTTGGTGGTTGAGGAGGACCGGTTCGGCGGCAACGGGCCGTTGTACGCCGGGGCGCTGGGGCGTCTGGGGCTGCCGACGACCTACCTCGGCGCGGTCGGGCGCGACGACGCTTCGAGCGAGCTGCTGCCGATCTATGGGCCGTTCGCCGCGAGGTGCGAGGAGGTCGTGCCGCTGGCCGCCCCGGCCCACACCGATGCGCTCGAGTTCGACGATGGCAAGATCATGCTGGGCAAGACCGCGCCGGTGCAGGCGGTGACCTGGGGCCGGCTGATCGAGCGGGTGGGGCTCGACGGGCTGCGTGCCAGGTGCGAGCGCAGCCGGCTGATCGGGATCGTGAATTGGACGCTGTGTGGGGGGGTGCAGGGGATCTGGGAGGGGCTGATCGACCAGGTGCTGCCGGCGATTGGGGAGCAAGGAGGCCGGGAGTCCGGGCCTGGAGTGCCCCGCCCCGAGGGGACGGAGAGGGGCAGGCGGGTGTTCATCGACCTGTCCGACCCGGCCAAGCGGACGGACGGGGACCTGCTGTCGGCCCTCGGCGCGCTGCGGCGGATGGACGGGCTGGCGCCGGTCACGCTGGGGCTGAATCTCGCCGAGAGCGAGCGGGTGGCGCGGGTGCTGGGTGTGGATGCGTACGCCGACGCGTCGTCGCTGGGCGAGGGCGTGCGGATCGCGGCCGAGCGGATCCGCGAGCGGTCGGGGCTGGCGTGCATCGTCATCCACCCGCGCGAGGGGGCGGGGGCCGCCGACCGGGACGGGGGCAGCGCCTGGTTCGAAGGCCCCTTCACCGCACGCCCCCGGCTGTCGACCGGCGCGGGCGACCACTTCGGGGCGGGCTTCAGCTTCGCCCAGGTGCTGGGGCTGCCCATCGAGCAGAGCCTGGCGGTCGGGTGCGCCGTCAGCGGGGCGTATGTGCGGGACGCGGAGTCACCGGACTTACCCAGATTGGCGGGGTTCCTTCGAGACCTGCCGCGGGCAGAGGGGTAGGGCCACACCGGCTGGAAGCCGGTGCCACTGCGGGGGGGACCCCCCTACACTCCGCCATGACCATGGACCTGCTTCGCCAGTTGGGGCTCGACAGCCACGAACGGGTGGTACTCGAGCCGGTGGGGGACGAGACGCCTGCCCGGGGCATCGTCCTGAGCGAGAACCCGGCCACGGGCCGGCCGATCGCCGGCGTGAGGCTCGACACCGCCGACTCGTATGAGAGGACCATGGCCGAGGCGATCGCCGGCTTCGACCGCTGGCGTCGCGTGCCGGCCCCGGTCCGCGGGCAGGTCGTCCGGGCGATCGGCG
Organism: uncultured Phycisphaeraceae bacterium; assembly: GCA_964372195.1. Classification (GTDB taxonomy): domain Bacteria; phylum Planctomycetota; class Phycisphaerae; order Phycisphaerales; family UBA1924; genus PNC22. The sequence continues at coordinate 49,299 of CAYJPX010000004.1, forward strand.
ATGAGCTGCGGAAGAACCTCGAGCCCCTGGGCGAGTTGGTGGCCCTGGAGGTCGGCAAGATCCGGGCCGAGGGGATCGGCGAGGTGCAGGAGACCGTGGACATCGCCGACTTTGCGGTCGGCCTCAGCCGCCAGCTCTACGGCATGACCATGCCCAGCGAGCGGCCCGAGCACCGGATGTACGAGCAGTGGCTGCCGCTGGGGCCCATCGGCATCATCACCGCGTTCAACTTCCCCAACGCGGTGTGGGGCTGGAACGCGATGCTCGGCGCGGTCTGCGGCGATGTGATGATCTGGAAGCCCAGCCTGCTCGCCCCGCTCACCGCCATCGCGACCAACGCCATCGCCGAGCGCGTGGCGGCCTCGATGGGGCACTCCGACATCTTCAAGCTGGTGATCGGGACCGACGAGGAGGTCGGCGAGCGGCTGATCCACGACGGGCGCGTGCCGCTGATCAGCGCGACCGGCTCCTGCCGTATGGGCCGGGCGGTCGGCACGGTGGTCGCCAAGCGGCTGGGCCGCTGCCTGCTCGAGCTTGGCGGCAACAACGCGATCATCGTCGAGCCCGACGCCGACCTCGACCTGGCGTTCGAGGGGACCTTCTTCGGCGCGGTGGGCACGGCGGGCCAGCGTTGCACGACCACCCGCCGGCTCATCGTCCACGAGTCGGTCGCCGACGCGCTCACCGGGCGGCTCGTGGCGGCGTACAAGAAGGTCGCGATCGGCGACCCGCTCGACCGGGCGACCCTGGTCGGGCCACTGATCAACGAGCGTGCGGTGGACCAGTTCCTGCGGGCGGTCGCCACGGCCAAGGAGCAGGGGGGCGAGGTGCTCGTGGGTGGGGAGCGTGCGACCGGTGACGGGTTGGGCGGGCACTTCGTCCGGCCGACGATCGTCCGGGCGCCCAGGCACGGGCCGTTCCCCATCGCCCACGAGGAGACCTTCGCGCCGATCCTGTATGTTTTCACCTATAAGACGCTCGCCGAGGCGATCGCGATGCAGAACAATGTCGACCAGGGGCTCAGCTCGGCGATCTTCACCTCGAGCCAGCGCGGGGCCGAGCAGTTCCTCAGCCCCGCCGGCACGGGCAGCGACTGCGGGCTGGCGTATGTGAACCTCGGCACCAGCGGCGCCGAGATCGGGGGGGCGTTCGGGGGCGAGAAAGACACCGGCGGCGGGCGCGAGTCGGGGAGCGACTCGTGGAAGCAGTACATGCGCCGCCAGACCATCACGATCAACTTCGGCGCGTCCATGCGCCTGGCCCAGGGCATCGAATTCGGAGCTTCCTCATGACCGAGCAACGCGTCGCCGATCCATTGGCCGAGGCCGCGGTCGCCGAGATCGTCAGCGGGATGGTCGTCGGTCTCGGCACGGGCCGCACCGCCTCGCGCGGCGTGGTCGCCCTGGCCGAGCGCATCCGCACCGAGAACCTGCAGGTCCGCTGCGTCTCCACGAGCCACGCGACCGAGACGCTCGCCCGGTTCCACGGCCTGGCGGTCATGGACTTCGCCTTGGTCGAGAAGGTCGACTACCTCTTCGACGGCGCGGACGAGGTTGACGCGGGGATGAACATGCTCAAGGGCTCGGGCGGCGCGATGACCCGCGAACGGATCGTCGCCTGGGCAAGCGAGAAGTGCCTGTACATGGTGGATGAGTCCAAGCTCGTCAGCCGGCTCGGCGAGCGGACCACCCTCCCCATCGCGGTGCTGGCCTTCGGGCTCGCCGCCGTGCGGGCCGAGCTGCGCAACCTCGGGCTCAACGGCGTCTGCCGTCGGACGATCAAGGGGGAGCTCTTCCTGACCGACAACGGCAACCTGGTCATCGATGTGGCGATGGGGGAGCAGGACCTCTCCGAGATCGCCGCGGCGATGAACGACATCCCCGGCGTGATCGACCACGGGCTGTTCTTGACCGAGGCCGACGAGATCCTCATCGAACGCGACAGCGGGACGATCGAGCGGCGCGTGCGGGAGCGGTAGGTGGCGAACCGGGCGCACCTGCACTGGAGGCGGCTGAAGCTCGTCGCGGGGCTCGTTGGCGTCGGGTTTCTGCTCTGGAGTATCTACGACACCGCCAGGTCGGGGCGGCGGCTGGACTTCCCCTGGGGTTCGCGCATTCCGGCCCCGTAGCGGCGGTACCGGAGCGGGGCAGCGTCGGTTCATTCCGGCTTTGTCGCGGCGGCGCGGCGGAGCCGGTCGTCGATCGCCACCCAGAGCCCCTCCGGCCGCTCGCCCTTCCACGGGATGACGACGAGGATTGCCTCGGGCCTGTCGGCGTCGGCCTGGCGCAGCGCCGCGTACAGCCGGGCGGCGTAGGCGACCGGTTCCTCGGGCATCGGGACAAGGCTGTGAGGCGGCCTCACCTCGAGAGAGCTGGGTCCGAGGATGATCGCGGTTCCCTTGACCGTCGCGAGCCGCTCTGCGATGTCACCCCGCTCGACGAGCATCAACGGGCTGGCCGGGGCGTAATGAGACTTCATCAGACCGGGCGAGCGGGCGGGGGAGGATGGCTCGGCGCGGCGCGGCCCGGTCTCGACGGGTCGCCCGAGCACCTCGGCGACCTGCTCGGCCGAGATCAGGCCCGGGCGGAGCACGCGCGGCGGGTCGGTGGTCAGGTCGACCACGGTCGATTCGATCCCGCCCACGCAGGGCCCGCCGTCGAGCACGAAGACCTCGTCCTCGGTGAAGCTCTCCCGCACATGCTCGGCGCAGGTCGGCGAGACGGACCCCGACCGGTTGGCGCTCGGGCCCACCAGCGGCGTGCCGAGGGTCTCGAGCAGCGCCAGGGTCAGCGGGTGGCTGGGGCAGCGCACCGCGACCGTCGGCCCGCTGGCGGTGACCGCGTCGGGCACGAACGCGGCCTTGGGCAGCACCATAGTCAGCGGGCCCGGCCAGAATCGGGCGGCGAGCATCGAGGCGCTCGGCGGCCAGTGGTCGCACACACGCCGTGCCATCGCCTCGTCCACCACATGCACGATCAGCGGGTTGCCCGCGGGGCGGCCCTTGGCGGCGAAGACCGCCGCGACCGCCTCGGCGTTGAGCGCCTCGGCGCCGAGCCCGTAGACAGTTTCGGTCGGGAACGCCACCAGCCGCCCGCAGCGGAGCAGGGCGATCGCGATGGCGATGTCCTCGGGACTGGCGTGCATGGGTTCACCCGGCGTCGGGCGGCGCATCGTCGGGCGCGGGCTCGCCCGGGGCCTCGCCGGCTGGCGTCTGGCCCGCCGGCTCGTCGGGCTGCTCGCCCTCGGTGACGGTGTCGTCGGGTGCGGCGGGCTCCTGGCTCGCTTCGGCCGGCTGGGCCGACTCCCCGCCCTTGCCCCACGAGGCGTACCAGGCCGCCGAGTGCCGGCGTTGCAGGGCCTCGCCGGCGGTCGGCACGATGAGCCGGATCTGGTTTCGTTCGAGGGCGGTGCCCATGGAGGCGTAGAGCTGGGCGACCGACGAGTTGTAGTCGCTGATCGCCTGCATCTCGGTCCGCTCGGCGTTGGCGAGGGCCTCCTGGCGGTTGAACTCGAGCTCGAGGCGCTCCGACGAGCGGTCGCGGGTCTTCTCGTTCTCGACCTCCAGCGTGCGGAGCGATTCGGCCGCGGCGATCCGCGACATGCGGGCCTGCTCGATGATCTCGTAATTCCGGCTCACGGCCCGCAGCGACGCCTTCACATCGCGCACGATCTGCTGCACCGTGTTGCGGTAGGAGAGGATCGCCTGCTCGCGCTCCAGCCGGCGACGCAGGTACCCCGACTCGGCGGCCCGGTTGCCGATGGGCTGCTCGAACGCCAGCGCCACGATGTAGTCGATGAAGCGGCCGTCGATCTCGTTGCTCAGCGCGCCCAGCGCATCGTCCATGCCCTGGAACCGGGTCTGGACCTGCAGGTTCAGCTGCGGCAGCCGCTGGTTGGCCGCGACGGTCTCGCGGATCGAGGTGTTGTCGATCGACACGATCGCCTGGTCGACCTCGGGCCGGTGCGTGACGGCGGTGGTCAGCGAGTCGACCAGGCTGAAGGCCATCGCCTCGTCGGCGCCCTGGTCGAGCGGCAGGAGCAGGGCCTCGGACCCGACGGGGAAGTCCGGGTCGTTCATCAGCAGCTTGAGCCGGTCGCCGGCGTCGCGGACCGCGTCGCGGGCGCGGGTCACATCCGTCTTCCGCCGCTGCACGCGGGCGACCGCGTCGGCCAGCTGCGAGGGCGGGACATCGAGCCCCGCGTCGAGGCGGGTCTGGAGCTGGTCGCGGGTCTTGAACCCGCGCTCGAGCAGCGTCTGGAGGATCGCCAGGTCGTGCTGGGCGCGGACGAGCTCCCAGTAGGTCGCCTCGGTCTGGTTGACCGTCTGCAGCAGCTGCACCCGGAGCCGTGCGATCGAATCACGCTCGGCGTTCCGGTTGATGCGCACCTGCGCCAGCGACACATCGGAGCCGAAGTTGCGAAGCAGCGGCTGGTCAAACTGGAGACTCAGCGCGGCCTGCGTCGCCGGGTCGGGCGTGAAGGTCGAGCCCCGCGTCTCGAAGTCGGTATAGATCAGCTCCTGCTGGATGGCGAACTGTCCGCCCGTCTCGAGCTGACGCCGCAGGCCCGTGGTGCCCTGCACGACCTGGCGCTGGTTGAACCCCGAGGTCAGGCCGAGGGAGCTGGAGGGGCTGACCTGGTCCTGATCGGTCCAGTTGAGGTTGCTAAAGAGGGTCCAGTCGAAAGCGGCCTCGGCGGCGGTGACATCGGACTCGCTGATCGCCGGGGCGAGCCGCGCGAACTGCACCTCGAGGTTGTTGGCGACCGCCGATCGGATCGCCCGCTCGAGGGAGACCCCGACCGGGCGGGCGTCGATCCCCATGAGGTCGCGCCCGTAGTCCACCTCGTCGAACCGCCGTGACTTGGGCCCGGCCATCTGCTCGAGCTCGGGGTAGAACTTCTCATCGATGGGCAACTGCTCGACGGCCCGCTCGGTCTGTCTCTGGTCGGGCCTGAGCTCGGCGTCGTCGAGCTCGGTGCGGATGGCCTCGACCACCGACCGCCTCAGGGCCCGCTCGCGGTCCCCGGCCAGCGGCGAGGTCGAGCACCCCGCGATCCCCACCGCCAGCCCGGCGAGGGTGAGAAGGAGCAGGCTGCCGGGTACGCGTCGATCGGCGGTCATGGGCGGGTTCCTCGTCATCGGGCCTGGCGTCCGCGTGCGCGGGCGGCTCTCGGGGGGCGTGACCGGCCAGCCCCTCCCCGGGTCCCCCGGGCGACGCCCACGCGTCGGGCGGTAAGGATACACTCCTCCACGACCCGGCGGGACGCACGGAGGCGCCGGCAGCAGAGCGTAGGGGTTCTGCGGGGTGACCATGCGTGCGTCCTCGGGGTCGGATCGTCTGGAGGCCACGCTCATGCTCCTCTCCGCTGCTGTCCGTCGGGTTGTCCTGCCCGCCCTCCTGCTTGCCGCACTGGTCCTCCCGGGCCGGGCGTTGGCCCAGACCAACCCGGTCGAGCCCTACTACGCCGCCACGACCCGGGCCGATGTCCCGCTCAAGAGCGGCGACATGGACGGCTACTACCCAGTCGCCCTGCTCCCGGCCGGGCAGGTGCTCTGGATCGATGCCGAGGGCGCCGGGTGGGCCAGGGTTGCCTATCCCCCCGGGCTGAGCGTCTATGTCCGCGCCGACGAGGTCCGCGAGGAGCCCGGCGGCCGGTCGGTGGTGCTCACCAAGGTCAGCGCCCTCAAGAGCCGGAATGCCACCGCCGGGTTCGCCCAGAGCTGGCAGCGGGCGGTGCCCCGCAACGAGGAGCCGGCGATCGGGACCAGGCTGGTGGTGATCGAGGCGATCGTCGGGCCCGACGGCACGACCATCGGGTACGAGGTCGAGCCCCCCGCGGTGGTGCGGGGCTATGTCAAGGCCGAGGCGCTCCGCGCGGCGACCGATGCCGAGGTGCAGGCGTACCTGGCCACCGCGCCCAAGCCCGGGGACGAGCCGGCGGCCGAGGATGAGCCGGTGGTCGAGGAGCCCGTGGTCGAAGAGCCCGTGGTGGACGAGCCGCCGGCCGACGAACCCGCCGACGAGCCCGCGGCCAATCCCGCGGACGATCAGGCCAACCCCGCCGAAGATGGCGGCGTGCTCGAGCCCATCGTCCCGCTGGGAGAAACTCCCGTGCGCACCCAGCGCGAGCCCGACTCGGGGCAACCCGAGGGCCCGGGCGACGAGAGCCCGGTCGTCATCGACCAGACGCCCGCGGACACCACCCCCGAGTCGCGACTCGTCGGCACCCTCACCCACCTCGCCGAGCTCTTTGCCCAGGTGCAGAGCCAGAACAGCGACACCGCCGAGCTCGACGAGCTGGCCGCCGAGTTCCGCCGGGCGATCTCGGCGCAGGGGAATGATGTGATCGGCGAGCGGATCCGCACCGCACTTGGCCAGCGGCTCCAACTGGTCGAGACGCGTATCGCCGCCCGCGACCTCCGCCGCGGCCTCCGGGCCAAGCGCGAGGCCATCGACGCGACCTACGCCTCGGTCGCGGGCCGCGTCCGCGAGCTGGAGGCCACCCGGGGCTATCAGTTTGTCGGGCGGCTGGTCCGCAGCAGCGTGTACGACGGCGTGCGTCTGCCCCTGATGTACCGCATCGTCAGCGTCAACGAGAGCGTGCCCCGCACGCTCGGCTACATCGTGCCCGACGAGTCGATGGATATCACCGGCAAGCTCGGCGAGATCGTCGGCGTGCTGGGCACCTCGCAGCTCGACACGGCCCTCAACCTGCGGCTGGTCACGCCCACGCGCGTCGATGTCCTCGCCGCCGAGGGGCTGGGCCTGCCGACCCCCGCCGAGCCCGGCGCCTAAGGCCCGTGCCGGCCGACGCCCCACAGCCCGCCCCGCCCGCCGGTTTGCGGTTCGCCCAGGCAGTCTCGACCTCCGCCGACGCCGCCATCGCGGTCGGTGAACTAGTCGAGCAGCTCGGGGAGCACACCGGGCCCGATCTGCTGCTGGTCTTTCTCTCCGCCCACCACGCGGAGGAGGCCGGCTCGATCGGCGCCGCCCTCGGGCGGGCGCTCCGGCCTGGCGTGCTGCTCGGCGCGACCACCGACGCGGTGATCGCCGGCAGCCGGGAGCTGGAGCGGACCCCCGGCGTCGGCGTGCTCGCTGGCCATCTGCCCGGCGTGCAGGTGCACCCCTACTTCAGCGAATCGCTGGAGCACTCGGCCGCCCAGGGTGAGGCGGGCACGCTCGCCATGCGGCGGTTGATCGGCGCCTCGCCCGCGCTCCGGGCCAGCATCCTCCTGGCCGACCCCTTCAGCACGCCGCTGACGCGGATGATCCCGCTGCTCAACGGCGCGAGGCTCGGCGACCGGTCGGGACGCCCCGCGGGGTCGATCATCGGCGGGCTGGCGTCGGGCGGCGCCAAGGCCGGGGAGAACGCCCTGCTGTTCAACGACCGGGTGTTCCGCTCGGGGTTTGTGGGCGTGAGCCTCTCGGGGCCGGTGCGGATCGACGCGGTCGTCAGCCAGGGCTGCCGTGCGATCGGCGAGAACATGGTCATCACCAAGGCCAAGAACAATGTCATCTACGAGCTGGGCGGCAGGCCGGCGCTCGATGTTCTCCGCGACACGCTCGACACCCTGGGCGAGCACGAACGCGAGCTGCTCAAGCGCGGGCTCTTCGTCGGGCGCGTCGTCAGCGAGTTCAAGGACCACTACGGCCGGGGCGACTACCTCATCCGCAATGTCGCGGGCGTCAACCCCAAGACCAACTTCATCGCGGTGCACGACCTGATCCGCGTGGGGCAGACGGTGTGCTTCCACATCCGCGACGCCCAGACCGCCGAGGAGGACCTCGAGCTGCTCCTCGACGCCCAGCAGCTGCACGGCCCGCCCGCCGGGGTGCTGCTCATCACCTGCACCGGGCGCGGGCGGAACCTCTTCGACCACCGCGACCACGATGCGCGGGCGATCCAGCGGGCGTTCGTGGAGGCCGAGCCCGGGGCCGAGCAGGCCAAGTACGGGCGCGTGCTCAACGCCGGCAGGCCGGGCATCCCGCTCGCGGGCTTCTTCGCCGCCGGCGAGATCGGGCCGGTGGGAGATGCGAGCTATTTGCACGGGCACTCGGCGTGCGCGGTGATGTTCAGGGAGTAGTGGGACGGCGTCAGCCGTAGACCAGGTATGTCTGCAGGAATAGCCAGCAGACCGACGCGGTCCAGCCGAGGAGCGATCCCCAGAGCAGAGTGCGTCGAAATTGGGCGGTGCTGCCGAGCAAACAGCACGCGCTGCAGAACACCAGCGCGGCGCCGAGCGGGACAAGGGCGGACTCCCAGTCGAGGTCAAAGCCCCTGGCGCGCATGGCGTTGCCGATCACGACCGGGTCATACCGGCGCTGTTGTAGTGCGTAGGACCAACGGTGGGCCGCCTCCACGAGCCGCCAGAGCAGGGCGTGGGCGGCGAACGCGACGCCCCATACCACGGCCAGGCGGGCGAGGACCTTGCCAGGGATTACAGTGCGTGGTCGACGATTCCGCGGGGCGCCGGGATGGGCGCTGCCGCACTCGGGGCACGGGGCCGAGTCCGGAAGACCGGAGAGGTCATAGCTGCAGCGCTGGCACCGGCCCTTGCCCCTGGGGTAGTACACCTCGGCTCGCTCCTCGCTGCTCGCCAGGATGACGAGCAGGCCGACGACGCTGAGCACGGCGAAGATCGTGAGCATCGTCTCGTTTACGACACGGGGCTTGTCCGGTTCGACCCTACTTCATAGGGTCCCAGATGCTGTCCCGGATGTCATTCTCCCACTCGGACTCTTCCAGGTAGATCAGGAACTCGTCCTCCGTCATGTCGGCCTCGCGGGCCCACTCGCGGATGTCCTCGTCGAAGAGTCGGTTGAAGCTGAACTCGTTGACCTTCCAGACGCCGCCTTCCCTGGTGAACTCGGCGACGAGCCCGGAATCGTCGCCGTCCCAGTCCTTGATGACGGCGTAGGCGACATCGCCCCAGACATCGATCTTGCCGATGTCGTCCTCGTAGGCGGTGTCCTCGTCGTCCCAGGCGAGGTACCAGCACTCACCGGTGGCGTGCCGCTGGTAGGCGGCGCCGTCCATGCCCTGGACCTCGCGGCGCGTCATGCGGTTGCGGATCTGAATGATCTGCCACTTGTCGGCGGGGTAGAGGGCGAGTACCTGATCGCGCGTGCCGTCGAGGGCGAGGTTGACCAGGCGGGTGTACTCGTCGAGGGCTTCGCTCGACATACACGCGACGGCCTTGGCCCCGTCGCACTCCTGGTTGGCCTGGTCGAGCTGGCGGAGGCAGGCGCGGATGGCGGCCTTGTCTTCGGCGTGCGGGTCCTCGCAGCCGGTGAGCATCAGGGCGGCGAGAACGGCGAGCGGTGCGACGATTGTGGTGTGTGGTTTGTACCCCATGCGGGGAGTGTAAAGAGGAACCTAACGGCGTGCAAGTGGGCCTGGGGCTGCCCCGGGGAGGTTGGGATCCGGGCCCGTCCTTAGACCGGTCGCGCCGGCTCGATGACCCCCCGGCACTCCCCGAACCCGATCCGCCGGAACCCCTCGCGCTCGCAGTAGGCCTTGATGATGACCTCATCGCCGTCGGCGAGGAACTTGCGTTCTTCGCCGGTGGGGAGCTTGATGGGGGTGCGCTGGGCGCCGGGGACGATCTTCGGCGGGTTGGCCCAGGGGTCGCCGTCCCAGGTGAGTTCGAGGAGGCAGCCGCGGCTGTCGCGGGTGGGGCCGCTGATGGTGCCCGAGCCGAGCAGGTCGCCGGGCTGGAGGTTGCAGCCGTTGACGGTGTGGTGGGCGACGAACTGGGCGAGGGTCCAGTACATGTGGCGGAAGGAGCCCTTGGAGAGGCGGACGGGGGCCATGCCGCGTTTGCGCATGTCGGCGGAGGCGAGGTAGGCCTCGCAGGTGATGTCGATGCCGCCGCGGGCGCGGTTGGATTCGCTGTCGAGGTAGGGGAGGGGCTGCGGGTCGCCGGGGGGGCGCTCGAAGGCGGGTGTGCGGAAGGGGGCGAGGGCCTCCATAGTGACGATGTAGGGGCTGACGGTGGAGGCGAAGTTCTTGGCGAGGAAGGGGCCGAGGGGCTGGTACTCCCACTTCTGGATGTCGCGGGCGGACCAGTCGTTGAGGATGCACATGCCGAAGATGTGGTCCTCGGCCTGGTCGAGGGGGATGGGAGTGCCCAGCTCGTTGCCGCGGCCGATGATGGCGCCGAGTTCGAGCTCGTAGTCGAGGAGCTTGCAGGGGCCGAAGGCTGGCTGCGCTCCGGGCTCCGGCGGCTCGGTCTGCCCGACGGGCCTGCGGATCGGCGTGCCGCTGGGGACGATGGAGGATGCGCGGCCGTGGTAGCCGATGGGGATGTGCTTGTAGTTGGGGAGGATGGGGTTGTCGGGGCGGAACATGGAGCCGACATTGGTGGCGTGGTGGAGTGAGGCGTAGAAGTCGGTGTAGTCGTGGATGGTGATTGGGACCAGGCAATCAACCGCTTCGATCGGATGAAGCAATGCGTCTCGGTGCTTGTGATCTCGGAGTTCGCTGGTCTCGCTTCTCAGCAACATCGAGAGACGCGCGCGGAGCGCGTGGTGGTTGGCCGTGGTTCCTTGACGGAGCAAGACATTCGCAGATTCGCGATGGATACCGAAAAAGTCTTCACCGATGACTGATTCGAGCATGCTGAAAGGCGGCTCCGACAGGCGATGAACATCGAGAATCTCGTCGCCGATTCGGACGCCCAGGTTCGGTCCATTGGGTTCGCCGTCACCCATTGCGCGGGTGAATGCGCAAAGTGGCAGGTTCTGAATCGGGAAGTCCGTCTCCGGGTCGTTCGCCGACTCGACCCAGCTCTCGAGCTTGGGGTCGTGGGTCTCGTTGATGTCGTAGGGCATGGATGCTCCTTGCTAGTGCGTGCTGAGACGGGATTCATGCAGCGATGTTCCGTTCTGCAGCCCCGGAGGGGCGACCGGAATGTAGCCACGGGTGGAGTCCGCCGCAGGCGGACGGAACCCGTGGTTGAGTGTGGCATACAGGCAGAGCCCCGGAGGGGCGAGGGAATCGCTCTCGCCGTGCTGAGACCCGAGTTCCCGCTCCCACGATTCCTTCGCCCCTCCGGGGCTTATATCGAGGGCAGAGGCTATCCACGGGTTGCGCTTCGTCCGCCGTCGGCGGACTTCGCTCCACCCGTGGCTACAGCCTTGCGCCCCTCCGGGGCGGGGAGGCAGCGGATCGCATGTGGCGGAAGAAGCAGGGAATCTCGCACCGCCCATCACAGCCACCCCAGCTTCTGCAAATCCGCCACCGGCTCCTCAAACGAGCACGAGCCGATCGAGATCGCGAAGGTCTCGCGGGTGTGGGCCAGGTCGAGCGCGTCGAGTGACTGGCGACGCCACCGGGCGGTGTCTTCCTCGAACGCGAACTGCCCCGGGTCGCGCTCTTCGAGCAGGTCGATGACCATCTCCCGCGAGGCATCGCGCGTGCGCACAAAGGCGGCCGCCAGGAAGAGGTTGACAAACCCGTGCATCGTCCCGGTCGGGCTGTCGGCCTCGTAGGTGAGCCTCTGCTCGGCCCGTAGCGGGTGGTGCAGGCCGGCGGTGGCCTTGAACGCCACGCCCGCCCCACGGCAGGCCAGCAGGAAGTCGGCGACCTGCTCGCTGGTGGGGAAGGCATCCGGTGTGACCCCGCCGCAGCGGATCTTGGCGCACGCCTCACCCCCGGCAAGGGCCGCGATGAACCCGCGGGGGTCGGTGTTGCTCGGCACTTCGAAGAACGGCGTCATATCGTCGGGGACCAGGTCGATCGCGTCGTCGATCATGCCCGGGCTGGTGGCCCGCAGCTCGATGGAGTCGACGCGGGCCAGGCCGTGGTCCTCCTCGCCGTGGTGCTCGTCGAAGGCGTCGATGAGTTCGAGGGCCTCCTCCAGGTCGACATCGACGACCGCCGAGATGCTCCAGGGGTCGAGGATGTCGGCGTGCTCGCGGTAGCCGCTGGTGGCGTAGGTGCCGGGCATGAGCACCGCGGCGGCCTCGGAGAGCTTGTGGAGCGAGCTTGCGGGGCAGACGATACGCCCGAGCATCGGGGCGTGGGGGCCCATGCGGGCGCGGGCGTAGTGCTCGCTGGCGTGCGCCATGTCGAGCCGGGCGGGGGGGAAGAGCCCGGCGTAGTCGAAGAGGCCGGTGGTGAGGTTCGTGAGGGTGCGGGTGGGCATGGGGGGAGGATAGTGCCACCGCCCAGCCGAGTCCGCGTGCTCAGCGGGTCTTGACCAGCTTCGCTCTGCGGAGGGTCTCCGCCCTGAACGCGGCGCTACGGGCCAGCTTGGTGGCCACTTGCTTGGTCCGTACGGCCATCGGCGTGCGATTGGCCTGCTGCGGTGTCACGGTCCTAGAGGCCATCCTCGATCTCCTTGGGCTTCACGAGCCAACAGCCAAGTATACACTCCACATTCCGCACACACAACTGAATATGGGTCTGGTGATACAGCCAACTCCGCTGCCAGAGCCGCTCCTTGCCGCTGGTCGGCACATAGACGGCCCGACAGGTGTCGATGGGCTCTCCCTCGGCTTCGAGGGCCGTGTAGGCGTACTGGAGTGTGGCACAATCGAGGTACTTGTCCGCATTTCGGTTGCGGGGGGCGGTCTCGCCGGACTCCTCGAACGCCTTGAGCATCTGTTTGTGGATCGTCACCACCCGTTTGGAATTGTCGGGATCCAGAAGATCCAAGCACGCCCCCAAGCGGATCATCGCGCCAATGACCGCGATTGGTCGTCGCTGTTTCTTGTACCGATGCGCAGCCCACTGCCAGGCCTGTTGGGGCGCGTACTCCCAGAAGTAGACTCCATGTCCAAGCCAGTCATTGTTGTTCCTGGAGTACTTGAATGTCCTGTCACCCGCCACGATCTCCAGCGCGGTGGACTTCAGTGTCCCGTGATACCCAATAACCGTGCGGTGGTAGTCCCTGAATACCGGCATTCACGGAGTGTACCAGGGCTTCACGCCGGCTGCTTGGCCTCGTTGAGCTTCTTGCGGATGACGGTCTGGAGGATGCCGCCGTTCTTGGCGTACTCGATCTCGACGGGCGTATCGAGTCGGAGCATGCAGGAGAACTTCGTGGACCTGCCGCCGGGGGTGGTGGCGGTGACCTTGACATCCATGCGCGGCTCGACGGTCTCGGGGATCTCGATGTTGAAGACCTCGTCGCCCTTGAGGCCGAGCGTGTCGGCGGTGTCGCCCTTCTTGAAGACCAGGGGGAGGACGCCCATGAAGACGAGGTTGGAGCGGTGGATGCGTTCGAAGCTCTCGGCGATGACGGCCTTGACGCCGAGGAGGTACGCGCCCTTGGCGGCCCAGTCGCGGCTCGAGCCCATGCCGTAGTCCTTGCCGGCGATGACCACCAGCGGCACGCCGGCCTTCTTGCTGGCCATGGCGGCGTCGTAGATGAAGGCCTGCGGGGCGTCCTTGAGGGTGTCGCCCTTGGTGAAGTCGCGCGTCCAGCCGCCCTCGGGGATGACTCCCTTGTCGTCGGCGGCGATCTTGTTCCGGATGCGGACATTGGCGAAGGTGCCGCGGGTCATGACGCGGTCGTTGCCGCGCCGTGAGCCGTAGCTGTTGAAGTCGCGCTTCTGGACACCGAGGCTGAGCAGGTACTGGCCCCCGGGGGTCTTCTCGGAGATGCTGCCGGCGGGGGAGATGTGGTCGGTGGTGACGCTGTCGCCGAGCAGCGCGAGGCAGCGGGCGCCGTTGATCGAGCCGAAGCCGGGCACCTCCTCGGTCATGCCCTCGAAGAAGGGGGGGTTCTGGATGTAGGTGCTCTTCTTGTCCCAGGGGTAGAGCTCGCTCTCGGTGACGGGGACCTTGTTCCAGGTTTCGTTGCCGGTGTAGACATCGCCGTAGCGGCGGGCGAATTGCTCGGCGTTAATGCACGAGGCGCGGAGCTTCTGGATCTCGGCGTGGGACGGCCAGATGTCCTTGAGGAAGACCTTCCTGCCGTCGGTGGTGGTGGCGATGGGGTCCTTGGCCAGGTCGATATCGACGGTCCCGGCGATCGCGTAGGCGACGACCAGCGGGGGCGAGGCGAGGTAGTTGGCCTTGACGGCGGGGTGGACGCGCCCCTCGAAGTTGCGGTTGCCGCTGAGCACCGAGGCGCAGACCAGGTCGCCGGTCTTGATCGCGTCGTCGATCTCCGGCGGGAGGGGGCCGGAGTTCCCGATGCAGGTGGTGCAGCCGTAGCCGACGGTGGTGAAGCCGATCGCGTCGAGGTCGTCGGTGAGGTTGGCGCGGTCGTAGTACTCGGTGACGACCTTGGACCCGGGGGCGAGGCTGGTCTTCACCCATGGCTTGCGGTTGAGCCCCAGGGCCCGGGCCTTGCGCGCGACCAGGCCCGCGGCGATCATCACATCGGGGTTGGAGGTATTGGTGCAGCTCGTGATCGCGGCGATCACCACCGAGCCGTGGCGCAGCGTGATCCGCTCGCCCACGCGCGTCGGGTGGCTCGCCTCGGTGAGGCGCACCGGCACGCAGCCGTTCTGCGCCGGGCCTTGCTCCTGGTCGTCGTTGATCGGCGGCCCGCCCTCACCCGTGAGCCTGGCGGTGTTGACCGTCTCGCTGGGCACCTTCTTGCCGAAGGTGTCGGCGAGGTCCTTGCGCCACTGGGTCTGCATGCGGGTGAGCTCGATGCGGTCCTGCGGGCGCTTGGGGCCGGCGAGGCTGGGGACGACGGTGGCGAGGTCCAGCTCGAGCACGGCTGCGAACTCGGGGTCGGGCTTGGTGGCGTCCCACCAGAGGTGGTTGGCCTTGGCGTACTTCTCGGTGAGCTCGATCTCGGCCTTGGTGCGGTTGGTGAGGCGGAGGTAGCCGATCGTGACCTCGTCGATGGGGAAGAAACCCATGGTGGCGCCGTACTCGGGGGCCATGTTGGCGATGGTGGCGCGGTCCGGGAGGCTGAGCTCCGCCATGCCCGGCCCGAAGAACTCGACGAACTTCTCGACCACGCCGTGCTTGCGGAGCATCTGCGTGACGGTGAGCACCAGGTCGGTGGCGGTGGCGCCCTCGGGGAGTCGTCCGGTGAGCTTGAAGCCGACGACCTCGGGGGTGAGCATGTAGACGGGCTGGCCGAGCATGACGGCCTCGGCCTCGATGCCGCCGACGCCCCAGCCGACGACGCCCAGGCCGTTGATCATGGTCGTGTGGGAGTCGGTGCCGACAAGGGAGTCGGGGAAGACCTGCAGCTCGCCATCGACCGTGCGGGTCAGCACGCCCCGGGCGAGGTACTCGAGGTTGACTTGGTGGACGATGCCGGTGGCGGGGGGCACGGCGCGGAAGTTGTCGAGGCTCTGCTGTCCCCACTTGAGGAAGACATACCGCTCGTTGTTGCGCTCGAACTCTCGCTCGGCGTTGATGGTGAGGGCGACGCGGGTGCCGAAGTCGTCGACCTGCACCGAGTGGTCGATCACCAGATCGCACGGCACGGCGGGGTTGATCTGCGCCGGGTCGCCCCCCAGCTGCTTCATCGCGTCACGCATCGCCGCCAGGTCGACCACGCAGGGCACGCCGGTAAAGTCCTGCAGCACCACCCGCCCGGGCACGAACGGCATCTCGACCGAGTCCACCTTCGCCGCGTTGTAGTTCGCCAGCCCTACGATGTCGTCCTGCGTCACCGTGAACCCGTCGCAGTTGCGCAGCAGCCCCTCAAGCAACACCCGGATCGAGTACGGCAGCTTGTCGATGCCCACGCCCATCTTCGCCTGGTCCAGCACGCCGAGGTCGAAGTAGGTGTAGCGGCCCGCCGAGGTGGTGAGCTGCTTGCGGGCGTTGTAGGCGTTGCTGACGGACATGGATCCTCCTTCTTTGGGCCCCGGCGTTGCGGCCGGGCCACAGGTGGGTGAACTTGCCAGGGGACACCCGTGCCTGGATCGGCTTGCCGCGGTCCGGGCAGCATCGATGTCCACAGCAAATGTAGCCCGCTACCCGCCCGCTTTGGCGTCTGTTGGTGTGGCGTTCGTGACTTCTGCCCCCCGGATCGCACCCAAAAGCACCAGGCTCGCCCGGATGGTCGGATCGGAAGAGTTCACCAGCTCGCCCGACACCACCCCGCCGCACAGCCCCAGCGGCGCGTAGGTCGGCACCACCACCACCCGCCCGCTCAACGCCTCGCTCCTGCCGATCGAGATCCGGACCTCGCTGTCGAACGCCTCGCCCATCACCAGCCCGGGCACCGGCTCGGCCCCGGCCGCCAGGCGCTCGACCCCGCCGAAGCGGATCTCAAACCGCCCCCAGGTCAGCAGCAGGTTCATCTTCTGCCCCAGCGTGAAGGCCTGCTCGATGAGCTTGGCGAGGGTCGGGTTGTCGCTGGCCCCGTCGCCGAAGGCCAGCAGCGCCATCATGCCGTAGACCCCGGGTCTCAGGCTGTCGAGCGAGACCTCCGGGTGCGGATTCTCCCTCGGCGAGTCGTCGGCTCCCGTGGCGATGGCGTACCCGCCGCCGATCCGAGCCACCTCGATCGGGCCGTAGTCCAGGAAGATCTCCGCCAGTTGCCCACGCCGGTCGGAGAGCTCCTCGCCGGCGGCATCAAACAGCCGGAGCCGGGTGGCCCGCGTGGGCGATTCGATCTCGATCTCGTCACCGAACACCCCGACCTTGCGCCGGAACTTCGACCGCTTGCCCGGCCCTTCGAGCAACTCCACCAGCAGCATCCGGTCGGTCCGCTCGGCCCCCCGCGAGAACGACAGCCCGAGCAGCACCTGGTCCCCCGTCCGCCACGCCGAGATTGAATCGGCCGTCTCGACCCCCGCCAGCAGCCCCGCAGCCCCGGGGAACCGTGTTGCCAGCCCGGGGGCGGTGGGGGCCTTCAAGGCGGCCGCGACCGCCCCGGTCACATGCGGCGTCGTGCCGCAGCCGGGCTGGAGGCCGAGCAACAACACCACCCCCGCCCCGACCAATCCGGCCCAGAGTCGCATCACCGCCAGCATCGCCGGGCTTGGGGCATATGTCAATGGAGCATTCGGACAACAAGGGTGCGCCGGCCGGCGCCATGGCCTCGCGCCGGCGCGGCCGGGGCCGGGCGTCCCGGTACACTCCGTTTATGGCAAGGCTCCTCCACCAGTCGTTCTCCTCCCCCCTCGGCCCGCTCACCGCCATGGTGCTCGACGATGCCGGGCGCGAGGCCTTGTGCATGCTCGAGTTCGGCAGCACCGGGCGCGTGAGCCGCGAGCGGGGTGAGCTGGCACGCCATTTCGCCTGCGAGCCCCACGCCGGGCGGGCCGGGCTGCACGACGAGGTCGAACGCCAGCTGAGCGCCTACTTCGCCGGCGACCTTTCCGAGTTCACCCTCCCGCTCGAAACGCCGGGCACCGAGTTCCAGCAGCGCGTCTGGAACGCCCTGCTCGACATCCCCCTCGGCCAGACCTGCTCCTATGGCGAGCTCGCCACCCGCATCGACTCCCCCGGTGGGCAGCGGGCCGTCGGCGCGGCCAACGGGGCCAACCGCCTCGCCATCGTCGTCCCCTGCCACCGCGTCATCGAGTCCACCGGCAAGCTCCGCGGGTACGGCGGGGGGCTCGAACGCAAGCAGTGGCTCCTCGCCCATGAGGGCGCGTGGCCCACCACGCCCACCCTCTTCGATGCCGCCACGGCCGCGAGCGCCCCATGACCGAGATCATCGACCTGCGTTCCGACACCATCACCCGCCCCACCGACGCCATGCGCCGCGCCATGGCCGAGGCCGAGGTCGGCGATGACATGTTCGGCGAGGACCCCACCGTCCGCCGGCTCGAGGAGCGGTTCTGCGAGCTCACGGGGATGGCCGCGGCCGTCTTCGTCCCCAGCGGCACCATGGCCAACCAGCTCGCGATCCGCGCCCAGACCGAGCCGGGCGACGAGGTCATTACCCACCCCGAGAGCCACATCATCCACTACGAGTCGGGCGCCCCCGCGGCGCTCTCGGGCGTGATGCCCCGCTTCGCCCAAGGCCCGCGGGGCATGTTCACCGCGAACGATGTCCGCGCCCTCGTGCGGGCCGACGACCCGCACTGCTGCGTCAGCAAGCTCGTCACCCTCGAGAACACCCACAACCGGGGCGGCGGCAAGGTCTGGCCCATCGACCAACTCCAGGAGGTCATCGACACCGCCCACGACCTGGGCATGCGCGCCCACATCGACGGCGCCCGGATCTGGAACGCCAGCGTCGCCTCGGGCCAGACCGTCCGCGCCATCGTCGCCAACGCCGACACCGTCAGCGCCTGCTTCAGCAAGGGCCTGGGCGCGCCCGTCGGCTCGGCGCTCGCGGGCGATGCGGCCACCATCAAGCGGGCCCGCCGGTTCCGCAAGCAGTTCGGCGGCTCGATGCGCCAGGCGGGCATCCTCGCCGCCGCGGCCCTCCACGCCCTCGACCACCACCTCGAACGCCTCGCCGACGACCACGCCAACGCCCGCGCGCTGGCCGACCGCCTCGCCGAGACTCCGGGCGTGCTCCTCGATCCCGCCGAGGTCGAGACCAACATCGTCTTCTTCGACCTCGACCCCCGGGTTGGTCACGCCGCCGCGGTCTGCGAGCGGTGCGCCGCGGCGGGGGTGCGGATGTTCAGCGAGGGGCCCAGCCGCATCCGGGCGGTGACCAACCTGCATGTCTCGGCCGCCCAGGCGATCGACGCGGCCGGCCGCATCGCCGGTGTTCTCGGACACTAAGCCCCGCGCTCGGCCCGGTTCCCGGGCCCCCCACCGGCTCCACCGTTACAGGCGGTCTGCTTTCCCCGACCCCCGGGGCCCTCGGGCTGGCGCTCGCGCCGCGCGCAACCGATTGCCAACGCGGGCGCATCAGTCTTGCGCCCGATCCACCAGGGAGGAAGGCGCCATGGACCCCCACCCCAACCAGGCCGAACTCAAGCCGACCACGACGACTCTGGAATTCGGGGGCCCCGATTCCGTCGAGGACGACCTGCTCGAGATGATCACCTCGCTGGAGGCGAGGCTGGGGGATGTCCGCGAGCTGCACCGCGAGCAGCAGAGCCTCGAGGACGAGCTCGACGACCTGCACGCGGACCTCGACGCCCGGGCCGCCGAGCTCGACGAGCGCGAGCAGTTGCTCGGCGAGTCCTCCACCGAGATCGCCTCGGAGCGCGAGGCGATCGAGTCGGCCCGCGCGACCCTGGCCGCCCAGCAGGCCGAGATCGAACGACGCCGCGCCGAGCTCGAGGCCAAGGAGCGCGAGGTCAGCGACCGCATCGGCAGTGTCGACGAGATGCAGGCCAAGCTCGAGGCCGCCGAGGCCGCCCTCCGCGCTGAGCGAGAGACCCGCCAGGCCGAGGCCGAGGCGTTCCGCCGCGAGCACGAGGAGCTCGCCAAGCGCGAGACCGACCTGGCCGCCAAGGCCGCCGAGCACGGCGGCCAGTCGCCCGAGATCGCCGAGCTCGCCGCCCAGCTCGCCGAGGCCCAGAAGTTCGCCAACGAGCGGGCCATCGAGGCCGAGAAGCGGGCCAACGAGGCCCACCGCCGGACGCTCGAACTCGAGTCCCGCTGCAAGGAACTCGCCGGCGAGTGCGACATCGTCCGCAAGGAGCTCAAGGGCAGCCGCGAAGAGGTCAAGCGCGTCGAGCACGAGCTCCCCCAACGCCTCGTCAAGCAGCAACTCAAGGCCCGACGCACCGAGACCGTCCAGCACACCATCGTCACGGCCCTGACCTGGCTGTGCGTCGCGGTGACCATGGGGGCCGCCGGGCTCACCGGCATCAACGGCGCCACGGGGGAGGCGGTGCTCATGCTCGGGTTTGCCTTCGCCGCGTTCTTCTTCGGTTCGCAGACCATCGCCGGGCGGCTCTTCGACGCCCCGACCATCGTCATCGGGCTCATCGGCGGGTCGTTCGGCTGGTGGTTCCCCATGTGGACCGACGCGGTCGTCCAGGCCATGGCGACCTGGTCGCTGCCGACCGGTTCGCTGCCGGCCTCGGTCGTCGCCGAGCTGCCCCTGGCCGTCGCCGTCGCGACTGCCGCGCTCACGCTCACCGTCGGGATCTTCGCCCTGACCTGGTCGGGCTCGCTGCTCTTCCTCAGCGGGTTTGTGTCCCTCCTGTCCGGGGGGCTGGCGTTGCTCCCGGATCGCTCGGGGTTTGCCCTTGGCGCGGCGGCGGTGCTGTGGATCGCGGTGACCGGGACGGGGCTCGCACGCTGGGCCTCCCGAATCGCTTCGGAGTCCGGCACCGGCGGCATCAAGCCGGTCGCCGGCGGCGCCATGCCGCGCAGAATGCTCTGAATTCTGACGAAAGCCGCCGCGGACGGACCCGGCATTCTGCTATAAATGGGCGCATGAGGCGCTCGGCATTCACGCTCATCGAGTTGTTGGTGGTCATCGCCATCATCGCGCTGCTCATCGGGATCCTGCTCCCGGCACTCGGTAAATCGCGGGCGGCCGCCCAGAAGATCGTCTGCGAGGCCAACCACAAGCAGTTGATCACCGCCGTCGGCATGTACTGCAATGCCGAGCAGGATTGGCTCCCCCGACCCAACTGGGCCGTGGGGAACCGGTCCTACCGCGAGCCGGGTTGGCTCTACACCCCCCCCGAGCCCAGCCAGAACAACTGGAAATGGGAGACCCACCGCGAGGGCAGCATCTGGCCCTATCTCGAGAACGACGAGGTCTACCGCTGCCCCGCGCACAAAGGGGACTTCGTCGGGTCGGGCAAGACCACCAGCTACCTGCTCAACGGCGCCGTGGTCGCCTACGGCCGGGCCCCGCCCCGCAAGAACTCCAAGCTCTACCAGACCTATTTCATCGATCGCTTCGACATCAAGGCCGTGATGTTCTGGGAAACCGAGGGCGACGGCTGGAACGACGGCTCGAGCTACCCCTATGAGGGTCTCAACGAACGCCACGGCCGGGGGGCGACCATCACCTGCCCCGACGGGCACGCCGAGTGGATGGAGCGGACCGACTACGAGCGCGAACTCCGCCTCAAGCCCAGCCGCCTCTGGTGCGTCCCCGACAACCCCCGCGGTGATCGCTGAGCGACGCCCGCGTGCGCGCCTTCAGGCACGCCGCGCCCGTGCGAGCCGCGTGCGGCCCCTCGCCGACCCCGCCCCGACACCCGCGCGCGGAGGGGGGAGGAGCGAGCAACAGCCCACCGCCGCGTGCCCGAAAGCCAACATGACGATCAGCGTCAGGCGGGCTCCCACTCGAAAAGAACAGCACGCCCGCTCCGGTCGGGAACGGGCGTGCATGCCTCGGCGACGGCTGGGAGGCGGATGGTGGGTCGCCCCGTCGCCTGGTGGTGGGAGAGCGTCGACGCCACACATCCCGGCGTCCAGAAGGCCCCGTGCGGGTGTTGCCCCGCCCCGGGACCGCATGACCGTGAGCCAAAGAGCCGTCGGCCGTGCGTCCGCATCCTTGCGTGCATCGGACCGAGCGGTTGAGTCCCTTCAGTTTCCGGCTCCGTGGCTCATCCGGCGGCTATCCGCCGGAACATCCATGTCGAGACCGGGGTTTGGCGCCCCCCCGGCTGGTCCTGCCCCCCATCGTCCATGACAGGGCTTCACTTCCGTCCTGGCCCACCGGCTCATCCTTGAGTCCGACGGGCCGACATCTTCGCGATCAGCGTCGGCAACTGGGCGAGGCGTTCCTTCTCCTTGGCCAGCCAGCCTGCCCGGTCGTGAATCTCCAAGTGGCTCATCGCCCCGACCACCGCGACCTCCCCATCCAGCCCGGTCAGTTCCAGGTGCCTGCGGGGCAGCGTGACCCGCCCGGTCGCGTCCATATCGACCTTCTCCGACGACCCGAAGAGCATCCGCTGCAGGGCCGCCGTGTCCTCGTCGGGGATCAACGAATCGCCCCAGCCGGCCGAGAGCTTGGCGAACCCCGCCTCGGGGATCAGCCAGAGCATCCCGTCGCCCCGGGGCATGCTGATCCAGCCCGGCCCCAAGTTGCCGCTCTCCAGGGCCGTCCGGAACTTCGCCGGGACCGCGAGTCGCGACTTCTTGTCGATGGTGACCTCGGCCTGCCCGATGAAGCTCACGAGTGGGTGCCTCCAGGTGCATGGGTGGGATAATGCCCCACTTTGCCCCTCCTGTCAACACCATTCGGCTCAGCCTGTGCGAAAGTTGTGCAATCCCGGGGATTCCCCGTTAGACCAGCGCAATTCCAGCGCTACGGCGTCCTCCCGAGAACCTGGGTAAGCAGGGCAGCCCCGGGGGTATCGCCCAAGGCGCGAGCCCGCCCAGTCGATAGACTCGCCGAGTCCTCTCGGAGCGGGATTTCGGAGGCACGCGGCGTATGTCCTGGAGCACCGATCTCAAACTGGCCTTGGGCCAACTGCCCGCCGGGCGGTTCCTCATGGCGTCGGCCTTTGAGGACGACCGCGCCGGGCTGATCGTGCGTTCGGTCCAACCCTGCAGCAGCGACCCACCGCTCCTTTGCGTCGCGGTCCGCACCGGGCACCGCATCGAGCCGCTCATCCGCGACAGCCGCTGCTTTGCACTCTCGCGCGTGGGCGAGGAGGACCGGCTGGTCCGTCACAAGTTCGCGGCGACCCCTGCTCCCGACTCTCCGGACGGGGCGGACCCATTCGCCGCGATCGCGGTCGAGACCCTGACGACCGGCTCTCCGGTGCTCCGGGGCTCGCCGTTGGTGTTCGACTGTGAGGTTGTCCGGCACTTCGATCTCGAGGCCGACTGCGAGCTCTACATCGGTCAGGTGATCGCGTCGCGTGTCCTGCAGGGCGTGGCTTGATTCCCGAGTCAACGATCAGGGCGATGCCCCGCACCCCCTCCCATCTCGGACTGCTCGCCTGGCTGCTCTGGCTGCTCGCGCTTCCGGGCTGCGTGAACAGCGGCGACGCCTACCGCCCGGTGCAGCTCGCCCGCGGCGAGTCGGTGGTCTATGTCTATCGACCCCGGTCGCTGCTGAGCCCCGGCCCGGTCGAGGTCGTCATCGACCAGACGCCCGCGGGGACCCTGCGGCGGAACACCTTCCTCGCGGTGATCGTGGGGCCGGGCGAGCACCTCGTCCGCGTCCAACGCCGCAGCGACGCGACCCGGCGCGTCCTGGTCGGCGAGGGCGAGGGTGTTCTGCTCGAAGCGGGGGCGTCGCTCCTGGGCGGGTTCGTCTCGCTCGACGACCCGGGCGAGGCACTCGCCCGCGAACGCATCGCCCGCACGAAGCAGGCGAGCCCGCCGGTGCATATCCACCCAGGCGCACCTTCCGAGTCAGATTGACTACTTTCGCCGGGAATGAGCGGATCTTCGAGCGATCCCGGAGTCAGCACCCGAGTATTTCTCGAATCGCGGCGGATATCTTCTCGTCGAACACGGGCTCCGAGAAGCGTTCTGCGTTCGCCCTGCACGCCGCGGGATTGTCCGGGCACTCTCGGGCCGCGGCCGCGGCCTGCTCGGGCGAATCACCATCGAAGAACGCGCCCGTTTCTCCCTCGACCACGGTGTCCAGCGCGCCTGCCCCCCGCCTGGCGACGACCGGGCACCCGCACGACTGGGCCTCGACGGCGGTGATGCCGAAGTCTTCGAGTTGGGGGAAGACCAGGAGCCGGGCCCGGCGGTAGAGGTTGCGCAGCTCGCCGTCGGACACCCGGCCCAGGAATTCCACACCCGTGCCCGCGAACTCGCCGCGGAGCGCCGCTGCGATCGAGCCCTGTCCGACGACTTTGATCGGCGCCCCGGCGTGGCGTGCCGCCCGGATCGCCAGGTCCGCGCGCTTGTAGGGCTCGAGCGCCGCGACAAAGAGCCAGAACTCTTCGCGCCGCACCGACGCGTCGGGCGTGTAGAAGTCGGTGCGCACCGGCGGGTGCACGACCGTCGCCTCGCGCCCGAAGCACCGCCCGACCTCGCGGGCCGTGTGCGTCGAGTTGGCGAGGAATGCGGTGACATTCGCCGCGGTTTTGCGGTCCCACTCGGCGAACCGCCCGGCGAAGGCCCCGAGCCCGGCCGCCCGCAGGCGTGCCCCGAAACCCCGGCCCGCCGTGTACTCGCCGCGGATCGACCAGATGTACCGGGCGGGGGCGTGGCAGTAGCAGAGGTGGGGGATGCCCGCGGGCGTGCGCATGCCCTTGATCGCCGCCGAACTGGTCGAGATGAGCAGGTCGATCGGCGCCGTCCGATGGCGTCGGCCGAGCGACCGGGACAGCGACCCGACCGCGGCGGGGTAGAGCGGGAGCAGCCACCGGCGGGCCGCGCTCGGGAAGAGCCGCAGCGGCGAGACGGTGTGCGGGAGGGCGTCGACCGTCGGCGCGAGCGGTCGGCGGTCGTCGAACATGGTGTAGAGGCGATCCACACGCCCGATCTGCCCTGCGGTCCGCGCGATGCGTTCGAGTACCGCCTCCCCGCCGCGGAAGCCGCACAGCCAGTCGTGCGCCAGCGCAATGGTCGGCCGCGTCGCCCCGCGCTCGCGTGGGTCGGGCGGGCTCTCGGGGTTTGGAGGCGTGTCTATCATCGGCCGATGTCGGGCACAGTCGGATCAACGCGCGATGGGGCCTTTCGTCACGACGCCAACCGCTTCGGGCTTGATTATGGCACCGAGGCGGCGCTCCTGGGGGCGCCCCCCGTCCCGATCATCGACGCCCACACGCACCTCAACGGCACGCGGGCCGCGGGGGTCTGGGCCAGGGCGGCCGATCTCTACGGCATAGACCGCGCCTACTCGATGAGCCGCCTCGCCGAGGTCCAGCCGGTGCGCGACGCCCTGGGCGACCGGGTCCGGTTCATCGCCTTCCCCGATTGGTCCAACCCCGACACCCAGGCGGTCCATCGGGGGGGGTACCTGCCGGTCATCGAGCAGTACCGCGAGCGGTTCGACGCTCGGATCGTCAAGTTCTGGTCGGGCCCGGCGCTGGTGGATTATGCCGGGGGCGACCCGGCCGACCTGGTCCCCTTCGACAGCCCGTGGCGGGTCCGCCAGGCCGAGCTGGCGACAGAGCTGGGCATGATGTTCATGGTCCACATCGCCGACCCGGACACCTGGTTCGCCACGCGGTACACCGATACCGCCCGCTACCGCACCAAGGCCGCACAATACGAGTCGTTCGAGCGGATGCTCGAGCGGTTCACCCAGCCGTGGATCGCGGCGCACATGGGCGGCTGGCCCGAGGACCTGGGCTTCCTCGGCGGGCTGCTCGAGCGGCACGCGAACCTCTTCCTCGACTGCAGCGCGACCAAGTGGATCGTGCGGGAGCTGTGCGCGCAGCCCCGCGAGCGCGTCGCCGCGTTCTTCACCCGCTGGCGCGGCCGGCTCCTCTTCGGGTCGGACATCGTGGCGATGGACGCCCACCTCACGCCCGACAAGCGCGGCGCCACGAGCATCAAGAGCGAGCAGGCCAGCACCGAGGCCGAGGCGTTCGATCTGTACGCCAGCCGGTACTGGGCCCTGCGCACCATGCTCGAGACGGGCTATCAGGGGGAGAGCCCGATCGTGGACCCCGATTTGGCGATGGTCGACCCGGACCGATTCGGAGCGCGTGATGCACCGGCGCTGCGGGGGGTCGGTCTCGATCAGGCGGTGCTCGCCGATCTGTACCGCCACACCGCGATGGCGGTCGTCGAGCGGTGGTGCGAGGAGCACTGACCGGGAGGCCGTCAGCGACGGCGTGCGCGGCGTTGTGCTACCTATCGGCCGCGGTCGGCTCCCCCCGCGCCACGCGCCCCGCCTGTTCAAAGAGGTGGGCCATAATGCCCGTGGCGGCGTCGTCACGGGGGGCGCTCACGCCCGCCGTCAGGCTCGCGGCCCCCAGCCGATCGGCAAAGCCCGGTGTTGCGGAGAGCAGTTTGACCGATCCGCCCCGGATCGACCCGCCGAGCGTGTCGTCGCCCGGCGTGCCCGAGGGCAGCATGAACCCGCCGCCACCATAGAGCCCGACCTCGCCGCGTGAGAGCACCACCGCCTGGACGGTCGCGCTGGAGGCGGTCGGTTCGATCGGCGTCTTGCCCGGCTTGGGGCGGATGAACAGGTGGATGTGGATGATCGTGCCGACCAGGTCGTCGAAGGACTCGGCCTGGGAGAGCTGGCGCAGCGGGATGTCCGACAGATAGAACTCGGCGGTCGAGGTGTCGGCGGTCCTGTAGCCCGCCGAGACCATCGCCGGCGAGAGCACCACCCCCTGATCGATCGACTCGAACCGAACGCCCGACGCGGTGAACACCCGCCCGCACCCCCCGATCGGGGCGGGCAGGACGCCCGCCAGAACGCCGAGGAGGCAGAAAAAACAGCGGGTGGGGGGCCTTGGGAGCATGGCCAGAGGGTATCGCGCAGGATCATCGCGTGTTTTTGGGATCCAATCGCCCGCCGATCGATACAATAGAGGTGGAACCGTGGAGGTTCGCCGGGCGCACCGACCGGTGGCCGGGGCCCACGCGAGGGGCACAGCCCCGGGGGATGCATCAAGGAGGTGGCCGATGTTCCAGCAGACCGGGAATCGGGATCGCAGGCAGCGCACACTCGCCTGGGGCGTCGTGTGCAGCGCCCTGCTCACCGCGTCGGTGGGGGCCCAGCAGGTCACCACGACCATCCAAACCGTCCAGCCCTCATCCCGGGGAGGGCTGCTCGGACAGCCCGCGGTGTTGCCCAATGTGCTCG
This sequence comes from uncultured Phycisphaeraceae bacterium, assembly GCA_964372195.1. Classification (GTDB taxonomy): domain Bacteria; phylum Planctomycetota; class Phycisphaerae; order Phycisphaerales; family UBA1924; genus PNC22. The sequence goes on from CAYJPX010000004.1 coordinate 75,799, forward strand.
GGTGGAACCGCTCGCTGCCCATCGAGCGGCAGATCACCCTGCCCGGGTTGCCCGCGGGCACGCCGACGGTGTACCAGCCGGGGACGGTCGGCATCCCGGCTGTCGTGGGCGGGCGGCACTATTACTACGATGACGGGGTGCGGGTCGATGGCTCGTACGACGGCGACGACCTGAGGCTCAGGTTCCACCTCGGGACCGGGGCGGACCTGCTCCGCCGCGGGCGGTACTCCTACTACCCGGTGGGGTACACCAACCGGGGCTACTACTACCGTGATGGGCGGCTCTGCTACGACCCGAGCTGGTACTACTACCGCACGGGTGTGTCGCTCTCGACCGGGCCGATCGACGGCGTGCTGACCACCCGGGTGGACAACTCGCTGCGCTCCACGCCGGTCGCCGCGCAGCCGCCGGCGCCACTCCCCGAGGTCGAGTTGACCGCGATCGAGCGGGCACGCCTGCTCATGGCCGCCGACGAGGTCGACGACGCGATCGAGTCGTTCCGCGACCACCTGGACGAGGACCCGGAGGATGTCGAGGCGATGCGTGACCTGGGCGTGGCGCTGGTCGAGGCCGGCCGCACCGAGGACGGCGTCGCCGCGATCGCCCTGGCGTACCGCACCGACCCACTGCTCGCCCGCTCGGTGTTCGATCTCGCGGGCCTGGGCCTCGAGGGGCGGCGGTACGACAACCTGCTCTCCCGCGTGCTGCTGCTCGCCCGCAAGGTTGATTCGGGCTCGGCCCACCTGGCGGGGGCGATGCTGCTGCAGGCCGACGGCAAGGTGGCGGGCGCGGCCCGGGTGCTCGATCGGGCCGAGCGCGCGGGGTTGGGCGACGAGGTCGTAGGCCCGCTCCGCAGGGAGTTGGGAATCCCGGCACAGAAGCCCTGACAGGGCGGGCGGCGCGCCGCCTGGGGGTTGATCCCGCTCGAACCGAGAGGGTGCGTCATCGCCGACGCCAGGCAAATGTTCGGCTATCGGTCTGCCCGGGCATCGTCGTTGGGGTGCTTGCCAAGCCGCCGGGCGCGCCTAGTGTTCGAGCCCTGCGCGGTGTGCGTGGGGAGACAACGGGAACCGTAAGCACCACCAAGCCGACCGTCACCCTTGGCCGGGCCGGTCTGACCGGGGTTCAACCCCGGGGCAAGCGTGGGAGGTGGAGACCGATGGCCAAGAAAGAAATTGTCAAGCAGTTCAAGCTGATGGCCCCGGGTGGGACCGCGACGCCCGCGCCGCCGTTGGGACCGGTGCTGGGCGCCAACCAGGTGAACCCCGGGCAGTTCATCCAGCAGTTCAACGCCGCCACGGGTCACCTGAACGGCAAGCTGGTGGGCGTGATCGTGACGACCTTCTCCGACCGCTCGTTCAGCTTCGAGATCAAGAGCTCGCCCGCGTCGGTCCTCATCAAGGAGGCCGCCGGCGTGGAGAAGGGCTCGGGCGTGCCCAACAAGGACAAGGTCGGGAAGATCAACAGCGACCAGGTCCGGAAGATCGCGCAGGAGAAGATGGCCGACCTCAACGCCGGGAGCGTCGAGGCCGCCATGCGGATCATCGCAGGCACCGCCCGTTCCATGGGCATTCTGGTGGAGGGCTGATCCATGGCGACCAAGTTCAGCAAGCGTGCGAAGGCCAACGAGGCTCTCGTCCCGACCGGCGCGATGACGGCCGCCGAGGCGATCGCCGCGATCAAGCGGTTCAAGGGCCCCAAGTTCGACCAGACCGTCGAGGTCGCGATGTTCCTCGGCCTTGACACCCGCCAGGCCGACCAGAACCTGCGGGGTTCGGTCAGCCTGCCCAACGGGATCGGCAAGGCCAAGCGGGTGGTGGCGTTCTGCGGCAGCGATATCGCGAAGGCCGCGATGGAGGCCGGGGCGATCAAGGCCGGCGCCGAGGAACTCGTCGACGAGATCGCGGCGGGGTGGATGGACTTCGATGTCGCGGTGGCCAGCCCGGACATGATGCGGGTGGCGTCGAAGCTGGGCAAGGTGCTCGGGCCCAAGGGGCTGATGCCCTCGCCCAAGAACGGCACCGTGACGCCCCGCGTGGTCGAGGCTGTCAGGGAGTTCGCCGCCGGCAAGGTCGAGTTCCGGGCCGACAAGGCCGGCAATATCCACGCGGTGATCGGCAAGATGAGCTTCGCCGACAAGCACCTGGTGGAGAACCTCGAGCATTTCATCACGACCATCGAGAAGGCCAAGCCCTCGACGGTGAGGGGTGTGTACATCAAGAAGATCGCTGTGAGCGGCACGATGACGCCCGGCGTGCTGGTCGCCTACTCCAACGCGGTGACCGCGTAGAGCCACGGGAGCAAACGCCATGTCGAAAACAGTCAAGCAGATGATCCTCCACGACTACGCCGACCGCTTCGGTGAGGAATCCGATGTCGCGGTGATCAGCATCCGGGGTGTCGGCGCCAACGACAACAACGCCCTGCGATCAAGCCTCCGCACCAAGGACATCAAGGTCACCGTCATCCGAAACTCGCTGGCCAAGCGGCAGTTCGCCGGGGGCGCCCTCGAGGGGTTGGCCCCGCTGCTCACCGGTCCCTCGGCGCTCGCCTACGGCGGGGCGTCGGTGGTCGAGGTCGCCCGCGAGCTGGTCGAGCTGGTCAAGAAGTTCCCCGAGCTCCAGCTCAGGGGAGCGATCCTCGACGGCGAGATCTTCGAGGGCGAGGCCGGGATCGAGCGGCTCAGCAAGTTCCCCACGCGCGACGAGGCGATCGCCAAGACCGTGCAGATCATCCTCAGCCCCGCCCAGAAGCTGGTCGGCAGCATCCTGGGCCCGGGCCGCAAGGTCGCCAGCGTGGTCAAGAGCATCGAGGAGAAGCTGGAGAAGGGCGAGGCTATCGCCAAGGTTGGGTAGAACCGACACCGAACGGCGAGAGGCTTGAGACCAAGCCGCATCGTTCGGAGTCGCGGATTTGAGCTTTGAGCTTTGAGCTTTGCGATTTGCGATTTGAGATTTGAGATTCGCCTTGTGCATCGTCATCCGACTGGCCCCTGCACGCGAGCACACCGCTCCGGGGTTAAAGAGCCGAACAGGTCGGCCCCTCTCGGATGTCAGCAACCCTGCCCCTCGGGGCGAGATAGTGAGGATTTTCCATGTCCGACGGAGCCAAAACATTCGACGCCAAGATCAAGGACATCGGCGACAAGCTGGCCGGCCTGACCCTCAAGGAGGCGGTCGACCTGGGTGACTACCTCAAGGACGCCTACGGCATCGAGCCGGCGGCCGGCGGGGCGGTCATGATGGCCGCCGGGCCCGCCGCCGCGGCCGTGGCCGAGGAGCAGACCGAGTTCGCGGTCGTCCTCAAGAGCCCCGGCGCCGAGAAGATCAAGGTCATCAAGGTGGTCCGCGAGGCGACCGGCCTGGGTCTCAAGGAGGCCAAGGAGCTGGTCGATGCCGCCCCCAAGGCGATCAAGGAAGGCCTGTCCAAGGACGAGGCCAACAAGCTCGCCGAGAGCCTCAAGGAGGCCGGCGCCGAGATCGAGCTCAAGTAATCCGCACCCGCGGGTACGAGATCTGGTCCGAATGAGCCCGGGGTCATTGGACCCCGGGCTTTGCTTTGCAGCGTAAAGACCAGGGATTCCACCTACGAAAATCGGCGAGTCTCGGTGAAGAATCGGTGTTTTTCGGGTGGCGTGGTGGTATCGGGGTTGCTAGACTGCTTGGTTCGAGACCGACCGGCGATTTGGGTGGTGCCTGCCTTTGGGATGCGGGTGAGAGCGGCGTAAACGACACAAACGAGTGACCAGTCCGGGCGTATGACACGCTCGAACGCGGGTGATGTTGCATCATCGCGAGGAAGCTGATGACCGCAAAGACCGTGCGCGAAAAGCAAATCCGGAACTACGCCAAACGAGGGGACGCGTCCGAGATCCCCGACCTGACCAGGCTGCAGCGAGACGGCTACGAGCGCTTCTTGCAGCTGACCAGGTCGTCGGAGGACCGCGACACCAGCTTTGGGCTCGAGGCCTTGCTCCGTGAGGTGTTCCCGATCGAGAGCTACGACGGGACGATGCGGCTGGAGTATGTCGCCTACGACCTCGACGAGCCCCGGTACACCCCGGACGAGTGCCGCGAGCTGCGCCTGACCTACGGCATGCCGTTCAAGGTCACGATCCGCCTGCACCGCGAGAACCACCCCGGGCTGCCCGAGGAGGACATCTACCTGGGCGAGTTCCCGGTGATGATGGGCGGCGGCGAGTTCATCGTGAACGGCGCCGAGCGCGTCATCGTCAGCCAGCTCCACCGCTCGCCGGGCGTGGATTTCAGCATCGTGTCGAGCGAGGGCGACCGCCCGCTGCACTCGGCGCGGGTGATCCCCGAGCGCGGCAGCTGGATCGAGCTGGAGGTGACGAAGAAGGACGCGCTGGCGATGCGGATCGACCAGTCGACCAAGCTCGCCGCCACGACATTCCTCCGCTGCCTGGCGGGGCTCTCGGTCGAGCGGGCCTACCTCGACGAGCACACGCCCGAGAGCGGCGAGGTGTCCAAGGAGCTCAAGGGCGAGGCGGTCAAGTACGCCGCCCAGTACGCCACCACCGACGCCCTGATCAGCCTCTTCTACGAGGTGACCGAGGTGAAGGCGGCGGATGTCAAGCCCGACTTCTACGCCGCCGCGTCGATCATCGACACCGAGACCGGCGAGGAATTGATCCATGTCGGTCGGATGTTCGGCGAGGAGGGCGCCGCGGCGGTGACGAGCTCGAGCCTCAAGAAGGTCAGGGTCATCGCCAACCCGTCGGACACGCTGATCCTCAACACCGTGGCCGAGGAGAAGCTGGACCTCTTCGAGGTGGACACCGAGTATGAGCGGGCGCTGCTCCGCGTCTACTCCAAGCTCCGCCCCGGCAACCCGCCGCAGGTCGAGAAGGCCCGCCAGCTCTTCCTCGAGAAGTTCTACGACGAGAACCGCTACCGCCTCGGGCGGGTCGGGCGCTTCCGCATCAACCGCAAGTTCGACCTCAATGTGCCCGAGGACCAGATGTTCCTCAGCGCCGAGGACTTCCTGCGGGTGATCCAGTACCTGCTCGACCTGCGCTCGAACCGCCAGGACCCCAAGACCGGCCGCCCCGTCGCCAACACCGACGACATCGACCACCTCGGCAACCGGCGTCTGCGCACGCTCGACGAGCTGGGCGTGGACGAGCTGCGCAAGGGCTTCCTCAAGCTCCGCCGCACCGTGCAGGAACGGATGAGCGTCAAGGACCCGGACGAGCTGGCCAAGATCGCCGACCTGGTCAACAGCAAGAGCATCTCCAGCGCCATCGACTTCTTCTTCGGGCGCAGCGAGCTCTCCCAGGTCGTCGACCAGACCAACCCGCTCTCCAGCCTCGTGCACGAGCGGCGGCTCTCGGCCCTGGGGCCGGGCGGCCTGAACCGCAAGCGCGCGGGCTTCGAGGTCCGAGATGTCCACATCTCGCACTACGGGCGCATCTGCCCCATCGAGACGCCCGAGGGCACCAACATCGGCCTCATCGCCTCCCTCGGCATCTTCGCCACCGTGGACGACTACGGCTTCCTCCGCACGCCCTACAGCCCCATCAAGAACGGCAAGCCCACCGGCGAGGTGATCCACCTCCGCGCCGATGAGGAGATGAAGGCCGTCCTCGCCCCCGCCGACGCGGTCGATGACAACGGCAAGCTCAAGGAGGGCATGATCGTCGCCCGCGTGGACGGCGAGCTCAAGGAGGTCCCCGCCTCCGAGGTCGACTACCTCGACATCTCGCCCAAGCAGATCGTCGGCATCTCCGCGGCCCTGATCCCCTTCCTCGAGCACGACGACGCCAACCGCGCCCTGATGGGCTCGAACATGCAGCGCCAGGCCGTGCCCCTCATCAAGGTCGAGCCCCCCTGCATCGCCACCGGCATGGAGCAGGCGGTCGGGTACAACTCGGGCATGGTCGTCCGCGCCAAGCGCGGCGGGACCGTGACGGCGGTCGACGCCCAGCGCATCATCATCGACAACGCCGACGAGTATGTGCTCCGCAAGTTCGTCGGCCTCAACGAGCGCACCTGCCAGAACCAGCGCCCGATCGTCAAGCCCGGGCAGGTCGTCCAGGCCGAGCAGGTCATCGCCGACGGCGCCAGCACCCGGCAGGGCGAGCTGGCCATCGGCAAGAATGTGATGATCGCCTTCAACACCTTTGACGGGTCGAACTTCGAGGACGCCATCGTCATCAACGAGCGGCTCGTCAAGGACGACACCTTCACCAGCGTCCACATCGACGCGTACGATGTCGAGATCCGCGAGACCAAGCTCGGGCGCGAGGAGTTCACGCGGGACATCCCCAATGTCAGCGAGAAAATGCTCCGCAACCTCGACGAGGCGGGCATCATCCGCCTCGGCGCCCGCGTCGGGCCCGGCGACATCCTCGTCGGCAAGGTCAGCCCCAAGAGCAAGACCGAGCTCACCCCCGAGGAGAAGCTCCTCCACGCCATCTTCGGCCGCGCCGGCGAGGATGTGAAGAACGACTCGCTCGAGGTCCCCGCGGGCGTCGAGGGCGTGGTCATCGGCGCCAACCGCTTCAGCCGCCGCATGCACATGACCGAGGCGCAGAAGAAGCAGCTCAAGAAGGACATCGAGGCCTACGAGCAGTCGATGGACGACCAGGCTATCGAGCTCTTCCGCGAGATGGTCGACAAGCTCAACACCATCACCGGCACCGAGATGGTCGACCCCATGACCCGCCAGAAGGTCGGCGCGTCCGACATCCGGGAGGTCATCCTCGAGCAGATCAAGACCTTCGAGCTCAAGTGGATCAAGGGCTCGAAAGAGACCAAGGCCGAGGCCGAGACCGTCCACAAGCAGTTCTGGCCCCGCGTCGAGGCGATCGACACCGAGAAGTCCCGCAAGGTCGCCCACATGAAGCGCGGCGACGAGCTGCCCACCGGCGTCCTCGAGATGGTCAAGGTCTACCTCGCCACCAAGCGGGCCCTCTCCGTCGGCGACAAGATGGCCGGGCGACACGGCAACAAGGGCGTCATCAGCCGCATCGTCCCCGAGGAGGACATGCCCTTCATGGAGGACGGCACGCCCGTCGATGTGCTGCTCAACCCCCTGGGCGTGCCCAGCCGTATGAATGTCGGGCAGATCCTCGAGCTGCACCTGGGCTGGGCGGCCCAGGTGCTCGGGTTCCAGGCGGTGACCCCCGTCTTCGACGGCGCCACCGAGGCCGAGATCCACGCCGCTATCGCCGAGGCCAACGCCCATGTGGACGCCAAGCTCAAGCACTACGAGGAGACCGCCACCTGGCCGACCCCCCGCGAGCTCCTGGCCCACATGCCCCAGGGCGGCAAGATCCAGCTCCACGACGGGCGCACCGGCGAGCCCTTCCACCAGAAGACCTCCGTCGGCTACATGTACGTCCTCAAGCTCCACCACCTCGTCGACGACAAGATCCACGCCCGCGCCACCGGCCCCTACAGCCTCATCACCCAGCAGCCGCTGGGCGGCAAGGCCCGGACCGGCGGCCAGCGCTTCGGCGAGATGGAGGTCTGGGCGCTCGAGGCGTACGGCGCGGCCTACATCCTGCAGGAGCTGCTGACGGTCAAGAGCGACGATGTCGAGGGCCGCACCAAGATCTACGAGAGCATGGTCAAGGGCACCAATGTGCTCGAGGCCGGGATGCCCGTGGCGTTCGATGTGCTGTGCAACGAGCTGAAGGGCCTGGGTATGAACATCACGCTGGAGAAGAAGCGGTTGGAGGCTGGGAGTCTGCTGTAGATCGGAGGGGCTTCTGCATGGACGGCTGGCGTCGGGTTGGCGAGGAGAATGCGGAGGTCGCTCGAAGCCTGACCGCTGCGGGGCAGGAGCGATCGAGCGTGAGTCGAGCGTACTACGCCGTCTTTGCACTCGCCACATCAGAGTTGAGGAGACTTGGGATGACGCAATTCGGGTCGCGGGGCAATCCCACCCATGCGCACCTCCCCAGGCTCGCTCGCCACAACCTGAGCAGCCTGGAGCCCCATGTACGGCGTGAGGTCTCCCAGGCGTTGCGACGGCTGAGAACCCGGCGAGAAGTGGCAGATTACCACCCGGGTTTGAGTGTAGATCGTCGGTCTCGGCTGGAGGCCGTCCGGGACTTGGAGTTGGTGGTTCGGGTGCTCGGAGGTGCTCGGTGATCAACGCGACACCGCAACAGGTTGCTGCCTTTGTAACCGAGCGACTGGAGCGATTGCGCTCCGAGACGGGGATCGATCTCTGCGTGTCAGGGTCGGATCTCCGCCAAGGAGCGGAGGTTGTGGTCTTTGTGCGTCCTCATGACCACAACATGGACTCCGAGCGGTTCGTCCCCGAGTTCGCGGTGATCGAGGAAGCGGCGGAACAAGAGTTCGAGGGGCTGAGCGTCATCCTCGTTCCTGACTACGCGTGTGACTGATACTCACGCTGTTGTGGGCCGGTAGTGACCGGTCGACGACAGTCTGCAGAGGTAGCAAATGGCTGAGAATGTTTACGAGCGGGTGAACGACTACTCCTCCGTCAAGGTGACCCTCGCGTCGCCCAACGACATCCGTGCGTGGAGCTACGGGGAGGTCAAGAAGCCCGAGACCATCAACTACCGGACATACCGCCCCGAGAAGGACGGCCTGTTCTGCGAGCGGATCTTCGGCCCCGAGCGCGACTACGAGTGCGCCTGCGGCAAGTACCGCGGCACCAAGTACAAGGGCATCATCTGCGACCGCTGCGGCGTCAAGGTGACCCACTCCCGCGTCCGCCGCAAGCGCATGGGCCACATCAACCTCGCCAGCCCCGTCGTCCATATCTGGTTCTTCAAGAGCATGCCCAGCCGCCTGGGCACCCTCCTGGGCATGAAGACCAGCGACCTCGAGAAGTGCATCTACTACCAGGACTATGTCGTCATCGACCCCGGCGACACCGAGCTGAAGTTCAAGCAGGTGATGACCGAGGACGACCACCGCCAGGCGGTCGAGAAGTACGGCAACGCCTTCCGCGCCACCATGGGCGCCGACGCCATCCGCGAGCTCATCGAGCGCACCAACCTCGACGAGGAGGCCGAGCAGCTCCGCACCGACCTCCGCGAGACCCGCTCCAAGCAGAAGATCAAGGACTACGCCAAGCGCCTCAAGCTCATCGAGCAGATCCGGAACTCCGAGAACGACCCCGGCTGGCTGGTCATGGATGTCGTCCCGGTCATCCCGCCCGATCTGCGCCCGCTGGTCCTGCTCGAATCCGGCAACTTCGCCACCAGCGACCTCAACGACCTCTACCGCCGCATCATCAACCGCAACAACCGCCTCAAGAAGCTCATGGACCTCAACGCCCCCGAGGTCATCATCCGCAACGAGAAGCGGATGCTCCAGCAGGCGGTCGACGCCCTGTTCGACAACGGCCGCTGCCGTCGCCCGGTCCTCGGCAGCTCCAACCGCCCGCTCAAGAGCCTCACCGACATGATCAAGGGCAAGCAGGGCCGCTTCCGCGAGAACCTGCTCGGCAAGCGCGTCGACTACTCCGCCCGCTCGGTCATCGTGGTCGGCCCCGAGCTCAAGCTCTGGCAGTGCGGCCTGCCCAAAAAGATCGCCCTCGAACTCTACCAGCCCTTCATCATCCGCAAGCTCAAGGAGCACGGCCTCGCCGACACCATCAAGTCCGCCAAGCGCATGCTCGAGCGCCGAGACCCCGAGGTCTGGGACATCCTCGAAGAGGTGATCTACCAGCACCCCGTCCTCCTCAACCGCGCCCCGACCCTCCACCGCATGGGTATCCAGGCCTTCGAGCCCGTGCTCGTCGAGGGTAACGCCATCCGCATCCACCCGCTGGTCTGCGGCGGGTTCAACGCCGACTTCGACGGCGACCAGATGGCCGTCCACCTGCCCCTCAGCGTCGAGGCCCAGGCCGAGGCGCATGTGCTGATGCTCAGCACGCACAACATCTTCAGCCCCGCCAACGGCAAGCCGATCATCTCGGCGTCGCAGGACATCGTCCTGGGCGTCTACTTCGTCACCACCGGCGTGCCCGACGAGCGCCCGGTCGAGGCGCTCCCCCGCTTCAAGGACCGCCACGAGGCCCTCCTCGCCTACGAGTCGGGCAAGGTCGCGATCCACGACCGCGTCGTCGTCCGCCTCAACGGGTTCGACAAGATCGTCGACTCGCAGTCCGGCGCCCCCGAGCCGCTGCCCGCCAACGGCCGGATCGTCACGACCGCCGGCCGCATCCTGTTCGCCGATATCCTCGCCCCCGGCATGCCGTTCTACAACTGCGCCCTGGGCAAGAAGGGCTGCGCCCGGGTCATCGACGACTGCTTCAAGTACGCGGGCAAGCCCGCGACGATCGACCTGCTCGACGATATGAAGACCATCGGCTTCAAGCAGTCGACGCTCGCCGGGCTCTCCTTCGGCGTGACCGACATGCGCATCCCCGCGGCCAAGGGCGAGCTCCTGGCGGCGGCGCAGAAGCGGGTCGAGCGCGTCGAGAAGAACTACGACCGCGGCATCATCACCGAGCGCGAGCGGTACAACCAGCTGCTCGACATCTGGGCCCACTGCCGCGAGCAGGTGACCAAGAAGCTCATCGAGACCCTCAAGAACGACCGCCGAGACTCCGAGGGCCGCGAGACCGACATCGAGAAGAAGGAGGGCGAGTTCTACCTCAACCCCGTCTACCTCATGAGCGACTCGGGCGCCCGCGGCAATGTCAGCCAGATGATGCAGCTCGCCGGCATGCGCGGCCTCATGGCCAAGCCCTCGGGCGAGATCATCGAGACCCCCATCCGCGCCAACTTCCGCGAGGGGCTCAACATCCTCGAGTACTTCTCCTCCACCCACGGCGCCCGCAAGGGCCTGGCCGACACCGCCCTCAAGACCGCCGACTCGGGCTACCTCACCCGCAAGCTCTGCGACATCGCCCAGAGCGTGATCATCGGCGAGCACGACTGCGGCTCGCGGCGCGGCATCGTCAAGCGCGCCATCTACAAGGGCGAGGAGATCGATGTCCCGCTCTCCGAGCAGATCATCGGCCGCACCAGCGTCAACAGCATCATCAACCCCGTCACCGACAAGGTCATCGTCGCCGAGAACACCATGGTCTCGGCCGCCGCCGCCGAGGAGGTCGAGGCCCTCGGCATCGACTCGGTCGTCGTCCGCTCGGCCCTCACCAGCGAGAGCCGCACCGGCTGCTCGGCGCTCGACTACGGCATGGACATGTCCACCGGCCACCTCGTCGAGGCGGGCCTCGCGGTCGGCATCATCGCCGCCCAGTCCATCGGCGAGCCGGGCACCCAGCTCACCATGCGCACCTTCCACACCGGCGGTATCGGCCAGCGCACCACGCAGGAGACCGAGTACCGCACCGCCAACGCCGGCCGGCTCGAGCTCCGCGACTGCAACGAGGTGCCCGTAACCGACGACGATGGCCACGGGGCCCATGTCGTGCTCAAGCGCAACGCCGAGCTGGCCGTCCTCGACGACAAGGGCCGCGAGCTCGAGAAGTACAAGCTCCCCTACGGCGCCTACCTCTACGCCACGACCGGCGACGAGGTGAAGAAGGGGCAGGCGGTCGTCAAGTGGGACCCCCACCGGACCCCCATCCTCGCGGAGAAGGCCGGCGAGGTGCGGTATGTCGATATCGAGCTGGGCCAGACCTACCGCGAGGAGGACGCCGGCCAGGGCCGCAAGGCCAAGGTCGTCATCGAGCACAAGGGCGACCTGCGCCCGCAGATCAACATCGTCGACGCCGAGGGCAACATCCTCGACTTCCACTACCTGCCCGCCAAGGCGCGTATCGAGGTGGAGGACGGCGAGACGGTCGTGGCCGGCCGGATGCTCGCCCGCCAGCCCCGCGCCGCCGCCGGCTCGCAGGACATCGTCGGTGGTCTGCCCCGCGTGACGGAGATCTTCGAGGCCCGCAAGCCCAAGGACCCGGCGATCATGGCCGAGATCTCGGGGCGCGTCGAGATCCACTCCGACAAGCGCAAGGGCAAGATGACCGTCCGGGTCATCGCCGAGGCGGGCATCGAGAAGGACCACCACATCCCGTCCGACAAGCCGCTGCTCGTGCACACAGGCGACTTCGTGGCCGCGGGCGACCCGCTGTGCGAGGGCCCGCTCGTGCCGCACGACATCCTGCGGATCAAGGGCGAGGAGGCCCTCTGGGTCTACATGCTCGACGAGGTGCAGAATGTGTACCGCGCCCAGGGCGTG
>CAYJPX010000005.1:0-61453 GCA_964372195.1 uncultured Phycisphaeraceae bacterium
GCGTTCGAGGGCGTCGAGGCGTCGCCCCAGGGCGGCCGCGGCGCGGAGGCTGCACACGGGCAGGCGGGCTCGGAGCTGGGCGGGGGACTGGGGCACGCCAGATCGTTCGCAGGCCGGGGGGCAAAAGACAGACGCCCCCGCCACGGGGGCGGGGGCGTCTGGGATGCACTGAAGACCCGAGGGTCGAGCCGAGCTTACTGGCAGGCAGACCAGAGGCCGAGGTAGCAGAGGAAGTCCTGCGTGTTGACGGTGTTGTCACCGTTGCAGTCGGCGGCGATGTTGCCGGAACTCCAGAGGCCGAGGTAGCAGAGGAAGTCCTGCGTGTTGACCGCGCCGTCGCCGTTGCAGTTGGCGTAGCCGTCGAGGCAGGGGTCTCCGCCGAGGGGGATGACGGCCCACTGCTGTCCGGCGTAGTTGGCCATGTTGATGTCGCGGGTGGCGCCGTCGTTGCCGACATTCGGCGTGCCGGCGGGCAGCCCGGGGAGGAACTGGTTGGAGAGGTAGGTGGCGTCCTCGTTGGCGATGAAGCCCATGACCTTGATATCGCTCACGCCGTCCCAGCCGGCCTCGGTGAGGTCGATGACGATCTCGGTCCCGGTGGTGACATTGGCGGCGTCGGAGACATCGGTGTCGGTGACGCCGTCGATGTTGGAGTTATCGATGAAGAGGCCGATGAGGCCCGAGACGGGGTTGAGCGGGTCGATGGCGGTGGTGCGCGGGCCGTAGTTGCAGTAGATGTTGGGGGTGAATCCGTCCTGGATCTGGACGAGCGGCCCGTCGTAGGGGACCGGGACAGCGTCGCTCTTGAAGTTGCCGTCGTAAGCGCCGTAGTCGAGCGAGTTGCCGGAGAAGTCGGTGTCCTTGCCGTCGGTGCGGAGGACGGCGGAGTCGAGGACCTGGTAGACGGGGAAGTTGTTGGTCTTGATGCTCATCCAGTAGTCGGCCTCGAAGCCGGCGTCCATGGTGAAGCCGTCGCCGAAGCCCTGGTCGCCCATGTTGTTGAGGTTGCCGAAGGAGATATCGACATTGTCGCCGCGGAGGCGGTTCTGTCCGCCGGGCTGGACATCGAGGAGGACGGTGAGCTTGTTGCCGGAGTTTGAGTCCTTGCCGCCGTCGCCGTTCTCGATGTTGCCGGTGAAGAGGATGTAGAGCTGGTTGTTGAGGGTATCGACATAGCCGTAGAGGGCGTCGAGCTCGGAGCCGTTGGCATAGTCGGCGGTGCCTGCGGGCTTGCAGCGGCCGGGGACGCCGGCGATGTTGGAGTTGTCCATGGTGCAGAAGATGTTGTAGAAGTTGCTGCCGCCGTCGAGGAAGCCGTCGGAGCCGGGGGTGGTGTTGCCCAGGTAGTCGCCGTACGCGCCGTTGAGGCTGGCGAAGTTGGCGTAGATGGTGGTGGGATCACCGCCGTTGGTGCAACTGAACCAGTAGTCGGCGGTGAAGCCGGCGTCGAAGGTCATGCCGTTGTCCGAGCCGTCGTCGCCCATGCGGTTCAGGCCGTTGTAGTCGATGTCCGGGTTGTCGCCGCGGAGCTTGTTCTGCCCGCCGGTCTCGGTGTCGAAGAAGACCTCCAGCTTGTTGAAGTTGCTCTCGAGGTTGCCGGCGAGGAAGAGGTAGAGCACGCCGCCGGACTGAACCGCGTAGAGCCCGTCGAGCTCCGACCCGGTGCCGATCTCGACGCTGGAGTCGGAGTTGTCGCCGAAGCCGGTCTGGTTGCCCTGGAGGGCGAGCTGGACATAGGAGGTGTCGCGCACGCCGTCGATGGTGGGCGTTGCGCCCGAGGCGGGGGTGAACTCGACATGCTGGGCGCCGGGGAGGGTGTTGTAGTCGATGGTGCGGGGCTCGCCGAGGTTGGGGGTGCCCAGGGCAAGGGTGCCGATGATCTGGTTGGACATGTAATCGTGCCCGCCGCCGTTGATGGCGGCGAAGACCTTGATCGCGCCGGCCGGGTTGCCGAGCTCGGTCAGGGGGATGGCGATCTCGATGCCGGTGGCCACGCTGCCGGGGTCGCCCAGGTTGAAGGCGTCGCACCCGCCGTGCCCGGAGTCGCCGAACCCGGTGCCGGTGCTCTGGATGGCGATGGGGCTGCCGTAAAGGGTGTCTTTCTGACCATCGACGACGGGCTGGGCGAGGGCGGGGACGGCGGCGATGGCCGCGGCGAGGCCGGCGGCACGGAGGACGATCCTGGCGTTCAACATCTCTGGGCTCCTCAGAAAAAGGATGATCTCAGCTCCACGGTGGGCCGCGGAGCGACCCCCGCGGCGACGACCAACTGGATGATACGGCGGCCACGCCCGGCGTTCGAGGGCAAATGGGTCGGGAATCGGATCGAATTGGCTCGCCCGGCGGGGCTCTCGGACCTGGCCAGGGTCCGCCTTTCGGGCTGCCAGGGGCCCCCGGTGCCCGGTTCGGCGAGGAATGGCGGTACAATGAGGGTGGTAGGCCCCAGTCAAGGAGGTTCCGCCCATGCCCCACCGAGCCCGCGGGTTCACGCTGATCGAGTTGCTGGTGGTGATCGCGATCATCGCCCTGCTGATCGGCATCCTGCTGCCGGCTTTGGGCAAGGCCCGGGCGGCGGCCCAGGCGGCGGTGTGCCTGAGCAGTAATCGGCAGATGGGGCTGGCGCTGACGGGGTATGCGAACGACTGGAACAGTTGGTTTCCGATCGTGCCGATGGCCGAGGGCGGGACCGACTGGAACAACTACTTCAAGGGACCAAACGGCAATCGCAACAATCGATTCCTCGATGGGCAGTACAAGGCGGGTGGAGTGGCGGGCCTGTTCAGCCTGCAACAGTGGGGCGATGCGGAGAACCCGGGCGATGTCGATCATGGGTTTATCGGCACGGATGGGACAGAGCAGACCCAGTTCTACCCGGATCAGCGGACCCGGGTGCCGCTGATGCGTGACCGGCTGGATGGTTTCGGCGTGTTGGTCTGCGCGGCGGACAAGGAAGACCGCTGGTACGGCCGGCCCTTTACGGCGGGGAAGCCGTATCAGTCGTTCAAGTCGATCAAACGGCCGACCGAGCCGGCGTCAGAACGGGATGTGGTCGGCTACAACATCAGCTACCTCTACATGTCTGGGCTCCTGAGCGAAGAACTCGTCGTGGTCAAGCCCGTCCCGCTCTGGGGCGACGAGACCAACGGCAGCGATTTCTCCACGGACGCTTGGTACGGCCCGGACGATAGCGACAACGCCGAGCAGGCAGGCACCCTCCCGGGGCACTACGCGGCGGACGACAACCACGGCAAGAGGGGCGGCAACTTCGTCTTCAGCGACGGTCATGCGGAGTTCGTCGTCGATGACATCAAGGCGACATTCTTCAGCGAGGCCAGCACCAGCTCCCAGAGCATCAACATCATCGACCACAACCGATCCTATCGGATCCAGACGATGGACTGACCCGGGGGGCCGTTCGTGGCGCCCCACCGACCAGTCGGGCGGCCCCCGGTCTTGCGTGCCGGCGGCTACACTCCCCCTCCATGGCCGAGCCGACCGTCCCCCAACCACCCCGCTCGCCCCGCCGCGGCCTGCTCCGCCGGCTGTTGTCGGCGCAGGAGTCGGGGTTGGTGCTGGTGATCGTGCTGATGATGGCGGCGCTGACGGTCTACGGGGCGGTGAACCCGAAGCAGCGGCCGGTCATGGACCCGCACACCCAGACGGTACTCCGCGACCCGGTGACCGGCGAGCGCGTGATGCAGGAAGTCAACTCGTTTCTTGAACCACAGAACCTGCTCATCGTGACCACCTACGCCAGCTTCATCGCCGTCATGGCGGTCGGGATGACGGGCGTGATCATCCTCGGCGGGATCGACCTGTCAGTCGGCTCGGTCTACGCCTTTGCCTCGCTGTTCGGCGCAATGGCCCTCGTGAGAATGGAGGCAGGGAGTTCGGGGCTGGTCAGCGTGCCGATGGGTGTGCTGGTGTGCTGTGCCGTCGGGGGGCTCGTTGGCTTCTTCAACGGCGCCCTCATCGTCGGTCTTCGCGTGCATTCGTTCATCATCACGCTGGGGACGATGGTGATCTTCCGGGGCTTGGTTGCGGTCATCTCCGGCGGCCAGTCTATCGCCGGGTGCCCGGCCTCGTACACCACCGGGTTCTTCAAGGCCCGGCTCGGGGGGATCTCGCCCACGCTGACAGTACTCATGGTCCTTGTGGGCATCGCCGGGGCGTCTGTCCTGCTGTACACCGTGATCGGGCGGCGGCTTTTCGCTACCGGCGGGAATGAGACTGCCGCGCGTTATGCCGGTGTACCGGTCGGCAGGGTCAAGATCTTCGCCTTCACCCTGTGCGGCTTGCTCGCCGGCCTGTCTGGGGCCATGTACATCGGGTACCTGGGGGCGTGGGAGCCGGCCGCGGGCAGCGGGTACGAGCTCAAGGTCATCGCGGCGACGGTGATCGGCGGGGCATCGCTGGCGGGGGGGCGTGGCTCGGCCATCGGGGCCGTGCTCGGGGCCATCGTCATCCAGCTCATCGACGACGCCATGGTGATCCTCGGGATCCCCCAGAGCTACAACCTCGTTGTGCTGGGGACGGCGATCATCGTAGCGGTGGTGATCGATCAGACCAAGCTCCGCCTCCAGTCGGCCCACCCCTGAACCGCGGCTACCATTCCCGTCCAACCCACCCGCTCCAACGGAGATACCGAATGAGCACACGCAAGACGCTGGCGCGCCGCCTCGGCGCGGTCCCCGGCCTGAGCCTCCTGGCCGCCGCCCTGCTGCTGGGAGCTTGCGGCAAGCCTGCCGAGCCGACCACCCCCTCCACCGGCGATGGTCCGGCGCCTGCCGAGAAGTCGTACCTGATCGGCGTAGTCGCGAAGAGCGACTCGAACCCAGTGTTCCGCGCCGCCCGGACCGGGGCCGAGGACGCGGCGGCCGATCTCTCCAAGCAGTACGGCGTCAAGATCGAGGTCTCGTGGCAGACGCCGCCCGGGGAGGACGCCCAGCGGCAGGCCCAGTTTATCGATCAACTCGTATCCAACGGTGCGGCGGGGATCACGCTATCGGCCTCGGACGCGAATGTGCTGACCGACGCGGTGAACCGTGCCGTGGCGGCGGGGGTGGAGTTCGTCACCTTCGACTCGGATGTGCCGGACAGCAAGCGGTTCGCGTACTACGGCATCGACGACATGGAGTGCGGGCGCACTCTGCTGCGGGAGCTGGTCAAGTACATGGGTGAGGAGGGCGTGGTGGCGATCCTGGCGGGTAACCAGAACGCGCCGAACCTGCAGAAGCGTGTCACGGGGATCAAGGAAGAGGCCGCCAAGCACCCCGGCATCCAGATCAAGGATGTCTACTACCACGGCGAGACCGCGCCAGAGGCGGCCGCGAGGGTCCAGCAGGTGCAGGCAGCGAACCCGGACATCACCGGCTGGTGCATGGTCGGCGGCTGGCCGTTGTTCACGGAGAACGCGCTGGATGGGGTGTACCAGTCCGCCAAGGTCGTGTCCGTGGACCACCTGCCGGTCGAGCTGGTCTACATCCGCAGCGGCCAGGTGCAGGCGCTGATCGGGCAGGACTGCTACGGCTGGGGGTACGAAACGGTGAGGATGCTCGTCGAGAAGCTCATCGACGGCAAGTCGCCCGAGAAGGTCATCAACACCTTTGAGC
The DNA here is from genome assembly GCA_964372195.1 of uncultured Phycisphaeraceae bacterium. Classification (GTDB taxonomy): domain Bacteria; phylum Planctomycetota; class Phycisphaerae; order Phycisphaerales; family UBA1924; genus PNC22. The sequence continues at coordinate 5,613 of CAYJPX010000005.1, forward strand.
TGCCGATCGTCACGGCCGACAATGTGGATGAGTACGACGGCATCTGGAAGAAGTGGCTGCGTCAGGAGTAGCCACCGAGGCGGGCCGACGCAGCAGTGCATCCTGTCTGACCCACCGAACCCGCCGCATGGCGGGTTCTTTATGATTGGGCTATTCCCCCAAGGACGGATACAGGTAGGGGAGCGCTTCGCCGAGGCGGTAGGCCCATGCTCCCTCGTTGTGCCCGGCACCGTCGACCAGCCAGCAACGGACCGGCGCGCCCAGGGCATCAAGCCGCTCCCCCATCGCCACTACCGCCTCGGCGTAGCCGCGACTGGATTCGGCGCGGTCCGGCTCGGAGCCGGCCTCGGCGGTGCCCACGGCGATCCAGGTGCGGGGGCGCCAGGCGTCGAGATCGCCGAAGAGCACCGTGCCCAGGGCCTGTCCCCGCACCGCCAGCGACGGGCTCTCGGCGAGCACGCGGCCGAAGGTCTCCGGGTATCGCTGCCCGGCGCGGAGGGCGATCAGGCCGCCGAGGGAGGAGCCCCCCACCCCTCGGGCGGCGGGGTCGGGATCGGCCCGGACCGAGCGTTCGACGCGGGGCACGACCTCGCGGACCAGCCAGTCGAGGTAGGCATCGCCCCGCCCCTGGACGCCCAGCGCATCGGTCGGGAGGTACTCCACCATCCGGTTCGCCCCCGAGTGCGGCACCGCGGCGATGATGATCGGCTGGAGCTTGCCGGCCTCGATCAGGCGTGTCGCGGTCTCGTCGGCCTGCCACTCGCCGGGCGTCGGGGGTTGGAAGTCGAAGACATTCTGGGCGTCCTGCAGGTAGAGGACCGGGTAGCGGCGCTCGGCGTTGGCGGGGTCGTCGTAGCCCGGCGGCAGCCAGACGATCACATCGCGCACCGCCCCCACCGCCGTGCCGGCGCCGCCGGCCACCTGCACACGCACCGCCCGCCCGGTGATGCGCAGCGCCCGGGTGGTGTCGGCGTGCGGCTGCGGCGCAGCGGCCCCCTCGCGCTCGTCGGCGAACCGCTCGATGGTGAGTTCGATCACCACCGGCTGGTCGGGGGCGAGACCCGCGGTATCGCTTGGCGCGAGCGTGCGGTTGGCGATGTCGGAGAGGTCGGCGGCGACCTCGCAGGTCTCCCAACTGCCCCGCGTGAACTTGAACTCCAGCGGCGGCTCGCCGACCGGGCCGGGCAGGAGGATCTGCCACCGCAGGTCCGACCGCCCGCTGAGCTTGTTCGCCTGGTCGCCGGGGTTCCAGCCGGCGTGGTTGCTGGCGAGGTAGAGCGGCGAGTCGTTGTTCACCAGGCCGGACTTGTCGGTGACGACCAGCAGCACGCCGCCGGGGTGCGCCTCGGGGCGCGAGAGGGCCGGCTGCGCGCTGGCGAAGGCCGTGGCGAGCAGGGAGGCGAGCGAGGCGAGAAACGCGAGACCACGGGCGTGCGGCATGGTGATTCCCTCCGGACTGTGGATGGTACCGCCCCACCACTCCCGGCGCAGTCCCCGGAATCTTCGCCGAGGCCCAAGCGGTCACCCGATCGCGTTCGCTGGCAATCACCTCTCGCGGCGGCTGCCCCCCCCGGCCCGGGGTCCCGCCGCTACCCTGTCGGGATGGTCAGCCCCTCGCCCGCCCCCGCCGTTGCGCCAGGCATCCACTCGACCAGCCCGATCCTGGTCTGCGAGCATATCTCGAAGCGCTTCGGCGTCACGCAGGCGCTCAGTGATGTGTCGGCGAGCTTCCTGCCCGGGGAGGTTCACGCGCTCATGGGGGAGAACGGCGCGGGCAAGAGCACGCTGGGGAAGGTGATCTCGGGGCTGCACAAGCAGGACAGCGGCGTGGTGACGATCGACGGGAGGGCGCTGACGCCCGGGGCGATCGACGAGGCGTTCGGCGCGGGCATCCGGATCGTGCACCAGGAACTGGCCCAGTGCCCGAACCTCTCGGTCGCCGAGAACCTGTGCCTGCACGACATGCCGCGGTCGCGGCTGGGGCTTGTCGACCGGCGGGCGATGCGCGAGCGGGCCGGGCGGTTGCTCTCGGCGCTGGAGCCGGAGATCGATGTCGAGGCGCCGTTGGGCTCGCTCCCTCCCGGGCGTCGCCAGATCGTCCAGATCGCCAGCAGCCTCGATCCGGGGCATGCCGAGGCTGGTTCTGTCGCCCAGGCGCGGGTGATCGTGCTCGATGAGCCCACCAGCTCCCTCGCGGTGGCCGAGGTGGAGAGGCTGCTCGAGATCACGCGGCGGCTCGCCTCGCGGGGGCTCACCCTCATTTATGTCTCGCACCGGATGGGCGAGATCTTCCAGGTCTGCGACCGGGTGACGGTGCTGCGCGACGGCAGGTTTGTCGCCACCAGCGTGGTCGGCGAGATCGACGAACCGACGCTGATCGAGCAGATGATCGGGCGTCGGATCGAGCACGCCGAGAAACGAAAGCCGCCGGAGACCGAGGGCAGGCGGCCCGCCCTGCGCGTGCGACAGCTCTCGAGCCCCGGCAAGCTCGAGGGGGTTTCGCTTGATGTCATGCCGGGCGAGATCGTGGGCCTGGGCGGGCTGGTCGGGTCGGGCCGGAGCGAGCTGATGGACGCGGTGTTCGGCATCGACCGCCGCGCCCACGGCGAGGTGGTCGTCGAGGGCCGCTCGGTGGGGACCGGGGCCGAGCGGGCGATGATCGGCGCGGGCGTCGGGTATGTGCCCGAGGATCGGAAGCTCCAGGGGCTCTTCTTCGACCTCGGGGTCGACGAGAACCTGCTCGTGCCGATCATGCCGAGCCTCGCCACGGCGGGCGTGCGGGGGATGGCCAAGGAGAGAGCGGCCGCCACCGAGCGGGTGCGGGAGTTCCAGATCAAGACCGCCACGCCCAAGAGCCCGCCGGGATCACTGAGCGGCGGCAACCAGCAGAAGCTGCTCATCGCCCGGTGGATGACCCACGATACCCGCGTGCTGCTCCTCGACGAACCGACGCGGGGGATCGATGTGGGCACGAAGGCCGAGGTCTACCGTCTCATCCGCGAGGCGGCCGAGCGGGGCGTGGCAGTGCTCGTGGTCACCAGCGAGATGCCGGAGTTGCTGGCGCTTTCGGATCGCATCCTGGTGATGTGCGCGGGGCGCATCTCGGGCGAGCTGCGCGGCAAAGAGATGACGCAGGCGAACATCCTGAAGCTGGCGACGGTGGATAGTCGGTAGGGATCGCGGCTACAACGCGACGCGGGGTCGCCGCCGAGATGGGCCTGTCACGCAGCCCCAAAAAAGGCGTCGCCCTCGGACGAGGGGGGACAGGTCTCATCCAAGGGCAACACCATTACCACAAGCATACCGCCCGCGGCCGCGTGTGCCAAGTCTGGACAGGCCCAGAGTTCCCTGTGTTTTACAGCACCGCGGGGATCGCCTGGGCGATGTCTTTTCGCACTTGCATACCCGCAAATCGGATTCTGTCGCACGCGGCGTAGGCGGTTTCCCTCGCCTCGGCCATGGTGTTCCCCTGGGCGACGACATTGAGTACCCGCCCGCCGGCGGTCACCAGGCGGCCGGCCTTGTCGCGGGCGGTCCCGGCGTGGAAGACCGTCACGCCCTCCATCGCCTCGGCGTCCTCGACGCCCTCGATCGGGATGCCCTTCCGTGGATCTGAGGGGTATCCCTCACTGGCGAGCACGATGCAAACGGCCGGGCGCGGATCCCACTCGACGGTGATCTCATCAAGCCGGCGGGTGCAGGCGGCGAGCATGAGCTCGACGATGTCCGACCGCAGCCGCACCATGAGCGGCTGGCACTCCGGATCGCCGAAGCGCACATTGTACTCGAGGACCTTTGGGCCGGCCGGCGTGAGCATGAGGCCGGCGTAGAGCACGCCGCGGTAGTCGATGCCGTCGCGCTTGAGCGCATCGACGGTGGGCACGAGGATGTCTCGCTCGATCCTGGTCATTGTCTCGGCGTCGATGGCGTCGGAGGGGCAGAAGGCGCCCATGCCGCCGGTGTTGGGGCCGCGGTCGCCATCGAGCAGGCGTTTGTGGTCCTGGCAGGGGGGCAGGAGGAGGATGTTCCGGCCGTCGGTGATGGCGAGCACGGAGACCTCTCGGCCGGTGAGGCGTTCCTCGATGATGACGGTCTTTCCGGCGTCGCCGAAGGCCCGCTCGACCATGATCTTGCGGACCGCATCGCACGCCTCGGCGGTGGTGCCGGGGACGAAGACGCCCTTGCCCGCGGCCAGGCCCGAGGCCTTGATCACCGGCGGCTCGGACCGGCTCGCGGTGTACGCGAGTGCGGCCTCGGCATCGCGGAACTCTCGGCCCTCGGCCGTGGGGACCATCGCCTCCCGGAGCAGCGTTTTGCACCAGGCCTTGTCGGCCTCGAGCCTCGCGCCGGCCTGGCAGGGGCCGAAGACGAGGCGGCTGGGGGTGGCGAGCTTGTCGGCGAAGCCCTGGGCAAGCGGCTCCTCGGGGCCGACGACGACCAGGCCGATGTCGTGGTGGTCGCAGAACTGCTCGAGGCGGTAGATTTCTCTGGCGGAGACCGGCACATCGACCGGCGTGCCGAGCGCGGCGAGACCAGGGTTGCCCGGATGGGTGACGAACAGCAGGCGGAGCCTCGGGGATCGGGCGATAGCCGCCGCGAGGGCGTGCTCACGCCCGCCGCCGCCGACGAGGAGGACATTGATTCGTTGATCGCTGCTCGGCATGGCCGGATCGTATCCCCGGGGCCGTCATCGGCCCTGGCGTCGACTCAGCATCGGCCCTCGGGGATGGCGAACTGGGGCTCGCGCGTGGCGGCGTGGGTCGCTGAGGGAGGCGCTTCGAGGTTTGGAGCAGCCCGCGGGCGCAGGGGAACGCCGCGGCGATTTGATCCGGCGTCGGGAGCGGGCCTACACTGCCGTCCTGATTGCGGGGTAGAGCAGTCTGGTAGCTCGTCGGGCTCATAACCCGGAGGTCGCAGGTTCAAATCCTGCCCCCGCTACTTCTTGTCTGAAAGGGACTTGCGGCAACGCGAGTCCCTTTTTTCTGCGCTGAACTCCTGGGCGTGCGGTGGGACGGGGCTTTCGCAGCCGATCTGCGAGTCCAGTTTGATCCGTCGCGTCCGCGGCGTGGTTGTCGGGCATCGCGGGTCCGCCGGGGTGGCCGCGGCGGCGACATCGCGGCGCCCGGTGGGTACATGGCTATACTCGGGGCCACAGCATGAGCCGTACCCGCCCAACGAAGCCGATTGCGTGCCTGCTCATCACGGTGCAGGTGTTGCTGACCCTGCTCGGACCGGCGGGGTTGGTGCTGTGCCATGAATCGGACGGCTCATCGCACATCGAACTTGCGGTCCGCGGCTGCTGCGAGGTCACGCCCGATCGCGGTGCGGAGACGAACGATCCGGGCGCGGCCACACTCGCCTCCCAGGACCTCTGCCAGATCGCGGAGTGCCGCGATGTCCCGCTGTCGGGGGATCTCCTCGCGGCCAGGGCACGGCAAGGCCGTTACCTTCAGAGCCTCGCCGCGGCCGATTGCGTGGTCTCCCTCGCGGCCGTCCGGTCGAGGCTGGCGCTCGCCGAATGTGTGTCGCGGCCGTTGGAGTCCCCGCCTGTCACGGGCCCGCCGGAGCAGACCCGGCACGGGTTGCGTTCGACGGTGTTGATGTTGTAGGTCGTCCGGGTTGGATCCAGAGCGTTGCCACCGCCGCTGCGCGGTGGCGTCACAAGCTTGGCCCCCACAAGGACCCCACATCATGAACTGGAATCGGCCCCTGCTGGGGCTTTGCCTCCTGCTGGGCGGCTGCGCCCCCTCAACAGGCCGGCTATGGGAAGACCCCGCCCACCGCTCGGTGGAGGCGTACGACGACGGGGCATTCTCACCGGCCACGACGGAATTCCCATCGCAGGTATCGCCGCCCTCCCCGGGCCTTGAGTCACTCGACGAGCTTCGCGTCGATGACGCGATACGGGCTGCGATCGCCAATAGCCCCCGGCTCCGTCGCGCGGGCTACCAGGTGGATGCCGCGACCGGGCGCGTCACGCAGGCCGGGCTCTATCCGAACCCGGCGTTCGCGATCGACGCGGAGGGCCTTGGGTCGGACGCCGGCGGCGGCGGCGAGACCGTGTACCGAGTCGAGCAGGAGATCCCGCTCGGTGGCAAGCTCCGGCGTGCCCGTGGTGTCGCCGAGGCCGACCGCTGGTCGGCCCAAGCAGAGCTCGTGGCGGAGGAGTTCGCCGTCGCCTCGCAGGTCACCCGCGCGTACTTCGGCGTCGTCGCGGCGGAGGAACGGGCGGCCCGCCGGCAGGACCTCGTCGAGCTGGCCGACCAACTGCTCGGCGCCGCCACGGCGCGGGTCGACGCGGGGGCGGCGACGGAGGTTGACCGCCTGCGTGCCGAGATCGCGACCGAGCAGGCCCGGCTCGCGCTGGACGCCGCGGTGCTCGAGCGGGATGCCGCTCGCCGGGCGCTGGCGTTGGCGATGGGCGTGGAGGGGCCTGTGACGCTCCCCTTGACCTCGGCGCCGGATGTCCTGCCCGACCTGCCCGACCGCGAGGAGTTCGTCGCGGCGGTGCTGGCCACCAACAGCCGGGCGGCGATGGCGCAGATCGCGGTCGAGCGCGCGCGGCGCGCCCATGCGTTGGCGAGGGCCGAGGCCGTCCCCAACCTGGTCGCCTCGATCGGCCCTCGCTACTCCGATCCCGAGAACGAGACAACCCTGGACATCGGGCTCGGCATCGATATCCCGCTGTTCGATCGCAACCAGGGCGGGATCGAGGCGGCCATCGCCGAGCGGCTGGCGGCCGCCGCCGGGCTCCAGGGTGTGCAACGGGAGCTGCTGGCGGAGGTCTCGGAGGCGTGGTCGGCCTACGAGGCCTCCCGCCTGGCCGCGGCCCGCTACCGCGAGCACCTGCGGCCGATGGCCGATCGCTCGCTCGACCTGACACGCCAGGCGTACGAGCGGGGCAAGGCGGACTACCTGCGGCTGCTCGATGCGCAGCAGGTCGTCGTGGAGTCTCGGATCGCGTATGTCGATGCCCAGCAGAAGCTGCAGGAAGCCGCGGCGCTGCTGCGCGAGCTCGCCCAGATCGATGCATCCTGGCGTTCGCCCCGTGAGCGGGGCGTAGAGGAGATCTCGCCGTGAACAGATTCATGAGACTGCTGTTGATTCCTGTTGGGGCGACGCTGCTGGTCGGCGTCGGCTGCGGGGACCGCGAGCCATCGCACGCGGGGGGCGTGGACGACGACCACGCCGAAGAGGGCAACGCCGGGCACGACGACGACGCGGAGCACCCCGGCGAGGCCGGGCCGGAGGAGGCGGAGCACGCGGATGTCGTCCGGCTGACGCCCGAGCAGCTCGCGCGGGCGGGTGTGGTCATCGAACCCCTGGGGGGCGGCACGATCGCCACACACATCACGCTCCCCGCCGAGGTCGGTCTCAACCAGGACACGGTGCTGCATGTCACCCCTCGGGTGCCGGGCATCGTGTCGGAGGTGCACGGCTTGCTGGGGCATCAGGTGAAGCCCGGCGACCTCCTCGCGGTCCTGGAGAGCCCGCAGCTCGGCGAGGCCAAGATCGCGTTCCTCCAGGCGGTGCAGGCCGGGGCCATGGCCGACGCCGAGCTCGCCCGCCAGCAGACGATCAGCGCGAACACCGGGACACTGCTGGGCATCCTCCGCGAAGAGCCCGAGGTCGCGGCGCTCCACGCGCGGGTGGCCGACCTGCCCATCGGCGACAACAAGGGCAAGCTCCTCTCGGCCTACGCGAAGGTGAAGGCGGCCGAGGCGAACCACGCCCGCGAGCGAGAGCTGCACGGGCAGGGGCTCTCCACACAGGCGGACCTCCTCGCGGCGCAGGAGGCGTTCCACAGCAGCCAGGCCGAGTACCTCGGCGCTTTCGAGGATATCGACTCCACCCACCAGCTCCGGCTCCAAGAGGCGGAACGGGCCGCTCGCGTGGCCTCGTCGTCGGTGGACAACGCCGAGCGGCGCCTGCACCTGCTGGGTCTTAGCGAGGAGCAGGTCGCGGGGATCACCACCGAGCCGGACCTCCAGGTCGCTCGATACGAGCTGACGGCCCCGATCGGCGGCCGCGTGGTCACCAAGCACCTCACGCCCGGGGAGATGGTGGGCGCGGACGAGCCGGTCTACACCATCGCCGATCTGAGTACGGTCTGGCTCAATATCTCGGTCTACACCCGGTACACCGGCGACATCCGCGAGGGGCAGCCGGTCATCGTCCGGGTGGGCGAGCGGACGGCGACCGGCACGGTGGACTACATCAGCGCGGTTGTCTCTGAGGCGACCAGGACGGTCTCGGCCCGCGTGGTGCTCGACAACGCCGACGCCGACTGGAAGCCGGGTGAGTTCGTCACCGCGGATGTGGAGACCGGGCAGGCCCGTGCCGCGCGGGTCGTGCCCATCGAGGCTGTCCAGACCTTCGAGGGCCGCGAGGTGGTGTTCGTCCAGGACGCCGACGGCATCGAGCCGGTCGCGGTGCGGCTCGGTCGGCGCAACGGCTCGGTCGTGGAGATTCTCGGCGAGGAGATCGCGCTGGGGACCCCCGTCGTGGTGGGGAACAGCTTCCTGATCAAGGCCGAGCTGGGCAAGGGCGCGGCCGGGCACGACCACTAGAGGAGAGCCGCATGCTTGACAGACTCATCGAGTTCTCGATCCGGCAGCGCACCCTCGTGCTGCTGGCCACGCTGGCGCTGGTCGGCATCGGCGCGTACAGCTTCACACGCCTGCCCATCGATGCCGTGCCGGACATCACCAATGTCCAGGTCCAGATCAACACCAATGTGCCGGCGCTCTCCCCCGTGGAGATCGAGCAGCAGGTCACCTTCCCCATCGAGTGGTCGATGGGCGGGCTCCCGAACATCGACTATGTCCGCTCGATCTCCCGGTACGGGCTCTCGCAGGTCACGGTCGTTTTCGACGAGGGCACCGACATCTACCGGGCCCGCCAGCTCGTGGGGGAGCGACTGACCGAGGCACGCGAGTCGCTGCCCCCGGGGCTGGCCGAGCCGCAGATGGGCCCCATCTCCACGGGCCTGGGCGAGATCTACATGTGGTCCGTCGAGGCCACGGGCCCCAAGCCCGACGGCACGGCGTACACCCCGCAGGACCTCCGCACGGTGCAGGACTGGGTCATCCGGCCGCAGCTCCGCACGGTCCCGGGCGTGACGGAGGTCAACAGCATCGGCGGCTACGAGGAGCAGCTCCATGTGACGCCGGACCCCGCCAGGTTGATGGCCTTCGGGCTCTCCTTCCGCGACATCATGCTGGCGATTGCCGGGAACAACACCAACGCGGGGGGCGGCTACATCGAGCACGCGGGCGAGGCCTACCTCGTGCGGGCGACCGGGCTCATCCGTGACATCGAGGACATCCGGAACATCATCGTGAAGAGCGACGATGGGGTCCCGGTGCATGTGCGGGATGTGGCCGAGGTGGCGGTCGGCGACGAGCTGCGCACCGGGGCCGGCACCCACAACGGGCAGGAGGTCGTCATCGGCACCGCGATGATGCTGCTCGGGGCCAACAGCCGGACCGTCTCGGAGGATGTGCACGCGCGGATGGGGCGCATCCAGAACACGCTCCCCGAGCATGTCGAGATCAAGACGCTCTACAACCGCATCTACCTCGTCGACGCGACGCTCCACACCATCCAGAAGAACCTCTTCGAGGGCGCGATCCTGGTCGTGGTCGTCCTGCTGCTGCTGCTCGGGAACCTCCGCGCGGCGGTCATCGTGGCGTGCGCCATCCCGCTCTCCATGCTGTTCGCGGTTACCGGCATGGTTCAGGAGAAGGTCAGCGCCAATCTCCTGAGCCTCGGCGCCGTCGATTTCGGGATCATCGTGGATGGCGCCGTGGTGTTCGTGGAGAACATCGTTCGGCGAGCCTCCGAGGAGCAGGAGCACAAGCGGCGGCGTCTGACCAAGGAGGAACGCCTCTCGATCATCGGCGCGGCGGGGCGCCAGGTCGCCAAGCCGACGCTCTTCGGCGTGCTGATCATCATGATCGTGTACCTGCCGATCCTCACCCTTACCGGCATCGAGGGCAAGATGTTCCGGCCGATGGCGATGGTGGTGCTGCTCGCCCTCGCCGGCGCCCTCGTGCTCACCTTCACCTTCGTGCCCGCGGCGTGCGCGGTGCTCTTGCGGGGAAGATTCTCCGAGCGGGAGAGCTTCATCATCCGCTGGGCGAAGGCGCTCTACCGCCCTTCGCTCGGCGCGGCGCTGCGGTGGAGGTGGGCTACTGTCGGCCTGGCGGCGTTGCTCGTCGCCCTCACCGGCCTGCTCGGCACCCGCCTCGGCAGCGAGTTTGTGCCCAAACTCGGCGAGGGGGCGTTGGCGGTGCAGCCGGCCCGCATCCCGAGCATCGGGATCACCACCAGCGTCGAGATGCAGCGGGCCGTCGAGGCCGGACTCCTCGAGGAGTTTCCCGATGAGATCGCCAGCGCGTTCGCCCGCACCGGCACCGCGGAGGTCGCCACCGACCCGATGGGGCCGAATGTGAGCGACACCTACCTCATGCTCCACCCCAGGGAGCAGTGGACCCGGGCGACGACCCAGGAGCAACTCGCCGAGGAGATCGAGGAGTTCCTGGGGACGATCCCCGGCCAGAACTACGAGATCTCGCAGCCGATCGAGCTCCGGTTCAACGAGCTCATCAGCGGCGTCCGGAGCGATCTGGCGGTGAAGGTGTTCGGGGATGACCTTGATCTTCTGCTGGAGTCCGGCAACGCCATCGCCGCGGTGCTCCAGCAGATCCCGGGGGCGTCGGATGTGAAGGTCGAGCAGGTCTCGGGGCTCTCGGTGCTGACCGTGGACATCGACAGGGAGAAGATCTCCAGGTACGGCCTGAATGTCAGCGATGTCCAGGAGGTCGTGTCGCTCGCCTTCGGCGGCCAGGAGGCCGGGACGCTCTACGACGGAGACCGGCGCTTCCCGATTGTCGTCCGGCTGCCCGAGGAGATGCGGAGCCAGCTCGACTTCGTGAGGCAGCTCCCGATCCCGCTGCCCGCGGGCGGCGAGACCGGGTTCGAGCTCGCCGGGGCCGAGATGACCGGCCTGGGGGCGGAGGTCCGCTATGTCCCGCTCGAGGCGGTGGCGACCGTGGCCAGTGCCGAGGGGCCCAACCAGATCAGCCGCGAGAACGCGAAGCGCCGCCTCGTCGTGCAGGCGAATATCCGGGGGCGGGACATGGGCTCGTTTGTCGCCGAAGCGCAGGACCGTCTCGACGCGGAGATCAAGCTCCCGGAGGGCTACTTCATCACCTGGGGCGGACAGTTCGAGAACCTCCAGCTCGCCCGCCAGCGGTTGATGATCGTCGTGCCGCTGGCCCTGTCGCTCATCTTCGTCATGCTCTTTACGGCCTTCGGCAACGCCCGGCACGCGATGCTGGTCTTTACGGGCGTGCCGTTGGCGCTCACCGGCGGCGTGGTCGCCCTCTGGCTGCGGGGTATGCCGATGAGCATCAGCGCGGGCGTCGGGTTCATCGCCCTCTCCGGGGTGGCCGTGCTGAACGGCGTGGTGATGATCACCTTTATCAACCAACTCCGCGACGCCGGGGGATCGCTGCGCGAGGCGGTCGTCGAAGGCAGCCTCGCCCGCCTGCGCCCGGTGCTCATGACGGCCCTCGTGGCCAGCCTCGGATTCGTGCCGATGGCCCTGAACACCGGCATGGGCGCCGAGGTCCAGCGCCCCCTCGCGACCGTTGTCATCGGGGGGCTGATGAGCTCGACGGTGCTCACGCTGTTCGTGCTGCCGACGCTCTACCTCTGGTTTGGGGGACGCGAGCAGCAGGTGGTGGTCTGAAGGTCCGATGAAGGGAGTCAGCCCCATGAAGGAAATCAAGGCGTTCATCCGGCCCAACATGCTCGACGCGGTGCTCCACGCCCTGCACGAGCACCCGGGCCTGCCGGGTGTCACGGTCTCGGAGGTGCGGGGGTTCGGGAAGGTCGTCGGCGGGGATCTCGCTTCGGCCCCCGGGTTCGACACGACCAGGATGGCGAAGGTTGAGTGCATCGTGGAGGATGCGCAGGCCGCCGAGGTCATCGAGCTCATCCGCAGACATGCGAACACCGGACGGTTTGGAGACGGCAAGATCGTCACCGTCCCCATCGAGTCGGTGGTTCGCATCAGAACGGGCGACTCGGGCGAATAGGGCGTGCGGCGGCCGCGGCGGACGATGCACCGAAGCCGACACGGATGGGAGCCGGCCTCGATGGGCACCGCGCCGGCTCGGGCCGCCGTTGCCTCCCCTGGGCTGCGCACTCTCGGAAAGCCCGGCCGGCGGCCTCGCGGTCGGTGCCCTGGATGCGAGTGCCGGTCCAGGCGGCTTCCGCGACAGCCCATGCCGGAGCGTGGTCGTCGGATGGGGGCTCGGTGGCCGCCGGGGTAGGCTGGTGGGTCGGCTAGAGGGTGGGTGCTACACTAGCCGGCACAACCCGCGGGCGTAGCTCAATGGTAGAGCGTCAGCCTTCCAAGCTGGACATGCCTCTCCCAAGCTCTTGCGAATCAATGACTTCAGACACAGGCGAAGCGACCACCAGCCATAGTCCCGGCAGTTCTGTTTCCGAAGAGCTCGCAGCCGTCTGCGCGGCATGGGACCAGCTCCCGAGCGCGCTCCGCGTTGGCATACTCGCGATGGTAAAGGCGTCACAGCATCCGTCTGGTTGAGCCGCGATGCGCAATCGAGTTATCACCGTTGTGTCATGGCCCAAGTCGGCGATCAAGAGCTCGATTGACGGTGCCGCGATGTGGACCACTCGCCCAACCGCCGTGCTGACCGTCCGCAAGTCGTTCGGCTCAGCGGCCGCCTCTGAACGGCACATATCAGGCGGCGTTCGCCTGTGCTCCACCCACCACGGCGAGCGGCATGGCTTCTTCCAGTGCGTGCAGGATCTCCAACGCGGCCCGCTGGATCCTCGCCAGACACCGGGTCAACAACGCCGCGTCGCCTTGGTAAAGCGCGATGTAATCGCGGCTGGCGGCCAGAGACGACAGGCCCAGAGCCTGGCAGACCACGAACGCGACCGCCTCGGCCTCTGTCTCCCGCACCCGCCGGGCTGGGCGATCGGGGACAGCGTCCCTGTGGAGGAGTTCGTGGGCCAACTCGTGCACCAGGACCGAGCATGTCTCGCCGGGACTCAGGGCACGCTGCACACACACCCGGCCGCCCGAGGAGAGACCCGCCGGCCCGCCGAGGTCCTCGAAGCTCACTGTGATTCCTCTGGCTGAAGCGAAGGCCAGCAGGTGCTGAACAGCCGCGCCGGGGTCGCCAGAGGCAACCGGCAAGTCGGGAAGTGATTGCCCGTCCGTCTGCGCGATGTCGAAGACATGCACGGCCCGGAACCACCGCACATCCTCCTCGGGGTCCGGGTCCTCCCTTCGGTGCATCCGGACCGGCGCGCGGATGGCAATGCCCCGCTCGCCCGCGCGCACCCAGCGGCCCAGTCGCCGCCACGCCCGAAACCCCGCGACGCGCGTGGCGTCCGGCCGCTGGGTAGCGATCAGGATGACATTGTGCCACGAGTACGACGGGAACTTCGCCATGGTGGCCAGGTAGCGCTCCAGTTCCTCCGACCTGCCGGCCATCAGACTTCCCTGCAACTCCGCGACCGATCTCGTGACGCGTTGGTGGATCTCCTCGTTCTTCATCTTTGTGCCTCCACCGGGTTCGGTCCCGGCGCCGCAGTCGGGACCGAACCCAGACTGGCTGGTCGCCGCGATGTGAGCCTGGTTCGGATGCGCCGCGGCGTCGCTGGCAATGGCGTGTTCTCGGGAGTCGGAGTGAGGCAGGTTGCCCAATTTGGTCGGGCACAACACTGCGTGTGGGTGCCTGCTCCTGGTGGAGCTGCACGAGATCAGTAGGAGCCGGTGGTGGAGTGCCCGTGAGGCTGGCTGGCCGAGTGGCCCGGCTTCGGGGGGCCAGGCAAGGCGTGCTCGACCCGCTGGGGCCGTGCCGCGAGTGCCGCGGGCTCGGCCGGGTGTCCCTCGTGGACGAGGCCTTTGGCCGGTCGCGTGGCTGGCCTGGAGCGGGCCAAGAGCCCCTTGTGCCCGGCGTGCGGGGGACGCGGCCCGGGGCCGGTGGCCTACCGGGTCGTCTGGGGCAAGGGCGGCCGGGCCAGGACGATCGGCCTGGACCCGAGGGCCTTCCGCCTCGCGGGGCAGTGAAATCGGCAACGGACCGCCCTGGGCCTCGACGCCCGCTCCCCGCTGTTCTGCACCGCCAGGGCGGGGCGTTGTGGTCCCGGTGGCCTGTCACCTGCCGGCTGTTCGCTTGGAGACCCGTCCAGCCCGAGGGCCGGGTGGGGCGGACGGGCTCCTCGGGGGGCGGGCCGAGTTGCTCGCGGGGTTCCGGGGGGGTCCACCCGCAGTCACTCGCTTGTGCCAAGGGTGGTTGCCTCCTGGCCGATCAGCCTGCAGCACCTTTGCTGTCTCTCGGTTCGAGCATGCGAACCCGGACAAGGAACTCGCACGCCTGCTCGATCTCCCAGGGCTTGAAATGCCGCAGGCACGCTGGATCGTCGCGGCCGCCGATCATGTCGGCGGGATAGGGCGGCCGGGATCCGCCACGCTTCCGCCAACCCTCGACCGCGGCCCCGACCGCGGCTTCCGCCGCCTCAAAGAGCCGCACCGTGTCAAGTCGTTCATGAAGCGCAGGCATCAGGCGACCTCCTCGGGCTGGCGAGCGAACCGTGTGGCCCGCGCGGTGCGAGTAACCGCACGCGGGTCGATCGACCCACCGCCGCGGGCAGCAACCGCTCGCGCTGCCGGCGCGGGTTCCCCCACATGCACCGTGAGGTTCATCGTGCCAAAGGGGTTGGGCACATGCCCGGGACGCCCGTCGTACGGCGGGTCGGCCCCGTCCTCGCAACACCAGCGGCTATCGATGAGGAACTTGTACTCGTGGCGCCCCGGCGGCAGTTCGAGCCTGCCTGTCCAGCGGCCATCGTGACCGCGCTGCAGGGCGTGTGACCAGGGGTTCCAGGCGTTGAAATCACCTGCCACATGCGCTTCCCCAGCGTGCGGCGCTGTGATCGTGACGCAGGTACTCATGGTTCGATGTTTGCCGTTTCGACTCATGGTGTATCTACCTCCCTTCCCTTCGGTTCCACCGGCATGACCTGGGTGAGCTGGCCCCTTCCTGGGATGCCGCGGATGGCTGCTCTTCTGAGCTACGCCTGGGTGCGCTGATCAACCGGTCCCACCGCGAGCACGAGGCATGTCCCGGCGTCGCGCACCGGCCACCCCGCCTGGTATGCACGGACGGATCCCACGATGCGAGCCAGCAGCTCCTCGGCCCCGCTCGCTCGCCTCTGGAGCAGCCCGTCGAGGCGCCCCTCTCCGAACGGCACACCCGCCGTGTTGGTGCACGCGATCACTCCATCGGTGAACAGCGCCAGGCGATCACCCGGGCGTAGCTGCACGACGGCCTCGGGATACCGGCTCTCCTCATCGACGCCCAGCGGGATGCCGTAGACCGCGTCGAGGTAGTGCACGACCTCTCCTCGAACCAGCCGGGGGGCTGAGTGACCGGCGCAGGCGTACTTGAGCACCTGCGTGCGCGCGTCGTAGCAGCCGGCGAACATTGTGACGAACAGGCCGGTGTTGGCCAATTCGCGGGTGGTCAGGGGACGGTTGATCAACGCCAGAGCCGCACCGGGGGACGGTGGCTCGGCGCACCCTTTCAGAGCCTGGCCGAGGGCTTGGACCACGCCGAGCACGGCGGCGGCCGCGAGGCCATGACCGCCCACATCGGCGACGACGACGCCCCAATTGTCGGGGCCGAGGCGCCACACATTGAAGAAGTCGCCGCCCGAGGTCTCGTCCCCGGCGGAGCATGCCGCCAATTCCAGGCCGGGCACCTGGGGCAGCCGGTGCGGCAGGATTGATCGCTGCATCGCGACCAGCGCCCTGCCGTAGCCGGAGAGCCGGTCCTGGGCGTCGCGGAGCTCCTCGCGGAGCTGCGCGTTGCCGTGCTTCAGCGCGGTGACGCGCGGAGCCAGGGCGCAGGCGCGCGGCGCGGCAGCGCAGACACAGGGCATCTCGATGCGGGCGGCGGCGCCGGGCGCCCGTCGCTGGATATGGTTTGCGCCGCCGTTTCCTGTCCGTTGGGAATCCACTTCGTTCATGTTCCGCTCCTGGCGTCTATTCCTCAGCCCGGCGACGAGGGGTCCGTCGCGCCGACTCCACGCTCAACCCCGCACCGCTCCCGGAAAGAGAAGTTCGATCTCCGAGTGCATCCGATCGAAGACCGCGCCTTGCGACGAAGCCCGTCGTCTCGCGTAGATCTCGCAGGTCCGCCTCCGGATCCAGTCGCCCGTGGTGCCTCCGTTCCCGTCAGTCTCTCCCGCCGCGCGCAGCTCGCGGGTCTCCAGCCGGCCACTCACCCGTCGAACTCGATTCTCGTGCCGCAATGCCATGATGAGCCTCCTATTGAAACGCTGTTGCGACTCGGTCTCCACGCGGTTCTGCCCCGCTCACTCCCCGGCGATCTCCTCGACGACCGCCGTAGTCATGCAGTCGGCCGCGATGAACTGAACACCCTCGCGGTGCATCCGCGCCAGCAGGGCCTTGCCCGCGGCGTTGATGTATGTCACACCCGTGAGGTCCACACGGGCGTTTTCGCGCCTTTCGCCATTTCGCGAGCGGCGCCAGCACTGCTCCAACTGATCCACCCAGGGCCCGTCGAGTCTCCCATCGAGGCGGAGGGTGAGGATCCATCGTTCGGCTGTCTCCGTGATTCGCAGCATGGCCATCGCATCCGTGGTGGCGTAAGGCCCGAGGTCGGTGGAGTTGTCTTTCCTTGGCCGACGATCGGGCGACTGCTTTACGCCCACCACCCAATTGCAATGAGCGTGCCAGCGAGCCGCACATGGACACCTTGCCGGGGTAGAGGCCTCTCCGAGCCGATTGGGGCGTTCGGTGCGGGCGGGCGAGGGGCGTCGCGCTCGATGCGCGCCAACCGTGTGGCGCGCGCGTCGGCATGCTGGCGCGCGGTGGACCCGCGCCGGGGCGGCAGATGCGGCGTTGTGGCTGAGCGACGGCCTACTCCGGGCGGGTGATGCCGAGCTTCTGCATCTTCCAGAGCAGCGTGGACCGCTTCATCCCGAGGCGGAGCGCGGCCCCCTTGGGCCCGCCGATCACCCAGTCGGCGTCGTGCAAGGTCTGCAGGATGTGCGCTCGCTCCACATCGGTCAGGCTGCCAGAGGGCGACGCGTCCGGCGGGGCCGCCGCCGCCCCCGACGGCTGGAGGTCGCCGAGCGCGAGCTGGAGCGTCGGCCCCTTGGAGAGGATCACCGCGCGTTCGATGACATTCTGCAGCTCGCGAATATTGCCGGGCCATTGATAGCCGACCAGGGCGTCCATGACCGAGGGCGGGATGGTCTCGATCCGCCGTCCCATACGCCGCGCGAAGCCTTGCGTGAAATGTCGCGCCAAGCGCGGGATGTCGTCCGCACGCTCCCGGAGCGGGGGGAGCGTGATGGGGAACACATGCAGGCGATAATACAGGTCGCTGCGGAAGCGGCCGTCCGTGATCATCTGCGCCAGGTCACGGTTGGTCGCCGCGACGATGCGCACATTCACCCGGGTGGTCTTCGATCCGCCGAGGCGCTCGAACTCGTGCTCCTGCAGGACGCGCAGCAGCTTGGGCTGGAGCTCGAGCGGGATCTCCCCGATCTCATCGAGGAAGAGTGTCCCCTGGTGCGCCAGCTCGAAGCGGCCGATCCTCTGGCTGATCGCGCCCGTGAATGCGCCCCGCTCGTGGCCGAAGAGCTCGCTCTCGAGGAGGCCCGTGGGGATCGCCGCGCAATTCAGCTTCACGAAGGCGCGGTGCTTGCGGGGGCTCAGGTCGTGCACCGCTCGGGCGATCAGCTCCTTTCCGGTGCCTGTCTCGCCGCGGACGAGCACCGTGGACTCGGTCGGGGCGACCGTCTCCACCTGTTCGAGCACGGCCCGCAGGGGCGCGCTCTCACCGACGATATCGCTCAGGTCGTGCTCGGTGCGCAGCTCTTCCTCCAAGTACGCCTTCTCCTTGGCCAGCGTGTCGCGCAGGGCCTCGATCTCCTCGAATGCCAGAGCGTTCTCGACGGCCACGCCGACCTGGTTGGCCACCAGCTGCAGGAAGTCCAGGTCCGATCGGGCGTAGGTCCCGGCCCGCTTCGAGGTGAACACCAAGGCGCCGAGCCGACGCCGGGCGGTGGTCATCGGCAGCCAGCAGTAGCTCTGCACGCCGAACTCCCTCACCCGTTCCAGCAGGCGGGGCCAGCGCCGCAGCTCCTCCACGCTCGGGGCAAGGAGCGGCTCCTGGGTCCGCCAGACCAGCCCGGCGGGGTCGTCATCCGGGGACAGCACGATCTCGGGCGGGCACGCGAGGAACTCCTGGGACTCCAAGAGGTGCAGGCGCATGGTGTTCGACGCCGGCTCGTGCAGCACCAGCGAGAGGAAATCGAACGGCACCACCTGCGCGAGCTGGTCGGCGAGCCCGTGGAACAGTGAGGGCAACTCCCGGTGTGTCGCGATCGCTTCGGACACGGCCAGAAGTGACCGGTACCGATCCGCAGTCCGCGCCCGAGCGTCAGTGTTTGCGGGCATGGGCCTCACTCCTGCGGCGAGAAGGCGATTGTACCAGGGGCAGGGCTTCGGCGCTCATCCACCACCTCCGGGAGGAGGCCGCCCCCGTCGCGTGCCGCCGGCGCGGGCTCATGGCGGGCCACCCTCGCCGGGAGCGTTGGAGTGCGCCGCCGCGGCGGTGTCCACGGCGTCGGCGACGGACAGGATTCGGTCCAGGCGTCCGGTCCGTGCCTCGAGCCCCTCGGCCCGCAGCCGGTCGCGAACAGTCGCCCGTGCCTCGACGATCTGGAGGCGCGCGCCCAGCACGCGCAGCTCGGCCTCGAACCGATTCATCATCTCCGCCCCCGCGAGGTCCATGATCGGCGTGGCCGACAGATCGCAGATGACCGTGTGGACCGGATTCGGGGAGGCCCGGACGCGTCCGATCAAGCTCTCGCGCACGAAGTTCGCGTTGAAGTACACGATCCCCGTCTCGGGCCGGAGGATGCTGACTCCGGGCACCGGCTCGTTGCCCCGGTGCCGCTCCATATCGGAGTACCGCCTCGTTCCCGGGATCCGGCCGAGAACCGCGATGTGCGGGCGCGACGCCCGGCGGATCAGCACGAGCATGGAGATGACCGCACCGATCAGCACGCCGCGGAGCAACCCCGAGGTGAGCACGCCCGCGAGTGCCGCCCCCGCGATCAGCAGCTCGGACTTGTCGAGTCGCCAGAGGCGGGCGAGCACCCGCACATTCACCAGGCCGGCCACGGCCATGAGGATGATCGCCGCGAGCACGGGCTGGGGCAGGTCGCGGAGCAAGCCGGTGAAGAAGAGCGCCACCATCGCCATGATCCCCGCGGCGACGAGCCCGGAGACGGGGGTCCGGGCCCCGGCCCCCTCGTTCACCAGCGACTGCGACACGCCGCCGCTGACCGGGAAGCCCCTCCCCAGGCCGGCGGCGAGGTTCGCGCCGGCGAGCGCGAGCAGCTCCCGGTTGGCGTTGAGTGTTCCGCCGTGCTTGGAGGCGAACATGCGTCCGATCGCGGCGGTCTCGACGGCCCCCAGGAGGAAGCACGCGATCGCCAGCGGCAGCAGCTCGTTAAGGTCGTGCAGGTTCACATCCGGCAGGCCGATCCGTGGCAGCCCCAGGGGCACCTCGCCGAGCAGCCTCACCCCGCGTTGCTCGAGCCCGGCGGCCCCGGCCGCAACGATGCCGCCGGCGACGACCAGCAGCGCGACCGGCTTGTTCGGCAGGAAGAGTTTGCCCAGCACGAGCGCGGCGAGGGCAGCGAGCCCGACCGCCAGGGATGCGCGGTTCGTTTCTCCCGCGTGTGCGGCCAGGTGGCGGGCATGCTCCCAGAAACCCCCGTGGGCCGTGCCGATGCCCAGCAGCTTGGGGATCTGCGAGCTCGCGAGGGTGAGCGCGACGCCGACCTTGAACCCCACGAGGACCGTCTCGGACACAAAGTCGAGGAGCGAGCCCGCCTTGACCAGCGACGCCGTCGCTGCCAGGACTGCGACCATGAGCGCCGTGCACGCCGCCAGAGCCGCGAAGCGGGCGGCATCCCCCCCCGCCATGGCGCCCAGCGTCGTGCCCATCAGCAGGGAGATCGCGGATGTGACGGTGACCGTCGTGCGGCGTGAGCTGCACATCCAGGGGAAGACTAGCCCGGCGAATATGCACGCGTACAGCCCCGCCTGTGGCGGGAGGCGAGCCAGCGTCGCGTCTCCGATCGCCGCCGGCACCATGTACGCGGCCAGGGTCACGCCGGCGACCAGGTCGGCGCGCAGCACGCCGGGCCCGTACCGGCGGCGCCAGGGCACGGGCGCCCTGGCCGCCGCGTCGGGCGCAGGCCGGCGATCGGTGGGCTGCGAGGGGGTCATGGCGTGTTGCGCCTCGGCGATGTGTGATCAGTAGAGCTCACGCACGAACTTCCGGTGCTGGAGCGGAGCCTGGTCGTCGTACGCGGACTCCATCTCGCGCTTGGGCAGCTTGACCTTCTCACGCGGTACCTCCTCGTACGGGATGGCGTCCAGGATATGGCGGATGCAGTTCAGGCGGGCCCGCTTCTTGTCGTCTGAGCGCAGGATGTACCACGGGGCGGTCTCGGTGTCGGTGGCGTCCAGCATCATGTCGCGGGCGCGTGAGTACTCAAACCACTTGCTGCGCGATGGCAGGTCCATGGGGCTCAGCTTCCATTGGCGGAGCGGGTCGTCGATGCGCGCCTCGAACCGCCGCTTCTGCTCCTGCTCGCTCACCTCTAGCCAGATCTTGATGAGCTGGATTCCTCCGTCGGCCTCGGTGATGAACTGCTCGACCGAGGGACAGAGTTCCAGGAACCGCTTGTGCTGCTTCTTGGTGCAGAACCTCATCACGCACTCGACCCCTGCGCGGTTGTACCAGCTGCGGTCGAAGAGCACGATCTCCCCGGCCGCGGGGAGGTGCTGCATGTACCGCTGCAGGTACATCTGCGACTTCTCGCGGTCCGAGGGCGCCGGCAGGGCGACAACGCGGAAGATGCGGGGGCTGACCCGCTCGGTGATCGCCTTGATCACACCACCCTTCCCGGCCGCGTCGCGCCCCTCGAAGACGATCACGATACGGCGGCCCGTGTGCTTGACCCAGTCCTGGAGCAGGCACAGCCTCGCCTGGAGATTGCGGAGCTCCTTTTCGTACTCCTTGCGTTTCAGGCGCGGGGGGTTGCCGTCGTTCTGGGATTCGGCCATTGAGGCTCCTTTCTGTGGTCGTGTCCGGCGATTCGTCAGACGGGGGCGGGCCGAACAGCTCGGCTGTGGGCCGCCGCGGGCGTCGAGGCGCCTGTGCCTCGCCTCGGTGTGGTATTCCGGCGCGTCGCACATGGATCGGGTCATCCGCACAGGGTAATCGTCAGGATCTGTGCCGCGAGGATTCGCAGGAGTGTGGTCAGGGGATAGACTGCCGCATAGGACATCATCGGTGCGTCGGAATCGCACATGCTGGTTGCGAAGGCGAGCGCCGGGGGGTCGGTCATGCTGCCGGCGAGCAGCCCCGAGAGCGTGACGAAGTTCAGTTTCCCGATGGTGATCGCCGCGGCGCCGACCACGAGCAGCGGCACGGTCGTTACGCACGCTCCTGCCGCCATCCACAGCAGGCCGCGTTCGCTCATCGCCACTTTAAAGAACGCGGGGCCGGCGAGGAGTCCAACGCTCGCGAAAAAGAGCGAGATCCCGAGGTCGCGGATCGCCAGGTTCGCGTTGAAGGGCATGTGGGAGGCCAGCGGACCGACGCGGCCCAGGCGGCCGATCAGCATCGCCACCATGAGAGATCCGGCCGCGATGCCCAACCGGAGGGGCTGCGGCATGCCCGGGATCGGGATGGGCAGCGTGCCCAGCCCGATCGCCAGCACCACGCCGCCGAACAGCGGCACCCAATGGGCCTCGTTTAGGGCCTTGAGTGAATCGCCGAGCACCTCCGCCGACTTGCGGATGCCCTCCTGTTCGCCGACCACATGCACTATGTCCCCGAACTGCAGCCGCAGGTCGGGAACGGCCGTCATCTCCAGATCGCCCCGGTTGACCCGCGTAACGACGACGCCGTGCAGGTGCTGCAGGCCGAGCTGACCGACAGTCTTCCCGAGCGCGGCCTTGCCCGTCACCACAACGCTCGGATGCGTGACCGGGCCTGGAGCCTCCATCAGGTCCTCGGTGCTGAGGCCACCCAAGAGCCGCT
Organism: uncultured Phycisphaeraceae bacterium; assembly: GCA_964372195.1. GTDB lineage: Bacteria > Planctomycetota > Phycisphaerae > Phycisphaerales > UBA1924 > PNC22. The sequence goes on from CAYJPX010000005.1 coordinate 27,827, forward strand.
CGCATGCGTCGAGTTCCCCCGCCGTGCCCACGGCCAGCACAAGGTCGCCCCGGTGGAGGGTGTGCTCGCCAGCCGCCACGCGGACGCGGGTGTCCCCCGCGGGCTTGATGCGCGAGATCACGATGTCGGCATCCGCGAGCCTGCCGATCGAATCGACATCGACGCCCTCGAGTGCGGCGTTGGTGACGACCATGGTCCGCCGCTCGAGCGGCTCGGCCGAGTGGCGCCGCTTGGCCGCGTGGAGTTCGGCATCCCGCCGTGGGTCGAGGCGAAACACACTCTTGAGGACCAGCATGGTCGCGATCATCCCGAGGATCGCCCCCGGGTATGTCACGGCGTAGGCCAGGGCGGGCAGCGTCAATCGATCCCCCGAACCCCCCGGCAGCTTGGAGAGGGCCTGCTGCGCAGCGCCGAGCGAGGGCGTGTTCGTCGTCGCTCCCGAGAACACCCCCGGGACTGATGCCGGATCAAACCCCAGCACCCTGCCGAGGCCCGCCGCGATCAGGGCCCCCAGCACAACGATGGAGGCCGCGAGGAGGTTCAGGTGCACCCCCGTTCCGCGCAGCGAGGCGAAGAAGCCGGGGCCAAGCTGGAGTCCGATGCCGAAGACGAACAGCACCAGGCCGAGTTCCTTCACAAAGGAGAGCGTGTTCGCATCGATCGGTTCGCTGACCGCGCCCACGAGGATGCCGGCGAACAGCACGCCCGCCGTCCCCAGGCCGATGCCTCGCACCTTCAGGCTTCCCAGCAGCATGCCCGCCATGCCGACCAGGGAGATGAGCGCCAGGGTCTGTGCGGTCGGGTGTGTGTGGTGCAGATCAAGCAGCCAGTTCATTGGGTGGTTCCAGCTCGTCGGTTCCGCGGGCGTCAGGGAGGGTCGAGGTGTCTACGGCCTGTCTGGGTTCCACTGGCGTCGTCGTGGCGAGCTCCTTGAGCACCGCCTCGTCGGCTGGGCTGTCATCCCGTGCTCTGCCCCGGACTGGTAGGAACTCGTCATCCTGTGCTCCACGACTCGTCCGCAGAGCCGGTGCGGTCGGCGCCGGTCGAGGCGCCCAGCCCGAGCAGGTGGACCGTGTGCCGCGCGACCATCAGGTCCTCGTTGGTCGGCACCACCAACGCGGCGACCCGGCTGTGCAGCGTGGTGATCCGCGGCCCCCCTCTGTCATTCGCCGCTTCGTCGAGGTCGACCCCGAGCCACCGCGAGGCCCTGCAGATCGCCGCCCGGACCGGCGCGGCGTTCTCCCCAATCCCGCCGGTGAACACCAGCGCGTCCAGCCCACCCAGCGCGGCCGCCATCGAGCCGATCTCGCGCACCGCGCGATAGACGAAGAGATCGATGGCCTGGCCGGCGCGGGGGTCGTCGCTGCTCAGGAGCGTGCGCATGTCGCCGGAGATGCCGGAGAATCCCAGGAGCCCGGACCGCTCGGAGACCAGCCGCTGGACCTCGTGCACATCGAGCCCGGCGTGCTGCTGGAGATAGAGCAGCACGCCCGGGTCGATCGAGCCGCAGCGGGTGCCCATGACCAGCCCATCCACCGAGGTGAAGCCCATGGTCGTGGCGATGCTCCTGCCGCCGTGCATCGCGCACAAGCTGGCGTCATTGCTCAGGTGGGCGACGATCGTCCGCCCGGCCGCCGCGATCGGGTCGACAATCGGCAGTGTCTGCGAGATGTACTCGTAGGAGAGGCCGTGGAACCCATACCTCCGCACGCCCAGCTTGGCGTACTCTCGCGGGATCGCGAAGGCCTGCGCGAGGGCCGGCTGCGTACGGTGGAAGGAGGTGTCGAAGCAGGCGACCTGGGGCAGCCCCGGCACCGCGGCCGCCAGCGCCCGGATGACGGCGAGGCTGTGCGGCTGGTGCAGTGGCGCGAATCCCGTGAGCGACTCCATCTGCGCGAGAGAGTGGGCGTTGATGCGGACGGGTGTGGCCATGGAGGCCCCGCCGTGGACGACACGATGACCGGCGCCAACCAACCGAGAGTCTTGAAGTGCCTCTCGCCGGCGCCACGAGAGCAGGAAGTCCATGGCCTCGGCGTGGCCGAAGCCGGTGCGCGGGCACGGCTCGTCTGCCACCACCCGGCCCTCCCGGACTCTCGCCCGAAAGGTCGGCGACTCCGGCAGCCCGTCGATCTGGATGCGCACCATGAGCTCCAGGCGCTCGCCCGCGGCGAACTCCGAGACTCTCAGGCTCGACGAGCCCGCGTTCACGACCAGGATTGACTCGTGCTCGGCCATCGGTGCGGTGTCACTTCGGCTGGTTCATCGCCGGGCCCCCCGGACGCTCGGGCCTACGAGAAGTACGCCCTGGTGACATACTGCTGCATCATCCGCTCGGTGTTGAAGAACGACGCGTTCAGAACGATGGCCCCCTGCATCACGCGGAGGTAGCGGTCGGGCTCGCGGTAGTACATGGGGACGACGGCCTGTTCCAACTTGGCGTAGAGCGCCTCGGCGTCGCGCTGGCGGTCGTGATCGCCCCCGGATGTCCCGATCGACCAGCCCGTCACATCCTCGATGCAGCCCTCGATCCACCACCCGTCGAGCACGCTGAGCGAGGGGACACCGTTCACGGCGGCCTTCATCCCGCTCGTGCCCGAGGCCTCCATCGGGGGTTCGGGCGTGTTCAGCCAGAGATCGCAGCCGGCCGTCATGAGCCGGCCGAGTTCCATGTCGTAGCCCGGCAGGTAGACCATGGGGACGGCGTCCCGGAGCGCGGCAACAGAGCCGAACAGCTCTCGGATCAGCTCCTTGCCCGACTGGTCGTTCGGGTGGGCCTTTCCGGCGTACACCACCTGCAGCTTGCCGACGCGCTCGGCGATGCGGCGCAGCCGCGCTGGGTCGTGCACGAGCAGGGTTGGTCGCTTGTACGCGGTGGCGCGCCGCGCGTACCCGATGGTGAGCGTGTCGCGGTCCAGCTCCACGCCGGTCCGGGCCTTGACGCGGTCGAGGAGCTCCCCCTTGCAACGCAGGTGCGCGGCTCGGATCTCTTCCGGCGGGATGTGCACGGCGAACCGCAGGCTCGCGTTGTCGGCCCTCCAGCCCGCGATGTACCGATCGAAGAGCTCGCGGAACGCCGGCGCGGCCCATGTGGCGAGGTGGACGCCGTTGGTGATCGCGTCCAGGGAGTCCGAGCCGAACATCTTCCGAGACACCTCGCCGTGCCGCTTGGCCACACCGTTGACATAGTGGCTGAGGTTGAGCGCCGCGTAGGTCATGTTCAGCAGCCCCTCGTGCGTGAACAGGCCGCTCACCTCCAGCGCGTCGTGCCGCCCCAGCACCTCCCTCGCCAGGTCGATCGCGAACACATCGTGCCCCGCGGGAACGGGCGTGTGGGTCGTGAACACGCACTTGCGGCGCACCGCGGCGATGGAGTCGTCCGTGACCCTGGACTCCCCCTGCACGGACATGGCCTGCCGCAGAAGCTCGGCGGCGAGCAGCGCGGCGTGCCCCTCGTTCATGTGGTAGCGTTCGATGCCGTGGTACCCCAGCGCCTGGAGGAGCCGCACGCCTCCGACGCCGAGCACCACCTCCTGGCAGAGGCGGTACCGCCGATCACCGCCGTAGAGGGAGTGCGTGAGCTCCCGATCCTGCGGCGCGTTCTCCGGGAGATCGGTATCCAGGAAGAGCACTGGGACGCGCGCCCCGCCAACGCCCTCGACCTCCCGGCGCCAGGCACGCACCGCGACCGTCCGCCCGTGGATCGAGAGCGACACCCGCGCGGGCAACTCCTCGAGAAACTCCTCGACATTCCAGTTCGCCGGCGACTCGGTCTGCTGCCCCGAGTCGTCCAGGTGCTGGACGAAGTACCCGCGCCTATAGAGGAGCGTCACGGCGACCATGGGCACATGCAGGTCCGCGGCGGACCGCACCGCGTCCCCCGCGAGCACGCCCAGCCCCCCGCTATAGGTCGGCATGCGCGGATCCAGGGCGATCTCCATCGTGAAGTACGCGACGCTCGGGCGCGATTCCATCGGACCACTCCTTTCAGGCTGGGCTCAGCTCCCACACCGCAGCGCTGCAGGGCGGCAGCTCCAGCGACACCGACGGCCCCTCGAAACTCGCGACTTGTTCGGCCAGAAGCTCGCGGCCCTCGATCCGGCCGCTGTGGCCCATGACGCCGGCTAGGTCGCAGGTCACCCGCTGCGGGCGGTGGATATCGAAGTTGCACGCGACCAGGAACCCGCCGGCGGGCCTCTCGGGGTCCCGACGGAAGGCCGCGATCACCGCCTCGTGCCCGGCGTCCACGAACTCGCAGTTTCCCCCGCGCCGGAACGCCGTGTGGGCGGCGAGCAGCCCGTTCACCGACCGGATCAGGGGGGCGAACCGGGGCTCGCCCGGCACGGCCTCCCGCGGCCGGACCCCGATGAAATCGATCTTCGCCGGCATCCCCCACTCGACGCCCTGCGGCAGGCCGGTGCTGCCTGTCCCGAGGAGGGCGCACGCGACATAGCGGGGGACGGTCGATTCGGCGACCCCGAACTCCTGGGCGGGCGAACCCGAGTCGTGCGAGGTGACGGGCATGAAGTACCGGACGCGGTCTGAGAGCCGGTGGACATACCGGAGGTAGCCGCGCAGCTCGGGCACGAACCGGCAGCCCCAGGGCGTCGCCAGGACGAGGTTGAGCTCCCACTCCGCGACATTGTTGAGCAGCGTCACATCGTCGGTGAAGTACTCGGCGAGCGTGCCGAGGGAGGGGTACTCAACCAGGAGCCTGCGCACGACACTCTTGATGAACTCCGGGTGGCTGGAGTGCAGGTTGTCGAACCGCACCAGGCCGCCCGTCGCATCGGCGTACTGCGCCCAGAACAGCGCGTATCGGGTCATGTACTCCCAGACCTCCGCCCTTATAACATCGGAGGGGTGCTCGTAGTTGATGAGCACCAGGTCGTCCCAGGTGCGCCACCCGCCGTCGGCCCAGTACCGCGCGCGCTTGTTGCCGTCGGGGCTGTGTTGGTCTGGCGCGATCCAGGCCGGCGCTCGCCGGGCCATGGTGCTGTGGACCCCCACATGGTTCAGGACCAGGTCGAAGCACAGCGCCAGGCCGAGCTCCTTTGCCCGCCCGATGAACGCCTCGAGCTGGCCCAGCCCGTCCCCCTTCGCCCCATCCATCAGGTAGGCGTGGTCGATGTCGAAGAGGTCCTTCGCCGCGTATGGGCTCTGCGAGTCGTCCAGTCGCGTGACCGGCAGCAGGTGGACCGCGTTGAAGCCCATATCCCTGATGCGGCCGAGGTCCGCCGTCCAGTCGGCGATGCTCCCGGACACCGTCGGGATCAGCGTGTACAGCCTCAGGCCGTCGATCTGCGGCGGGTCCACCATAACCCAGGCCACGGGTGCAGCATCCCAGATCCAGGTGGCGCCCCCGTCGGCCGACGCCCGGGCGCGGAACCAGAAGAAGCCCGGTCGCTCGGGTGTGAGGCAGCACCGAAAGGTCCGGTCGTCGAGCCGCTCGAAGGGGACGGCGGCGGACCCGCCTTCCGCCGGCACATGCAGGTTCGTGTCGAGCCACAGGATCAGGCCCGCCGGCGCGGGAGTGTCAATGCTGACTGAAAGCTCGAACGCCCGGCCGACATAGGCCCTCGAAAACTCGTGACGCCCGACGGGGTAGGAGCGGCGCACCGCCGGGCCCATGACGGGGTCACGCGGCCGGTCCGGGAGATTCGGGATCGGTCCTCGCCCGACCCCCGAGCCCGCCCCACCGCCCCCCGCACGCCCGGCACTCGCCTCGGGGCGAAGGAGCTCCACTTTCGGCGCACGCTTGGAGCTCATTGGAGAACCTCCCCGCCATGGGCAGCGGGCCCGCCATCGCCGCCCCGCCGACAGCGTGCGTGATGGTTCGTCGGGGTCCGCCGGGCTTGGCTCATGGCCTCCGGGACCGGTCGTGCACGATTACATTCCCGTTCCTCTCGCACGGACGCGGCCCCTGACCGCCCGTACGGGCCTCCGATCGGCCCGCGCCGGGGAAGACGGCGGACGAGCGCAGCCGGATCCCCGTCTCGCATGAGGAGACTGGGAGCCCGCGGCTTCCGCCGTCCGCTGTTGGTGATTGGGCTCGACTTGATAGACATGCGAGGTTTCCGCACTGCTGAGCGGGCGCCCGCTCCCCCAGTGGACACGCCCGGCTTCAATCCGCCGGGCGAACTGTGCACCTTCCCGGTTCCTTCGACGCTCGCGTCGGACAAGAACCGGTCCCGACCGTGATGACAAGGCTCGATAAAGAAAGGGGGCGACCTGGCCTCTCGACGAGGTCGCCCCACCCGGAGGAGGGAGAGAGAGACTCGCGAAACAGGGGTTACGGTCAGATGAACGACGGGGACCCGGGATGATTGAACGCCGGTCGTCGCGGGGCCCCGCGGGTTCGCTGGACCGCCGGATTGGGTTCTCTCAACTAAGCGGGAACAACGCGCGGGCGTGGACTTCGGCCCGCGCGCGGCCGAGATGGGCTGGAGCCACGGTCGATTCGGCCTCCCTCGGAGACACGGCTTGATCGCGCCGTCGAGAGCGTTTGGACGCAGCGAGCACGGCCCTATCGATTCCCAAACGCCGACCGCGGGCAAGTTCAACCCGCGGTGGTGGCGGACCCTCCCGAGCCGTGCGGGGCCGGGTGTGTTTCGTTTTCGATATACTCAAGGGAGCGTGATCCGGCACCTCTGGGCACGACATCGGCGGCGGCGCGAGCGGGGTTTCCCATGGACGACCAACGCACGACAGCGTCTATCCAGAGATACCTCACCGCGCTCGGGGGGAACGAGGACCCCGACCCGATCGTCAGGGCCCTGCTCGCCCGGGCGACCAACAGGTTGCAGGGGCTGTGCTCCAACATGCTCCGGCGACGGTATCCGAGACTGATGCGGGCGCCGTCCAATGTGCAAGACGAGGAGATGCTCAGCCTGTTGGTCGAACGCCTGCTCAAGGCGATGCGCAAGGTCAAGCCCACCACGGTGCGCGAGTTCTTCGCGCTGGCAAACCAGCACCTCCGATGGGAACTCAACGAGTTCGCCCGCCAGCTCGAGAAGCGCCCGCCAGTCTTCCCGTTGCCCGAGGATGTGCCGGCCGAGTCGGCGGATGAGAGCCCGCCAGATGCCGCCAGCATCCGGCAGATCCTGGAGGCGATCGAGCGGCTGCCCGATGAGCTGCGCGAGATCTTCAGCCTGGTGCACATCCAGGGGCTCACGCACGCCGAGACCGCCCAGGTGCTCGGCGTCTCCACCAAGACCGTCCAACGCCGACTCCACGAATCCGTCAGCACTCTGGCCGGCGAGCTGGGCGGCCTCGGCGCCGGAGAAGTGAGGCACGCCGTTGCTGAGACTTGCTCCGCGCCCGGCGACGACGCCGGACCGTGAGCGCAATCGCGAGGCCGGCCATGGACAGGGACGCCCAAGTTACAGAATTGCTGAGCTTGGTGGTAAGTTCGGGTCAGTCGCTGGAAGCCGTGTGCCGCGACTGCCCGGAGCTGCTCGACGAGGTCCGGCAGAGACTCTCTCAATACCAACGCGTGCGGAGCCAGATAGAGACCTGGTTCTGCATCGATGCCCGGGAGGGCGCCACCGACGACCTGCCCCCCACGGCCCCGGCCGCCTCGCCCGGCGCTCTGCCGGAGATTCCAGGCTATGAAGTGGAGGCGCTGCTCGGACGGGGCGGGATGGGCCTGGTGTTCCGAGCCAAGCACCTGCGGCTCAACCGGCCGGTCGCGATCAAGGTGCTGGTTGACGGCGCGCGGGCCGAGACGCACAAGCTCGAACGGTTCCTGCGCGAGGCCGAGGTCCTGGCCGGCATGCGGCACCCCAATATCGTGGCTGTATACGACATCGGCGAGTTCGGCGGCCAGTCCTATTTCACCATGGAGCTGGTCGAGTGGGGCAACCTGGCCGAGAAGCTGGCCGGGGCCCCGCAGCCGGCGCGGTACGCCGCGGAGTTCGTCGCCACGCTCGCCGCCGCCGTGCACGAGGCGCACGAGCACGGGATCGTCCACCGCGACCTCAAGCCGTCCAACATCCTGCTGACCGCGGATGGAACTCCGAAGATCTCCGACTTCGGGGTTGCGTCCCGGCTCGAAGCCGACGGGGGCGACCTCACCCAGAGCGGCGCCCCGATCGGCACACCGAGCTACATGTCGCCCGAGCAGGCCGAGGGGCGCACGCACGCGATCGGGCCCGCGACAGATGTCTACTCGCTCGGGGCCATCCTGTACGAGATGTTGACGGGTCGGCCGCCGTTCCGGGGAGAGTCTTCGGCGGACACGGGCCGGCAGGTGGTCAACGACCCCCCGGTGCATCCGTCGCGCTTGAACCCGCGGGTCCCCCCGAATCTGGAGACGATTTGCCTCAAGTGTCTCGAGAAGGACCCCGCACGACGCTACGCCGGCGCTCTGTCGTTGGCCGAGGACCTGGGCCGGTTCTTGAGGGGCGAACCGATCATCGCGCGCCGCGCTAACACCCTGGAGAAGACCTGGATGTGGGCCCGTCGCCGGCCGACCGCGGCGGCTCTCTACGCCGTGCTGGCGCTGGCGGTGCTGCTGTCCGCGACGCTCGTGGGCATCTCGCTTCGGGCGGGCCAACGAAGGGCTGGCATGGTGAACGCCGTCGAGCACGACCTCCAGGACCTCGCCGAGTTCCGGCGAACTTCCCGGTGGGAAGAGAGCAAGGCGGTGCTCGCCAACGCTCGGGGCCTCCTCGCCGCCGGGGCGGGCGACGCCCCGACCGAACTCCGCGCGGCCGTCGATCGCGCCGCCGCGAACCTCGAGTTGGCCGAGCGGCTTGACTTCATCCGCTCGTCACAGGCGCCGATGCTCGGGGGGAACCCGGTCAAGGGTGTCGCCGATAAGGACTACGAGGCGGCGTTTCTGGATGCCGGCCTGATCGTCGATATAGACGACCGAGCGGGGGCGGCGGAGCGAGTCCTGGAATCGGAGATGACCGAGTCAATCGTGGCAGGGCTGGACGACTGGGCCGTCGTCACGCAGGAGGAGCGTCGCCGGGCCTGGTGCCTGGGCGTTGCGCAGCTCGTCGAGCCGGACCCGACCGGGTGGAGGGAGCGGCTCCGCGATCCGGAGGTATGGGCCGATCGTTCGGCGCTGGCTGCGATGGTCCGCGACCCGCCGATCGACGAGCTGCCGCTCATCCTGCTGGTGGTGGTGGCCCAGCGGCTCCAGGAGCTCGGGGGCGTGGACGAGGCGATCGAGTTGCTCAAGCGCGTCGACCGGGAGCGACCCGGAAACTTCGGCGTCAATTTCCGGCTGGGCTACGCGTCGATCGCCAAGCATCAGCCGGGCGAGGCCGTCGGCTACTACCGGACGGCGTTCGCCGTGCGACCCGGGCCGGTGGCCTGCAACAACCTCGGCTACGCCCTGAAGGCCGCGGGCCAGCTCGACGAGGCCATCTCGTGCTACGAGCAGGCCATCCGGCTCGACCCCAGCTACGCCCCGGCACATATGAACCTGGGCGTGGCGCTCAAGGCCGCGGGAGACCTCGACCGGGCCATCGAGTGCTACGAGCGTGCGATCGAAGCCGATCCCGACTATGCCCAGGCCCACAACAACCTCGCCAACGCCCTGAAGACCCGCGGCGACCTGGCCGGCGCCATGGAGCACTACGAGCAGGCCGCGCGTCTGGACCCGACACTGGCCGAGCCCCGCTACAACCTCGGCCGACTCTTCACCGACCAGGGGCGCAACGACGAGGCGATCGCCCAGTACGAAGAGGCACTGCGCCTGGTCCCCGACCTCTACCAGGCCCACAACAACCTCGGGAACTTGCTCGTGAAGCGCCGGCAGTTGGACCTGGCCGTGGTCCACTACCGGCTCGCTGTCCAGATCGCGCCAGACGACGCCTATTCGCACACCAACCTCGGAAAGACCCTTCAGGAACTGGGCGAGCACCCAGACGAGGCGATGCTTCACCTCCGGGAGGGTGTCCGCCTCAAGCCCGATGGAGCAAACCAGCACGCGGCGCTCGGGAACGCGCTCCTTGAGACGGGCCAGCTCGGCGAGGCGGAGACTTCTCTCCGCCGCGCGTTGGAGCTTTTGCCCCCGTCCGATCCAGACCGAACAGAGATCGAGCGAAGCTTGCTTCGGTGCCGGGATCGGGATTGACGCCGCGGCTGAGTGCGCCTTGCCCCCCCTCCGCCCGTGCCCGGGTCGGCGCGGACTAGCGGCCTCCGCTCCAAGTCGTCCCAATGTCCGCGACCACGGCGCCCCGCCGCTCAGTCTCACGGCCGCGGCGAGGGATCGACATCCGATGGCCGCCCAGGGGAGCCGACCGTGCCGCACGCCCATGACCATCTCGATGACAACCGCCTGCTCGATGCCGCCGACGCCAGCCTCCGGGCGGCCGCTCTGCGAATCGCGCAGGTCGGGGTCCGTGCGATCGAGCACCCGGCCGATCTGATTGGGACACCCCTCCAGCCCGAGTGCCTCGCCCCGTTTACGAAACACGAGATCGAAGAAGCGTGCGGCTTCCTCGTGCGGCTCGGTCTCTTCGAGCACCCCGAGGACGACCGGGCTCCCCGGTAGTCGTTGTGCGCCGAGTCGCCGACAACTGCCCGCGTCGTGCCGGCGTCGTCTACGGCTCGCTCGCCCCGCCGTTCAGGTGGGAACACGCGCCGCCATCCACGACATCCCGGCGATGAGGCCGCGTCCCTGACGCCTGTCCAGCTCCTGCCGGTCCGAACGCTCATCCAGTGCGATGCGAGAATCAGACTCCTGGACTTGGAGCGGCCCGATGGCAATCTCCCCGGCCCATCGCCCCAAACAGCCCACCATGTGCCGAGTGAATCCCCACCTGTCGGGGCCGCTCGCCGGCGCCGATCCGAGCCGGCACATACCCCACGCCGATGAAGTCGAATCGCCCGTCGCGGGCATGACCTCGGGGGTTCCGAACGGAAGCCGCCCCCCCCGATCGGGATCGGACACGGACGACGACGGCCATCGGCGCGTCCGGCTTTGCCACGCCGACCCTTGCCCCGGCGATTGTGCTCAGACTTCACCTGGGGCGCTCCCGGCCTGTCGCCTCCCTCGGCTTGCTGACGCGCAGGCCACGGAGGATGAGCTCGAGCCCCGCCTCGAACTGGCGGTCTGGATCCGGCGAGAAGATGCCATCCGCCGCCGCGACGGTGAGAGGGTACGGGGCCGCCGCGCGGCCCAGATCGGCGGGCGCGCCACCGTTCACGCGAAGCTCGCCGATCTCCCACAGGCAGTACGCCCGCACATAGAGTCGCAGCGTGTGGTAGGCGGTTGCCTGGGCCGCCACAGGGAGCCCGGCGTCGGCGAGCGCCGCCAGCGTCGCCTCGATCTGCGGGAGCGCGCTCATGGGCGGCGTGGGCCGGGTCATGGCGACGCGGAAGAGGTTCGGCTGCTCCAACGCCATGCCCCGAATCCCGTGACAGACCGCCTTGATTCGGCTCTTCCAGGGGCCCTTGGCGAGGGGCGCGGGGAGCCGGGCCAACGCCAAACTCGACACGGCGTCCAGGATGGCTTCCTTGTCCGGGAAGTGGTTGTACAGGGCCATCGCCTTCACGCCCAGCACCTCCCCGAGACGGCGCATCGTCAGCGCCCCCTCGCCCTCGGCAAGGATGAGCTGCAGGGCCGCCTCGGCCACCTCCCGAGGTGTCAGCGACTCGCCCGCGGCGGGCCGGCCGGGTCCCCTTTGTGGCTTTCTGGTCTTGTTCGGCTTCTCGCGTGGCGTGGTGTTCATCGTGCTCCGCCGTTCTGCGGCGTGGAATGTCGGGGACGCCGCGATCCCCACGACCCCAGTCTACACCATCAAATGTACCTCGTCAATATTTTTATGTACGCCGTCCATATTTTTCTTGACACCGTATATTTACAGCGTATCGTGTTGCCATGACGCCATCCCACCCAGCACCCCCGAGACTGTCACCGCCCTGTGCCGGGAGAGCCGCCGCCACGCTCACGCTCGCCGCGGCGTGCCTGTGGCTCTCCGGATGCATGGTCGGGCCGGACTACACGCCCCCTGCACCGGCGATGCCGGCCTCGTACGCAGAGCCGGGCGGGGCGGCCGCCGCGGCGCCCGAGGCCGGGGACGACGCCGAGCTGACCTGGTGGCGCCGATTCGACGACGCCGAGCTGGCATCGCTGGTGGAGCGGGCGGTCGCCGCCAACAACAATGTGGAGATCGCGGAGGCCAGGGTGCGTCAGGCCCGCTCGGTGCGCACGGTGGCGCGATCCCTGCTCTACCCGCGGGTGGGGATCGGCGCCTCGATGCTGCGATTCCGTGGGAGCCAGTCGGCCATCGGCCTGGAGGAGGCGGACCTGGAGGACAACCTCTTCCAGGTCGGGTTCGATGCCGAATGGACCGTGGACCTCTTCGGCGGGACACGCCGGCTCGTGGAATCCGCGACCGCCCAGGAGCAGGGCGCGGAATCTCGCCGGCGCGGGGTGGTGCTCATGGTCGCGGCCGACACCGCCCGCGCGTACCTGGAGCTCCGCGGCGCCCAGCGTCAGCTGGAGGTCGCCAATACCACGCTCGAAGACCAGCATCAGACACTCTCGGTGACCGAGGACCGCTACACCAACGGGCTCGCCTCGGAGCTGGAGGTCGTGCGGGCGCGGACCGAGGTCGAGGCGACCGCCGCGGAGATCCCGCCCATCGAGCAGGCGATCCGCGAGTACATCCATGTGCTCTCGACGCTCATGGCCCTCCAGCCGACCGCCCTGAGCGACGAGCTCTCCCTCCCCACGGGTATCCCCCCCGTGCCCGACCGGGTCTCGGTCGGCGTGCCGTCCGACCTGCTCCGCCGCCGGCCGGACATCCAGGCCGCCGAGCGCCGCATCGCCAGCTCCACCGCGATGGTCGGCGTGGCCACGGCGACGCTCTTTCCGCAGATGGTGCTCGGGGCCTCCGCCGGCCTGGCCAGCCGCGACTCCGGCGACCTTTTCAACGGCAACTCCGGTGACGGCTCGAGTACCTACTACCTCGGCGGGCCCGCGATCAACTGGACGCTCTTCGACGCGGGGAGGCGCCGGGCGACCATCAAGCTATCCGAAGCGGAGGTGGACGCCGCCAAGGCCGCGTACGAGGACACCGTGCTCGTGGCGTTCCGCGAGGTGGAGAGCGCCCTGGTCGCCGTCGATCGGGCGCGGGCCCGCGTCGCCGACCTCGAACGCCTGACCGCCAGCGCCCGCGAAGCCCTGACCATCGCCCAGAGCGACTACCGCAACGGCCTGCTCGATCAGCTCACCGTGCTCGACGCACAGCGCCAGGCCAGCCGGGCGGACATGCTCCTCGTGCAGGGCCAGGTCGCCCTGACTGTGAATGTCGTGCGCCTCTACAAAGCGTTGGGGGGCGGGTGGGAGTTCGCGGAACCTCCCACGCCCGAACAGGCGAGTTCCGAGGCTCCAACCCCGTCGAAGGAGAACCCATGAAAGGGCCAACCGTGAATGCAGGAACCACCGTCGGCCCTCTGCCCAGCACGCCAGCATCCATGAGGGCCTTGCGTCGCCGGCTCGGCGTATGGCTGTGCTGTGTGACCGTGGCGGCGCTGGGCGGCTGCGACGAGCGTGAGCTGACGCCTGCGCCCGTGCCGGTGATGGTCAAAGTCCTCGCGCCTGAGACGATCGGCACTTCGAGGCGGTACAGCGGCTCGATCGAGCCGCTGCAGACCACTTCTCTGGCCTTCAAGCTCTCGGGCACCGTGCGCGGCTTGTACCGGCCGCTCGGCTTGGATCGGGATGTCCAGGTGGGCGACAGGTTGGCCAAGGGAACCATCATCGCCGAGCTGGACGAGGGCGACCTGCGCCGCGCCAAGATGGGCTCGGAGGCGAGGGTCGCCCAGCTCGAGTCGCGGGTCGTCACCGCCCGGGAGACGCTGGCGATCGCCACGCGGAACCTCGAGCGGTTCGACAGCTCGGCGGGGTCGGTGTCCAAGGTCGCCCGAGACGAGGTCGAGGCCCGGCATGTCGCCGCCGCCGGCGAGCTGGAAACGGCCGAGCACGCCCTGGCCGACGCCCGCATCCAGCTCGACCAGGCGATCGACGACTTCGAGAACCGCCGGCTCATCGTCCCCTTCGACCGTGCGACGGTCGCCGAGAAGAGTATCGAGCCCGGCGAGCGCAAAGCCGCCCATGAGATCGCGTTCCGCCTCATCGACATCTCGACGGTCTATGTGAACTTCGGGGTCCCCGACACGATGATCGGCGCCTCCGCCATCGAGGGTTCCTCGACCGGGCACATCCGGCTCGGCCAGGAGCTCGTCGTCACGGCGGACGCCTTCGAGGGACAAGCCCTCACGGGAACCGTCACCAAGATCGCTCCCGAGGCGGACCCGACGACACGCACCTTCCTCGTCCAACTGACGATCGCCAATCCTCTGCTGGATGGCGGGCAGCCCCTGCTGCGTCCCGGCATGATCGTGTCCGTGCTCGTCGGCGCCGACCTCGACCGCGAGGCGCTCTTGCTCCCCATGACGGCCATCCACGAACACCATACCACCGGCGAGCTCATGGTGTACGAGGTGGTCCACGAGGGCGGGCGTGACATCGTGCGGAGCAGGCGAGTCTCGGTCGGCGGGGTGTTCAACAACCTTATCGAGATCCTGACGCTGGAGAGCGACATCCGCGCCGGATCGACGGTGGCCGTGACCACCGGCGAGCGGCTGGCCGATGGGCTGCAGGTTCGCGTCATTCCACAAAGCACCGACCCAGCCGCAATGCTGCCGGAGGCGAGATGAACATCCCGCAGTTCTTTGTGAACAAGAGGCCCATCGCCTGGACGGCCATGGTCGCTGTCCTCGGCTGGGGCATCTACGCCTACACCGTGATGCCGCAGCGGCAAGACCCGATCATCCCGGTGGTCACGGGCGTCATCACCACGCCCTACCCCGGCGCCGAGGCCGAGCGGGTCGAGCAGGAAGTCACCCGCAAGATCGAGCGTAAAGTCGCGGAGAACCCGGCGGTCGAGACCGTCAAGTCCATCAGCCGCCCCGGGATGTCCATCGTCTATGTGGAGCTCTTCGAGACAGAGCCGAATGCCGAGCTGGTCTGGCAGGACATCCGCGGCAAGCTCGGCGAGATCCCGGACCTGCCGCGGGCCGCCGGCCGACCGACGCAGTCCTTCCTGAACAAGGACTTCGGCGACTCGGTGGCCGTGATGCTGACGATCAGCGCTCCGCCGGTGAGCGACCTCGAGATCCGACTCCGCGCCAGAAGCATCCGTGAAGCCATCGAGACGCACCGAGGGGGCTCCGCCGCGGCGGTGTCTGGCGACCGCTGGGCCGGCGTGCTGGTGTACCCCGACACCGTGGCGCACTCTCAGGTGATCCGCATGGGCCACACCCTGGCCCAGCGGCTGGTCGACCGCGGCATCGCCGCACAGGCGGCGCTGGTCGAGGCCCCCAGCGCCGTGGTCCTTGATGTCATCCTGGGCAGCGGCAGGACCGAGACCGACCTGCGGCAGGCAACCGCCCAATGGGAGCGGGAAGCGGGCCGGCCCGACGAGCTCCAGCCCGACATCTGGCGCCCCTTCTGGACCAACAACCCGGACCACCTCGAGGAGGCGCTCCGCCCCGCCGCGCCGGACAAGTACAGCTATCGCGAGCTGCGCGATTTCGCCGAACAGGTCCGCGACCGCCTGAAGCAGTCGCCGTTTGTCGCCCAGATCGACCTCGTGGGCGTGCAGGATGAGCGGGTGTGGTTGTCGTACTCGGGCCAGCGGCTCAACCAGTTCGGGATCACGCCGCAGTCCATCGTGGACCGCGTCCGGGAGCGCAACATCAACATGCCCGGCGGCAGCGTGGAGCTGGCCGATCAGCGCGTCGTCGTCCGCCCGACCGGCGAGTACGCGACCGCCTCGGAGATCGGCGGGACGATCCTCGCCGTGTCCGAAGGGGGCTATCCGCTCTACCTCCGCGACCTCGTGGAGGTCACCCGCGGGTACGCCGACCCGCCGGGCGTGCTGAACTACCGCACGATTAAGGTCCCGCGAGACGGCGCTACCCCCACTCCCCCCACCACCCCGACTACCCACCTGACGACCGACTCGCACACCGCTGGCGACGATGAGCCCGCCCCGCCCTCCGATCTCGAGTTGCAGACCGGGCGGGCGGTCACGATCTCGGTGCGCCAGGTCAAGGGCACCCACATCGCGGACTACGACCGCGACCTCACCGCGGCGCTCGCGGACCTCAAGCTCCGTCTCCCGCCGGACCTGCTCGTGGAGCGCACGAGCAACGAGCCCGGGGAGGTGCACCACAAGATCACCTCGTTCAACAGGAACCTGATGGAGGCGGTGGTGATCGTGGTCCTGGTCTCGCTCGTGTTCATGGAGTGGCGCAGCGCCCTCCTGGTTGCAGTCTGCATACCGATCACCGTGGCCATGACGCTGGGGCTCTCGCAGCTCGTGGGGATCGATCTCCAGCAGGTGTCGATCGCGGCCCTGATCATCGCCCTCGGCCTGCTCGTCGATGCCCCGGTCGTGGCGGCCGACGCGATCAACCGTGAGCTGGCCCACGGCCAGCCCCGGGCGATCGCCGCGTGGCTCGGCCCCAAGCGGCTCGCCCGGGCCGTCTTCTACGCGACATTCACCAATGTCGTCGCCTTCCTGCCGCTGCTGCTGGTGAAGGGCAAGACCGGCGACTTCATCTACTCGCTCCCCATCGTCGTGTCGTTCTCGCTGGTCGGGGCGATGCTCGTCGCGTGGACATTCGCCCCGCTCCTGGGCTTCTACATGCTCAAGGGGCAGAAGGGCTTCGAGGGGTCCCACGGCCAGGCCGCCCGCGGCTTCCCGCGATTCTACAAGTCCTTCGTCGAGCGATGCATCGCGCACCGCTACCTCTCCACCGGCGTGGCGCTCGCCCTGTTGGCCGCTGGGGTTGTCATGAGCCGTTCCATCAAGACCTCGTTCTTCCCCAAGGACCTGCACAATGTGTTCACGGTGAACCTCGACCTGCCGGAGGGATCCCCGATCCGCGAGACGCGCGATGTCGCGATGGACGCGATCCGCCAGATCGACGCCCTCGAGGGGGCCCACATCAGCGGCTATACCACATTCGTCGGCGCCGGCGGGCCCCGCTTCTGGCTCTCGATCGAGCCCGAGCAGCGCGCCGACAACTACGCGCAGATCCTGGTGCACACGACCTCCACGGAGGAAACCGCCGCGATCGCCGCCCGCCTCAAGGAGCAACTCCCCCAGCGGATCGCCAAGGCCCGCGTGCGGTGTCAGCAGCTCGAGACCGGCCCTCCCATCGGCGTGCCCGTGCAGCTCCGTCTGTACGGGCCGGAGACGGCCGTCCTGCGCCAGCTGGCGGCCGAGGTGAAGGCGCGGCTGCGGTTGATCCCCGGGACCATCGATATCCACGACGACTGGGGCGATCCGGTCTTCCAGATGACGCTGGGCGTTGACGCCGACCGGGCGGCCCTCAGCGGCGTGACGCACGAGGACATCGCCACCGCCGTGGACGCGGGGCTCTCCGGATACTCGGTCGGCCAGATCCGGGAGCGCGACCAGCTCATCGACATCGCGCTGCGGCTCCGGCCCTCGGAGCGCAGCCGCCTGGATGACCTGTTCAGCCTGCCGGCGGTGAACACCCAGACCGGCGCCCGGATGCCGCTGCAGCAGTTCGCCTCGTTCGAGCCGGAGGTCGTCACGCCCAAGATCCGGCGTCGCGCCCATGAGCGCTGCATCACCGTCCGCGCCGACAGCGTCGCGAGTGTGCTGCCCAGCGAGATTGTCGATCAGCTCAGGGGGGTCCTCCCCTCCGGGGCGTCCGGCGGAGCCGAATCCGCCGACCTGGTCCGGTTCCCGCCCGGCTACCGCTGGGAGTTCGGCGGCGAGAAGTTCGAGCAGGACAAGGGGTTCAGGTCCCTCAGCCTCGCCCTTGTCGTCTCGTTCATCGCCATCTACCTGGCGCTGGTGATCCAGTTCAATTCTGCGACCCAGCCGCTGCTCATCTACGCCGCGGTGCCCTTCGGCATCGTCGCCGGCCTTCTCGGCTTGCTCATCTTCCGGTCCTCCTTCGGGTTCATGGCCTTCCTCGGCGTGGCGTCGCTGGCCGGGCTGATCATCTCGCATGTGATCGTGCTCTTCGACTTTATCGAC
Source organism: uncultured Phycisphaeraceae bacterium (assembly GCA_964372195.1). Classification (GTDB taxonomy): domain Bacteria; phylum Planctomycetota; class Phycisphaerae; order Phycisphaerales; family UBA1924; genus PNC22. Next base: position 45,874 of record CAYJPX010000005.1, read on the forward strand.
GAAATGCGCCACAAGGGCGAGCCCCTCCGCCAGGCGGTGGTCGATGCCGGCCTCGCCCGTCTGCGGCCCGTGCTCGTGACCGTGCTCGCCTGCGTCGGTGGGCTGATCCCGCTGGCCATGGAGGGCGGCCCACTCTGGGAGCCCATGTGCTATGTACAGATCGTCGGCATGCTCGTGGCCACCCTTGTCACCCTGGTTCTCGTCCCGGTGCTGTATGTCATCTTCGTCGAAGACCTCCACCTGGTTCGGTGGGAGATCGAACCGGCAACGCCGGCCGCCAAGGAAGCGGTCCCATGATCACCGGCGCGAGGCCATCCCCCCGTGACTCCCGCCGTACGCCGGAATGCTCTACATTCTGGTCGGCAGACTCGGTGCTTGAAGTCACGACGCTGCGCTTCCACGATGGTGGCCTGGGCTCGGGCACGGACCCGCGCCGAACCCGGTCGCTCTGGGAGTTCTTCGAGAGCCTGCTGGCCCGCCCGCCAACGGTGCTGCGGATCAGCTTCCCCTCCGGTGGCCTGAGCCATGACACGCTGGTCGGCCTGTGGCAGTACTTCCGCGAACTCGCCCGCGACGACGCGTCGCATCGCTTGCCAACGGGCCGGGCAAGGGACGAGCTGCACCGAGAGGACATCGCGCTGGCGAGGTACATGACCTATGTCCGTGACGATCGCCTGTTCGTGGTGGGCGATGTGCGGGGCCAGCTCGACATCAACCTCTTGGGGCTGCTGCTGGTGTGCGACTACCGGATTGCCGAACGCGGCTCGGAGATCGTCAAAGCCGCAAACCCCTTAGGAGCGAAGGCCGGCGCCGCGGCGCCGTTCCTGCTGTGCTCGATCGCCGGCCCCAGCAGGGCCCTGCCCCTCTTGTTGGACGACGCTCCCCTGAGCGCGCGGAGCGCGCTGCGGCACGGCATCTTCCATAGGCTGACTCCCGCCGAGTCGCACGAGCGGGACACCGCCGCGATCGCAACGCAGCTGTCGGCGAAAGGGCCCGCCTACCTGCGGGCACTCAAGAACGCTGTGGTCACCGCCGCGCCCCCGCTCAGGTCGTACCTGGAGCGCAACGACGGCGCCGGCTTCAGGCGAGTCCCACCAGCACCCAAGTGCCGGGTGTGCGGCTACGACCTGACGGGCAACCTGAGCGGGCGGTGCCCAGAATGCGGCCAGGCCACCGTTGGCGCGAATGAGGGCTCACCATGACACCGCGGTGCTCACAGCCTGAAGCGACCAGCCTCCCCCTTGCCACCTCGCTGTTCCCTCCGATCTCGCAACCAACGCAGGAGGACAGTGTCATGGCCACCCGCCGGCTGCGCCCGGTGCTCGTCACCGTGCCCGCGTGCTTCGGCGGATTGTGCCCGCTGTCTGTGTCAGGCGATCCTCCGTGCGGACAAGAGGCCGATCGCACCGAACTGTCCGAATCCCCCAAGGCTGCCGGCACGATCGTCGCGCCGGCGCCGGCTCACCACCGATCTCAGTAAGGACCGACCGTCATGAACACCCCCGCACCCGCTCGCCAACTGTCAGCGAATGCCGTCGGAGTGGCCGCGCCACCGATCCCGTCCCCAACCAACCTCCGCGCGATGATCGACCGCGCGACCGCTCACTTCCAGCCGATCGTGGAGCTGAGCACGGGCCAGGTGATCGGCGCCGAGGCCCTGGTGCGGTTCATCGACTCCAACGGTGGCGTGCGCACTCCCAGCGGCCTCATCGAGCGCATCGAGGAGACCCCGGCCGACATCGAAGCACTCACCTGGCGAGTCTTCTGTGACATCGAGCGACATGTCGGCCCGCTGCTGGAACAGCGCCCAGACTTCTACATCGGCGTGAATGTACCCCCCATCCTGCTCGGCTCACCCCGGCTCAAGCAGATGCTCGAGGAGTCCGGCCTGGCCCGGTACATGAGCCAGTTGGTGTGCGAGGTCACGGAGCGTCAGGCCCTCACCCAAGCCGGACGCGAAGCGCTGGCAACCGCTCGGCCGCTGGGACTCCGGATCGCGCTGGATGACTTCGGGACGGGGCAGAGCGGGCTCAAGCAACTGATCGGGCTGCCCGTGGACATCCTGAAGATCGACAAGTCAGAAGTGGACCCGCTGCTCAAGGATCCGACCGCCGACCGGCTGTTGCGCGGGGTGGTAGCACTGGCCGCCGCCATGCGTGTCAAGGTCGTCGCCGAGGGCGTGGAGACCAAGGAGCAGGCTTTCTTCCTCAATGCCGCGGGCGTGGATGCCGCGCAAGGGTGGCTGTGGAGCAAGGCGGTCCCACCCGACAGGTTGGAGCGGCTGATCGCCTCGGGCAGGCGGCCGGGAACCGGACAAGAAGTGGAGCCGAGGAGCGGAAGCCATGCGGGACGCTGACTCAGAGGTGAATTGGTGGACCACTCTCGCGCGGAGCGGCCCCGAGCGGCGGCGGCCGCCCCGTGCCCACGCCCAAGACAGTGGCAACGAGCCCTCGCTGAAACAAACCACCGCCGACACCAGCACCCGGACGCTCCGCGAGGTCCGCAATCCTCCCGCCGATCGCGCGAATGCCTCCCGCGTCCGGGCATGGGCCTGCTGGGCCACCACGAGCGTGACGGTGCTCGCGTTTGCGGGGCTGGGGATCGCGAACCTCTCGCACGCGGACCCGATCGTGCACGGCCTCGCCAACCTGGGCTACCCCGCGTACCTCGCCACGATGCTCGGAACCTGGAAGGTGCTGGCCGCCGCGGCCCTCCTCACCCCGGGCTTCCCTCGCGTGAAGGAGTGGGCGTACGCGGGCATGTTCTTCACCCTCACCGGCGCGGCACTCTCGCACGCGTTCAACCATGACGCCGCGTCCACTGTTGTCGCTCCGCTTGTGTTGCTCGGTGTCGTGATGGCGTCACGCGCTCTCCGGGGTCGGGGGTTCGTGAGGGAGTGCGCCTCTGGGCCTGGGCCTTCGGGAGTCAATGGCTATGTGGGACATTGAAGCCGCAACCTCGCTGCTGCGGGACATGAGCGACGCCGCGGACCCGCACGACTTGCTCCGCCGCTTCCTGGCCCACGCCCAGCGGGTCTTCCATGTTCAGCGGGCGATCGTGCTCAGCCGAGCCGGGCTGGAGTATCCTGGGTTCCGGGTCGTCCTCTCCGCCGAGTGCGGCAACGCGCAGACCAGCGCAGCGGAGCCCGATCCGGACATCGCCAGGTCCGGAGGGCTCCTGGCGGACCTGCTCTATGCGGGCCAGTTCCGCAGGCTCGCGCCGCTCGCGATCGACGCCGCGGAGCCCTCGCATGTCCTCCTCGAGGGCTGCCGCTCGCTCGCCGCCTTCCCGCTCTATGACCACGCCGAGGCCGTCGGGATGGTCGTGCTGCTTGGGCCATCGGCACACGACTGTTCCGCCGCGGACCTCTGCGGGCTGGCGATCATGGGCTCGCTCCTCCAGCGGGCCGACCGCACGAACGCCCTTGCGAAGCAGCTCGAGACCACCTGCCGCGCCCTCGACGCCGAACTCGCGGCGGCCGCGAGCGTGCAGAGCTGGCTGCTCCCGGCGGCCGGGCCGCCCGCCGCCGGCATCGGCACCGCCTCCTACTACCGGACCGCGCACCACTGCGGGGGCGACTACTACGACGCCGGCACGCTGCCGGACGGCGGCTTCGGTGTCCTGATCGCGGATGTCAGCGGGCACGGCGCCGCCGCGACGGTGCTCATGGCCATCCTGCGCACCGTCGTGCACGACGAGGTGGACCGTTCCCGCGTTGCCAGCCCCGCCGCGCTCCTGGACCACGCGGACGAGCACCTCTGTGGCATCGGTCTCCCCAACCGTGCGGCGTTCATCACCGCCTTCTCGGGCACGCTGGATGTCCACGCGGGCCGGTTCACCTACTCCGGCGCCGGCCACCCTCCCCCGCGCCTGCTGCGCGCTGCGGACGGGGGCGTGACGCCCATCGCCGGCGCCAGCTCCTTCCCGCTGGGGATCCTCGACGACCCACCCCGCCACACCGAGGAGATCGTCGAGCTCGAGCACGGCGACCTGCTCCTCTTCTACAGCGACGGGATCACCGAGGCGCGGTCGCCCAGCGGCGAGTTCTTTGGCGTCGAGGGCCTCGACGGGGTGCTCCGCGAGCTGCCCCGCCCGGCGAGCCCCGACGCGGCCATCGAGGCCATCAGGCAGGCCGTGGAAGCCTTCGCAGGTCCCGGGGCGCCTGCCGACGACCAGACCCTGCTCGCGGTGTGCTGGCAGCCGGACCGGGCCGCACCGCGCCCGCGAGGCGCGAACCCGTTCCCTCCAAACCCAGCGATCCCGAGCGAGACCCGCCCGTGAACCACCCAGCCAACAACGCGGCCTCGGTCGAGCCGACCACGCCGCGCCGGCGCGTGCTCATCCTCGGAGGCGGTTTCGGGGGCGCCTACGCCGCCCGACGCTTGGGACGCACGCTCGGCGCGCGCCCCGATGTGGAGGTCGTGCTGATCAGTCAGGAGAACTACCTGCTCTTCACGCCGATGCTGCACGAGGTCGCGGCTGGCGACCTCCACCCGCCCGACATCGTCGCGCCGCTCCGCCAGCTGCTCCGGGGCGTCCGATTCATCGCGGGCGAGGTGGTCGCTATGGACCTCCGGACACGGACGGTGCGATTGAGCGCCGGACCTGTGAAGCGGCCGCAGGAGATGCGGTACGACTACCTCCTTCTCGCGCTGGGATCGGAGACCAACTACCTAGGGATCACAGGCGTCGCCGACTTCGCCTCGTCGATGCGGACGCTCGGGGATGCGGCCCTCCTCCGAAACCGGATGGTGGCGCTGCTCGAAGACGCCGCCACGGAGGCCGACCAGGCGGCTCGGCGCCGGCTGATGACATTCGTCGTGGCCGGCGGCGGATTCGCCGGCGTCGAGACCGTCGGCGCCATCAACGACTTCCTGAGGGACGCCATCCGGCGGTACCCAGAACTCGACCCCTCGCTGCTCAGGATCGTGCTCGTCCACTCGGGCGAGGTGGTGCTGCCGGAGCTCGGCGAGCAACTCGGCCGCTACGCGCAGGAGCAGCTCCGCCGTCGCGGGGTTGAGCTCAAGCTGGGGGCGCGGGTGGCAGGCTACGACCGCCGCGTCGTCACTCTGTCACAGGGTGAGCCGATCCACGCCAACACGCTCGTCTGGACCGCCGGCGCCAAGCCCGCGCCCACCGTCGAAGCCCTCCCCGTCGAGAGGGTCGGGAGCCGGCTCAAGGTGAATCGGTGCCTTGAGCTCGCCGGGCACGAGGGTGTGGTGTGGGTGGTCGGCGATTCGGCCGCAGTGCCCGACGGTCGCGGCGGCATCCACCCCCCCACCGCACAGCACGCCATACGACAGGGGCTGGCCGCGGCGCGGAACATTGAGGCCGCCCTGAACGGCGTCGACCCGAGGCCATTCCACTTTTCCACCATCGGCCAGCTGGCCTCGATCGGCCATCACACGGGGGTGGCTCAGGTGCTCGGGGTTCGCTTCTCCGGCTTCGCCGCGTGGTGGCTGTGGCGCTCCGTGTACCTGTCGAAGCTGCCGGGCCTCGCCAAGAAAGTCCGCGTCGCGATCCAATGGACGCTCGACCTGCTCCTCCCCCGCCAGATCGAGCAGCTGCTCACCCTCAAGGCGTTGGAGCAGATCGAACGACTGGCGTCCGAGGTTGGGGCGGGCCGCTCGGAGCTGGCGCCAGTCCGTGACCAGCCAACCCGGAGGCACGACGATGCCCCAGGTTGAGTCTGCATCATTCCGCCTCGGCCCCAGCGCGGGGTCCGAGCTGCTGGTCCTGCTGACCGGGAGGCTCGAGGCTGCGACGCTCGGACAGGTCTGGGAGGGCGTGGTTGGACCGATCCACAGGACGCCCCCGAAGGCCCTCGCCGTGGACCTCGGGAGCGTCACCTTCTGCGACGGGGCGGGGATCGGGCTGCTGGTGGAACTCGACCGCCAGGTTCGCGGGCGCGGCGGCACCGTGCGGTTCGACCATGTCAACCAGGAGCTGCGCGGCATCCTTGACCTCTCCCTGCTGAAGAACCCGGCGGCGAGCCTCGCGCCCGCCCGCCCACGCGAGCAGGTGATCGCGCGGATCGGCCGCGCCGCAGCGCTGGTCCTCGCGGACATCCGCTCCATTATCGAGTTCACAGGCGAGCTGACGGCGGTGCTGCCCTGGGCGCTGCTCCACCCGCACCGGGTCCGCTGGCGCGACATGCTCGTGGCCGCGGAAAAGACCGGCTCCAACGCCGTTCCCGTCGTCGGCCTCCTTGGCTTTCTGGTGGGCCTCATCATCGCGTTCCAATGCGCCGGGCCGATGCGGGCGTTCGGCGCCGAGTCGCTCGTCCCCACCGTCGTCGGCATCGCCGTCATCCGCGAGCTGGGGCCCCTGATGGCCGCGATCATCCTCGCGGGCAGGTCCGGCTCGGCCTTCGCCGCCGAGATCGGCGCCATGAAAGTCACCGAGGAGCTCAACGCGCTCCGGACATTCGGGCTGAGCCCCACCAGGTTCCTGGTGATCCCGCGCGTCCTCGCGTCGCTCATCGTCACGCCCATGCTCAGCGTCTTCTCCACCCTGATGGGCGTCGTCGGGGGCTTTGTCGTGATGGCGTCGCTGGGGTACTCGCTGGACTTCTATGTGAGCCAGATCACCGACGCGATGGACTATGTGGACTTCCTCCAGGGCGTCGCCAAGTCGGTGGTGTTCGCCCTGCTGGTCGCGGGCATCGGGTGCCTCTGCGGCCTGCGCACCCAGAGCGGGCCGGGCGCGGTGGGCGACAGCACAACCCGCGCGGTTGTGGCCGGAATCGTGCTGATCGTCTTCGCCGACGCCATCCTCGGCACCTGCTTTTACTACCTGGGGATCTAGCATGGAGCACCCCGCCACAGAATCCTCGCGGGCCGGGGCTCCGATCATCAGGGTCGAGGCCCTGCACGCCGTCTACGGCGCGAAGACCATCCTGCGCGATGTGACCTTCGACATTCGCCCGGGCGAGGTCTTCATCATCGCCGGCGGATCGGGGTGCGGCAAGAGCACCCTGCTCAAGCACATGATCGGCCTCTTCGCGCCCGCGGCCGGGCGCATCCTGATCGACGGCGACGACATGACGGCGGCCAGGAACGACCGGGCGAGGGCGCCGATCCTGCGCAAGCTCGGCGTCGCGTACCAATCGGGGGCGCTCTTCGGCTCCATGACATGCATCGAGAATGTCCGGCTCCCGATGGAGGAGTTTACCGCCCTCCCCCGCCAGGCGATGAACACCGTCGCGCTGGGGAAGCTCAAGCTCGTGGGCCTGGAGGACGCGGCACACCTCCTCCCCTCGGAGATCTCCGGCGGCATGCAGAAGCGGGTGGCGATCGCGCGGGCCATGGCGCTCGACCCGAAGATCCTGTTCCTCGACGAGCCCTCGGCCGGCCTCGACCCCATCGCCTCCGCCGACCTCGACTCGATGATCCTCACCCTCTCAAGAATGCTCGGGACGACCTTCGTGATCGTGACCCACGAGCTGTCGAGCATCTTCTCGATCGCGAGCCGGGTGCTCCTGCTGGACGCCGCGACCAAGACCGTCGTCGCGCTGGGCGACCCGGTGTCCCTGCGCGACCGCAGCGGGGCCGTTCAGGTGCGAGAGTTCTTCAGCCGCAAGCGCCTCGACAGCCGCGTCGACCCACCCTCACCCCCGGAGGCGCCGCCATGAGCGCACAGGTCAGCTACTTCAAGCTCGGGCTCTTCGTCGTCGTGTCGGCCGGGCTGCTCTGCGCCGGCGTCATCGTGCTCGGCGCCGGCGAGCTCTTCGCGCGGAAGCTGGTCGTCGAAACATACATGGCCGAGTCGGTCAATGGGATAGGCAGGGGCAGCGCCGTGCAGTACCTTGGGGTTGATCTGGGGCAGGTCTCGGATGTGTTCATCGCGGCCCGGAAGTACGACCCGGGCGTCCTCGAATCGGGCCGGTTCGGCGGCACCGTGCTCGTGGAGCTGGCGATCCGACCCGAGGCCATCGGGGATCCGGGCGAGGAGGTGTTCGCGGCCTGGCTTGAGAGGGCCGTGGCGGCCGGGCTGCGCGTCCGGACCGCCTCCACAGGCTTCACCGGGCCGTCCTACATCGAGCTGGTCTACCTGGACCCGGCGGAGTTCCCGGAGATCGAGGTTGCCTGGACGCCGCCGCCGCTCTACATCCCCTCGGCCCCGAGCACGATGCAATCGCTCCTCAGCAACGCCGAGAGGATCCTGAGGAAGCTCGAGTCGATCGACCTCGCGGGCATCTCCAGCGACCTGGACAAACTCCTCGTGACGGCGAAGCGAAAGCTCGACGACCTCGATGTCAGCACCCTGAACACCCAGGCCATCGGCTTCATGGCGGACCTCCGCGCCAAGGTAAGCGAGATCGACGCCAAGACTCTGAACGACGAGGCGGCGGCCTTCCTCACCGAGATCCGGGCAACCAACTCCCGACTGAAGCAGATCCTCGACAGCCCGGCCATCGACCCGGGCATCGAGGACCTGCGGGCCACGCTCCAGAGCGCCAAGGACGCCTCGTCCCGGTTCAATGAGATCCTCCACGACCCCAAGGTCGACCGGATCCTCACCGAACTCGACGACGCCGGCGGCCAGATCAGGCCGGCCCTGGACGACTTCCGGCGGGCGGTGCGGCGCATCGACCTGCTCATCGCGTCGCAGCAGGCCAGCCTCGAGAGTGTGCTCACCGAGCTGGACCGCGCCCTCGCGAACATCAGCACGATCACCGAGGACGCGACCCAGAACCCCTCCCGCCTCCTGTTCGGCGATCCGCCGCCGCGCACCAACCCAGGGAACTAGTCATGAAGAACCCCGCCTTTCCGATGGCCGGTTGGGCTCTCCTCGGCGTGGCGTTGCTTGCCGGGTGCACCCTCTCCAGGCCCTACCCGGCCAAGCAGTTGTATGTGCTCGACGCCGGAGCCCCTCAACCGAGCGGCAGCGCACCGACCGGCGGCACGCTCCGTGTGGCCCGTGTCCGCGTCGTCGAGCCATTCTCCCGGGCATCCTTCCACTACCTCGTTGCGCCGAGCCGGTTCGAAGCGGACTACTACTCGACCTTCGCCGCCGAGCCCGACCGGCTCATCACCGGCGAGCTCATCGAGTGGCTCTCGGCAACAGGACTCTACGACGGAGTGGTGGACGCCGCGAGCACCGCCGATGCGTCACACACGCTCCACTGCGTGATCTCGGAGCTGTACTGCGACAAGACCGATCCGACGGCCCCCAGAGCAGTCATATCCGCCCGTTTCATCCTGCTCGACGAAGCTCCCATCCCGGCGCTGGTCGTCTCCACCCGTGACTATCACGCCATCGAACCGCTCCAGGGCTCCGACTCGGACGCCCTGGCCCAAGGCTTTGGCGCCGCCCTGCAACGCATCCTTACGCAGCTCACCACAGACCTCGCGGCGGAGGGTTGACGCTCCCGGGACCAATCAGGGGCAAGGGGCCACTAGCCGACTCCCTGGCTGCGCAGGGCCCGGTTCGTGCACCGCTTCCCTCTGAACAGTCACTTCACATTCGGGGCATTGCTCGGGTCGGATCGACGCGTTACCGTCGCTCCATGATACATCCCCTCCTCCTCGCCGCCATGATGGTCGTACTCCACGATGGTCCCGATCCGGTGGTCTCCTACCCGCTCCGCGAGACCGATGTCGTGGATGGCGAATTGCGGTCGCAGTTCGGGCCGGCGATCGGCCTGACCAATTCGGTCGCGTTCCTGCCGCTCGCCGACGGGGGAGGCGCGGAACTGGGGGAGGACGATCTGCTCGTCATCGCTCCAGACCTCGCCGGCGCCCGACAGTGGCTGCCGTCCCGAGAGGTGACCGTCTCTGCCTGGGTCTCGGTGACGACGCCGCGCCGGTGGGGCGGCGTCCTCGGGTGCGTGCAGGACAACGGGGGCGCCGAGAGCGGGTGGGTGCTGGGGTACGACACCCAGCACTTCACCTTCGGCCTCTCGACGGAGGGCGCGGACGATGGGGACGGGCTCATCACCTACCTCGCCGGCCAGACGCGGTACGAGGAAGGCAGGCTCTACCATGTCGTCGCCACCTACGACGGGGAGATCGCCCGCCTCTATGTCAACGGACGACTCGACGCCGAGACCGGGGAGCAATCGGGTGACATTGTCTATGCCGCCGGCGCGCCCTTCGTGCTGGGCGCCTACGAGGACTCGGACGAACGCCATCCGCATGTCGGGCGGCTCATGGATGTCCGTTTGTACGACATGGCGGCGGGCTCCGACTGGGTGGACCATCAGTTCCAGCACCACGCCGACCGTGCCCAGCTGCCCGCCGGGGTCCCCGAGCAGCAGCCGGTCTCCGACGAGCTGGGCTGGCAGGTCCGGCCGTTCCTGCAGTACGCCACGGCGGACGCGATTCGGGTGGTGTTCGAGACCACCCGACCGGTGACTGGCACACTCCGGTTCGGTGGGGCCGAGGAGTTCACCCGCGAGGTCAAGATCCAGGAGCCCACGATGCTCGGCGAGCTGGTCCTCGACGGCCTCGAGCCCGACGAGCCTTACTTCTACAAGCTCGAGCTCACCGACGACACGGGACAGGCGATCGGGACCGACACTCTGAGCTTCCAGACCGCCGCGCCGCGCGGTACACCGATCTCCTTTGCCATCATCTCCGACACCCAGGACAACCCCGGCGTGGCCGGCACGCTCGCGGGGTACATCTGGGGCCAGCGCCCGGGCTTCGTCGTCCACCCCGGGGACTTGACGGGCACCGGCTCGAGCAAGGGCGACTGGACCGAGGAGTTCTTCTCCGGCGGGATGGGCGACCTGCTGAGCCGCGTGACCATGTACCCGGTCCTCGGGAATCACGAGGAGGACGCCCGCCACTACTACCGCTACTTCTCGCTGCCCGATCCCGAGTACTACTACAAGTTCAGCCAGGGCGATGCCGATTTCTTCATGATCGACACGAACCGCGATGTGTCGCCGGGCTCCGAGCAGTACGACTGGCTCCAGCGCGAGCTGTCGGCCTCGGAGGCCCGCTGGAAGTTCGCGGTCCACCACCACCCGCCGTACTCATCGGATGAGAACGACTACGGAGACACCTGGAAGGGCCGCTCCACCCGGGGTGATCTCCGCGTCCGCCAGCTCTCCGCCCTCTACGACGAGCACGGCGTGGATCTCGTCATGAACGGCCATATCCACAGCTACGAACGCACCTGGCCGATCGTCGGCGGGCGGGTCGTGTCCGATGGCGGCACCGTCTACACCATCACCGGCGGCGGCGGCGGCGGGCTCGAGGACTTCAGCCCGTCCAGGCCGGCCTTCAACAACACCGTCCGGCGGGGACACCACTACTGCATGGTCCGGGTCAACGGCGACACGCTCGAGTTCTTCGCGTATGACCTGGAGAACCGCCTGTTCGACCAGATGAAGATCACCAAGGACGACTGACGGGGCCGGACAGCCCCTCCTCCCCGCGGAAGCCCCCGCGCAACCGGGGGCAGGGGCGGTTGGCCCCCAACCGGCGACGCCCGGCCGGCCGACTCACCCGAGCCGGACACCCTCTCGCGCGGGGAGGGCGTCGCGCATGGATTTGGTCAATGCTCGATTTTTGGGCTCTCCGTGTGGACGGCTTGTGCAACGATCTGTACTCACCCCGCCGGGCGCGGGTGGCTCTGGAGACCTCAGGATGCAGCGAGACACCATGGCGTGCGTATTCACCTTGTCGCTCGTGGGGGCGGTGGCCTTGGGGCAGGGACCGGCACGCACGGCCGGCGACCAAGACGACGCGGGTGTGCTTCGGTTCAGCATCACGGACCCGCAGGGCGCGGCGATCCCGGGGCGTCTGACCTTCGTGGTCGCCGGGGAGCAGGACCCGGACCTCTTCCCCAACACCCAGGCCGATCCGGATCACCTGGCCGTCCGCAGGAATGTGATCTACACGCTCGAGGGTCGGGGTGCCGTCACCGTGCCGCCCGGCGAGTACACGGTGTACGCCTCGCGCGGGCTGGAGTGGAGCATCGACTCGGCGCGGGTGACGGTGCGCCCGTCGGGCGAGGCGATACTCGACGCGACGCTCTACCACGAGGTGGACACCTCGGGCTGGGTCAGCGGCGACTTCCACCTCCACACCCTGACCTATTCGGGCCACGGCGACTCGAACATGAACGAGCGGATCATCAGCCTCGTGGGCGAGGGCGTCGAGTTTGCCGTCGCGACCGATCACAACCACCACACCGACTACGCCCCGACGATCGAGCACCTGCATGCCCACGAGCACCTGAGCGCCGTGGTCGGCGACGAGGTCTCGACGCCGGTCGGGCACTTCAACGCCTTCCCGCTCAGCGCCACGAGCCCCACCATCCCGTCGCGCCTGACCGACGCGAACGCCCTGTTCTCCATCATCCGCACGCAGGCCAACGAGTTCGGGCTGCGCCCGGTCATCCAGCTCAACCACCCGCGCTGGGGGGATATCGACTACTTCGGACGGACGGGGCTCGACCCGGTGACCGGACGCCCGACCACGCCACAGTACTCCGAGGACTTCGACACCATCGAGATCTTCAACGAGAACGAGGGGTGGGGCTACTACCGCGTCGGGCTTGACGGCGTGCCGACCGAGCAGCAGTCCCACTCGGTGCTCCAGGACTGGTTCAACCTGCTCAACCTCGGGCACCGCTACGCGGCGGTCGGCAACTCCGACAGCCACACCGTCCACAACGACATGTGCGGGTACCCGCGCAACTTCGTCCAGATGGCCAGCGACGACCCCGCGTCGGTCGATGTGCCCGAGCTCGCCACCTCGCTGCGTGAGAGCCGGGTGTTCACGACGATCGGGCCGTTCGTGGAGTTCAGCGCCGGCGGTGTGCCGATGGGCGGCGACGCGGCCGCAACCAACGGCTCGGTCGAGCTGGCGATCAGGGTCCAGGCGGCCTCCTGGGTCGCCGTCGATCGGGTCAAGGTCATCGTGAACGGGGATGTGGTCAGGGTCATCGAGGTGCCGCAGACCGGCGACGCGGTGCGGCTGGACACCGCCCTGACGCTCCCCGTGCGTCGGGACTGCTGGGTGTCGCTGCTGGTCGAGGGCGACACCTCGCTCTCGCCGATCGTGAGCGACCAGGGCCGGCCGATCCTGCCGCTGGCGGTGTGCAACCCGGTGTGGATCGATGCCGACGCCGATGGCGATGTGACCTGTGCCGCGGACTGGGCAACGGGTGTGGTCGGTGCGGCGGGCATGACCGACGACCTGGCGCACCCGTGGGAGCACTCGGGCGACAGCGAGCGGGCGATGCTCGTGCTCGCGGCCGTCGAGACCGGGTTCGCCAAGGCCGACGATGTGGTGCGGATGGGGCTGCGGGACGGCTCGCGGAAGGTGCGGCTGGCCGCGCTGCGCGGCGCCGAGCAGCTCGGCACGCGGGACCTCTCGGGCGACCTCCGGCGGGTCTGGGATGAGGACGGGATCGACGGCTACATGCGGATCGCGGCGATGCGGGCCCTGGCGGCCTGCGGCGGCCCGGATGTGGGCGACCGCGTGCTCGAACTGATCGACCGGACCGACCCGGTCGAGCTGTCGGCCTACGGCAGCGAGCTGGACGCGCTGCTCCCCGGCGGGATGATCCGCGAGTGGTCGGTCGTCGGATACTTCCCGTGCGACGGCCCCAAGGTGCTCGAGATGGCGGCCTACGGGCCGGAGGGCCGGGCCGACGGGGCGTTCGAGGGGGTCGGCGGCGGGCAGGTGTCGTGGCGCACGATGCCGACCCGCGACAACGGGTACCTGGACCTCCAGAAGATCGACAACGCACCCGGCGCATTCGAGGGCGTCATCGCCTACGCCCAGGCCTGGATCAAGAGTGACCGCGAGCAGACCGTGCCCTTCGCCATGGGCTCGGACGATGGGGCGGTGGTGTTCGTCAACGGCGAGCGGCTGCTGACCGACCTGCGCGACCACAGCGCCCAGCCCATGCAGAATATCGGCCGGATGCAGCTCAAGAAGGGCTGGAACCGGGTGCTGGTGAAGGTGGCCAACTACGGCGGGGGGTTCGGGATGTACTTCCGGCCGATCGGCGAGGGGCTCGAGGTGGCCGCGGAACAGACCCGCTAGGCACGCCCCGGCGGTCCGCACCCCGGACCCACCTGGAGACGCCATGAAGCTCCGACCACTCCAAGAGTTTCTTGATCGAGCGCCGGTGTGGTTTCTCACGGTCTTCGCGATGGCGACGGCGTTTAGCACCTACTTCTGCATGTACGCGTTCCGCAAGCCGTTCGGAGCGGCGAGCTACGAGGGGATGAGCTTCTTCGCGTCGGATTGGAGGATCAACGGGCACGCGATCGGGTTCAAGACGACGCTGGTGATCAGCCAGATCATCGGGTACGCGATCTCGAAGTACGCGGGGATCAAGATCGTCTCGGAGATGACCCGGGCCAGGCGGGCGGTGGCGCTGGTGTCGTTCATCCTGATCGCCGAGGCGTCGCTGCTGCTCTTCGCGGTGCTGCCCAACGATCTGAAGATGATTGCCCTGTTCATCAACGGCCTGCCGCTGGGCATGGTGTGGGGGCTGGTGGTGTGGTACCTGGAGGGGCGGCGGACCAGCGAGCTGCTGCTGGCGGGGCTGAGCTGCTCGTTCATCCTGGCCAGCGGGGTGGTCAAGGATGTGGGCCGGGCGCTGATGGCGGGGAAGGAGTCGCTGCCGGTCTTTGCGATCGATCTCGGGCTGGCGGAGCCGCTGCAGATCCGCGTGCCCAATGTGCTGCACTCGTTCGGGGAGATCCCCGATGTGTGGATGCCGTTCGCCACGGGGGTGGTGTTCCTGGCGCCCTTCCTGCTCTCCGTGTGGCTGATCAACCACATGCCCGAGCCCAGCGCCGCCGATGTCGCGGCCCGTGCCGAGCGGGAGCCGATGGACGCGCGCCACCGGCTGAGCTTTGTCAGGACCTTCCTGCCCGGGCTGGTCACGCTGTTCGTGGTGTACTTCTTCCTGACCGCGTACCGCGACTTCCGGGACAACTACGGCGTGGAGCTGTTCACGCAGATGGGGTACGACAAGACGCCGGCGGTCTTCTCTCGCTCGGAGGTGTGGGTGGCGTTCGGCGTCATGGCGGTGCTCGCGGGGCTCAACCTCATCAAGGACAACCGCTTGGGGCTGCTGGGGTCGTTCGTGGTGATGGGGTTCGGGTCTCTGCTCATGGGCGCGGCGACGCTGGCCTTCGACGCGGGGATGGTCAGCGGGTTTACCTGGATGATCCTGGTGGGGCTGGGGGCGTACCTGGCGTATGTGCCCTTCGGGAGCGTGCTGTTCGATCGGATGATCGCCTCGACGCGGGTGGTGGGCACGGCGGTGTTCGCGATCTATGTCGCCGACGCGATCGGGTATACGGGGTCGATCGGCATCCAGCTGTACAAGGACTTCTTCGCGGGGGATGAGACCAGGCTGGAGTTCTTCCACGACCTCACGCTGGGCATGGCGGGGTTGGGGGCCGTCCTGTTTCTCGCCAGCGGTGTCTACTTCGCCCGCAAGACCTCGCGGGGGGCGCTCGGCGGGGCGGGTATGATCGGGCCCGAGAGACCTCGCGGAGGGGCGGCGACGACATGAGCGACCCGGTGGTGTGCGAGTTTGCGGTCAACGGCCGGGTGTACCGGCCGGGCGCGAGGGTATACGCGGTGATCTGCAT
>CAYJPX010000006.1:0-331 GCA_964372195.1 uncultured Phycisphaeraceae bacterium
GTGTGTGTAATCGTTGGCAACCACCGCCGGTAGGGGGGGCAACTGGTGCATGTCGGGCTGGCGCTGGTGGTGCTGGGGGTGTGCGGCGCGGGGCTGTTCGCCGAGCGGGCCGAGGTGACCCTCGCGGCGGGGGAATCGGCCTCTGTCGGGGGGTTCGGGCTGCGGTACGCCTCGCTCGAAGAGGTGCGTGGCGGGAACTACAGCGCGATGGAGGCGGTTGTCGAGACGACGGATCGGCGGGGGAGGGCGGGCACGCTGCACCCCCAGAAGCGGTACTACGACCGATCGATGGACCCGGCCACCGAGGTCGCGATCCGGTCGCGCCTGGGGG
>CAYJPX010000006.1:341-60143 GCA_964372195.1 uncultured Phycisphaeraceae bacterium
CCCCCCCCCCCCCCCCCCCCCCCCCCCCCCCGCCCGCCCCCCCGCCGCCCCGCGCCCGCCCCCTGTCCACCACGCTCTCGGGATGGGAGCCCGGCGGGGGGCGGGCGGCGTTTGTGGTCCATGTGAATCCGCTGGTGGCGTGGATATGGGTCGGCGGGGTGACCATGATCGTCGGCGGCGCGTTCTGCCTGCTCCCCCGGCTGGTCCGGAGTGCGAACAATGTCCTCGGCGGCCCGTCGAGGCCGGCCGGAAACCGGGGCGCGGCACGGCTGCCCCCACCCCAACCGGGGGGCGGTAAAGACGCGGCGGCTAAGCCCCACGACCGTGACTACCAGAACCACCTTTGCCAAAGCCGGCGTTGAGAGGCTCCTGCTGACCCTCGCGGTCGTGCTGGCGCTGGTCGGGCCCGCGCGAGCCCAGGAGACGGTCGCCCCCCCGACGCCCGACGGGCCGAACCCCCAGCAGGTCGACGAGGCGATGCGGCAGGTGCTGACCGGGGGGCCTAAGGGCAGCCTGGCGGTCCGCGTCGTCCAGGGGACCGCGGGGGCGCCGGAGGCCGCCGGGGCGCTGGTCACCGTCGATCTGTACCACCAGAACAAGCCCATCTGGCAGCTCAGCGCGACGCTCGACGAGGGCGGGGCGGCGCTGATCGGCGATGTGCCGGTGGCGATAGAGGTCCGGGCGGTGGTCCGGGTCGAGTACAACGGGGTGAGCTACCTCGAACTCGGGCCGCGGATGGATAAGGAAAGCCCCGACGCCGCGGTCAAGGTCACGGTCTATCAGACCACGCTCGAGGAGCCGGCGTGGCGTGTGGCCATGCGGCACATCATGGTGCAGCGCGTCACCGACGGGACCATCGTCAACGAGACGCTCGTGGTCGAGAACCCGTCGGACCAGACCTGGTTCGGCGGCGAGCCGATGCGGGAGGGCAAGGGCACCTCGGTCCGCGTGAACCTGCCGCAACTGGTCGAAGCCGAGAATGTCCACCTGGACGCGGGGTTCCACGGCTGGTGCTGCACGACCTTCCAGGACGGGGAGTTGGCGGTGCAGATGCCGCTCATGCCCGGGCAGACGACCTACCGGTTCACCTACTTCATCCCGACCCAGCCCGAGACGGTCGACCTGCGGTTCGAGTCGCCGGCGCCGACCGATAGCGTGGCGGTCTTTGTGCCCGACGACGGCACGGCGGCCGAGGCGACCATCCTCCAACTCCAGGGCACCGAGGAGATGGGCACCGGGCGGATGCGGAGCTACTTCGCCAGCGGGGTGGAGGGTGGGCAGCAGGCCGGAGTGGTGCTCAGCTCGCTCAAGCCCGCGGCGACCACCACGGGCGCGACGACGCCCGCGGCCAAAGACACGCCGTGGCTCATGATCGGCATCGCGATCGGGATCGTGGTGCTCGGCGTGCTCGCGGTGGTGATGATGCGTAGTCGCGGGTCCTCGCGGGGCAATCCCTGAGCGACCCGTCCGACCGGGAGCCCGCCGTGACGACGCTCGCTGGACAACCCACGCCCGGCGAACCCCGGGCCGCGCCGGCGGTGGTCGTGAGCGGGCTCGGCAAGCGGCTCGACAGTCGGGCGGTGCTGGCGGGGATCGATCTCCGTGTGGACGCTGGCGAGGTGGTGGCGATTCTGGGTGAGAACGGGGCGGGCAAGACCACGCTGCTGCGGGTGTTGGCGACGCTGAGCAGGCCTTCGGCGGGGCGGGTTGAGCTTTTCGGGCAGGAGGTTGGGCGGGGAGACGCCTCGGCCCGGGCGCGGCTGGGGCTAGTGGGACACCGCTCCATGCTCTACCGCGACCTGTCCGCGCGCGAGAACCTGGTGCTCTTTGGGCGGCTCTGCGGC
Organism: uncultured Phycisphaeraceae bacterium; assembly: GCA_964372195.1. Classification (GTDB taxonomy): domain Bacteria; phylum Planctomycetota; class Phycisphaerae; order Phycisphaerales; family UBA1924; genus PNC22. Next base: position 2,186 of record CAYJPX010000006.1, read on the forward strand.
GTCGTGGACGCCCGAGCCAGAGCGACGGAACTGCTCGAGATGGTCGGGCTCACGGCGCGGGGCGATGAGCCGGTGCGGTCGCTGAGCCGGGGGATGGTGCAGCGGCTGGCGATCGCCCGGGCGCTGGTGCACCGGCCGGAGCTGCTGCTCGCCGACGAGCCCTTTACCGGCCTGGACCGCGAGTCGGCGGGCGTTCTGGAGGCCTGCCTGCGCGAGACGGCGGCGGGCGGGGGCGCGGTGGTGTTCTCGACGCACGATGTCGGGGGGGCCCTGCGGCTGGCCGGACGCGTGGTGGTGCTGCGCCGGGGGAGGGTGGTGCTCGACGCCCCGACGGCGGAGTGCGACGAGGCCGGGCTGGGCGCGGCGATGGCGGGCGGGGCATGAGCGCACTGCGGCACATCGCATTCCTGGTGGGCAAGGACCTGCGGATCGAGGCCCGGCGTCGGGCGACGCTTGCCATGACGGTGATGGTGGGTGTGCTGGTGGTGGTCATCTTCGGGCTGGGCGACCGCGGGCCGGGGGTGGACGCGGCGACGGTGCTGTGGGCGGCGTACCTGTTGGCGGGTGTGCTCTGCGTGGAGCGGACGATGGCGGTCGAGCACGAGGACGACGCGATGGAGGGGCTGCTGCTCACGCCGATCGATCGCGGGGTGGTCTACCTGGCCAAGCTCGTGACCAACCTCCTGCTCATGGCGGTGACGACGGGGGTGGTCACCGCGGCGGGGGTGGTGCTGTTCGGATTCGACCCGGGGGGAGCGCCGTGGGCGTTTGCGGCAGTGGTCGGGCTGGGGCTGCTGGGGGTCGGGGCGGTCGGGACGCTCCTGGCGGCGGCGGTGGGCGGCTCCGGACAGGCTGGGGGGCGGGGTGGGGGCACGCTGCTCCTGCTGGCCCTGCCGTTGTGCCTGCCGATCGTGGTGGTCTCCACCCGCCTGACGGGCACACTCGAAGGGGCGGGGGGCGGCGGACCGGGCGGGGCGCCGGGGATCGGGGTGCTGGTGGCGTTTGATGTGGTGTATCTTGCGGCGAGTTGGCTGATCTTCGAGCTCCTGCTCGATGCGTGAGGGCGTGTGGCCGGCCCGAGAGAGCGCAGCGTGATGAACCCGAAGCGAATCTCCATCTCCCGGCCCGTGGCGGCGGCCTACTGGATCGTGGCGGGGCTGCTGGTGGTGGGCGGGCTGCTGCTGGTTGGATTCGTCGCCCCGGTGGAGGCCCAGATGGGCGAGGTGCAGAAGATCTTCTACTTCCACCTGCCGGTGGCGATGACGACCTTTGTGGCGTGCGCGGTCGTGGCGTTCGCGAGCGGGATGTACCTGTGGCAGCGGGCGGCGGTGTGGGACGATCTGGCGCACGCCGCCGCGGAGGTTGCGGTGCTGTACTGCTCGGTGGTGCTGGTGACCGGCATGGTGTGGGCCCGGGAGGCGTGGGGGCACTGGTGGACCTGGAGCCCCAGGCTGACCCTGAGCCTGGTGCTCTGGCTGCTGTATGTGGTGTATGTGGTGGTGAGGCCGACGATCGAGCCGGCGGCCCGGCGGGCGGTGGTGTGCGCGGTGTACGGGGTGCTGGCCTTCCTGGATGTGCCGTTGGTCTACTTCTCGGTGAAGCTGATGCCCGAGGACATCCACCCGGCCCGGGTCGTCTTACCCCGGGAGATGGTCTGGACGATGCTGTACTGGGGGGCGCCGGTGCTGATGCTCTGCATGGGGTTCATCGGGGCGAGGTTCGGGCTGCTGCGGCGGGTTCGGGCGGCGGGGGGTGAGGCGTGAACGCCGCGGGGTATGCGATCCTGGCCTACGCCCTGGGGCTCGGGCTGATGGCGGGGTATGGGGTCAGGCTGTGGGTGCTCGCCCGCGCGGTCGCCAGGCGCGAGAAACGCCGAGGTTGAGGGCCGGCCGGGCGGGGTGGCGTGGCGTAGGTGCTTCTATCGCTGCTCTGGGACCAGGACGGTCCGCAGGGCGGCGGCGAGCCACTCGCGGCGCGGCTCGGTGAGGCCCGACCCGAACCGCAGGGTCTTGGCGTCGGTCTTGAGGACGATCACCGGCTTGGTGCGGTTATTCTCTTTCCATGTGGTCCGGCCGAGGGTCACGCTGCGGACGGTCAGGGCGTCGAACCGGGTCCTCCAGCCGAGGGGCCCGACACCCAGGAAGACCGAGCCTCGCTCGTTGTGGACGCGGACCTCGATCCTGCCCGCCACGGCGACGAGCGCGGCGCCGGCCATGGTCAGCCCGATCAGGATGAATGGGGTCAGGAAGAACCACAGGAAGATCGTCATGCCGAGGGGCATGGCGGGCGAAGAGCCGGAGAAGGGGCTGGGGAACCAGGCGGGGATCGATCCCAGGGCGTGCTGGAGGGTGCTCCCCAGGGCCACGAGGACGAAGACGCCGGTGATGGTGTTCCAGAACACCGCGAAGAACCCGGCGGCAACGAAGGTGCCCAGGGATCTGGCGCTGGACCGAAAGGTCGACCGCACGCCATCGCTTTCGAGGGCGCAGCCGGGCGGGGGGAGGGATGGATCGGCGTCGGGGAGGAGAGGTTCGGCATCGCTCTCGACCATGGCGCCGAGGCGGGAGAGGGCGTAGCAGGCCCGGCAGTAGGCCACGCCCTCGGCGACATTCACATCGGCCGGGTCGATGGGGTTGGAGCAGTCGGGGCACCGGGGGGTCGCCATGAAGGGAGACCATACCCGGCGGGTGGCAGGCCGGGGGCGGCGGGCGAGAGGGCGGGGGTGATCGGACTTTCCAATCCTGCACGAAAAGTGATCGGCGGGCTCATTCCGGATACCGCTGGTTGGTATACTTCCCGGTTCCGATATGACGCATTGCGGGGGCGGCGCGGCCGCCCCAGTGTCGACGACGGAAGGAGGCTCGCGTACGCGAGCGTGCGCGAGATCGAAGGCGGTCTTTACCACCGAGTTCGAGGCGTGATGCACGCACCGTTTCGGCGGTCCTCAGCCTAGATCGACTGGCAGTTTGTTCCGCAGTCGAAGCCTGAGTACCCCGAGCGGCTTGTCCAATCGAGGGCTGACGGCGATGGAAAACGGCAAGACGACACCCCACGGCGGTCACGGCAACGACGCCCCCACCCCCAAGGTCCTGCGCGAGGCGATCGTCGAGATCGTCAGCGACTCGGGCGAGGGCGCACAGAAGGCGGGGCAGAGCTTCGCGACCGTGTGCGCCAAGGGGGGCAACGGGGTGTGGACCGTCGAGATTATTCCGGCGGAGATCAAGCCCCCGGCCCGGTCCCGAGCCGGGGCCAGCGGCATCCGCATCCGCCTGGGCGCGGAGACCATCACCAATATGGGCGACGAGGCCGACCTGGTCGTCGGGTTCAACGAGCAGGTGCTCTACGGGCGGATCATGAACCGGGCGTTCCGCGAGGGGACGATCATCCTGCTCGAGAACAAGTGGGCGAGCGACGCGAACGAGCAGATCCGCGACATGTACACCTCGGCGGTGGAGGACTTCCGCAACCGCGGGCTGATCGTCCACGAGCTGCCGATGCACGAGGCGTGCCTCGAGTACACGCCGGACCCGAGGCTCGGGAAGAACATGTTCGTGCTGGGCATGCTCTGCTGGATCTACCAGCGCGACCCGGCGCTGGCGATGCACGAGATCACGACGATCTTCGCCAAGAAGGGCGAGAAGGTCATCGCGAGCAACCAGAGGCTCTTCGAGGGGGGGCGGAAGTTCGCCCGCGAGAACCTGACCTACTGCTTCGATGTGCCGGCGATGCAGGCCAGGCAAGACCTGATCGTGACCAACGGCAACCAGGCCGTGGGTCTGGGCGTGCTGGCGTCGGGGATGGACCTGGTGTCGATGTACCCGATCACGCCGGCGACCAGCGCGACGCACTACCTGTCGGGCGTCTTCCAGAAGGCCGGCGGGTTTATCCATCAGGCCGAGGACGAGATCGCGGCGATCGGGTTCGCGATCGGGGCATCGTACGCGGGCAAGACCGCGTGCACCATCACCTCCGGCCCGGGCCTGGCGCTCAAGACCGAGTTCATCGGCCTGGCGGTGATGGCCGAGGTGCCGCTGGTGATCGTCGATGTGCAGCGGGGCGGCCCGGCGACGGGCCTGCCGACGAAGATCGAGCAGGGAGACCTGTTCGCGGCGCTGTACGCCTCCCCCGGCGATGCGCCAAAGGTGGTGATGGCGGCGGCGACGATCGAGGAGTGCTTCCACATGATCATCACCGCGCGGAAGCTCGCCGAGGCGTTCCGCACGCCGGTGATCGTGCTGACCGACGCGAACCTCGCGACGGGGCAGACGCCCTTCCCGCGTCCGAAGGCGACCGAGGACTGGATGGCCGCCCCGATCGATCAGTCGGCGTGGCCCGAGGGGCTGGCGCCGTACGCCTGGGACGAGGAGACGGGGCTCAGCCGTCGGCCGATCCCGGGGCAGCGCGGGGGCGAGTATGTGCTGACGGGCCTGGCGCACACCGGGCGGAGCCATGTGGCGTACGACCCGGACGCGAACCAGCTGGGGTGCGAGATGCGCAGCCGCAAGATCGCGGCGCTGGCGCAGACGCTCCGCCCGCCGAAGATCCACGGCGACGACGAGGGCGACCTGCTGGTCGTGGGCTGGGGCTCGACGATCGGGTCGATCGAGGAGGCGGTGGACCGGGCCCGCGCGGCGGGGCACAGGGTCTCGAGCGTGCACCTGCGGTTCATGTCGCCGATGGAGCCGGGGTTGAAGGAGCTGTTCGAGCGGTTCGGCCGGGTGATGACGGTGGAGCTGAACTACGCGGACCCGCCGCAGGGCTTCTACGGGAACCCGGAGTACGCCCGCCGGGCGCAGCTCGCCCAGCACCTGCGGGCGCAGACGCTGCACGATGTGGACTACTGGGCGATCACGCCCGGCCAGCCGCTGACGCCGGGCCAGATCCACGGGGTGATCATCGAGAGGTTGGCGGGGATGGGGCTTGCCGAGCGCGGGGCCGTGGCCGCGCACGCCTGATCGAGGCTTCGCCCGGGCATGGGCCCCGGGCTTCCTTTGCGGAGCACACACATGTTTGGTCTCAAAACGGACTGGTCGCTGGATGTTCTGCCGCGGTACTTCACGCTCGAGGACTACGAGGGCGGCGCCGCCCGGTGGTGCCCGGGGTGCGGCGACCACGGCGTGCTGACGGCGGTGCAGCGCATCTGCCGCGACGAGCAGCTCCTGCCCGAGCAGACGGTGTGCGTCTCGGGCATCGGGTGCTCCAGCCGGTTCCCCCACTACATGAAGACCTACGGGTTCCACGGCCTGCACGGGCGGGCGCTGCCCGTGGCGTGCGGGGTCAAGGCGCGCCGGCCGGACCTCACCATCTGGGTGGCCACCGGCGACGGCGACTGCTGCTCGATCGGCGCGGCGCACTGGGTCCACGCCATCCGGTACAACATGAACATGGTCGTGATGCTGTTTGACAACAATGTCTACGGCCTGACCAAGAACCAGACCAGCCCGACGACCCGGCCCGGCTTCAAGAGCAACACGCACCCTCGCGGGGCGTTCCTGCCGCCGCTGAACCCGACGCTGACGACGCTGAGCATCTCGAATGTGTCGTTCGTGGCGCAGACGGTGGACTGGAACCCGGTGCATGTGTACGCGACGCTCAAGCGGGCGTACGACCACCCGGGGCTCTCCTTCGTGCGGATCATGCAGCGGTGCCCGCAGTTTACGCCCATGGTGTTCGAGGACGCGCAGCGCGACCCGTCGCTGATCCTGCTGCTCGAGGACGAGCACGGGGTCGTCGCCGACGAGGCGGGGACCAAGATCTACACCAACCGGATGGCGCACGACCCGAGCGATATCAACCGGGCCCGCGAGATCGCCGGCCGGGAGGATGTGATCCCCATCGGCCTGCTCTACGCCAACCCGGACTGCCCGCGGTACGAGGACACCAGCAGCGTGGGCAGGGATGTGACGATCGAAGAGAAGATCGTGGCCCTTGAGAAGGAACTGGATCGGTTTGCGATCTGAAATGGCATGCGATGGAACAGACCCAAGTGAGCGAGCCGCGTACTGAAACATCCGACCACGCCGGGCCCGGGGGCGGGGGCCCGGCCAAGCCCAGGCTGCCCGTGCGCGAGCGGGCGGCCGAGCTCGACGCGGGCGAGGCGTCGAAGGCGCTGCGCGAGATCCGGCGGTTCAGCCTGGGCGACCAGGGCCAAGGGTCCGGGCTGGCGACGCCCGGGGACGGCTGGCTGCCCGCGGCGCTCTACCCCTACCGCGACCAGCAGTTCATCCGTCAGGATTACCCGCTCTTCCTGAGCGCCGGGCCGGAGGGTCCGCTGACCTGCCGGCCGATCGTGGACCTGCTCTTCGAGCTGGTCGAGGGGTTCGCGCCGGGGGCCGACGAGGCCAGGGCGCTCAAGGACAACCTCGCGCGGCTCGAGGTCGAGCTGCGGGCGCAGCTGGCCGAGCAGGGCGAGGAGCCCGCGCCGGGCGGCCCGGCGGTGCAGGCGGCGTGCGCGGCCCTGGAAGAGAAGCTCTCGCTCAAGGGCGCGGGCGCGAGCCAACTGCACGGGGACCTCGCGCGGCTGACGGCCGCGGTCCCCGCGGGCGGCGTGTTCCTGCCGATCTCGCGGCAGACGGCGGTGCGGATCTACTGCCTCGCGGCGCGGGCCGAGGCGGCGCGGCGGGGTGGGGCGCTCCGGGCCGAGATCACCGGCCTGCGCAGCAAGCTCCGCGACCGGCTGGCGACCGAGCGGGCCCGGGGCGCGGGCGACGAGACCAGGCTCGCGGGGAGCGTGGGGACCTCGGACGCTGCGCACTTCGACCCCGCGGCCCTGTCTCGGGTGCTCGGGCGGGTCAAGCTGGGTGAGGCGCCCGACCCGGCACGCCTCCAGCGGCTGGAGCAGACTGTCGGGGTCTTTGAGCGGTTCCTCGCCGCGCCGGGCGAACTCGCGGTGCAGGTGGTGAGCAAATCGCCGGCCCCCGCATGGGCCGATGGCAGGCAGATCCGCTGGCATGTGGCGCAGCGCGACCCGTGCGCCGAGGCCGGGGTGATCTTTGATGGGCTGTCCGCGGCCCGCGTCGACCTGATCGCCGCGATCCGGACCGCGCGGCTGGAACTCCACCGCGGGTACGACCCGGCGCGGCACGACGCGTTGGTCGCGTCGCTCGCCTGGCGGGGGTTCTCGACAGACGAGCTGCTGCTCCTGCCGCCGGTGCTGGCGATCGAGACGCCGGACCAACTGGGCGGGGCCGACATGCTCTCGCTCTCGCGGCTGCTGCTCTCGGGGCGTCCGATCGCGGTGCTTGTCGATGTGCCGGCCGCGGGCGACCCGGGATCGACGGGGGGCGAGTCGCTGACGCGGTACCGGCTCGAGCTGGCGTACCTGGGGATCGGGCACCGCGAGGCGCTGGTCAACCAGACGACCGCCGCCAGGCCCACGCACATGCTCGAGGGGTTCCTCCGCGGGTTGGGGGCGATGCACGCGTCGCTGCATGTGGTGGCCAGCGGGCTGACGGCGACGGGCGAGGAGCCCGCGCTCGGTGCCTGGCTGCACGGCGGGGCGGCGCTCGAGGGGCGGGCCCACCCCCTGTTCCACTACGACCCCGAGGCCGGGGACACCTGGGCCAGGCGGCTCGACTTCTCGATGAACCCGTCGGCCGAGGAAGACTGGCCGGCGTGCGGGATCCAGCATGTCGATAGCGCCGGGCTGCCCCAGACCATTGCCTCGCGGTTCACCTTCGCCGACTTTGCGTTGCTCGAGGCCACCTACCGCGACGAGTACCGCGTCGTGCCCGAGGGGCTCTCGGGCGAGACACTGGTCGAGGCGGCGGCGTACCTCTCGATGGACGCGGACGCCGCGGCGGAGATGGTCCCCTTCGTCTGGGCGGTCGACAGCGGGGGCATGCTGCGGAGGCTGGCGTTCACCCGGCGGCTGGCGTTTGTCTGCCGGGACCGCCTGGACTACTGGCACACCCTGCAGGAGCTCTCGGGCGTGCGCAACGAGTATGTGCTCGAAGCGGTGCAGAACGAGCGCGACCGGCTGACCGCCGCGTTCGCGGCTGAGCGCGAGCAGCTCGAGGCCGCGCACGCGGCCGAGGTCGAGCGGGTCCGCACCGGGGCGGCCGGCGAGGCGTTGCGGCGGCTGGCCGAGGGGCTGGTCAACGCGGACCTCTCGTCGCTGGCGGGCGGCGCGACGCGGGCGGCCCCCCCGCCACCGACCGCCGCGCCCAAGGCCCCGCTCACCGCCGAGCCCGCCCTCGCACCCGCCGAGGCCGCTCCCGAGGCGGAGGAAGCGGGCACCGGATTCGACGAGCCCTGGATCGACTCGGCGTTGTGCACGAGCTGCAACGACTGCGTGAATATCAACGGGCGGCTCTTCGTCTACAACGCCAACAAGCAGGCGATGATCGGGGATCCCAAGGGCGGCACCTTCGCCGAGCTGGTGGCCGCCGCGGAGAAGTGCCCGGCGCGGTGCATCCACCCCGGCAAGCCGCTCAACCCCGGCGAGCGCGGGGTCGATGAGCTGGTCGAGCGGGCCAAGCCCTTCAACTGAGTGGAGGCGCTGTGGGCACGATCCTGACAGCCATCCTGATCATGACCGGCTTGGGCGCGTTCCTCGGCGCGGGGCTGGCGATCGCCAACCGGTTCCTCAAGATCGAGGAGGACCCCCGGCTGGACATCATCGAGGGGATGCTGCCGGGCTCCAACTGCGGGGCGTGCGGCGAGGCGGGGTGCCGCGCGTTCGCCGAGTCGCTGCTCGCGGGGCGGAACAAGCCCAGCCGTTGCACCGTCAACAGCCCCGAAGGGATCGACAAGGTCGCGAACTTCTTGGGCGTCGACGCGGGCGCCGCGGAGAAGCGGGTCGCGCGGCTTCACTGCGCGGGCGGCCTGGGGCAGGCGCGGCAGATCGCCGAGTACGAGGGCTACGGCAGCTGCGGCGCGGCGCACCTGGTCGGCGGCGGGGGCAAGGGCTGCGGGTGGGGGTGCCTCGGGCTCGCCGATTGCGAGGCGTCGTGCGACTTCGACGCGATCAAGATGAACGGGCAGCGCTTGCCGGTGGTCGATCCCGACCTCTGCACCGCCTGCGGCGACTGCGTCGAGGCGTGCCCGCGAGACCTCTTCGAGCTGCTGCCCATCGGGCACAACCTGATCGTGCAGTGCAAGGCCCCGCTCGAGGGCGAGGAGGCGCGGGCCGTGTGCTCGGTGGCGTGCGACGCGTGCGGGCGCTGCGCCCAGGACGCGGCGCCGGGGCTGATCCACATGGCGGGCAACCTGCCGATCGTCGATTACTCGGCGGGCGGGCCGGCCATGCCCGACGCGACATTCCGCTGCCCGACCGGGGCGATCAAGTGGATCGAGGGCCAGCAGTTCAAGACGGTGCGGCTCGTGCAGCTGACGGCTGACGGGCTCGGAAGGGATGGCGATCGTGAGTAGTTTCGCGTCCGAATCGCTGCGTGCGCTCCGGCGGATGATCCGCGGCAAGGCCGCCCCGGCGCCCCACGCGGGCAAGCCCTGCGTGCTCGACGGCGTGTCGGCGGTGGCGGCGGTCGAAGCGCGGGTGTGCGATATCGCCGGGCTCGGGGCGAGCTCTCCGGCGGCGCTGGCGGCCCGCGTGTGGGGCGGGCACGAGGCGGACCTCAGGCTCAACGCGCTCAACGGGCCGATCACCGGCATCGACGCCGACGGCCCGCGGGCGGCGCTGGCGTCGGCGATGGGCGCGGCGATGGCGGGACGGCGTTCGACGGCCTTCCTTTCCGGGCCGGACCTGCTCCAGTGCCGCGACCTGCTGGCCGAGGCCGCCGGGCGCAGGCTGCCGTTGGTGGTGCATGTCGTGCTGCGGGCGGGGGCCGGGCACGCGCAGGCTCTGGGGTCGGGGCACGAGGCGTACCACGCGCTCGACGGGCTGGGGCTGCTGCGCTGGTGCGCGACGAGCGTGCAGGAGGCGGTCGACCTCGCGATGATCGCGCGGCGCACCGCCGAGTTGGCCCTGCTGCCGGCGGTGGTGGCGATGGACGCAGAGCAGACCGCCCTAGCGGTGCAGAGCGTGGCGATGCCGGGCGATGAGTTCCTGCGGTCGTTCCTGGGCTCGGCGGGCGATATCCTGCCGCCGGCGACCGCGGGCCAGCGGACGATCTTCGGCGAGACCCGCCGGCGTGTGCCCAGGTCGTACGACCTCGAACGCCCGATGGCGCTCGGCTCGCTGCAGGGGCCGGAGGCCTGGGCGCTGGGCGCGGCCGCCGGGCGGGCGTTCTTTGAGGGCGATACCGACCGGCTGCTCGGCGAGAGCGCCGCGGCGTTCGCGGCACAGACCGGCCGCCAGCTCGGGGCGGTGCGCGCCCACCGCACGGGCGATGCGAGAATTGTGCTGATCGCGCAGGGCTCGATGGTCGAGGCGGCCGAGTCGATCGCCGACTTTGCGCGGAGCAAGGCGCAGCTCAAGGTCGGCGTGATCGGCGTGCTGCGGGCGTGGCCGATGGATGGGGCCGCGATCGCCGAGGCGCTCCGGGGCGCCGAGGTCGCGTGCGTGCTCGAACGCGTCGCCTGCTCGCCGACCGACGATGGGCCCCTGATGCGGCAGGTGCGGGCGGTGCTCGACCGCTGCCGGGAGAACGGGCGGTACGGGCCCGAGTGCCACCCGGGCCTGCCGGTTCTGGCGCCCAAGGACACGCCGCGGCTCATCGGGGCGGCGGCCGGGCTGGGCGGCTTGCCGGTCAACGGCGCGGACCTGCTGCTTCTCGTGCGGGAGCTGGCGTCGCCCAAGCGGGCGTTCCACTTTGTCGGGCTCGACCTGGTGCGCGGCAAGAGCAGGTTCCCCAAGCACCAGGCCCTCATGGACGCGGTGCGCCGGGACTTCCCGCAGGCCGCCGGCCTGGGGCTGCGCGACCGCGAGAGCAAGGTCGCCCCCACGCTCCAGGAACTGACCACCGTCGCGGTGCAGCGACCGGCGGGGCGGGGGTTCGAGTCGCTGGCGGGACAGCTCACCACGCTCTGCCACGGGCAAGTGGGGGGGCATGTGCGCTCGCGGCCGGGCATCAGCTGGCAGCGGGCCGGGCAGGTGATGACCGACCGCGTGAGCTTCGCCGCCGACACGATCGCCGACCCCGGTGATGATGTCGCGGTCGATATCGCGCTGCTCGCCGAGGGCGACGCGGCGCTGCCGCGGTCCCTCGGAGCGGCCGGCGTCGTCGTGGCGTTCGCGGGCGACGCCGACGCGGTGGCGGCCCGAGCGGGCGGGCGCAGGATGTGGGCGGTGCCGACCGACGACCCTGAGGTGGCCGCGTGCCGTGAGGCGCTGCTGGGCGGCGGGCTGCGGGTGCTCCTGCAGCGGACCGCGACCGACATGCCCGGCGCACCGCAGGTGCGCACCCGTCGGGGCGAGATGCTCGGTGAGCTTGCCGAGGGCGAGCGAGAGCGGCTGCTCACGGCGTTTGTCGCGGGGTTTGAGGGGGTGCGCGAGCACACGCCGACGGCCGGTGCGGACGCCGCGATGCGGACGCCCACGGAGACCGCGGTCCCGCGCGAGGTCGCGGCCATGCCCCGCGGCACCGGCCTGGCGAGCCTGGCGCGGTTCTGGGATCACGCCGGGGTGTTCTATAAGGGCGATGCGCTCGACGAGCTCATCGCCGAGCCGGGCGCCGCGATGGGGACGACGCCGGCGCTGTCGAGTGTCTTCCGCGATGCGGGGGGCGGCGGCGCGGTGTTGCCGGTGTTCGTGCCCGGCGAGTGCGACGGCACGCCCGAGCTGTGGACCACCTGCCCGGACGGCTCGGTCGCGGCGCTGGCGATCACGCCCAAGTCGCTGCTCGAGGCGGGGCTCGACATGGCGACCCGGGCCGGGGCCCAAGCGGACGCCCTGCGCCCGGCGCTGGGCCAGCTCGCCAAGCAGGCGGCGAAGGTGGCCAAGGGCGACGAGCCCCCGACCACCGCGGGCGAGCTCTTCGCCGCGGCGTTCGAGGAGGTGCTGGCGAAGATGGGCGCGCCCGAAGCGCGGGCCGCGTCGATGCGTGAGGCGTTCGAAGCGGTGAACGCCCAGGTCGGCGGGCTGCCGATCGCGGTGACGACGGTGTTCTTCCACGATGCCGAGCGGGCGAGCCCGGGCGCCGGGGCGTTCCTCTCGCTGGCGGTGAACCCCGACGCGTGCAAGTGCCCGGAGTTGATCGCGGCGCGGGGCGCGGGCCACGGCCTGGCGGTCGAGCCGCGCACGCCCGAGGCGGTCGAGCGGGCGAGGCGGGCGTGGGAGCTCTGGCAGTCGCTGCCCGATACCTCGGGCGAGATCATCGAAAGGGTGCGCAGGGACGAGCGCATCGGGGCACTGCCGGCGATGATGCTCAGCCGGTACTGCCTGCACGCGATGGCGCCGGGCGACGGGGCCGAGGCCGGGTCGGGGGCCAAGCTCGCGCTCCGGCAGGTGCTGGCGATCGCCGAGGCGCACTACCAGCCAAGGACGCAGCGGCTGGTCGGGTTGATCAACGCCCTGCGGGCCAGGCTCGGCGAGCGCATCCAGAAGCTGCTCGCCGCCGCCCTGCCGACCGCGGACCTCGACGCCCTCTCGCAGGGTCTCGAGACCCTCGGGCGTGGCGATGTCGAGCTCAGTTCGCTGTCGTCAAAGATCGACTCGGCGATCGTCGATGGGCATGTCGATGGTGAGCTGCTCGGGCGGCTGGTCGACGCGGCCCGCGGGCTCGCCGACCTGGAGTGGAAACTCACGCGCGGCCCGCTCGGGCTCGGACGGGCGCGGGTCGGGCTCACGCTCGCGGCCGGGTCGGTCGCGGGCTGGGCGGGGGTGTACCCGTACAACCCGTTCCTCTCGCCGGTGGCGATCGACGCGGCCGGGGAGGCCGGGGGCCTGGCGCGGGGGCTGCTCGAGGGCTACCTGCGCGAGGTGGTCGATGGCTTCCGGCTGATGCGGCTGGCGAAGGTCGAGATCGAACGGCCGGCCGAGGCGCCGCACGCCGCGGCCAGGCTCGCGGGGCTGACCTACGCCGACCTGACCAAGGACGAGCGCGAGCTGGTGCCGCCGATGGTGCTGGTGGGCGATGGCGAGTCGCTCGGCGGGCGCGGGCTCTCGCAGCTCATGTGGCTGTTCGAGAGCGGGCTGCCGATCAAGGCGGTGGTGCTCAGTGACATCGGCGGCAAGGCCGACGGGGCGCTGAGCCTGGACTCGATGGGGTCGTACCCGCCCTCGCAGCGGTACGACATCGCGCTCCTCGCGATGCTCTCGCGGAAGGCGTTTGTCACGCAGAGCTCGATCGCCCACCCGGCCCACTTCGCGTCGAGCGTCGAGCGGGCGTTGGCGACCGCCGGGCCATCGCTGGTGCACCTGCACGCCCCGAGCCCCGAACGCCACGGCTTCGGCGTCACCAGGCTGTTCGACCAGGCGGCCCTCGCGGTCGAGTCGCGGGCGTGGCCGCTGGCGGTGTTTGACCCGGCCGGCGCGGGCGTCTTCGGCTCGTGCATCGACCTGGCCGGCAACCCGTCCGTGCGGGACAAGTGGTCGTACACCGCGCAGGGGGCGGCGATCACTCCCGCCCACTGGGCCGCGACCGAGGCCCGCTTCGCCGAGCAGTTCACGGCGATGGGGCGCGATGCGACCAACCCGATCTCGATGGCCGAGTACCTCGACCTCGACGCCGACACCCGGTCGAACCGCACACCGTTCGTCGAGCTCGAACGCGGCGGCCAGAAGGTCAAGTTCAGCGTGGGCGCCAAGCTCGCCCACGACGCCGCCGACAGGGCCCGGCTGTGGCGGACGCTGCAGGAGCTCGCCGGCGAGGTCACGCCGTTTACCGACAAGGTGCGCAGCGATATCGAGCAGGGCGTGGCGGCCGACCGGCGGGCGGAGGTCGCGGCGCTGACGGCACAACACGAGGCGCAGGTCGCCGCCCTGCGCGCCCAGTTCGCCGCCGAGACCACCGACAACATCACCGACCGGCTGATGACCATCGCCGGCTACCCCGGGGGGCGCGCCTGAGATGTCCGCGGTCTCCCTGCACAAATCCTTCCGCCACGGCGTCCACCCGCTGGAGCACAAGGAGGCGACCGAGCACCTCCCGCTCGAACGCATGCCGTTCGTCGAGCGGTACCTCCTGCCGTTGGGCCAGCACATCGGCGCCCCGGCCAAAGCGATCGTCCGCGCCGGGGAGAAAGTCGCGCGGGGCCAGCTGATCGCCGAGCCGGGCGGGTTCGTCTCGACGAGCCTGCACAGCCCGGTGACCGGCCGCGTGCTCGACATCGGCCCGCACCGCCAGGGCAACGGGCAGATGGTGCCGACGATCCAGATCGAGGCCGACCCCTACTCCTCGCAGCAGTTCGTCGCCCGCGACCCGGTCGACCCGTCGAGGCTCGGCGTCGATGAGTTTGTCCGCCAGGTGCAGCGGGCCGGGCTGGTGGGGCTGGGCGGGGCGGCGTTCCCCAGCCATGTCAAGTACAAGCTGCCCGAGGGCAGGCACTGCGAGCGGCTGGTGATCAACGGCTGCGAGTGCGAGCCCTACCTCACCTGCGACCACCGGGTGATGGTCGAGCGGCCCGCGGAGGTCCTCCGCGGCGTGGCGATGCTGACCGAGAAGCTCGGCGCCCGCGGCGCGTGGGTCGGGGTCGAGCTCAACAAGCCCGACGGCATCGAGTCGCTGCGGGCCCACCTGCCCGCGGGCTCGAACATCACCGTCTCGCCCCTGGCGGTCAAGTACCCGCAGGGCGCCGAGAAGATGCTCATCAAGGCGGTGTTCAACGAGGAGGTCCCCGCCGGCAAGCTGCCCCTGGATATCGGCGTGGTCGTCAACAATGTCGCGACCATGGCGTGCCTGGCCGACTGGTTCGACCGGGGCCAGCCGGTGATCGAGCGGGCCATGACCATCGCCGGGCCGGGGGTCGATCGGGCGGCCAACCTCATCGTCCCCATCGGCACGCCGATCCGCGAGGTGCTCCGCCACTGCGGCATCAACTCGGAGACCCGCCAGGTCATCATGGGCGGGCCGATGATGGGCATGCCGCTGGCCACGCTCGACGCCCCGGTCGTCAAGGGCACCAGCGGGCTGCTGGCGTTCACCGACAATGTCGTCAACCACCCGGTCGAATACGCCTGCGTGCGGTGCGGGTCGTGCCTCGAGGCGTGCGGGAACTTCCTCAACCCCTCGCGGCTGGCCCGGCTGGCCCGCGCGGGGCGGTACGAAGCGCTCGAGGAGGCCTTCGTCATGGACTGCATGGAGTGCGGGGCATGTACATACACTTGCCCCTCCAGCGTCCCGATCGTCCACCTCATCCGGGCCGCCAAGCTCACCATCCGCCAACGAAAGGCCAAGCAAGGATGATGGCCCGCGACCCGAAGCTGCTCCTGCAATCGGCGCCGTTCCTGAGGCGGGGGATCACCACGCCCCGGCTCATGACCGAAGTCGTCATCGGCATGGGGCCGGTGGTGCTCGCGGCGATCTACTACTTCGGCATCAGCGCGATCCTCGTCCTGCTCGCGACCACCGCCGGTGCGGTCGGCGCCGAGTGGCTGGTCGGGCCGGGCAGGCCGCGCGGCGCGACGCTCCGCGACGGCAGCGCGGTCCTCACCGGCATCGTGCTCGGGCTCTGCCTGCCGCCGGGCTTCCCGCTGTGGATGGCGTTCCTCGGCGGGGCGGTCGGGGTGGGGCTGGGCAAGCTGGCCTTCGGCGGGCTCGGGCAGAACATGTTCAACCCCGCGCTGGTCGGGCGGGCGTTCCTGCAGGCGGCCTTCCCCGGGGCGATCACCACCTGGTCGCGCCAGGGCGACTTCTCCTCGTTCTTTACCATCCGCCCGTCGAACTTCGCGCTCCCCTTCATGCAGGCCGCGCCGGACGCCGTCGCCACCGCCACGCCGTTGGGCATGATGAAGTTCGAACACCAGGCCTCGTCGTTTAGCCGCCTGCTGCTGGGCAACACCGCCGGGTCGCTCGGCGAGACCTGCGCGATCGTCATCCTGCTCTGCGGGGTGGTCATGGCCCTCCGGCGTTCGTTCGACTGGCGGATCCCCGCGAGCATCCTGGCCACGGTCGCGGTGTTCAGCGGCATCGTCTGGGCGTGCAACACCGAGAAGTTTCCCCCGCCGTGGGCGATGCTCGCCAGCGGCGGGCTGCTGTTCGGCGCGGTCTATATGGCGACCGACCCGGTCACCAGCCCGGTAACGCCCCGCGGCGCGTGGCTATTCGGGATCGGGATCGGCGTGGTCGTGGTGCTGATCCGCCTGTGGGGCGGGCTGCCCGAGGGGGTGATGTACGCGATCCTGCTGATGAACGCCGCGACGCCGCTGATCGAGCGGGTCACCCAACCGAGGCCCTTCGGGCGGGGGTCCATCGAACATGAGTGAGGTCGAACTGACCATCGAGGGGCGGGGCAAGGGGCCCAGCGGCGTGCGGCTGACGGCGACCCTGGCCATCGCGGGCATGGTGTCGGGATTCCTGCTCAGCGGGGCCTACCAGGTCACGACGCCGATTATCGCGGCCAACAAGGCCGAGGCGCTCCAGGCCGCCGTGCTGGAGGTGGTGCCGGGATCGACGAGGGTCTCCTACTTGGCACTGCGCGAGGGCACGCTGGTCCCGATCAGCCCCGACGAGAAGACCACCGACCCCGTGATCTACGGCGGGTACGACGCCCAAGGGCAGTTCCGCGGCTACGCGATCCGCAACGCCGGGGCGGGCTTCCAGGACGAGATCCAGCTCCTCTACGGCTACGACCCCGCGACCAAGCGCGTGATCGGTATGCGCATCCTCGCCAGCCGCGAGACGCCGGGGCTCGGCGACAAGATCTTCAAGAGCCAGGCGTTCGTGGACAACTTCAACGACCTCGCGGTCGAGCCGGAGATCGTGGTGGTCAAGGACGGCAGGGACCAGGCGTTCGAGGTCGACGCGATCACCGGGGCGACGATCTCGTCCAAGGCGGTGGTGAAGATCATCAACCAGGGCAACGCGGCCTGGTTGGCGAGCCTGCCCCCCGCCGGCGAAGAGCCGCCCGCGCCGCCGCCGGCCGAGGCCAAGGCGCCGGACGCCCCGGCCGGGGAAGGGGGCACGCCATGAGCGGCGCCAAGCTCACCCCCGAGAAGGCCTACAACGAGTTCGCCAAGGGCATCTGGAGGGAGAACCCGGTGTTCGTCCAGGTGCTGGGCATGTGCCCCACGCTGGCGGTGACGAACTCGGCGATCAACGCGGTGGCGATGGGCGCCGCGACGGCGTTCGTGCTCGTCGGCTCGTGCCTGCTCGTC
This sequence comes from uncultured Phycisphaeraceae bacterium, assembly GCA_964372195.1. Taxonomy (GTDB): domain Bacteria; phylum Planctomycetota; class Phycisphaerae; order Phycisphaerales; family UBA1924; genus PNC22. Next base: position 19,341 of record CAYJPX010000006.1, read on the forward strand.
TCGATGCTGCGCCACGCCATCCCCAAGGAGGTGCGGATCAGCACCTACATCATCATCATCGCCACCTTCGTCACCGTGGCCGACATGACGCTCGAGGCCCTGGTGCCGGCGGTGCACAAGGAGCTGGGCGCCTTCATCGCGCTGATCGTGGTCAACTGCATCATCCTGGGGCGGCAGGAGGCGTTCGCGGGCAGGAATCCGCCGCTCCTGGCGGCGCTGGACGCCGCGGGCATGTCGATCGGGTTCTTCTTCGCGCTCATGTGCCTGGGCGCGACGCGGGAGGTCCTCGGCTCGGGCTCGATCTTCGGGCACAGCCTCTTCGGGCCGCACTACGAGCCGTGGGTCATCATGGTCCTCCCGCCCGGTGGGTTCTTCATGCTGGGGTTCATCCTGCTGTTCTTCAACTGGCTCGCGCAGCGCAGGCGCGCCCGAAGGGCGACGCCCGCACAAGGGGCCACCCCATGAGCAACCTGGTGTGGATTTTCGTCGGCGCGATGCTGGTCAACAACTTCACGCTGTACTACTTCCTCGGCCTGTGCCCATTCTTCGGCGTCTCGGGACGGCTGCAGGTCGGGTTCCGGCTGGGGCTGGCGACGACCTTCGTGCTGGTCATCACCTCGCTGGCCGCGTCGTTCCTCAACGCGTTCATCCTGCCGCACGCGCCGTACCTCAAGCTCATCTGCTTCATCATCGTCATCGCGTCGACGGTGCAGTTCGTGGAGATGCTGATCAAGAAGCTCAGCCCGGTGCTGTTCCGGGCGCTGGGGATCTACCTGCCGTTGATCACCACCAACTGCACGATCCTGTTCCTCGCGCTCACCCAGACCAGCAAGGAGTACACGGTGCTGCAGGGCCTGGCGTTCGCGCTCGGCGCCGGCAGCGGGTTCACGCTCGCGTTGGTGCTGATGGCCGGGATCCGCGAGGAGGTCGAGCTGTCGAGCGTGCCGACCCTCATCAAGGGGACCGCGCTGAATATGATCATCGCCGGGGTTCTCTCGCTGGCGTTCATGGGGTTCGCCGGGCTGTTCTCCGCGTCGTAGGGTGCTCCCTTGCTCAACTGGCCGGACATGCTGCTCGGTGGGCTGGGGCTGGCGCTGCTGTGCGCGGGCTGGGTGGCCTGGCAGCGGCTCGCGGGGCGCGTGGACTCCGGGCAGCGCGGCCGCAAGCCGGTCGGTCGGTGCGCCGTCCCCCAGAACCTCGACAGCCTGGACGAGCCCCGATGAGCCGCGCGGTGCGCCTCGGGGCGGTGGTCGGCGTCGGGATCGTCATCGGCCTGGGAGTCGGGCGAGCGGTGTGGACGCCCCCCATCTCCCCCACTACCCCCACCACCCCGCCCTCCCCCACAGCTTCACCCTCGCCGAATCCCGCCTATGCGATCCGCGTCGAGCAGATCATGGCGACGCCGATCACGGTCGAGGCCCCCGCGGGCCGCATCGACGAGGCCGCCCGGATCGTCTTCGACATCTTCCGCCGGGTCGATGCCGAGATGAGCGAGTGGAAGGACTCCTCGCCCCTGTCGGCGGTCAACCGGAACGCCGGCCTCGGGCCTACGCCGGTGCCCGACGAACTCCGGGGTGTCATTACCCGGGCGGTCGAGATCGGCGACCTGACCGACGGCGCGTTCGACCTGACCTGGGCGGCGATGTGGGGGCTCTGGGACTTCAAGGCCCAGCCGCCCCGCGTGCCCACCGATGCCGAGATCACCGCCCGGCTCGCCCTGATCGACTACACCGCGGTGCGGGTCGACGACGACGCGGGCACCGTCGCCCTCCCCCGCCCCGGCATGCTTATCGGCCTTGGCGGCATCGCCAAGGGCTACGCCCTTGACCGCGCCGCCGCGGCCCTTCGCGAGGCGGGCATCAACTCCTTCCTCCTCTCCGCCGGCGGGCAGATCGTCGTCGGGGACGCCCGCGCCGACGGGCCGCCCCCCGGGGGAGCAGCCCGCCCGTGGCGCGTCGGTATCCGCGACCCCCGCGGCCCGGGCGACGACTCCTTCGCCACGCTCGACCTCGCCAACTCCGGCATCTCCACCACCGGCGACTACGAACGCTTCTTCATCCTCGACGGAGTCCGCTACCACCATGTGCTCGACCCGCGCACGGGCCGTCCGGCCCGCGGCGTGCGGGCGGTCTCGGTCGTCTCGGCCGATGCCACACTTGCCGACGCCCTCTCCACCGCCCTCATGGTCCTCGGCGTCGAACGCGGCCTGGAGCTCGTCGACTCGCTCGAGGGGGTCGAGGCGGTCTTCATCGACGACCTCGGCACGGTGCATGTGTCGGCCGGGCTGGCCGGGGCACTGACGATCGTGCATGAACCCCGGCCCGGCGAGTGAGCCCGCTGGCCGGCAGGTCGGGCAAATGGACTCGATCGCCGTCCACACCTAGAATGCCCTAACGCGACCGCAACGCCCCAGAAGGGGAGCGAGCCATGCCTGCCACGATGCGTTCCACCGTCCCCGGCTCCCGGCCGGATACCGTTACATTGAGCGGCGCCCAGATCCTCCGCGACCGCCTGCGGAACAAGGGCCGCGGCTTCACCCTCGAAGAGCGGGACCGGCTGGGCCTGCGGGGCCTGCTCCCGCCCACGCCGCTGACCCTCGCCGAGCAGGTCGCCCTCGAGCTCGAACACCTCTCCCACAAGCGAGACGACCTCGAGAAGTACATCGGCCTCGAGGCCCTCCGCGAGCGCAACGCGACGCTCTTCTACCGCCTGCTCGTCGACAACCTCCCCGAGCTCCTCCCCATCGTCTACACCCCCACCGTCGGCCTGGCGTGCCAGCGGTTCAGCCACATCGTCCGCCAGCCGCACGGCCTGTGGATCACCCCCGACGACATCGACATCATCCCCCGGATCCTCCACAACGCCCCGCAGGCCAATGTCCGCCTCATCGTCGTCACCGACAACGAACGCATCCTGGGCCTGGGCGATCAGGGCGCCGGCGGCATGGGCATCCCCGTCGGCAAGCTCGCGCTCTACACCGCCGGCGCGGGCATCCACCCCTCCATGTGCCTGCCCATCAGCCTCGATGTCGGCACCGACAACCCCGACCTCGTCAACGACCCGTACTACTCGGGCTGGCGGCACCGGCGGCTGCGCGGCGAGGCGTACGACAGGTTTATCGAGGCGTTCGTCGACGCCGTCGCCGAGGTCTTCCCCCGGGCGCTCCTGCAGTGGGAGGATTTCAGCAAGCGCAACGCGCTGCGGCTGCTCGACCGGTACCGGCTCCGCCTGCCCTGCTTCAACGACGACATCCAGGGCACCGCGGGCGTGGCGATCGGGGGCATCCTCGCCGCCATGCGCCACCTGGGGAGGAAACTCGCCGACCAGCGGGTGGTCTTCCTCGGCGCGGGGTCGGCGGGGATCGGTGTCGGGCGGTTGCTCCGCACCGCCATGCGCGAGGAGGGCGCCGACGAGGCCCGGATCGCCCGGGCGCTGGTGTTCCTCGACAGCCGCGGGCTGGTGCAAGAGGGCCAGCCGATCGAGGACGAGGCCAAACGCGAGTTCGCCATGACCGAGGCGCACCAGCGCGAGGTCGGTCTCGACCCCCAGCAGCGACACGGGCTGCTCGATGTGGTCACGGCGATCAAGCCGACGATCCTGCTCGGGACCAGCGCCACCGCCGGCGCCTTTAGCGAAGATGTCGTGCGGGAGATGGCCCGCCACGCCGATCGGCCGATCATCCTGCCCTTCTCGAACCCGACCTCCAAGAGCGAGTGCTCGCCGGCCGAGGCCATCGCCTGGACCGACGGGCGGGCCATCGTCGCCACCGGCAGCCCCTTCGCGCCCGTGGAGCACCAGGGCCGGCAGATCACCATCGGGCAGGGCAACAATGTGTTCATCTTCCCGGGGCTGGGCCTGGGCGCGATCCTCTCCGAGGCCAACCAGATCACCGACTCGATGTTCCTCGTCGCCGCCCGCACCCTCGCCTCGTGCGTCACGCCCGAGGACTTTGCCGCCGGCTCGCTGTACCCGAACCAGAACCGGCTGCGGGAGGTCTCGCGCGAGGTCGCCTGCGCCGTGATGCGGGAGGCCCGCCGGCTCAACCTCGGCAAGCGGATCAACGACGAGCAGATCAGCCTCGCCGTCCGGGCGGCGATGTGGGAGCCGGTCTACGCCGATTGACCGGCGCCGGGGCCTATCGGCGGGGAACGCTACCGCCGCGGGTCGCGCTCGGGCTCGATAAACCGGTACCCGTCCATGACGAGCACGCCCCGCTCGACCTTGAGATAGTCGGCGTGCCCGTCGGCGAAGGTGAACACATACTTGTGCTCGTCGCCGTGCCAGGGCCGGGGCTCGAGGCTGTCCCACGCGACCGAGAACCCCGCGTGCTCGCCGAAGGCGATCAGCTCGGTGGGGAAGAGCACCTCGATCATCCGCACCGAGTTACCGCTCCTGTTGGTCGGGTTGGTCAGGTTGTAGTCGGCGTCGCTGGTATTGCTGACATACGACGCGCCCCACTTGTCGTAGTGGAGGATGCCGAACCGCTCGCCCTTGTCCTCGCCAGCGGGGCACCGGGCGACCTCGACCTCGTCGTCGGGCTCGAAGGGCTGGGCGGAGAGGTAGGCGTTCAGGTACCGCGCGTCGGCCCCGTGCCCGTTGGCGACCCGGTAGCCCGAATCGCTCCCGGCCTTCCCGAACCACGAGAAAACGCTCGGCTGCCCCTGGCCGTTCATCCATCGCTTGGGCGGGTAGTACCCGTCGGCGTCGCCGGTGTACATCATCATCGCGCTGCCGATCTCCCGGCAGTTGGCCATGCAGCGGACCTGGTAGGCGACGGTCCGCGCCCGCCCCAGGGCCGGCAGCAGGATCCCGATCAGCAGGGCGATGATCGCGATAACCACCAGCAGCTCGATAAGCGTGAAGCCGCGTCGCATGGCCGCAGCCTACCAGATCGCCCCGGGGCGGGACAAGTCCGACGCACGGGACCCCGCCGGGCCCGCCGCCGGGCGCCTCGCCGCATACCCTCCCGGCATGCCCCACCTGCCTTCCCCCTCACGCCACGCCCGCCACTGGCAACTCGACCCCGAGACGGTCTTCCTCAACCACGGCTCGTACGGCGCCTGCCCACGCCCCGTGCTCGAGGCCCAGCAACGCTACCGCGACCGGATGGAACGCGAGCCGGTGCGGTTTTTCATGATCGATGTCGAGCCGATGCTCGACCGCGCCCGCGAGGCGGTCGCCCGGTTCGTCGGCTGCGACATGGAGGGCCTGGCGTTCCTGCCCAATGTCACCCAGGCGGTCGCCACGGTGATCGACAACCTGCTGCTCCAGCCAGGCGATGAGATCCTGGTCAACGACCACGAGTACTCGGCGTGCATCAGCACCTTCGGCAAGGCCGCCAACCGCGCCGGGGCGAGGGTCGTCAAAGCCAGCCTCCCCTTCCCCACCCCCTCGGGCGGGGCGATCCACGACGCGATCATGGCCGCGGTCACGCCCCGCACGCGGATCGCCCTCCTCAGCCACATCACCAGCCCCACCGCCCTGGTCTTCCCCGCGGCCCGGCTCACCGAGTCGCTCCGCGCCCGGGGCATCGAGGTGCTGCTCGACGGCGCCCACGCGCCGGGGCAGATCCCCCTGGATGTGCGCGCGATCAACGCCCATTACTACACCGCCAACCTGCACAAGTGGCCCTGCTGCCCCAAGGGCACGGCGTTCCTCTGGGTGCACCCCGAACGCCGTGCGGGGTTTGAGCCGCTGGCCCTCTCCGCCCGCGCCCACCTGCAACGCACCGACCGCGACCGCTTCCGCGCCCTCTTCGACTACATCGGCACCGACGACTACACGGGCTTCCTCGCCATCCCCGAGGCCCTCGACTTCCTGGCGGGCCTGGAGGGCTCGTGGGGCGCCCACCTGGCGCGCAACCACGCCCTCGCTCTCGAAGGCCGCCGCCTGCTCTGCGAGGCCCTCGGCTGCGAGCCCGCCACGCCCGACGACCTCGTCGGCACGATGGCCACCGTCATCGTGCCCGGCGTCGGCCTGCCCTCCGGCGGCACGGCGCCGGGCAAGTACGAAGACCCGCTCCAGGAACGCCTCGTCGAGAACCACCGGATTCAAGTGCCGGTGTGGAGCCTGCCGAGCCAAGGGCGGCGGCTGCTGCGGATCAGTTGTCAAGCGTACAACTCGGTGGAGCAGTACGAGTACCTGGCGGCAGCGCTCAAGCAGGAACTCGCTCGTGAGTGAGAGCGATGAGCGGGTGAATGGGTGAGTGGGTGAGTGGCTGAATGGGTGTGGGATGGCAATGCCCTGCCCCCCAAACCCTGATCCAGTCCCGAGAGGCCCCGGCATGCCCCAGGCGACTCTCGATGAAGCGGACGAGGGACGATCAGGTCTGGCGCCGCCTTGGGCTCGCAATTCGGACGGATGGCTCTGCGATCACCACACCTCGAGCTTCTCGTGCAGTGCAAGGGTCTCGATACGGAGAAACACCGTCGTAACCACCGGATTTCTATCCGGTCCGTACAGTTTTGCTTGCCGCGCTTCAAGCCTGTGGCCCCTTCCCTGGGTGGTCCGCCGAAGCGGACGACGAAGCCGAATGCCACATGGCTCCCGGCGGGCGTGCCTGACGGGTGAGTCCGAAGGCAAGGAACAGGGAGGGCCGCGTGAACCTCGCATCCATGACGCTCGTGGCCGGCCTTGCCGCAGCCGCGGCCGCCCAGAACGGCACCATCACCTACAACTGGACCGTCAGCGACACGGGCGACGGCAACGGCATCATCCTTCCCGGGGAGTCCGCCCTGTTGTCCCTGTGGGCCTGGATGGACCCGGGCGCCACGGGCTTCGCGGGCTCCATCTATGACATCAAGGGCTTCCTTAACTGGGACACCGGCACCGTCGAGAGCGCTATGAACCTCGTGGACACCCTCGGCACCGGCCCCGGCGACTGGCAGGGCAACAACGACATCCTCGGCATCGAGGCCTTCCAACTGCCCCCGTTCTTCAACCCCGACTTCGACGCCTCCAACCCTATCGAGCTATACCGGATCATCTGGACCACGAACGACTACAGCAACCGCAATGTCGTCCTCGGCGACACGAACCACCTCAACAGCGATGTCTACATCGACGACCTCGGCGGCTCCGTGCCGTACGAAGGGGTTCCGGGCACCGCGACCATCCTCTTCGTTCCCGCCCCCGCCTCGCTGGCCCTCCTCGGCCTCGGCCTGCTCCCTGGTCGCCGCCGGCGGTAGGCCCGTGCCCCTGCGCGAACATCAAAGCTCGCGACACCCCGGGCTTCGGATCGGGCTGGCCTGCCCCCGAGTCCTTATCCATGCGCTATGAGAGTCCCGAGAGGCGCCGGTCGAGGCCGGGAGACTCTCGATGAGGCGAACGAAGCACACCCCAGCCCGGATCGTGACGCAGCTGCGCCACGCGTCCGTGATGTTCACCGTCACCGATCGTGACGACCGCCTGATCTGATCCGTGAGCGAGCACATCTCCTGCACCCACTCACCCGCTCACCCATCCACCCACCCACTCACTCCCCCTCCGGCACCCTGATCTTCACCAACCGGCCCATATGCATGCGCATGATGCTCAGGCGGAGCTCGCCGCCAGGGGCGATCGCGGCCTCGAAATCGCCGACCGAGTGCACCGGCGCATCGTTCACCGCCACGATCAGCTCGAACGGCTTGACCCCCGCCACCGCGGCCCCCTCGCCCTGCTCGATGTTCGAGACGATCACGCCCGCGTCCTCCGGCGTGAGCTGGAAGAACCGGCGGGCCTCATAGGTCAGGTCCTTGACGGTCAGCCCCGCGGCCTCGCTCTTGAACTTCGCCGCCGCGCCGTAGTGCGCCGGCCCCTCCTCGACCACGAACTCGGGCCGCAGGATCTCGCCATCGCGGAACACCTCGGCGGTGAAGGGCGTGCCGAAGCCCACATCGGTCAGCGAGCGGGTCAGCGAGGTCTCGGCCCCACCCCACGGCGGAGGGATCTGGTCGTAGTACGACGGGTCGATCTGGTCGAGCGCTTCGAGGTACTGCGCCCCCCACCCCATGTCGTACATGCTCACCTCGACCTCGAGCGGGCGGGGCTGGCCCTCGATGTGCAGCCGCAGCAGGATGTCCCCGACCTCGAGCCCCGCCCTCGCCGCGGGCGAGTTGTCATAGATATAGGTCACGATCCCCCCGGTCGCCCCGCCGGCGGTGAGGTCCACCACGCCGTTGAAGCGGGCGAGGTCCGGGTCCATCGCCTGGAGCTCGACCCCCAGCCAGGCGAGGCGGTTCTCCTCTGCCTCTGACAAGGGGCGATTGTCCGGATCGAACGCCCGGTCGTTGTCGAGGATCGCGCCCAGCTCGCTCGCGCCCAGCACCGTCGGCTCGTAGTCGGCCCGCGACCACCCGCCATAGTCGCTCTGGCTGGCGACCTTCTCCCGGACCATCAAGGGCAGGGCGACCATCTCGCCGTCGAGCGTGAACAGGAAGCTCATCGGCCCCTCGTCGCCATCGCCGTTGGTGATCGACGCCGAGGAGACCTCCCCGAAGAACCCGAGCAGGCGGTTGCGGAAGCCCCGTGTCATGCGGGCCAGCCTGGCCTGCCAGTGATAGCTGGTCCGGCTCTCGCCGAGCACGCGGACCTGGGAGCGCACCAGAAGCGAATCCTCGACATCGTGGAGGGTCTGCGCCGAGAGCGCGACCGCGCCGCCCGCCGATTCCTCCATGTTGACCACCATCGCCGCGTACTCCCGCAGGCTGCCGCCAAAGGTCGCGGGGATCTCCCGCCCGTCGGCAAGGTGGACGCGGGCGCTCTCAAGCCGTGCGGTCACCTTGGGCTCGAGCTTGGCCAGGACCAGCACGCGGTGCTCGTCGAGCAGCACGCCCGTGCCGTTCCATTCGGTGATGTCCCCGGCGTCATCATCCTCGTAGCCATACCCGTACCCGCCGCCGCTGTCCGACTGGCTGGGGCTGCGGAAGCGCAGCTCGACCCTGGGGAGGGCCGCGTCGGCGACCGCCGTGACACGCCCGACCGACTCGGCAAAGTCCGCCGCGCTCGACCACTCCCAGTCGGCCGGGGTCCGCTTCCACGAGCCGTCGACCTCGAGCCCGCCGTTGAAGCACGCCGACACCCCCGTCCCTTCGGCCGCCACGACCAGCGCCGGCCAGGAGACCACCGCCCACGACGGCCCGCCCGTCGCGAACATCTGGTGCCCATCGATCGGGGCGGCCGCGAGCCACCACCGGCCATTGCCCAGCACGCCCGTCACCGCCTTGTACGGCCCGGCGGCCTCGACATCAAACACGATCGGCTCGGCCGCGGAGAGCGGCTCCTCGAGCCGCAGCAGCACGCCGTTCTCCGCCTTCGCGTACGCCTCTGGCCTGGCCACGATCCGCCGGTCCCCGTCGCGCACCACCACCCGCTCGATGAACCGGCTCTCGACCAGCGGGTCCACGGTCAGCACCAGATCGGGCGCGATCACGAACCCCAGGCGTTCGCCGGGGCGCTCCTGGACGATCAGGCTCGACAGATCACTCTCCACATCGCCCTCGGCCTCGCGATAGGCCAGACCCGCGACATCCAGCTCGGGCGCCTCGCCCCTGTCGTACCGGTAGGTGTGCTCGACCACCACGACCGACCGCGAGACCCGCGCGATCAGGTCCGCGTCGCTCGGCCCCTTCGCCTGGTCCTGCGCGGCCGCCATCGGCGCCACGCTCGCCAACGCCAACACACCCGCCGCCATGCCCCGCCACATCGCCCTCGACATTGACATCGCCTGTCCCTTCTGGCGGGCTCACCCCGCCTCATGTATCGACCCAGCCGACCCGGGCGCCCCCAGCACCCCGGGGGCGCCTCATTCCTTCGAGTAGTCCCGCCGATAGTCGAGCACGATCTGCCGCACCAGCCCCTGCCGCATCACGCTCAGCACCGCTCGGTGCTTGGTATCGACCCCGGCCACCAGCCGCTCGTGGATCGCCTTGACATCGGCGATCGTCTCGACCGGGTCGTTGTCGATCTTGAGCAAGATATCGCCCCGCCCGAGCCCCACGCTCCCTGCGTTTCCCGGCCACTTCACGCCGTAGACAAACACACCGGCCTTTTTGAAGAAGTAGAGGTCCGGGTTGTCGAACTGGTTGATCGACTTGACGGTGAAGTCCCAGCGTTCGAGCGCGAGCTCCTCGCCCTCGACCTGGCCCTTCTCGCGGGGCACGAGCTCGACGATCAGCGTCTCCTCGCCCCGCACCAGCTCGATCGTCGTCGGCTCGCCCTTGGCCAGCAGCCCCAGGCGTCGCCGGATGGCCGGCAGGTCGTTCACCCGCTGGGCGGTCACCGACTCGTCCCCGATCCGCACGATCCGGTCGCGGGCCTGGATGCCGGCCTCGCGGGCCGGGCTGTCCGTGTCGGTCTCGGACACGATCACGCCGCGGTCGAAGGGGAAGTAGATATCGCGGTTGAAATCGCTCAGCGCCTGCAGCTGCAGCCCCGTCCAGCTCCAGGTCACATGCCCGGCATCGCGGAGCTGGGGCATCACGATCTCGATGGTCGGCGTGGGGATGCTGAACCCCAGCCCGTCGGCCATCCCCGCCGCGCCGCGGGTGTTGATGCCCACCACCTCGCCGGCGGTATTGACCAGCGGCCCGCCCGAGTTGCCCGGGTTGATCGCCGCGTCGGTCTGGATCCACAGGCTGTACTCGCTCACGCTGTCGAGGTACCGCGACATGCTCGACACGATCCCGATCGCCACCGAGCGATCCATCCCCCACGGCGCCCCCATCGTCATCACAAAGTCGCCCTCGCGCAGCGTGGTCGAATCCCCCAGCACCGCGAACGGCACCTCGCCGAAGCCCTCCTCCATCACGAGCTTGATGACCGCCAGGTCGGTGTCCTTGTCGCTGCCGAGGATGTCGGCCGTCGCGTGCCGCCCGTCGCTGAGCAGGCACCGCACGGTCTGGGCCTTCTCGACCACATGCCAGTTGGTCAGCACATGCCCCTCGGTCGAGACGATCACCCCCGAGCCCGACGACTCCTGCAGCACCCGCTTGCCGCTCTCGGTGCTCTCGCTGACCACCCGGATGTAGACCACCGCCGGGAAGACCTTGTCCTTGGCCTGCTGGACGATCTGGCGGAAGTCGGGGTACCGGGCGATGGCCGGCGGCACGCCGTCCTGCGCGATCGCCCGCGGCCCGCCAGCCATCAACACCATCCCGAGCACCGCCGAAAACAACACTCGCATGCCGACCTCCTTGCAGTCCGAACAGTCTACAGCCCCGCCGCCGGGCAGGTTCGCTCCCTCTCCCTCCCCCGCCCCGTCAGGCGTCCCCCCGCTCCGGCAGCGCCTGCACGCTGCGGGGCACGATGGTGATATCCGGGAGCGCGGGCACCTCCTTGCCCGAGCGCACGCCCGACTCCTCGAACCGCCGGAGCGTCACCGCGAGTCGCCCTTCCATCGAGCCGGTGAGGTCGTTGTAGCGGTCGACGGTCGACTTGATCGCCCGCCCCAGGCTCTCGGCATACTTGAAGACCTGCGCTGCGCGATCGTGCAGCTCGGTCCCCAGCCGCTGCAGCTCGACCGCGTCCTCGGCGAGCTTCGCCTCGCGCCACCCCACCGCCACCGCCCGCAGCAGCCCGATCAGCGAGCTCGGGCTGGCCAGGATGACCCCGTGCTGCGAGGCGTACTCCAGGAGCTCGGGGCGCCGGGCGAGCGCCGCGTCGATGAAGTGGTCGCCCGGCACGAACATCACCACAAACTCCGGGCTGCCCTCCCACGCGCTCCAGTACTTTTTGTCCCCCAGCTTCTTGGCCTGCTCGGCGACATGGCGGGCGAACCGCTCGAGGTGCGCCTCACGCTCGGCCGCATCCCCCGCGTTGACCGCCTCGATATAGGCGAAGGTGTTGGTCTTCGCGTCGACCGCGATGACCCGGTCGTTGGGCAGCGTGACGATCATGTCGGGGCGGAGCAGGTTCTCCTCGCTGTCCCGCACGCTCGCCTGCTCGGTGAAATCGCAGTAGCTCATCATGCCCGCCAGCTCGGCGACCCGACGGAGCTGGATCTCGCCGTACTGCCCGCGGATCTCCGGCCGGCTGAGCGCCTTGGTCAGCCTCGCGGTCTCGTCGCGCAGCCCCGTGCTGGCGCCGGCGATCAGCTCCATGTGCTCGGTGAACCGCGCGAACTGCTCGGCCCGCCCCTTCTCGATCGACTCCAGCCGCGCCCGCGTGGCCTCGAGCGTGTCGCCGATGGGCTTGACCATCTGCTCGACCGCCAGGCGCCGCTTCTCGAGCTCCCCCGCGTCCTCCTTCTGCTGGGCGACAAACTGCTCCTTGGCCCGCTTGAGCAGCTCGTCCCCGGTCACCCGCAGCGTCTCGCCCGCCAGGGCCTTGAAGGTTTCCCCCATCTGCCCCCGCATCTCGGCGACCCGCGCCTCGAGCGCCTCGCGCTCCCGCGCCACCGATCGCTCCCGCTCTCCGAACTGGGCCTCGGCGACCCGCAGCTCTCCCACCTCGCCGCGCAACTGGTCGACCAGCGCCCGGAACCGTTCGACATCCCCCACCGCCGCCGCCTGGGCCTCGCGGGCCGCTGCCAGCCGCCCCGCCGCGTCGTCGGCCTCCCGCCTAGCCGCCGCCGCCTCGGCCGCCAGACGCCCCTGCCCCCGCCAGAGCCACGCCGCCGCCACCCCCAGCCCGGTCGCCAGCACGCCGAACACAATCGCCAGCATGGTCGCCATGCCCCAACTCTATCCGAACCGCACCCGCCGCCCAACCCCCACGGCCTAGGCTTTGAGCCCAGGAGGTCCCGCATGTCCAGCCTTGAAGACCGGATCGCCCAGTTCGAGAAGATGTGCCGGGAAGACCCCGACAACGACATGGCCCACTTCTCCCTGGGCGGGGCGTACAACCAGGCCGGCCGCTTCGCCGACGCCGCCGACGCCTTCGCCAAGTGCTACGGGCTCAACCCGGGCTTCAGCAAGGCCTACCAGATGGCCGGGGCCGCCCTCATGGCCAACCAGGACACAGAGCAGGCCGGCCGGGTGCTGCTCGACGGCTACCACATCGCCGCGACCAAGGGCGACCTTATGCCCAAGAGGGCCATCGCCGAGATGCTCGAGCAGCTCGGCGTGCCCGTGCCCGAGCTCGAGGACGCCGGGCCCGAGATCCCCGAGGGCTCGTTCCTCTGCCAGGTGACCGGCAAGCCCGGGCACCAGATGCGCCGCCCGCCCTTCAAGGGTCCTGTCGGCCAGTGGATCGCCGACAATGTCAGCGAGGAGACCTTCCAGGGGTGGATCCGCCAGGGCACCAAGGTCATCAACGAGCTGCGGCTCGACCTCTCGAACGACGAGCACGCCGAGGTCTACGACCAGCACATGCGCGAGTACCTCGGCATCGACGAGGCCCTGCACGCCAAGCTCACCGGCAGGGGCTGATCCGGCCCTCGCCCGACCGACCCGATCTGCCCGATCATTGCCCCGTCGGCCGCTTCATGCTGTCCACCAGCTCGGTCTTGAGGAACTGCCGCTGCGCCTCGGTGATCGCCGGCCGGGCCTTGGCCAGCATGGCGAGGAAGGCGTCGGCCTCCTCTTCCGCGGCCGGGTACCCGATGTTCTGGCCACCCTCGGAGCTGTGCGCGACGATCTTGCCCTCGCCATCGAGGAAGGCGAACCACGGGATGCCGCCCTGCGGGCTCTTGCGCATCTCGCCGAGCATGTCCCCGCCGCCGATCATGCGGTCGGTGTCGATCTTGACCTCGACGAAGTGGTCGTCGAGCACCGCCTTGATGTCCTCGCGGGCGAGGAACGCGTCGAGCCGGTGGCACCAGGTGCACCACGGGGCCCCGAAGTGGACGAACGCCAGCTTGCCCTCGCCCCTGGCCCGGGCGAGCGCATCATCGAGCATCGCCGTCGCGCTGAGGTACTCGGCCTGGTGATCGGTGAGGAACTTCATGAGCTTCGCGGTGTTGTGCGAGTGGTCGGGATCGTCCGGGGCCTCGAGCGACCCGGTCTCCTGGTTGGCGAGCACCTGGCCGTCGGCGTCGAGGATGGTGAGGAACGGCACGCCGTTGCCCTTGATGTCGGCCCCGTACTTCTCGGCCAGGTCGAGGTTCTTGTCGAACCGGCCGATGTCCACATGCACGAGGTCGTACTCGTAGAGCAGCTTGTCGCGCAGCGCGCGGTCGGCGCGCATGTGGTCGTGGAGCTGGTTGCACCAGCCGCACCAGTTGGCGCCCCACTGGATCAGCACGCGGCGGTTCTCCTTCTTGGCCTTGGCCAGGGCCGCGGCGATGTCGTCGCTCGCGACCGCGGCCTCGTCGTAGACCGGCGTCGCCCGCTCGGGCTGCTTGGCCGCGGCCTGGGCCTCGGCGGGCGTGAGGAGGGGCGTCGCCGGGATCGAGTCCTTGGGCTGCGGCTGGGCGAGCGCAGGGAACGCGAGCGAGGCGAGCAGGACGGCGATGGCGGTGCGTGGCATGGTGGCTCCGTGGGGTTGGCTAGCCGAGCGGCAGCAGTGAGGGCGTCCTGCCGGTGAGTCTATCTTCCGCGACGGCGAGACGCTCGCCGGCGCGCTCGAGAGCTTCGATCGATTCATCGAGCGCCGCGTCCGCCGCCGCCGACCAGGCGCGGTTCAGGCTGCGCTCCGCGCCCGAGAAAGTATCCATGAACCCCGCGTACCCCCCCAGGCCCATCCGGCCGACCATCCGCTCACGCTGCTCGGTGATGGCCGGGACCAGTTCCTGGATCGCCTCGCCCAGGCGCAGGGTGATCCCGTGGCACGCCTCGGGTTCGCCGCCCATCCCGGGGATGTCGGCGAGCAGCGCCGCGGTCACCGTGCGCAGCTCGGCGATCGCCTTGTCGGGCGACATCGTGTCGCCGGCTTCGGCCTGCTGGTCGGCGAGCCTGAGGGCACGCGATGCGCTCAACCGCGTGAGGATCGCCCCGGCGAGCAGGCCGACGCAAGCGACCCCGAAGTGCGGCAGGTGCGTCCACCGCCCGGGCTTGAAGCTCTTGACGCGGACCCGCTCCACGCCCGCCGCACGCAGCGTGACCACCACCTCGGGTGTCATCGGCGTGTCGGCCTTGACCAGCGGCCCGTCCTCGGCGTTGCCCCCCGCCGGCGCCGAGAGCACCGCGTAGACCTTGGCGCCGGCCTCGTCGGTCCCGATCTGGAACGCCTCGTCGCCCGCCCCGGGGATCTTCCACGAGTACGCCGTCGTGGCGGCCACCGCGCCGACGCCCAGCGAGATCCAGATCAGCAGGAATGCAAGCAGCCTCATGTCGTCAACCCTGGGAAAGGCCACCCTTGGGAAGGGTGGGCGTACGGCGGCTACCCCGCCGCGAGGATGATGATGTTAAACACCAGCGCGAGGATCGACTCGCCCACGATAAGCCCCGCCGCGAACGGCACCCCCCACTCCTCGGTCCAACGCGGGCCCTTGAACGCCCGCAGCAGGATGTTCGCCACGCACCCGATGCCGTAGGTCGAGATGTACATGAACGGCAGGTACATGCTCAAGCCTACCAGCACGCCCAGCCCGGCAAAAGAACCAAGCCCGAGCAGCACGCCCAGCCCGGCGCCCAGGCCGTAGAGGGCGTACGGCATCTGCCCGCCCTGCACGCCCTCGATGACGGTCTGCAGGGCCACGGCCTGGGGGGCGGTGGTGGTGGTGCCCGGCCCGAGGGGGATGCCCGTGGACTTCATGTTGGCGCCGACGATGAGGAGGATGGTCAGCATCGCCACCACCGGGCCGATGGGCACCACCAGGATCTCGCAGACCTGCTGCCGCAGCGGCTTGGCGCCGACGAGGTGCCCGGTCTTGAGGTCCTGCATCATGTCGGAGGCGAGGGTGATCGCCACGCACAGCGCCGCGCCGAGCAGCACTGCGCCCATGACCGATCCCGAACCCGCCAGCAGCAGCACCATCACCACCGTGAGCAGCGACATCCCCGAGATCGGGGACCAGTCGGTCATGCCGGTGCACTGGGAGATGATGATGCCGGCGAACCAGATCCACAGCACGCCGACGCCGGCGATGATCGCGGCCCGCAGGTGCGGGTTCATCGCGGCGAGCAGGCCGGGCTTGGCGTCGTGGTCGGCGAGGTACGCGTCCTTCGCGTCGTCGTTCCAGGTGACCGCGGTCTCGCCCTCACCCCACACCCCGCCGCTGTCCCAGACCGATTTGGCTTCGGCGTCCGCGAACGCGATCGCGTAGCCCTTGTACGCGCTGGGCTCGGCCTCGGCCGAGACCTCGAGCCCCGAAACCGGGCAGAGCCCGCGCTGATTCAGCGGCTGGTTGCCGACATGATCGGCCGCGAAGAACAGGAGAAGCCCGGCCGCGAGGACGGCCACGATCAGCGGGGTCAGGCCCATCTCGTCGCGCCCGCCCCGGCCGACCGTGCGGCCCGCGGTGGCGATCGACCGAATCGCCGCCGCCACCGAGGGCAGCGAGAACAGCACGCCCATGAACGCCCCGCCCAGCAGCAGCCCGATGCCCAGGGGCTTGTTGAAGACCTTGTACGCCTCGGCGGGGGCATCGGCGGCCTTGACGGTCTCGGGCAGCCAGCCGGACGAGAACACGATGGGGTTGATGACGAGGTACGCGAGGATGCCCCCCGCCAGCACGAGCAGCCCCGCGCGGCCCGTGATAAACCCCGCCCCCAGGGCGAAGGGCGCGATCGCGAAGAGCACCTGCATCTCCGCGGGCAGGCCCAGGACGCGGCCGACATCCACCTTCTCATCGGTGACGACCAGGTCGGGCAGGCCGTTCTTGTCACGGTCGACGCGAGGATCGAGCACGCCGGGTTCCGGGGCGTGGCGGTCGCCATAGTCGGGCAGGCGGAGCTGCAGGTCGTGGTAGCCCCACCACGGGTCGGCCGCCCAGCCGAGCGTGGGATCGCGCAGGTCGTCCCAGGTCATCGCCGTGGCCTCCCCGCCCTCGCCGGCGAAGCCGCGCGTGACCTTGAAGACGGCCATGGTCAGCTCGTCCGGATACGCCGCCGCCGCGGCGAGTTCCTCGGCTTGGAGTTGCGTGTCGACCGCGGCGATCTGCGCCTTGAGGTCGGCGATGGTCTCGCGGGCTTTGGGCTCGACAGGCACCACCGCGAGGGCCTCCTTGGCCTCGACGAGCCGGTTGGTCAGGTCGCGGCGGGAGGTGAGCAGGCTGCCCCGCTCGACAACCCCCTCGGGCGCATCCTTGTTCGTGATCCAGACCCTTATGTCGCGCGTCCGCTGGGCGCCGCCGGTGGTAACCCGCTCATCAAGCACGAGCCGGTCGAGCGGGTCGAGATCGCCGCCGGCGTCGCGGGCTTCGATCAGCACCGACATGCTGCGCTGCTCGTCACCGACGAGCTTCCCGGCGTCGACCCCGGAGGCCGGCAGCGCGTGCATCGCCGTCGGCGCGTAGATGGTCGCCGAGAGCAGGATGCCCGCCAGGAGCACGAGGGTCTTCTTGACCCCGCCCCCGGGGCTCTTGAGGATCGTCGCCACGCCCACGGCCGACGGGAACCGCAGCCGATCGATCTCGATCATCTGCTTGCGCAGCGGGATGATGAACGCGCACCCGAGGATGCCCCCCGCCACGCACGCCAACGCGATCAGCCAGAAGTCCACATCCCTCCAGGTCAGGGTCATCCCCAGCAGGAAGAGCACCGGGACCGTGAAGATCACGCCCGAGTTCGAGGTATTCACCGCGCTGGCGACAGTCTGGGCGATATTGACCTCGAGGACCGACCCCGCACCCTTGACGAACGGGCGGAGCAGGCCCCGCAGCACGCCGAACCCCACCACCGCCGCGATCGCCGAGCCGCCGATCGTGAACCCGATCTTCAGCCCCGCGTAGGTGATCGACGCGTTCATCACCACGCCGATGACCATCGCCAGGAACAGCGCCGAGAGGGTCACCTCGCGGTACGGTCGGCGCGGTCCGCGGGCAGCGCCGGGCGACCGGCCCGGGCCGCCATCTCCGAACCCGCGGGGGGTCGGTGCGCCGGGACCGGCGTCGATATCCCACGGCGCCAGGTCTGAAGGGTCGGGGGTGTGCTCGCTCATCGCTTCCTCGGGAGGTCGGTGGCGTGAGGTCGTCGGGGCGCGCAGGCCGCTCTCGGCTGGCTCCATGCTAAAGGATCGCGGGCCCCGGTGCGCACCCGCCGCGTGGGGGGCGCGCCCGCACTCCCCCCGGCTGGGCTATGCAAAAAAGAACAAGCCCGCGGGGGCGGGCTTGCGGGAGGCTACAGGGATGGCCGGTTTACCGCAGGGCGGCGTTGGGCACCTGGCCACGCCGGCGCTTGGCGTTGATGATGCTCCGACCCGACTTGGTCTTCATCCGGGCCCGGAAGCCCATCAGACGCCTGCGCTTGATGTTGCTCTTCCGCTTGCAATAGTGGGTCGTCATGGCCGCGTCTCCAAACAAATGCCTACCGAGCGGCCGCCGAGCGACCAACCGGGCTCCAACGATAGGCGCGAACCCCGCCCGGGCAAGCGCGGCTCATTCCAACATTCCTCTGGCAACGCCCCCGCCCGTTTGCTAGGCTGTTGGGGTTGTGTTGTGAGGCCGCGATCGCTCGTGGCCCGCGCCGACCAGCCGCCAGGATGGTCGGGTGCGGGTTTCGAGCCTCCGCGGCCGGGTCAAACCGTTCGGCCGCCCCGCGCGGCCGACTCCGGAGCGGTCGCGGTGGAACAGGATCTTCTCGAGCAGATTCAGAGCGTCGTCGGGCACCGATTCCAGGACACCACACTCCTGGAGAGGGCCTTCGTCCACTCCTCCGTCGCCGCCCACCGCCTGGAGAGCAACGAGCGGCTGGAGTTCCTCGGCGACTCGGTGCTCGGCGTGGTCGCCTGCCAGCGGATCTTCGACCGCTACCCCGACCTCCTCGAAGGCGACATGACCAAGATTAAGTCCGCCGCCGTCTCGCGCCGGACATGCGCCCGGATCGCCAGGAACCTCGGGCTCCAGCACTGGCTCGTGCTCGGCAAGGGGATGCTCGGCCAGGTGGTCCTGCCCCAGTCGATCTCCGCCGCGGTGCTCGAGGCGGTCATCGGGGCGATCTACCTCGACGGCGGGTTCGAGGCCGCCGAGCGGTTCCTCCTGCCCCTGCTCGACCCGATCATCGACGCCGCCGCCGACAGCGGGCACCAGCAGAACTTCAAGAGCGTCCTCCAGCAGCACGCCCAGCAGCGGCTCGACCGCTCGCCCGCCTACCGGACCCTCGACGAGAAAGGCCCCGACCACGCCAAGTGCTTCAAGGTCTGTGTCGAGATCGGCGACCAGCGGTTCTCCGCCGTCTGGGGCCAGAGCAAGAAGCAGGCCGAGCAGCAGGCCGCCCTCACCGCGCTGGTCGAACTCGGCCTCGTCGTCGAGGACGGTGACGGCGAGATGATCCTGACAGACAACGCCAACTAGGGAAGCCGGATGCGTGGGCGAGGACGGCGCCGGGAGGCGGTGGAAACACCGCGAGCGAACCCGCCGAGGCACCGCGCGACCGGCCGGGGTATATTGCGCCGGTCAGGGAGGACCGACATGGACCACACCGCGCTGGCCGCGAACCAGGTGATCGAAGAGACCTTCCTCAGCCCGCGGGTTGTCGATTCGGCACTGCTCAGCGAGTTCGCCGAGTCGCTCCGCGCCCTGCTCGGCCAGGCTGCGGTCCAAGGCGAGCAACTCCGCACGGCGGTCACCCAGGGCGAGGCCGTCGCCCAGTCGCTCACCGACACCGCGACCAAGGCCGGGGAGAAGCTCCGCCCGGCGGTCAAGCTGATCCCGACCATCGACCAGAAGCTCGCCCGGGCCGAGGAGGCCCTCGCCCGCGCGAGCGAGGCCGCCGCGTCGGCCGAGCTCGCCGCCGGCGAGGCCGCGCGGACGGCGAGCGCCGAAGGGGCCGTCGCCCTCCGGCGAGCCCAGCAGGCTTTCGACACGGCCCTCGAGCGGGCGCGGGATGTCGAGGCCAGGCTCGGCCAACTCACCGAGCGGGCCGAGATGGCGGTCGAGGCCCTCGACGCCGAGTGCCGCTCGCGCCTCAACACCGCGACCAAGCACGCCCAGGATGTGCTCGGCACCCTGGTCGCCGAGCTCGACGCCCGGGCCGAGGAGGCGATCGGCCGGCTGAACGCCCTACTCGACGAACGATGGGCCGCCGCCGGGGCCGCCGTGAGCGGGGTCATCGAGATCGCTGGGACCGCCCCGATGGGCGAGAACCCACTCGCCGAAAGCCCGCCAGGTGAACCCCACCCCGCCGCCGCCTCACTCGGAGCCGCGGCCGCCGCGACCGCCGAAGCGCAAGCGGACATCGAGACCCTCATCCAATCGATCAAATCCCGCGCCGAGACCATCGGGGAACAGCTCGCCGACCACGCCGCCCGCGCGATGCAGCGGGCAGAAGAAGCCACCCGCAAGGCCGCGCAGGCGGGGGAGCTGGCCCGGGTCGCCGACGCTCGGCTCGAGGTGGCCCAGGAGCAGCTCCGGCTGATCGACGAGCGAGGGCGGGAGATCGCCGCCGGGGCAAGCCAGGCGCTCGCCGCCTTCGATGCCGAGCTGACCGGGCGCATCCACGCCGTCCACGAGATGATGGAGCAGCTCGCCGGCGTGACCGATCGCCGCGAACCGACGCACACCGCCGGGCAACAACCACCCGCCACGCCGACCCCCACACCCGAGATCAAGCCGCTCGGCGAGACGCCGCAGCTCATCCGGATCGACCGCCCCGCGGGCGAATCCGACGCCGGCGCGGGGCTGCCGGGGAGGCTGCGCTTCTAGCGCCGCATCACCCCCCCGGCACGCCGTGGTACCATCGGCCCATGCGGACGACCACCACGATCGTGGCGCTGTGCGCCGGGACGGCCTGCGGCCAGCTCTCGTTCATCGACGCGACCGCCGAGCTGGGCCTGGCCGACCTGGCCGGCCCCCACTGCTGCTTCGTCGACCTCAACAACGACGCCCGGCCCGACGCGGTGGTCGGGCGGAACCGGGTGTTTCTGAGTGTCTCGGACGCCGACGCCCCGCGCGGGCTGCGGTTCGTGGAGGTCGGGGCGAGCGGGCTGCCGGCGTTCCGCACCGGCGACATCGCCGTCTTCGCCGATCTCGACAACGACGGGAACAAGGACTGCGTGTGGACGCGGTACTTGGACATCAATGCCGACAACTACGAGCCGCCGACGGACGGGCCGCCGAAGACGGCGTGGCTGAAAGGCAATGGCGACGGGACATTCGGGCAGCCGGCGGGGTCGTGGCAGGTGATTGAGGACGCCCGAGAGGCTACCACAGCGGCGGTGGCCATCGGTGATGTAGGCGGCGACGGCTGGTTGGATATCTACTTGGGCAATTGGTACATCAAGTACAGCGACAGCCTCGACGGATTCCACAATCAGCTGTTCTACAACGGCTTCGCTGACTCCACCCCCGGCTTTCAATTGGATACGCGGTACTTGCAGGACCCAGACCGGCTGGACCGTCCGGGGTACCCCGAAGGCCAGCCGACCTACGGCGTGATGATCATCCCGGGTTTCCCGCATCCCGAGACTGACGGGAGCGTCATGGCTCTCCTTGACCTGAACTACGGGCGCCGCTGGAACCAGCTCTGGGAAAGGCCCGTCGAGCCTCCAGACTGCTTCGACAGCTTCGGCTGGTTCGACCGCGCGCCGGTGCTCGGTCTTGATGGTGACGACATCCGCCACGGCCGCTACCCCGAGTGGCTCAAGGAACGCGCCAAGGCCGACCCCCGATTCGACCGCGAAGACGAGAAGCCCTTCCGCGCCAACGGCAACACCTTCGACGCCGCCGTCGGCGATATCGACAACGATGGCGACTTTGACCTGTTCTTCGCCGAGATCACCCACGCGTGGGCCGGCGAGAGCAGCGACCGGTCGCGGTTCCTCGTGCAGGAACGCGACGAGCACGGGGCGGTGCGCTTCGTCTCCAGCCCCGAACTCTCCGTCGACCGCGCCCCCGCCGACCCCACCATCCAGAGCTGGAACCAGGGGGATATCTACGCCGAGCTCGCCGACTTCGACCTCGATGGCCGCCTCGACCTGCTCCTCTGCTCCAGCGACTACCCCGACAACCAGCGCCTCCGCATCTACCGCCAGCAGCCCGACGGCTCGTTCTGCGACATCACCAGTTGGATCGGTATCGACCACCTCGGCGCCGGCCAGCCCTCCCTCGCCGACATCGACGCCGACGGCGACCTCGACATCATGGTCGGGCAGAGCTTCAACCGCCTGCGGGTGGATCAGACCACCGGGCGCGAGCCGCGGGTGCGGGTGTACCTGAATCAGGCGGCGGACAAAGCGCTGGGCAAGGCCATCGTCCTGCGACTGGTTGGGGACGAGACCCGGGGTGTCTCGCGCGACGCCCTAGGCGCGATCGTGCGCATGACGGCGGTCATCCGAGGCGAGCGGGTCACCCAGAGCCGCCAGCTCCTCGGCATCGGCGGGCACCAGGGCAAGCAGATGGACTTCGCCATCCATTTCGGCCTGGGCGACGCCGCCGAGGCCGAAGGCATCGAGATCGAGTGGCCAAGCCGCGAGCAGCGGATCACCGTGCTCGAACATGTCGAACCGGGCACGCACACCGTGCATCTCGCCGACGCAGCGACCGGGGATTGACCCCCACCCCCGCGGCGGCGCCCCGCCGCCCCAGCCCCCACCGCCGCGCCCCACCAACAACGCGGCCCGTGGCCTTGCGGGCCACGGGCCGGGATCGTCCCGAGGGACGCTTGCTCCGTGTGTGGGCTCAGCTGCGGGTGAACAGGCTGAGCAGGCCGGCGGTGTTCTGGAAGCCCAGGAAGAAGTCGCTGCCGACCGCCGAGTCCTCGTCGCTGGAGAGGCGGCGGGTGAGGAAGGGCAGCTCGTACTCGCCGGTGTCGCCGGGCACCGAGACGACCGAGTTGGCCGCCATGATGTCGAAGAGGTCCTCGGTCGGGTCATAGTTCTCGGTGAGGCGGAGCCCCATGAGCTCGCCGACCCGGCGCGTGGCCGCCGCCGCCAGCGACTGGGCGAGGCCCTCGACATCATCGTCGGACGGCGTGTAGCCCAACGAGGTGAACGAGGGGATGAACAGGATCGCCTCGTCGTTGCGGTCCGCGTTGCCCGCGTCGGCGTGCTGGCTCACGCCGTAGGGCTGGGTCGAGAAGGCGCTGGTCGCCTCGAGCAGGACGAACAGGCCGTCCTGGGCGAAGATCGGCGAGATGGGGTCGAGCGTCGAGGTGACGAAGACCGTCGAGAAGTCCTGGAACTCAAAGTCGTTGGGGTCGGCCGAGACATGGACATCGAGGCCCGTCTCGTCGTCGGCGGTGCCGAACAGCCCGTCGGAACCGGCCCCGACGACGATATCGTCGAAGGTGCCCTGCATGATCTCGGAGATCCTGTCGACGAGGTACTCGTCGATGGGCTGCCCGTTCGAGGCGTTCCCCGTGAATCCCAGGCTGCTGGCCACGAACTTGCCGACCGGCGTGGTCACGCCGCCGACCTCGAGCCAGTCGACGCTGCCGCCGCCGGTCTCGAGCAGGATGTTCTGGCGCCGTTGGACGACCTCTCGCGAGCCGCCGGTGACGACCTCGACCCGGTAGTCCGAGTTGGTCACGCCCTGGACATAGACCGCGTAGCTGGCGTCCTCTCCCGGGAGGTCCATGCGCCCCGGGGCGGCGAACTCGATGTAGAAGTCGCCGTTGTCGTCGAAGCCGTAGGACACACTCGTGCTCTCGGCGATCACCCCCGGCGTGCCGCCGCCGATGGCGCTGACATCATCGGGCGCGAAGACCAGCAGGGCGTCGTCGCTCCCCGTGGAGGTGGTGGTGTCGAAGATGGCGAACTGGACATAGTTGGAGAGCGAGATGGACCGGTTGGTGCCATCAAACCTTGAGCCGAGGTCGGACCCGAGGTCGGAGAGCTTGAGCGTGACCTTGATCACCGTGCCGGTGTCGATGGTGTTGCCCGCGTTGAGGTGGAAGATATCGACATCGGGGGAGAAGGTGTCGGGCAGGCCGGACGAGCCGGGGTTGCCGATCGCCGCGTCGACGGAGATGATGCTCGTGCCCAGCCCGTTGGTGGCGCTGGAGACATTCGAGCCGTTGGTCCCGCTGACGATGTCGTCCGCGGTGCCGTGGGCGCCGTCCGCCCCGGCGCTGTAGGTGAACCTGTACGCCCCCTGGGTAATGGAGGTCAGGTCGTCCGCGGTGCCGAGCGTCCCGTCGGCGCCGGCGAAGGCGATCGGCGCGGGGGCGTTGACAAGATTCTGCCCGTCGCCCGAGGTCGTCCCGGCGCTGAACCCGCTGTCGCCGTCGTCGAAGACCTCGACCGTGAACCAGTACTCGCCCACACCGCCGGGCACGGGGTCGATGTTGGGCACCTGGAAGCTGTCGTAGGCGCCGGTGTTCCCGACGACGATGTGGTAGGTGCCGGTCTGGCGGATGAGGAAGTGCTCATCGAGGTTGGGCGTCTGGTTATCGAGGTCGCCCGGGTTGGTCGGCAGGAGCACGCCGTAGTCGGTCGAGGAGAACCCGAGGATCTCGCCGTCGGGCTGGACGATGAAGCGTCCGGCGCGGTAGGCCGCGCCCTGGATGCCCCCGAGCCGGAGGATCTGGCCGGCCTGGAGGGTGACCGAGTAGATGTCGGTATCGCTGGCGAAGCTGAAGTAGTTCGAGGTGTTGTCGGGGTGGTCGCCGATGGTGCCCCGGACGAGGAACTCGTCGTTGGTCTCGGGCAGCCCGTTCATGCTCAGGTTGTTGTCGAGCAGCACATCGAGGTTGACGGGGGAGTAGAAGTCGATGTGGGTCGGCGGGAAGCCGCCGCCGCCGGCGAAGTCGACCGAGAACTCGGTGAGCTTGTCGCCCGCGTCGCCGATGATGGTGTCCTGCGAGAAGTTCTCCCCGTCGCTCACGCGGCCGTCGCTGTCGCCGTCGAGCTCGGCCAGTGCCCCGGCCGCACGGACCAGGGAGGTGAGGACCTCGAAGCGGTAGACACCCGGGCCGGGCTGGTCTCCGAGCCGCGGCAGGTCGCGCTCGGTCACCGACGCATCGAACCGGACCAGCACCGCGTTGGGGTCCTCGGCCGCGGCGATCGTGTAGTCGTGGCCCTGGATGAGCCGGATCTCCACATCGCCCGACCCGCGGACCTCCGAGACCGACAGCGCCTCGGCGAGGCTCGAGAGGTCCACCGCCTGGTTGAAGAGGATCTCCCCGGCGAAGAGCCGGCCGGACTGGCGGATATCGAGCGTCACCACCTGGATGGGCAAGGGGTCGACCGGCGCCGCCTCGATCACCAGGTTGCGGTCGTTCTGGGCGTCGAGGCCGCCCTCGGTGACCGCGCCCAGCGTGCCGGTCGAGGCGATGCGGTAGGACTCCGTCGAGCGGTTGGACCCCGACGCCGTGCCGCCGACCGCGACCGAATCGACCGCCGAGCGTCCGCTGGCGAGCCGGTCGTCGCTGGTGCCGAAGAAGCCGTCCGGCCCGCGGAGGTACCCGGCCACGATATCGGAGATGGTAAAGTCGCCGCCGATCGAGACGGCGCCGATGAACCCGGCGCTCACGGTGTCGGCGTTGAACCCGCTGCCGCCGACCTCGGCGTCGTCGCCCAGGTCGCCGCCGATCATGATCGAGCTGTCGAAGACATCGCCGGCGACATCGAGGCTGGCCAGCGTGTTGCCCGAGGAGATACGGGACTCGTTAATCGACGCCGCCGTGACGGCGCCGAGGTCCTCCCCGGCGCGGATGAGCCCGTTGTCCAGGGCCTTGTCCATCGTCACCGCGCCGATCGAGTAGCGGGCGCTGAGTGCACCGTGCATCGTGTCCACGAACCGGACCGAGTCGGCCGTGACGAAGCTCATCAGGGCCTCACCGCGGACATCCGGGTCGCTGTCACCGAACACGCCGTGGACGGTCACCGAGCCGGCGTCGCGGGTCGAGAGCGTCCCGCCGGCGAACCGGCCGCTGGAGAACGCGCCGATGCTGGTCCCGGTGACGATGTCGCCCGTGTCGTAGTGGCCGCCGGCCTGCAGGGTGGTGACATTCTCGTCGATCACGATGTCCGAGTCGCCCAGCGAGCGGGCCGCCTCGACGCGGATCAGCCCCATGGACGCGCCCTCGGTCGAGACGATGTCGAAATCGGTCAGGGTCAGGTCGCCGCCCGCGTGCACCACGAGCGACGAGGCGGCGGTCGTCTGGTGGAGGATGACCCGGTTGGTCGCCGCGTCGAAGAACGCGCTGCCCGGGCCGGTGAAGAGGACCGTCCCGGCGCCGGCGCTGGTCGAGAAGGCCAACGCCGTCCCGGGCGTCAGCCGCGTGCCGGCGGTGGTCGTGGCGATGTCGCTGTTGTCCACCGGGCGCCGGTAGCCGCCCGCCGCGAGCTTGCCGTCGGCGTTGCCGCCGGGCAGGAAGGTGTCGGTATAGACGCTCGACCCGGTCGCGTCGCCGCCGACCGAGACCGCCGCGACGCTCGACGAGCCGATCTCGAGCTTGTCGTCGGCGGTGTTGAACAGCCGGTCGGCGCCCGGGTCCATGCCCGCCGCGATCTGGGAGTTGGTGAAGTTGCCGCCCACCGAAACTCCCGAGATCGACCCGGACTGGGTCGAGTCGGCATCGGCGCCGAACCCGCCCGCGTCCATGTCGTCGCCGAGCGAACGCACGCCGGCGAGGATCTGCGCCAGGTTCACCGTGCCGGTGACACGCAGGCCGGTGATCAGGTCGCCCGCCGCGAAGACGGTGCGACCCGTGTTCTGCGGCGTGGTGTCCGAGAACACGCCGCCGGTGATGTCCACCGAGCTGAGCGTGCGACCGGCGTGGATCGTCGCCTCGTAGACCGAACCGCCCGCGACGACGACGCTGTCGATGTCGCGGTCCGCGGAGATGACCGGCCCGTCCTTGCCGGCCGTGGGCAGCGTGCCGGGGGGCAGCTGGCCGCGGAAGGCGTCGTAGCCGACGCCCGCCGAGAGACTCGGGTTGACGCCGACATCGCCGAAGACCCCGTCGCCGCTGGGGTTGATGACGACGCTGTTGATGTCCCAGCTCGAGTGGATATCGCCGTAGAGGTTGCCGCCGTTGATCACCACCGACTGCACATCGCCGTCGTAGGCGGCGATCCGCCCGGTCGCCAGCAGCGAGCCGTTGTCGATCACCACCGAGGCGATCCCGCCGGTGTAGCTGACGACCTCGCCGCCGAAATCACCGGCGATGGTGACCACGCCGACGCCCTCGGCCGCGAAGAGCGAGCCGGAGAGACCCATCGGCGCGCCCGGGCGGTTGACCGCCGCGCCGATCGTGACCGCATCGAGCGTCTTGCCCACGCGGATATCGCTGAACAGGTGGCCGCCCGCCACCGCCGACGGCAGCCCGCCGTTCACAAAGATCACGCCCTCGGCCGAGGGGGACCCGATGTGCCGCCCCGCCTGGATGAGCCCGACCGACGCGCTGATATTGGTATCGACGATCAGGTCCCGGCCGGCGTTCAGCTCGTCGACCGTGCCCCGGTCGGTCGTGGTGACGATCCGGGCGATGATGTCGCCGGTGGTCGTCGTCACCGAGCCGATCGGCCCGCTGGCGCGGATCGTGCCGGTGATCCGCGTGTCCGCGGTGACCGCCCCGAGCTCGCCCTGCGGCCCCGTGACGCTGATCTCGGAGTTGTAGATCTCGGTGCCCGCGGTGAGCGCGGTCAACGGCCCCGACGCCCCGACCACCGAGGTCCGCAGCGCCCCGCCGATGGTGATGGCCGTGATCCGGCCGGCGTTGATCTCGCTGGCGGTCACATCCTCGGCCACCAGCAGGCTGGGCAGCGTGTTGTTCACGCCCAGCACGACGCGCGAGAAGTTGTCGGCGCCGATCGACCCGGTCACATTCCCCGCGACCTGGAAGGTCAGGTCCGAGACATCCGTCGCCACAAAGGTCCGCAGGTTCCGGCTGACGGTGATGGAGTTGTCGTGGAACTCCATGTCGGTGCCCGTCAGCGTCGAGTTGCGGACGACCCCGAAGTCGAGGTTCAGCGCATCGCGGCCGGCGTTGATCACCGACGCGTCGAAGGCGCCGCCGGTCAGCGAGATCGTGTTGACGATCAACGCCTCGATGTCCGACCGGAAGATGTCCGAGCCCAGCCCGGTGATCTGCCCGATGGTCCCGGCGAAGATGCCGCCCTCGAGCGCCGCGTACGAGGTGCGGAAGTCGTCGAGGTTCATCGACCCGATGTACAGGTCCCGCAGGTCGGCGCTGCTGGTGACGATCGCCCCCACGCCCCCGACCTCCGGCTCGCCGTTCGGCCGCGGGTCCGCGGAGATGTTGGCCGCGACGATGACGCTCGAGAGGAACGCCCCGGGATGGGCCAGCCCGTCGGCCTCGATCGTCCGGATCTCGTCGGTCGCGAAGATGCCCGTCTGCAGCGAGGGCGCCCGCGCCGAGCCCGCCAGCCCCGAGCCGACATCGACGCGGTTGATGTCGCCCGCGTAGATCGTTCCCACGATCCCGTCGAAGTCGCCCTTGGCCTGGACCATGTCGTTGTCGGCCAGCACATTGACCAGCTCGCCGCCGCCCTGCAGGATCACATCGCCGATCGCCCCGCCCACGAGCACCGACGACACATTCCCCGTGCGGACCGCCAGCCCGTTGAGATACCCATCGAACGGCATGCCGATGTCGTCGAGGTACACGCCCGTGATATCGCTCACCGGGCGGTCGACCCCCGCGAGGTCCTGCACCGTCACGACGCCGCCGTCGATACCCAGCGCCGCCCCCACGGTGCCCTGCTCGCCGATCGCCACCCCGAGGTACGGCCCGATGAGCTGCGGCCCGAACTCGGGCACCTGCGTGCGGCCGAGGTCGCCCGAGAGGATCTGCACCTCGTCGACGCCGATCACATCCACCGCGACGAAGTCGCCGCCGGGCGTGAGGTTGCGGATGTTGTTGAACGCCGCGCCGCCCGACTGGGTCACGCGCCACACATCGACCTCGACATTGCCCGTGACCTGGACGCCGGACAGGGCGTCCGCCCCGATGATCTCGATCGAACCGATCGAGATCGGCGCGCTCCCGCCGCCGAGCCGCCCCGTGCTGGTGATGCGCAGCGTGCGCCCGCCGGTGAGGTCGACCCCGTCGATCCGGGCGATCGCGACACCCTGCGCGTTGTCGACCGGCAGGAACCGGATGTGCCCGACCACGCTGTTGTCCAAGACACCGTTCACCTGGATGCGCACCACGCCGCCGCCGTCGTCGACAAACTCGACCGACTGCCCGCCGATGAGCTCGATGTCGTGGTCGGGGGTGTTGAGCAGGTCGATCCGGGGGAAGTCCACAAACCGGATATCCGACCCGAAGCCGAGCCGGATGTCGTTGTTGGTGAAGTCCCCGTCGTAGATCCCGTCGCCGTCGGGCTTGTCCTGGCTGATGAGCAACTGGCCGACCACCGAACCCGGCGAGGTCTCGAGCAGGAGCCGCCCGCCGGCGACATCCGAGCCGATGCGGATACGCCCGATGCTGCCATCGCCGCCGGCCACCCCGGTGCGGATCTGGAACGCCTGCAGGTAGAACGGCAGGTCTTCATCGTCCTGGTCGACCCCGACCGAGCCCTTGATATCCATGTCCGCGATCCGGCCGCCGACCGAGAGCACGAACCCCGCGACATCGCCCTCCGCCCCGTCGCCGGCCGCCCCGCCGACCACCGGGCTCAGGCCGACCGCCAGCAGCCCCAGGTCGCCGCCCACGAACAGGTCGCTGCTCACGATGTCCGAACCGACGATCATCGCGTACAGGTTGCCCGGGGCGCTGAACGAGCCCCGCAGCAGGTCCATGTTGTCCTCGAGCTCCTCCGTGTCATTGAGGATCTCCGTGGGGTCGGCCTCCGCGGCGCCGTCCTGAGTGAACCCCGTCCCGATGCGCAGCATGCCGATATCGCCCGCCAGCGTGTTGACCAGGTTGGCCTCGAGGTGGCCCGAGGACCCGGCGGTGCGGTACGACCCGAGCACCGTCGGCGCCAGGCCCGCGATCGTGACGATGTACGCCGTCCCCGTCCCGTTCTCCGTGTCGACCAGGCCGACGCCCACATCCGAGACCACCACATAGTACACGCCGGCCGAGGGCGGCTGGAAGGTGATCTCCTGGGCGTTGAAGGTCCCGCGCTCGACCTCCGTCGCGGCCAGCGTCCGGCCGTTCTGGTCCATGACGCGCACCAAGCCCACGATGGACTCGGTATTGAACTGCACCGCCACCGGGTTCAGCCCGTCGACGACGAAGGCGAACACATCGATCGGGTCCTCGTCGGCGTTGATCGGATCACCGAACCCGATCGTCCCGCTCACCTGCACCGCCGTGGCGATCGAGCCCACGAACTCCGCGCCCATGATCGTGTCGTTGCGCAGCGTCCCGCTGTTGAAGATCGGGCTGCGCCCGCCGGGCGAGACGAACAGGCCGAAATCGCTGAAGATGTCCGAGATCGGCTGGATGATGCTCGACATGATCGTCGCTTCGGGGTTGTCCGACTCGGTGAAGGCGTAGGTCTTCTCCCGCTCGATATACCGGAACGGGTCCCGCGGCGGACGCTGCTGCGCGTTGCTCAGATCGCCGCCGACGGCCACATTCAGGTCCGACCGGCCGCCGATCGCGATCTCCCCGGCCGTCCGACCCACCGACAGCTGCGACCCGACATCCACACGCTGCACCGTCTGCGCGTCGTCGTCGGAGATCCAGAACCCCGCGTCCGAGCCCACATACATCGTCCCCAGGTCGCCCTCGACCGTCACCGACCCGAGCAGCGTGCCGAAGTACAGCTCGTTGACCGCCCCGGAGAACTGCGAAGACCCGTGCATCACGCCGTGGATGTACACCGAACCGATCGACTGCCCGTCCGAGACGAACACGCCCTGGTCCGGGCGGCTGAAGCCGTCCCGCACCACGACGCCCACGCCCTGCGGCCTCGAATCCGGCAGGTAGGTCCCCGCGTCGGTGTTGTTGCGCACATAGGGCGACCCGAACACCAGCGAGCCGGGGCCGCCGGGCAGCCCGAGGACCGTGGGCTCCCCGCTGTCGTCGTACTCGACATGGTACCCGAACCCGGCCTCGTCCTCGAAGTTGTCGTAGAGCCCGAGGAAGTTCTCGGTCCGCGTGTACACGAACCCGTTGTCCTCGTACGCGATCGTCCCGCCGAACATCGCGAAGCTCGCCCGGGAGTCCACGCCGGTGAAGACCACCTTGCCGATCCCGTCGTTGAAGTTCGGCACGCCGTCGTCGTCGAGGTCGACCAGGGTCAGCTCGAGCTGCTCGGGCCGCCCCAAGGCGATGGTCCGCTGCATGTCCTCGCCGTAGAGGTCCAGGACCTGCACGCTCGAGCCGATCGGCCCGGTGAACGACAGGTCCGCCCCGAACACCCGCGACTCGACGATGTCGGCGTACTGGCCCGTCGGGACCGTGAACGAGATGTCGTCCAGGCGGAAGTCCTCGGAGGTCGTCGAGCGGATCCGGAACCCGGTGAACGCGCCCATCGACGCCGTGTTCGTATTGAACACGAAGGTGCCGATGCCGCGCTGGCGGTCCTGCGAACTCCCCGACTGGTTCGCCGCGATCAACTCGTCGGCCGTGAAGCTGTCGATCAGCTCGTTGAAGAAGAACAGATCGACCACAAAGTCGTTCGGCGTGAGACCCCGGTTGTCCGGGTCCGAGATCGTGAAGCTCACCTGCGTCGCCGAGCGGTTGAACACCTGCTGGTTCGGGTCGTTCGGATCGTCCGGCACCACCATCGGCTCGAAGAGCATGAACGAGCCGTTCACCGCGTTGACCTGCAGGTACCGCTCCGTCACCGTGTCGTCCGGCGGGTCGATCCGGAAGTTCGCGCTCAGCCCGAAGCTGTGCGTCACCCGGATTTCCGACTCCAGAAAGACGAATCGGTTCGGCACCGGGCCGACGGCCTCATCGTTCAAGGTCTCGGCGACATCCTCCGTCTCGGCGTCCGCCAGATCGGGGATGTTGTCCAGGTACGGCACCGTGTACCCGAAGGTCGCCGTCGCCGTCCCGATCCCGTCGCCGTCGAAGTCCATGTCCGGCGTGATCGAGATCGAGAACAGCAGCTTGCGCTCTTCCAGCGCCTCGAAGTGCGCCTCCCGGACCGAATCCACGCGGCCTGCACGCGAGCGGAGCGAACGAGCGTCTGGACGGTTGCGACGAAACTTCATGGCGACTCCTACACCCCTCAGGTGAAGTGTCCGATTCTCCGACGCCGGCACGCCCCATGTGCACCATGGGCACGAACCAAACGCCCGCTCAACATGCCCCCACGCGCCT
The DNA here is from genome assembly GCA_964372195.1 of uncultured Phycisphaeraceae bacterium. Lineage (GTDB taxonomy): Bacteria > Planctomycetota > Phycisphaerae > Phycisphaerales > UBA1924 > PNC22. The sequence goes on from CAYJPX010000006.1 coordinate 51,491, forward strand.
GCCGACGCGCCGGATGGGTTGGTGGCGGTTCCGGCCTTCGGGTCGCGGTGGCGGGCTCTCCACCCACACCCGCTCCCGACACAGCCGGGAGCACCCTCCCGCGCAGGCCACAGCCTAGCTCATCCGATCCGCCGACACAAGCCGCGGGTCCTCCTGGATGGCCCCGGATTTGCGACAAGCGGGGGTCGCTCCGGCGATGGGCCAACCACTCGGGCAGGATGCCTCCTGGGCGATCCCGCGCACGAGTATACGGCATGCATCATCGGCTTGTTCCCCCCACGATGCAATCCGAATCTTTTCCAAACTCACACGAATGCCGCGCAACCGAATCGACCCAAGGTAATCCACCGGCAACCCCCAATCGGCCCTTGCACCACACGACCAATCCTCTAGAATGAACGACCGGGTGGAAGAACCCGCACGGGATTCGTGGTCCCAAAGCAGGCTCCACCCGCACGGAACACGCGGCCGGCCCCGCCGGCCGTCGAGAGGAGCGCAGAGAGATGATCAAGCGTTTCTGGATGGTCGCCGCAGGCGCACTGGCCCTCGCCGGCGCGGGCGCCGCGAGTGCCGACACCTACGGCAACACCTCACCCTTCGAGATCCAGTCGAGCCACTCGCCCAACTATGTCCTCGGCGTCCAGGTCTCCGTCCCCGTCGACGACTTCGAACTCCTGAGCTTCGGGATGATGTACGGGCACGAGAACGGCGGCGGTGTGGGCCAGTCCAACGCCCTCTTCGCCCTCTACTCCTCCGGCTCCGATGGCCTGCCCGCCTCGCTGGTCGCGGCCACCGGCGAGACCTTCCTCTCCGCGCAGCAGACCTACGACAACATCGCCTTCACCACCAACCCCGTCATCGATTCGGGCACCTATTGGATGATGGCGATGTACGAGAGTTCCGCCAGCCCACGCATGTCCGTCCTCGATGGCGGCTCCCTGGTCGCGTACTGGTCCAACAGCTACTCCAACGGCATGCCCGCAAACTCGCCCGGCAATATCGTCTACTACGGTCAGAACTTCAACTACTGGGTCAATGGCCAAGTCGTCCCCGCCCCGAGCGCCCTGGCCGCCGTCGGCATGGCCGCCGGGCTGAGCGCCCTGCGCCGACGCCGCTGAGCACCCCCGCCGCCCCCTCGCAACCCTCCCCGCCCGCGGGGAGGGTTTTTTCATCCCTGGGTCGTGCTCCACGGCGCTGAGTGGCGTGTTGTCCCCTGCCCGCCACGGCCAGCACACCCCGGCCACACGCCACACAACACCCCCGACCGTCACAGAATCCGCTTGCTCCGCGGGTAGCTCCCCAGCACGATCAGCTCCTTGCAGTGCCCCGCGGCCTCCTTGAGCGCCTTGGCCACCGCCCGGTCGTCCCGGTGCCCGAGCAGGTCCACAAAGAAGGTGTACTCCCAGTTGGTCTTCCCGCTCGGCCGCTTGTCGATGTGCGACAGGTTGATCCCCGCCTGCTTGAACACCAGCAGCACATCCACCAACGCCCCCGGCTTGTCCACCGTGTTGAACATCACGCTCGTCTTGTCGTCCCCCGACCGCTTGGCCTTCTGCCGGCTGATGACCGCAAACCGGGTGATGTTGCCCGGGTTGTCCTCGATCCGCGCGAACAGCACCGCCAGCCCGTACAGCGACCCCGCCAGCTCCGACCCGATCGCCGCCGACCCCGGCTCGGCCCCGATGCTCTCCGCGACCCGATTCTCCTCCACCGCCGTCTGGGCCGCACGGCTCGAACTGGCCGCGGGGATCAACTGGGCCTGCGGGTACTGCGTCGCCAGCCAGATCCGGCACTGGCTGAACACCTCCGGCTTGGAGTGGATCCGACGCACCCGTTTGGGCTCGCAGTTCGCCAGGAGCGAGTGGTGCACATTCAGCTGCGCCTCGGCGTAGATCGTCACCTCGCCCCGAGTCGCCTTGAAGGCGTCCAGCGACTCGACGATCCCGCCCCCCAGCGAGTTCTCGATCGGCGCGAGCCCGTAGTCCACATGCCCCCGCCGCACCTCCGTGAACACCCCCGCGATCTCGTGCAGGTCCTCGTAGTCCACGCTCGAACCGAACTGCCGCGTCGCCGCCAGGTGCGAGTAGCTCCCCGGCGGGCCCAGGTACCCGATCCGCAGCGGGTGCTCCAGCGAGAAACTCCCGCTCATCAACTCCCGATACACCGCCTCGACCGTGCGATTGCTCAACGGCCCGCGGTTGGCCTTGATCACCCGGTCCAGCACCTCCGCCTCACGATGCGGCGCATAGATCGGGATCCCCGCCCCCCGCTTGCGCTTCCCCACCTGCACCACCAACTTCGACCGCTGATTGATCAACTGCACCAACTGGGCGTCCAAGACGCTGATTTGTTCTCGCAGCCGGGCCAGCGCCTTGGTATCCTTCGGTTGCTCGGTGGCGGAGGAGTCCGAGATGGCGGCTGGCCCCAATTGGGCGCCCCCGGGCTGGCGCAGCCGGGGTGCGGTGGACGGCGGCACGGCAGGGGGCGTGGGCTTCTTTGCGGGACGGGCCTTCTTGGCCATGTGGTGTAACCTCTTCTCTGATAAGGCCTTACGCGCGATGCAGCCGGGCCAGCCGCTACCGGCGGCGCCGTCGACGCTCTTTATCGGTCAGCGGGCCCAGGAAATCGCGTCCCCGCGGGCCAGGGGCGCAAAATCCGCCTGCCAAGGGGCCGAATGATGTCCCTGGGAGGGGTAATGACCAACGCCGCCTTCGTCAGAGGGGCCGATCTGTGGGGATCTGGCCTCGACCGGACAGCCGCTCTCGGCCGAGCGGCCGAGGACGCCGTACGCCACGCCGACCAGGCCGGCGTCGCCGACCTCGCCACCGGCTCGCCGATGGTCCTGGCGGTCCTGGCGATCGGGCTGGCCCTCTGGCTGGTGGGCGATCGGCTCTTCCGCCCGGCGTCGTCGCTCATCGGGGCCGCCCTCGGCGCCCTGCTCGGGCTCGGGGTCGCGGGGATGGCCCAGAGCGAGACCCTGCTCGGCATGCCCACCCCCTACGCCGCGATCGGCATCGGGTCGCTCCTCGGGCTGGCGATCGGGGCCGCCATGTACCGCCTCGCGGTCGGCGGGGCCGCCGGGCTCACCCTCGCCGGCGTGGCCGCCGGGATCGCCGCGGCGATCAGCCTCCACACCCCGACCACCGCTCCCGGCGCGGGAACCACCGAGCGACCCGAGACGATCGCCGAGGCCGCCCGCTCCGCCCAGACCACGATCGAGCACGCCCGCTTCGGCGACGCCCTGACCCTCGACACCCTCCACGCCGCCGCCGACTCAGCCACCTCGCTCGCCCAGGCCGAGTGGCAGGCCCTGCCCGAGCCCACGCGCAACCTGGTGCTCGCCGCCGCCATCCTGGGGGGGGTCATCGGGTTCGCCGCCGGGCTCATCCGCCCCCGGACCGCCGGCCCGGCGATCGCCGCCCTCGCGGGGGCCGCCCTCTGGCTCGGCGCGACCACCGTCCTCCTCGCCCGCGCCGGCCAGCCTCTACCCGCCATGCCCAGCCAACAGCCCGGCGCCTGGCTCACCGCCTGGCTGCTCGTGGCCCTGGTCGGGTTCGGCGTCCAGCGCAGGGTGATCAGACCCGCGGCACTGGTCGCCAAGGACGAGTGACCAAGCCCCGCGCTCGGTGTGCCACACTTGCGTGGATCCACGCGAGATGCTCTATTGATGGAGCGACACCGACTCGCCCCCGGCGGTGTCGAGTTCCGCGTGCGGGGCCGGCTCCGCGATCTCGTGCCCGGGCAGCTCGCTCGGCGAGCCGTCCTCCCGCTCGGCAAACTGCCGCGGCTGCCCCGCGGTCTGGCTGGCCCGCATGAACGACTCGCCGAAGACCGAGAGCGCGATCACGCACCCCGCCGCCACGACCGCGCCGAGCGCCCGCGAGGGCACCCCCGCGCAGCGGACACCCGAATCGCCCGGCGTCTCCAGCATCGCCGTCGCCACCACCCGCAGGTAGTAGAACGCCGCGATCGCCGAGTTGATGCCCAGGATCACCACCAGCACCACACGCCCCGCCCCCAAGGCCGAGGTGAACAACGGCACCTTGCCGAAGAACCCGACGATCGGCGGGAACCCCAGCAGGCTGAGCATGCAGATCACCAACGCCCAGCCCAGCCACGGGTTGGTCCTGCAGAGCCCGCGCAGGTCGGAGACATCCTCGGCCTCAACCGCCTCGCCCCGCGAGTCGCGCTCGAGGCACGCCAGCACCGCGAACGCCCCGGTGTTCATCACCCCGTAGCAGAGCAGGTAGAACAGCACCGCCGCCACGCCGTTGGCGTGGAACACCTCGCTCGGCCCGGCGAGCACGCCCACCAGCATGTACCCCGAGTGCGCGATCGACGAGTACGCCAGCATCCGCTTGGCGCTGGTCTGCAGCACCGCGAGCACATTGCCCGCCGTCATCGTCAGCACCGCGATCGCCCACAACAGGCTGTCGATCACCGGCGGCAGCGTCCCCTCGCCGGTCGTCCACCCCAGCGTCGAGACCAGCAGCAGGATCGAGATCATGCCCGCGGTCTTGGGCACGAACGCCAGGAACGCCGCCATGCTGCTCGACGAGCCCTGGTACACATCGGCGGTGTAGAAGTGCATCGGCACCGCCGCGATCTTGAACGAGACGCCCACCAACGCCAGCACCATGCCCACCAGGGCGATCGGGTCCATCCCGTGGGCCGCGAAGTGCTCGCCGAGCTCGACAAACCGCGTCGTCCCCGTGCCGCCATAGATCAGCGCGAACCCGTACAGGAAGATCGCCGCCCCCAGCGCCCCGAGGAAGAAGTACTTGACCCCCGCCTCCTGCGAACGCCCGAAGCCCTTGCGACCGCGCCCGCTGAGCACCACCATCACATAGGTGGGCAGGCTCGTCAGCTCGAGCGCCAGGAACAGCCAGACCAGGTCGCCCGCCGTCGCGCACAGCATCGCCCCCATCAGGCTGAACAGGAAGAAGGCGTAGAACTCGGCCCCCGTGATCCGCAGCGGGTTGAACGCCCGGCCCCCGGCGACGGCGGCCTCCTCGTCGCGGTCCACCGTCTGGGCCATCACCAGGAGCAGCAGCAGCCCCACGAACGCGATCAACGGCTTGGCGAACGCCATGAGCCCGGGGAGCATCACCCACTCCCCGGTCGTCGGCGTGGACATACCCAGCACCGCCGCGATAAACAGGAACAGGCCGCTGAACAGCCCCGTCTGCTTGCGCACATTCGCGTTCGGCGAGAGACCCAGCAGCATCACCACGCACGCGCCGATGAACAGCACGATCTCCGGCCACAGATAGGCGATCCGCTCGATCACTGGATCACCTCCCCGCCGGCGTCCGCGGCGTGCTCGTCAACCGCCCCGGCGTGCTCGCCGGCCGCCTCGGGCCGCGCCGGCGCGACCGGCATCTCCGCCGCCCCGGCGCCCATCCGCACCAGGTGCACCGTCTGATTGACCGGCGCCGCGATCGACCGCATCAGCGGCGAGGGCTGCACCCCCAGGTACAGGCACAGCGCCGCGAGCGGCAGCAACACGCCGATCTCGCGGGGCGTCAGGTCCGTCGGCAGGTGGCCTTCGCTAGTGGCACGGCTCTCCGAGCCGTGGGTCCCGGCGCCATGCCCCTCCGAGCCGTGAGCACCGTGTCCCCCATGCCCCGCCGGCTCGACCAACGGCCCAAAGCACATCCGCCCCACCATGTACAGCAGGTACATCGCCGCGACCACCACCCCCGTCGCCGCGAACACCGCGAACCACGGCCCGAGCACGCCCCAGGTCGCCCCGGGCGTCCCGCCCTGCCCCACCTCGACCCCCGCCCACGCCGCGTCGGCCTGGAAGGTGCCGAGCATGCAGAGGAACTCGCTCACAAAGCCGTTGAGCCCGGGCAGCCCGACCGACGCCATCGCGAAGAAGACCATGAAGGTCGCCCACACCGGCATCTTGGCCGCCAGCCCGCCCAGCTCACGCATCGACCGCGTGTGGTACCGCTCGTACATGAACCCGACGAGGAAGAACAACGCCCCGGTGCTCAGCCCGTGGTTGATCATGTAGAGCACCGACCCGGTCAGGCCGGTGGTGTTGATCGCGAACAGCCCTAGCACGCAGAACCCCAGGTGCGACACCGACGAGTAGGCGACCAGCTTCTTGACATCCGTCTGCACCCAGCAGATGAGCCCCGCGTAGACGATGCCCACGATGCACAGCACCGCGATCGCCGGGGCATACTGCACCACCGCCGCCGGCGCGAAGGGCAGCACGAACCGGTAGATGCCGTAGGTCCCCAGCTTCAGCAGCACGCCCGCCAGCAGCACCGACCCGGCCGTCGGCGCCTCGGTGTGCGCCAAGGGCAGCCAGGTATGCAGCGGGAAGAGCGGCACCTTGACCGCGAACCCCGCGAGCAGGGCCAGCAAGACCAGCGACTGCTCGCCGGCCGACATCTTCTGCGCCACCAGCGAGAGCGCCTCGATGTCGAAAGTCCACCCCGCCCCGTGGCGAGACCCGAACCACACGACATACAGCAGCCCCGCCAACGCGATGATCGACCCGGTGAAGGTGTACAGGAAGAACTTGACGCTCGCCGCCTTGCGGTTGGTCGACCCGAACACCCGGATCAGCACGAACATCGGGATGAGCGTGAACTCAAAGCAGATGTAGAACAGCACCAGGTCCCGGGCCGCGAACACCCCCGTCATCGCCGCCTGCAGCACCAAGAGCCACGCAAAGAACATCCGCCGGTGCTCGGTGATGGCGGTCCAAGACCCCAGCACGCACAACGGCCCGAGCAGCGCGGTCAGCACGATCAGCCACAACGCGATCGAGTCAACACCGAGCGAGAGCCCCAGCCCCAGGCTCGGGAGCCACTCGAGGTCGAGGCTCATCTGCCCACGGCTCGCCGCGAAGTGCCAATCGAAGGTCAACACCGCGAAGACCGTGAACACCAGGGCCACCAGCGTGCCCACCAGCGCCAGGAACCGCGCACGCTCCGCCGGCGCCGCCAGCACGCCGCCCGCGAACGCCAGGGGGATCAGGATGAGCAGGGCAAGCGTCACCGACTTCGATCCTCTCTACATGCTCAACAGCACGACCGCGGCCACCAGCACCGCCAGCCCGCCGACCATGCCCACGGCGTACCCGTGCAGCACCCCGTTCTGCCACGGCCGGATCTTCGACCCGACAAACCGCGGCAGCACGCCCGCCAGATTGACAACCCCATCCACCAGCAGCCGGTCGATGGTGTGGAACACATGGCTCAACACCCGCAACGGCAGCACGATCACCGCGTCGTAGAACTCGTCCACATACCACTTGTGCTGCGCCCACCGGGCGACCGGCCCCAGCGCCGGCAGCAGCGCGTCGGCCTTGCTGGTGGCGGCGGTCTTCCGGCCCAGGTAGTGCAAGTAGAACGCGACCGCGATGCCAATCGCGCCCACCACCCCCGAGACATAGTACATGACCTTGTGCGGGTTCATGCCCAGGAATGTGCCGTGCGCTGCCGTGTGCTCGCCCTCGGCCGCCGCGTGGTCCGCGGCATCAAGGAACGCCGCCGAGCCGACATACTCCGCGCTCGATTGCTCCACCATGAACCCGACCCACCCGTGTGCGTCCTTGTTGAGCAGGACCGTCCCCGCCGCCGCGAGCGACGCGACCATCAGGATCGCCAGCACCGTATTGATCGCCCAACCCGGGGCATGCGGGTGGAAGTGACTGGTGGTGGCACGGCTCTCCGAGCCGTGAGTCGCTTCCCCATGCCCATGCCCGTGCGCATGCCGATGGTCATCATGCCCATGGTCATCGTGCAGCTCATCCCCCGGCTCAAACTCCCGCGGCCCGACAAACACCCGGAAGAACACCCGGAAGGTGTAGTACGCCGTCAGCCCCGCCGTCAGCAGCAGGATCCACCCCACCGCCGCGTACCCCGGCCCGGCGGTCACAAAGCTCTCGGCGATGATCATGTCCTTGCTGAAGAACCCCGCCGTGAACGGGAACCCGGCGAGGTTCAGGCACCCCACCAGCATCGCGATCCCGACGATCCCCCAGCCCTTCATGAACGCCACGCCGCTGAGCTTGCGCAGGTCGAGCTGCCCGGCGAACCCGTGCATCACCGCCCCGCAGCAGAGGAAGAGCGTCGCCTTGAAGAACGCGTGCGTGAACACATGGAACGCCCCGCCGGCGCTACTGAGCACCGCCAGGCCGCAGAACATGTAGCCCAACTGCGACACCGTCGAGTAGGCCATGATCCGCTTGATATCGAACTGGGCCATGCCGATGGTCGCGCTGACCAGGGCCGTCAACGCCCCCACCCACGCCACGATCGGCAGGGCGTACTCGCTGACCAGGAAGACCGGGTACATGCGGGCGATCAGGTACACCCCCGCCGTCACCATCGTCGCCGCGTGGATCAGCGCGCTGACCGGCGTCGGGCCCTCCATCGCGTCGGGCAGCCACACAAACAACGGCAACTGAGCGCTCTTGCCGAACGCCCCCACCATCAGCAGCACCGGGATCAGCCCCACCGTGAAGGGCACCTCCGCCGCGTGCCCGGACTGCACCAGCTCGATGTACGGCTGGACCATGGGCCACAGCTCGCCGTAGCTCAGCGTCCCGAACTTCACGAAGGTCAGGAACACCCCCATCAGCAGCCCGAAGTCGCCGATGCGGTTGACGATGAACGCCTTCTTCGCC